>NZ_DASSWQ010000052.1:0-2436 GCF_035704835.1 Marivirga sp. | reverse complement strand
GTTTACTAAAAACAGGAAAGAAAGCCCAAAATAAACTTATTCAATCCCCATAGAAAAACAGTGTAGGTTTGGAAGTTGAGCTCAACAGAAGCTCTAATGAACCGCGCCCTTAGCGCGCATCATTAGAGCTTAGATGTTGTGCAACGTTTTTTTTATTCAAATTGATATTTTTTTATCATTTATGCAATTGTCTTAAAAAGCTTTGTTCTTTGATTGTGCTCTTAATAATTATAGCAATAACAAAAGCAAGAGAAAGAAAACCTGAAATTAGAATGTAAGTGTAAAACCCTTTTGAAAAGTAATCTTTAAAGTAAGGTAGTAGCAAATAAAATCCAAATATATAAACTGCAATACAGATGGGTGTAATAACAAAGTTTATCATTTGTCGAGCTTTATAATACTTTTTCAGATAGGCAAAGTAAGATTTTTGAGCCATTGAGATTAGTTGTTTTTCTTTGCGATATAACGAATAGAATTCCAAGATAATTCGTAATGTAAGACTTGAAATCATAAGAATTAAACCTAGATTAAAGGTGTTCCATTGACTAAATGCATAATAAAAAGCATAGATTATTAACACTATCACTGTTAACGACATAATAGTGATGCTGATATATTGACTGTTACGTTGCTTCTTTGCTTTTGTAATTATTTCTTTGGGATTAAAGTTTGATATATCATTAGTTTGAATATCCCATAATTTATTTAAGTTATCATTTTCCATTTGTAATACATTTTAAAAGTGATTTTCGAATACGACTCAAGCGCGTTCTTAATGTTCCGTGTGCTAAACCAACGGTGTCTGCAATAGTAGTTTGTGGTATGTTTTCTAGCTCTAATAATATCAATGCTTTATTTTGCTCATTTAGTTGGTCAATACAGTGATACATTTTTTTGATGTTTTTTTCATCATCTTTTTTGTTGTCATCATAGCTACTATTTGACAATAAGTCTTCATTAATAGTGATGCTTTTTCTTGATTTACGTAAATCACCTAGACAAACATTTACTGCAATTCTATAAATCCAAGTGTCAATAGACGACTTTCCTTTAAATGAGTTTCTATGTTTCCAAACTTCTATAAAAGTCTCCTGATGCCATTCTTTTGCAAGCTCATTATTTCCTGATGCATATCCTAAACACAACCTGTGGACTTTAGAAGCGTGTATATTATAGATGTTAGTGAATTCTTGTTCTGTAATCATTAATTAGATGATAATATCGTTTGCATTTGTTTTAAAAACCATTCGGGTTTGTCAAGCATTATAAAATGGGCACTATCTTCCGCTATAATAAAATTGTAATCTTTTAAATTTGCATATTGATTTTTATAAGTTTGTTTAACCATTTCCTCACCATATGGTTGTGACGCTGCAATTATAGTAACTGGAATCGAAATGTTTTTTAAATTTTCTCTAAGGTCTAATTTAAGGTAATCTGTATATCCATAAACATATGTTTTTCGGTCAGATTCTAGTATCCAGTTCTTGATTTTTTCTTGAGCTGATTCTTTAAGACTCATACTTTTCGACATTGCTGTGGCAGTTTGCTCAAAGGCTACATCATCCATTGCTAGTTGTTGATTGTTATATGGACTTTCATAAATCAAGTTTTCAGGGTTGAAATTAGGAATCATTAATGCTCCAGAAGCAGGAAGCGCATCAATTAGTATTATTTTAGAAAGTTTTAATTCGTTTTGTGCAGCAAGCCAAGTGGCAATTGTTCCGCCCAGACTGTGACCAATTATGGTAGCATTTTGTAAATCATTTTCTAATATATATTTTTTTATAGACTCGTTGACTTTAGGTAACCAAGGGAATTCAATTGGTTCTGTTCCTCCAAAACCAGCTAATGTTACTATGTGGCATTCGTAGTTCTTTTCAAGTTTCTTTACTAGTGGATTCCAAATGTCTCCAGGAACTGTAAATCCAGGAATTAATACTATTGGTTTACCTTTTCCTGTAACTTCTACACTGATAGGCTGACTTTCATTTTTTGCATAAATAGATAAAGAAAATACGAATGAGACGAATAATAAAATAAGATTTTTCATTGGCTTTAAGTTTTGATTTCCCTTTAGATGCGGAAATCAAAAAATGTTACTTATTATTTCAAAAGTGAGATAAAATAAGGTCAATTTATTCTACGATAATGGTTGGTCTAAATGTTGCACAACGTTTTGCGGCTACACGCAGGCAGGGATTTTTACCACTGAACTTCCTACGAAGAACTGAACTTCAAATATACCACTTTCCTGTCCTACGAAGCACGAAACCCCTGCTTGCGTGTAGGTGCTGTGTGTGCCCAGTATGGGCATCTGGTATCGAAGATACCATATTATTCCAGAGGGTGCAAGTCCCTTACAGGCGAGTTGGTGAAGCCTGTTAGTAAGCCGCAAGCTGGTTTTCCGTGAGGAATGCAGTGAAGAAAGCGGGA
>NZ_DASSWQ010000086.1:0-120974 GCF_035704835.1 Marivirga sp. | reverse complement strand
GCTGAAAATATATTTGAAATACAGGCTATAATGCCTGTTAGTGGTAAAAGAATTAAGAAGACTCTCCTCTTAACCCAAGAACAAAAGTATTTAGCTGAGCTATTTAATTTTGGGTGTTAAAATGCGGAAGTCAGGAAAAAGGCTGTCATTTCTGACAGCCTCTGTAGCCCGTAGGGGAATCGAACCCCTGTTTCCAGGATGAAAACCTGATATCCTAACCCCTAGATGAACGGGCCATGAATACTTCATCAAAAAATTTGACGAAAGAACTATAATCAAACAAAGAATTGACTTAATAACGACTTTATTAAGTGCTCTAAAGTAGCCCGTAGGGGAATCGAACCCCTGTTTCCAGGATGAAAACCTGATATCCTAACCCCTAGATGAACGGGCCATTTTTAAATGGAGATGCAAATATAGAAGGCTGCTTTCTAATTACAAACCCTTACCCGAAAAAAAATAAAATAATTTTAGGGTGTAAACCTTTAAGCCTCTAATTTGATATTGCTAACAAGTAGGTTTATATTTACCACTTAAATTAACTTAACTAAATAAATTATATCAACATGTCAAACGTAAAAGTTGGAATTAACGGATTCGGGCGTATTGGGAGGTTAACTTTCAGAGCCCTACTGCAAAAAAATAATGTTGAAGTCGTAGGCATCAATGATCTTACAGATACTAAAACACTAGCACATTTATTAAAATACGATTCAGTTCATGGAAGATTTCCAGACGAAATTTCTTTTGATTCAAATTCCTTAACCGTAAATGGAAAAAAGATTTCAGTTACTGCTGAAAGAGACCCAGCTAATCTGCCTTGGGGAAAAATGGGTGTTGAAATTGTTTTAGAATCTACTGGTCTTTTCGTTGACGAAGAAAACGCAGGAAAACATTTGAAAGCTGGTGCTAAGAAAGTTGTAATTTCCGCTCCGGCTAAAGGAAATGTTCCAACTGTGGTACTAGGAGTGAATGAAGATACCATGACAGGAAAGGAAACCATCATTTCTAATGCATCTTGCACGACAAATTGCTTAGCTCCAATGGCTAAAGTGCTGGATGATACATTTGGTATTGAAAAAGGTTATATCACTACTGTACATGCTTATACCGCTGACCAGAATTTACAGGATGCTCCTCACAAAGATTTAAGAAGAGCTAGAGCTGCAGCTTACTCTATAGTACCTACCTCAACTGGTGCCGCTAAAGCTGTCGGATTAGTTTTACCACATTTACAAGGAAAATTAGATGGTATTGCTATGAGAGTTCCAATTCCAGATGGTTCTTTAACTGATTTTACCGTGGAATTGAAGAAAGAAGCAACCGCAGAAGAAGTAAATGCTGCCATGAAAAAAGCCTCTGAAGGTAGTATGAAAGGCATCTTAGAATATACTGAGGATCAGATTGTTTCTATTGATATTGTGGGAAACCCTCACTCATGTATTTTTGATTCATCGTTAACTTCAGTTTCAGGTAAATTGGCTAAAGTTGTTGGATGGTATGATAATGAAGCAGGTTATTCAAACAGAGCTGCAGATTTAATCGAGAGAATATCTAAATAATACCTCAGTATTCTATTTTGTAAACAAAACATGAAAAAGGCTGTCGTTAATGAAGTTAACTGACAGCCTTTTTTAATATGTAATTATCTTGGATTTTAATCCTCTACATCTCGGATAATTGTTTTTAACTGGTCTCCTGAAACTTCCTCCACAGTTTCCCATTCTCCATTTTCATTCAAACGCTGTATTATGTATTTCTTAACACCATCTTCCCAGCCTTTAAATGCATTCCATTTTAACTCATACTTTCTGAATTGAACATCCTTCTGTAGCAAAACTGTATTACTTCTATCACTATTTTTAGTATCAACAGCGCAATCATTTATCACCTTCACTTGGTAATCGTACGTATTATTTTCAGTATCACTTTCACTGTCAATGTAAAATTGTTCATGAGGTTCTACACTATCAAAATAAACAAATTCTCCCCCATTTTCACTTCTATGTATTTCAAATGAAGTAATTCTACCTTTACCTTCCGGTGAAATACTCCATTCTATGAAAACTTCACCTGTTTCCATTACAGTACTATTCTTGATTTCAGCACGTTGATTTTTGTAAATTTCATCGGTGACTTCAAACTCTACAAAATTACTGATGGAACGTAAAGTATTTTGCTGAAAAACACCAATTCGATATTCGTAAATACCAGGACATAAATCCTCCTCATCACGGAAACTTAAAGCATTTGATTCCAATACTGCAATTTCTTCCCATTGCAACTCCCCTTTAAACTTCCGGAAAATTCGCTGATTATCGACACTAAATCCTTTTGAAGGATTCCAGTTTATCAATCTTTCATCTTTTTGCTGCTCCATTTTTTTCAAAAGCATGGTATTGAAAATGGTTAATTGCTCTTTTTTAACGGTGTCTTCACAAAATGAAACTGCTTGAAAAATATATTCATGCGACATATCCTGAGGACGGCAAGTTTGGTCATCGTACAGAATACGGTGATTAGCCTGCGATCCAACATTGATAGTTTGCAATAAATTAAATCCCCTCGGACTGTCACGATATACATTATAATGAGAAATATTATTTTGATAATATGGCTCAATTTCAAAATGAACTCTATTATTTTCTACCAAAATCTGATTTAAATCGGCTTCATGATGCTTTGTGGTATCTCGAACTAGAATTTTCTTATCATGCATCACAGTTACTGGACACCCATTATCATTCTGCACAGTCAATGAAATATTAAATTCTCCAGTTTTGTGAAATACAATGCTTGGATTTGGCTCTGTAGAGGTTTGTCCATCCCCAAAATCCCATAAATAAGATGGATTTAATAAATTATCGCTATTATTTGTTAAACTCACCTCTACAGGGTAGCACTCACCTGAAACAGTTAAATCAAAATCAACATTTGGTGTTGGCAATACTTTAATACCATCCATTTTATAAATCTGCTCACAACCTTGCTCATTTTCGGCAATGAGCATAACCTCATAAGTACCTGGTTTTTCGTAAAGATGCTTTGGATTTTGCTCATTGGATGTATTTCCATCACCAAAAATCCATTGCCAAGAAACTGCACTTTTTGAAATATCAGTGAAGTTAGCTGTCTTTGGTAAGCATACTATCTTTTCTTCAATTGCAAATTTTGTTTCAGGACCATTAACTTTAATAAATGCTTCTTTTTTAAGTGTATCTTGGCAACCCAACTTATTGGTTATCAATAATATCACATCAAACTCTCCCACTTTATTATACAAATGAACTGGGTTTGCTACCCGAGAAGTTTTACCATCACCAAAATTCCAGAAATAGCTGATAGCACCCTTTGACAAATCTTCAAATTCTACTTGCACAGGAACACAAGTATTTTGAATTGATTCTTTTAATTTGAAATCAGCTTTATAAGGGGATACTTCGATAAATTGCGCTTTAGTCACAGTATCAGTGCAACCGGTAGCATTTTCTGCAATTAATCTTACACTGTAAATCCCTTCATTTTCATATAGATGAGTAGGATTTCGTTTTGTGCTTGAGTTTCCATCACCGAAATCCCACAACCATTTAACTGCATCATCACTAACAGCTGAAAAAGCAACTCCAGAACCTAAGCAAATTTGATTTGCATCGACTTGAAAATCAGCACTAAATATAAAGTCCAACAACTGTTTACTGCTTTGCTTGCATCCGCTTGCATTTTCAACTGTCAATTTCACATTGCTTTGAGGTAATTCATAGTAGGTATGCGTTGGATTCTGTTCAGTTGAGACATTTCCATCTCCAAATTCCCATAGCCATTTTGTCGCATTCACACTTTCATCCTGAAAACTAATGGTTAGTGGCAAGCAGGTTTGGTCGTATTTAAAACTAAAATCACTTGTTAATTTCTCAATCTGAATAAAATTAGACTGAACAATACTATCAGCACATTCGCCATTAAATATCTTTAGCGAAACACTATAATTACCTGGTGCAAATGTCATTTTAGGATTTTCTAAAGTGCTTGTCTCACCATTACCAAAATCCCAAAACCACTCCATTGCATCTTTTGATTCACTTTTAAATTGAATCGTAGTTTCCCCGCAGCCTTGCGTTTTATTAGCTGAAAATTTAGCAACAGGTTTTTTAATCTCCACTGTAGTGGGTAATGGAAGCGTATATTCACAGCCTTCATAATCAACAGCCTTCATTTTTATTTCATAAATTCCAGCTTCAGGATAGAAGTATTCCTCTTCAAATGAATTGACTAATTCTCCATTCCCCATTTCCCAGCTAATGCTTCGAAAACCAACCAAATCATGAGAAACAGTAATGCCTTCTCCAAAACACAGCACCTGAGCATAGTCAAACTGATTTTCCTGATCTCCTACAAAAATATTTTTGATTTTTGTTGCCTCACAGTTTTTTTGACCTTCTGCTGTTAAGCTAACAGAATATAAACCTTCTTTATCGATATAATAATTTCCTGATTCAGATAGCTCTACTGGTTTATTGTTTATTTTCCACTTATAATTCTGATAATCAGGATTTGAAGGTGTCAACTTCACATTGAAACCTTCGCAAATCTTTTCGATTTTATAATCAAAATCAATTATGGCAATTGCGATGTTAACAGTGATATAATCTTCGACTGTCAAAATACTATCTTTGTCAATAACTGCCTTGTATCCAATGGTATGAACTCCTGGAGTAGTAAAAGTATGGCTAAATTTAGATTTAGCATGAACGCTATCTCCATCAAATCTCCATTCGATTTTTCTGATATCAGGTAAAGGATTTACTAAATCTAAGGTGTATGGCAAATTACAGCTTGAAAAACTGAATTTCCCTATAGGACTATCCTCTTCCGATTCTTCCGCATCTTCTTCAATTTCAGGATTCTCACAATTCTTCCATGGGTTTGGAATTAAAATAGATTTCGAAGTATTGCACCCACCATTACTCCCTATTTTCAAGGTTAAGCTTACATCATCTAGCGTAATAAAACTCAAGTTTACATTTGCCCCACTTCCAATCTGATTATCATTATAGAACCATTCTGCCGATTGTCCTCCCTGTATATCTGCCGATGCACTTACCTTAAAATATCCGCATTCTTCTTGAGACTCAGTTACAAATTCGGTATTAACTTCTAAATCTGGGATTTCAATGATATTGTATTTTTCAATTGTCGTTTCACATCCAGATTTATTCAAGGTGGTTAAAGAAACTTCATATTTCCCCGCTTTGCTATAGCTATGAACTGGATTTTGCTCTTCAGAAGTACTTCCATCACCAAAATTCCAATGCCAGTATTCATGTCCCATTTGTCCACTAAAATACACCTCTGTATAAGTGCAAGACTCAATTAATTCTGGTTCAATCATCTCAATCGTACTATTATTAACTACGATTGGTTCTTCGAATTGATAAGTGATTTCGCAGCCTTCACTGTTGATATAAGAAACTGAAGGATAATATGTGCCCGGATTTTCAAAAGTTAATTCAGCAGATTTACCAGAAATACTATCTCCACTTCCACTTTGCCAAATTACATTAGAAGCACCAGCATTTAAAAGTATTAAATTTGTAGAAAGAGGAGCGCAACCAGCCCAAGATGTAGATTTCACATTAGTTTCTACTTTGAAAACTGTCACTTTTTGATCAAGACTTTTTTCTATTATACAACCTCCTGCATATTCAGTAATAGACGTGATTTGATAATCTCCAGCATCTTGGAAGGTATAATTTAGTTCTGCTCCTTCAATGACTGTACCATTGACTTTCCAGGAGTATTTAGCCGCCTCTGGAGTACTATTTTTAGCTGAAAAGTTAAAAGGAGCACAACCTTTAAATTGAGTTACGTCCAATACTGGCGTATTAACTTCTTCCACTTTCAGCAATTCAGATCGATGAATTTCAGAAATACAACCATATTCATTTTCATAAAATAGGGATACATCAACAGCACCGGGTTGATTTAATTTTACATTAATTTCTTTCCCTTCAAAAACCTGTTCACCTATTTCCCATTTAAATCCATTTTTGTCAGGATGATTGGCTTTTAATGTTATTTCTTCACCAAGGCAAACTTTTGAGTTTTGCACAATAATTTCAGGTGTTTTGATATCCACCACTTTAATGGGCTCTGCTAAAGTAATCACATTTGAGCATCCGTTTTCACTCTTGTAGCTCACCTTCACTCCATATTCCCCTTTCTTTGGATAAATATATTCTACATTATTTCCAATCTGAACATTACCATCTCCAAAATCCCATTCAACTTCTTGAGCCGCTGCAGCTATGGAGAAATTAATTGGTGAATCATTTCCCAAACATTGCGAATAAGCACTAGCAGAAATTTCATATTCTGCAGCTGGGGCAACTTCAATAAACCTCTCTTTTACCACAATATCTTGACAATCATTTCCTGCACTAGCGAGTAAGGAAATTGAATAGACACCTGCCTCTCTGTAAGTATGTATTGGATTTTCATCTGAAGACTGATTTCCATCTCCGAAAGACCACTGAAAATCAGTGGCGTTTTCTGAAAGGTTTGTAAAGAAAACCTCATTATTTAAACAGATCAATGAAGAATTGACTTCAAAATTAGCAGAAGGCTTATCTGTAACGGAAATCATGTTTTCTACGATTAATGTATCCTTATTTCCGTCACTTTTAGTTAAAATAGCGCTAACATCCCATTTCCCCTCTTTTTCAAATAAGATAGTAGGAGTTGCAGCATTTGCAGTTTGACCATCTCCCATCATCCAAATGACAGATTCGAAAGCAGTATTTTCCAATTGAAGTGACACCATCAATGGAGCACAGCCAGATGTTTTATCAGCTTTAATCTGACCATAAGATTGAAAAGTCAGTGCAAAAAAACTTAGAAAAATAATTATTGATGATTTAAAAAGTATAAATGATTTCATGATGATGATTATTTAATGAGCATTACTTTACCTGATTGATCGATTCCTTGTCCTTCGTTGCCTTTGGCAAATACTTGATATACATATCCACCAGAAGGAGCTACCTCTCCATTTAAGATGCCATCCCATTTTTTTTCAATATCATTACTAGTGAATACAATATCACCAAATCGATTATATATCACCATTTTGTATTCCTTAACACCTTTAGCAACACCACCAAAAGAATCGTTTAGTCCGTCACCATTAGGAGTAAAGGCTGTTGGAAACTCAAGTGAAAAAGGCTGAAACAAAGTGATTATATTGGATGCGCTCATAACAGAGTCATTTGCAGCGCTTATCGCTAAGATGCGATATTTGGCAGGTTTTTTATCGGGATCTACATCGGCAAATCCAGTATTAAGACCCAATATTAGTAGTCCAATGATGATGATGATGTTTTTCATGATGAATTCCGATTAATGATACATCAAAATTCGTCATTATAATACTCCTATAAATCAGCTGAATTCTTAAAGAAAAAAATACGGATAAACCGCATAAAAATAGGGGATTGCACTAAAAGTGATTAAGTGAATCACTTAAGAATTAGGACTCAAAGATTCGATAAAAAAATGATAGCTTTTCGTTATCTAAAAATTCCGACACAAAAAAATCTTTACAATTCACATTAAATATTACAAAGTCTCTAACATTTCTTCAATAGCCTCATACACTTTCTCAATCTCTTCTTTTTTGATAATGTAAGGCGGTAAAATATAAACTACATTACCCAAGGGACGTAACAAAATATCTCTTTTAAGGAAGAATGGATACAATTTATGTCGAACCTCATTTACGTAAGAAGTATCTGCATTTGTTTTCAGCTCTAATGCGAAAATAGTGCCTAAAACCCTACTTTTTAGTACTTTAGGGTGTTGGGAAATTTTTTCATTAAAATGATTCTGCCATTGACCAATCTTAGAAATTTGAGCTTGTGTGCTTTCTTCTAGCAACAAATCAAAACTGGCTATAGAAGCAGCGCATGCAATGGGATTAGCTGTAAAGCTATGACCATGAAAGAAAGTCTTCATGATATCGGTGCTTTTGTAAGCTTCCATTATTTCAGCCGTGCAAGAAGTAACTCCTAGAGCCATAGTTCCACCAGTTAATCCTTTAGAAAGACAGAAAATATCAGGTTTATTTTCTAAATAATCTGCAGCAAAGTGTTTTCCTGTTCTACCAAATCCAGTAAATACTTCATCTGCAATGCATATCACATCATTATCTTGGCCTATTTTGATAAGTTTATCCAGCATTTCAGCAGAATACATTTTCATGCCCGCAGAGCCCAAAACTAAAGGTTCAAAAATGAAAGCGGCTACTTGACCAGATTCCACCAACTGATAAAATTGCTGAAGAACTTCATCTTCATTTTCTTCAGTTGGTATAGATAGAAATTCCACATCAAATAGAAATGGAGAAAAGGGCGCTGAAAAAGGGCCCCTATCCCCTACTGCCATCGCTCCGAAAGTATCACCATGATAAGCCCCATCAAAAGCAATTACTTTCTTTCTTTTTTCATATCCTTTATTGTACCAATATTGAAAAGCCATTTTCAAGGCTACTTCATTGGCAGTACTTCCGTTATCAGAATAAAAAATTTTAGATTGATTATCGGGCAAAATGGAAAGTAACTTTTCTGCCAATTCAATGGCAGGACGATGCGTAAAACCAGCAAAAATTACGTGTTCTAAATTTTGAGCTTGCTTTGCCACCGCTTCAGCTATTTTTGGGTGACTATGACCATGCAAATTGACCCACCAGCTTGAAATGGCATCCATGATTTTACGTCCGTCAGAAGTATGCAAGTACATTCCTTCCGCTCTCTCTACCATAATATGCTCAAATCCATTGACCAACTGCGTAAATGGATGCCAAATACTCTCACTATCTCTATCTAACCAGTTCATAAATTGTTTCTTAACTCAGCAGCGTATTTTCTAACTACTGCATGATTAATTTCTTTTTCTTCCGCTATTCTTAACAAGCAAGGATAGCCGCTTTGTTTTAAAATTATCTCCTCGCTAGCAGGATTCGAAGGTCCGTTAAATACAATTCCTTTTACTGCTAAACCCCTTCTTTTCAATTCATTTATGGTGAGTAAAGTATGATTTATACTCCCTAAATAAAGATTAGATACCAGAATCACAGGAATTCCCCATTTTTGCGGGAAATCAATTACAAACTCTTTATCATTAATCGGTACTAGTACGCCACCAGCCCCTTCAATAATTAGATTTTCATTATCTGTTATAGGAATGTCAAAATTCTCTACTTTTAATTTTACCTTATCAATTTCAGCTGCATAATGTGGAGAAGCTGGCGTATCAAGCACATATTTTTCTGGGATCAAATCAGTTTTTAAATTGCTTATTAAACCCCCTACAAAATCTGTGTCTCTTGGATATCCTGCTTGAATGGGTTTCCAGTAGTCAGCTTCTAAAGCTTCACAAATGATGGCACTAAAAAGTGACTTCCCACTATCCGTGCCTATTGCTGTAATAAAATAGTTCATTGAAAATACTGATTGATATGATGGCACAAAGTTGTTATTTCTTCCTCAGAATTGAAAGCATGCAGACATATCCTTACTCTTTCTTTTCCCTTTGGCACCGTGGGGCTGAGGATTGGCCGGATATCAAAGCCATTTTCATTCATATATCCTGAAAATTCTATTGCTTGATCGGCATTTTCTAAAATGATACCCTGTACAGGATGATTGCTTTCTAATATATTGATATGATCAGTTAATAATTCTTTATATAAAGAAACATTGGCATTTAACTTTTCTAATAAATGAGGATTTCTTTTTCTATATGATAATGCATTGTGTATGACTTGAACACTATGAAAAGGCAATGCTGTTGTATAAATAAATTGTCTGCTGTAGTTAATCAAATAGTCTTTCAAAACCTTACTTCCAACAACCGCAGCTCCATGTGCACCAACAGCTTTTCCAAAAGTATAAATTCTAGCAAATATTTTATCCTGCAAACCCAAATCGCAGCACAACCCAAAACCAGTTTCCCCATATAAACCAGTGCTATGGGCTTCATCAACGATTATTTCAGCATCAAATTCATTAGCTAATGCAACAATTTCTCGTAAAGGCGCTTCATCTCCATCCATTGAATAAACAGATTCAACTACTATAAATTTATTGCCACTTTCAATATTTTTCAGTTTCTTTTCTAAGTCATGAAGGTCATTATGCTTAAAATTAAAATAATTGGCTCTGCTCAATCTTACTCCTTCTTTGATGCAAACATGCGATAACTCATCCATCAAAACAGTGTCTGCTTTTTGTGGAACTGAAGACAAAACTCCTAAGTTTGCCATATAGCCAGAATTGAAAAGTAAGGCTGAATCGGAGAGAAAATAATTCGCTAAGAATTTTTCTGTTTCTTCATGATATTTTTTGTTTCCACTTAACAAACGTGATCCTGAAGCACCATTATCCACAAAACAAGTCGAATTTGAATGGATTTCTTCCACTTTTGTAAGTCCCAAATAATCATTTGAACTAAAGTCGATTAGACCTTCTTGGCTTAGCTTCAGTTTTCTATATCCGCCATTCGTTTTTCTATTTTCAAGCTGTGATTTTAACACATCTGTAAGTTTTATCTTATTTTTCATGGGAATAATCGTTGAATATATAACATTTGTCGCCATATTCGTTGTTAGAAAATTAAAAACTAAAATTAATCAAGATGAAAAAGCTTTTTACATTAACAGCACTATTATTTTTTGTTGGGATATCAGCAAAAGCACAATTATTCACGATTGGCCCTAAATTAGGGATTAGCAATACGACTCTCAGCATTAAAGATAATGTTGGTGAATACGAATCTGGAGATGCGAAGTATAGCTATCATGGGGGAGTTTTTGCAAGAGTTAAAATTGCTGGATTTTATATTCAGCCGGAAGCTTATTTTAATTCTGTAAAAGGAGAATATTTCGATCCAAATCAGCCTCAAGGTGAACAAGATGTCCAATTTAATCAAAGTAGAATTGACATGCCGATTCTCGTAGGCTGGAAAATGGGGCCTCTAAGAATAAATGCTGGGCCAGTTGCCAGTTTCAATTTAGATGAAGATGTTGACGCTAGTAGTACAAATAGTGTAGTTACAGAATATAAAAGTGCTGTATTTGCATACCAAGCTGGTATTGGTCTGGATATTTCAAAAATAATAATTGATTTGAGATATGAAGGAAACTTAAGCAATCAAGCCATTTTAGGTAATGATGAAGGAAAAGTAAAAGTAAATCAAATCATGTTAAGCGTAGGTCTTAAGCTTTTATAATTAGAAATTGACTAAAATAGAAAAAGGGGAAGTATCCCCTTTTTTTATGATTTATAATTTCACTTCATTCTCTACTACAGGAATGTCTGAGTATCTTAATTCCAATTCATCAGATAAAACGATATGTCCTTTATCTCCTCTTTTAGTTAAAAGATTTAGGCTTTCATCACTTACTTGATAATAATAGTTAATATCTAATGGACTTTCGAATCGGAATGTTTTCTTCTTTATCGAATTAAAATCATCATCAAATACAGAAACATTCAAACTCTTCAAATCTTCTGAGGAAGAAGTAATGATTATCCCTCGCTCCGTCTGAAAAATTCCATTGTATTTTCCATTAATATCTATCTCTTTGATTGAATAATCAGTGCTATCTGCCTGATATTTCACCACCGTCAAGAAATTAGGCCAAACTGCATCTCCAAATCCTTCGCCTTGATAAAGCGCAATTTGCATATTACTGTTTCTTAAAGATACTAATTCAATGGGCTTCTCCTGAGTCTCAACTTCAATTTGATTTTTTACTTCACCTGCTTCGTTAGAAACAATTATTTTATTCAAGAAATCAAGCGAATCAATATGTCTTTCATATAATAAAAAGTTGATATCACCTCCACCAACAACATTTATATCGCTGATTTTTTGCCATGATTGGTTGACTTCATAAGCTGATGGAACTGCATTATACCAACTTACAGCATTTTTATTTTTCGCAGCATAAAAAGACTGTGGAATGCTATCCTCATTAAGATAATAGCCTGTGAAATATTCCAAATCATTCACATTGGTTTTAGACGTAGTGATAAATGCAATATTTTTACCTAATGAATCGTACTCATATTTGGGCATTTGCCATTCAAAAGTAATTCCTCTAAAATTCGGGATGTCTTGCAGAAAAGGCTGTTCTTGATAATCCAATATCTGATTTTTCAGTTTACTAGCTGTATTTCCACGAATTTTCAATAAATCTGCTTCTTCTGATTTGAAATAATCTTTAAACCCCTCTATACCACCATAATATTCTTGATAGAATTCTTGGTTCTTTTTCAGATTGCTTGCTTTTATTTCTTGATTGTACTTTTGCAAATCCTTTTCTAGGCTTAAGGTTTCCTGAAAAACCCTATTAATTGCGTATAACTTAACCTGAAATGATACGTCCTTTGCTGTATCATAAACTGCTAAACTCTTTTGTTCATTTACCAAATCAAGCTTATCGTCTTTATATTGAAACACATTCGCCACTGGAGAATTCAAATCATATTTTCGTATTTTATAAATTGATTTCTTTTCGATTGGATCTAAATTAATAGAATCATTAAGTGACCAGTTTTCCATTTGCTCGAAGCTAGCATCCAAGCTAGTTTCTATCTTATCAATGTCCTTTCTCAGCTGATTAATTTCAATGTCAATAACCTTCTTTACGTCATTTACCCATGCGGTATAATCCCATAATTCAATATTATCAGCTAAGAAATTTGTTTGTATAACTAGACCGTCTAAACGATACGTTTGAATAGTGTTAAAGGATAATTCCTGATTGAGTTTGAATGGTGGATAAGCAGCAGCTGCTTTTTTATATTGATCAAAATAATAAAGTGTGGAATCAAAACTATTCTTAACCAAATTAAATCTTTTCTCTAATTCTTTATCGAATAATAAGTAAACATCTTTAAGAGAATTGAATTCTCCATTAATTCTGACAAAATTCTTAGATGCTAAATCGTATTGTTCTACCGTTTTCATGAAATTCTTATGAATTTCAGGCATATGGGTTAGGAAAGAATCTGCATCAATAATTCCTTGTTCGAATACTACTCTAACAGAATCAAATTCAACTTCTGGTTTACCATTTCTTTTGAATTGACTTGTGAAATTCGGATAAAACCATGCATTTCTTCTTACTTCTTTATCGTCAATCAAATTTTTAGCCCTTCCAAATAATAACTTGGCTCTTTCAGCATTTTCAATGGCTGATTCATAATCAGAAATAGGATGCGCTTTTACATATCTATCTTCAAAAATAAGTGCTAATTGTAGGTTGGAAGCAGGATGGTCATTATTGTATTTAAAAAAATCGTATAGAATAGGGAAAACTAAGTCTACACTATCGCCTATAAAATAGGGGTTTATATCTTCCTCATAATCTAACTCTAATTGAGCATAATTTATATGCGGCAAGACGAATAAAACGGATATGATAACTATAATTTTTTTCATTTTTTTAATCGTTTTGAGCCAATTTGATATCTAATATTTTTAATTCAACTCTACGGTTTTTAGCTCTATTCTCTTCAGAATCATTTGCTGCCACCGGTTGAGATTCACCGTAACCTTTAGAAATCAATCTATCCCCATTTATACTATTACTCGTTAAATAACTTATTACACTATTCGCTCTTTCTTTTGATAGCCGAACATTATAAGCTGCATTGCCTACATCATCTGTATGAGCAGCTATTTCTATTTTCATACTTGGATAAGACTTCATCAATTTTATAACCCTATCTAATTCTTCAAAGCTACTTTCAAACAATGAAGATGAATTTGATTCAAAATAAATATCCTTTAAGGTCAGATTGGCATCTTTTGAAAGTGGTTGTAATTTTAGTTCAACCCCTTCGCTATTTTCTTGTATTTCACCAGTTTCTTCATTTATGGTTTGAAGTTTACCTTCATTAGAAATACCTATTTCAGTTGAATTAAAGGCATATCCCCTATCACTGGATGCTTCCACCAAATATCTATCTCCCACTCGCAAATTTATAGTCTGATTTCCTGAAATTACAATTTCTTCATTCCTTGTTTTATTTCGAATTATTAATTGAGAAGAGGATACAGAACCATCGCTTAGTAAATCTCTAACATTGATAGGAACACCGACTTTTTCAGGTACTAATTCTATATCTTGCTCGTAAACTCTATATAATATTAGACCAGTTAAATCAATAGAAAAACTTTTAGATTTAAAGTTTTCGCTCTCAACATCAATAGTATAAGCTTCACCGATTGGTAAATCCACTTTAGTTTTCCAATTTTCCCCATCTGATTGCACCACATCTATAGTTCTACCAACGCTATTTTTTATTGTAATAGTGGCTTTAAGTGGGTCATATAATTCAATATCATAAATATTCACATTCAAATGTGCTGTTGTAAATAGGTCAATGTCAAGTTGATATTCTTGATAGCTTTCAATACCTCTTAAATCATAATAATGCAATGCACTGCTAAAATCATCTTTTCGCACTTCAATATTATACGCTCTTCCCGCGGATAAAACTATAGAATAATAACCATCTGTAGGGTTATTATTGAAGCTAGAAATTTCTTCAGAAGTATTTGCATCAGTAACACGCAAACTAGCTGACAACCCTTCTTTACTATCTGCATCTCTCACCACTCCCTGAATAGTTACGTTTTGAAACTGCCTAAATTCCTCAGGGATAACTACACTGTAAATATCCTCGTTTTTAGAGAAATACATTAAATCACCTGAAGCAGAAATACATGAAAATAAATCATTATCTGTAGTATTAACATATTCGAGTGGTATAGGTGCAGTCCAGTCACCATCAGCATTCAATTGTGTTTGATACAAATCGAAACCACCAATCCCTTGTTCTCTGATGGAAGCAAATATCAGAGTTCTGTTGTCAGCCATAATTTTAGGAGCTTTTTCACATCCTAAATTTACCGGATACGGTAATACGGTGGGTTCAGTCCAGCCAGAGTCTGTTTTTTGACTGGCATAAATCTCATAGCAAAACTCATTAATACCTTCAGGGGAATTTTTACTATTTCTCGCAAAATAAAGTGTTTTACCATCTGTAGTAATAGTAGGAAAACCATCAAAACTTCTGGTGTTAATTTCTGGACCCATATTTTTAGGCTTCGACCAAGTGTCTCCAATTCTTTCAGAATAGTAAATGTCCTCAGACCCTATTCCATCATCAAAAGAGGCATGAAAGTAAATTCTATTACCATCATAACTAAAGTTCGGTCCTGAAATTACATCAATAGAATCTCCATAATTATTGATACTATCAAGTGAAATTTGCTCTGTCCATTTATTGTTTTCAAAACGCGTAAGGTAAAGCTTCCAAGAGCCATCTTCATTTGACTCGTATATCAGCTTTCGTCCATTTGCACTAATACTTGGCGCATACTCAATATATTTTTCAGTGCTTATTTCACTTACAATTGTCTTAGGATATTTGGCATCCAAAGCTTGTTCTATTGAATCTTTTTGACTTTGTGAGAAAATTGGTAGAGTCACAAAACAAAACAAAACAAAAACTAATACAGTAGTATATTTTTTCATCATTTTTGTTATTCTCCTATTATAGTAAATGCAGCCCAATAATACGGCTGAGGAAATTCTTCTTTAATTTTCATCTGTGCTTTACGGAATGAAGTGAATTTATCATCTCCATCAGTCCAATTTTTGTAAAATTCTGTCATTAATAACTGTGTTGTATAATCATTTACTGTCCATAAACTCATAATTAAATTTTCGGCTCCAGCCACCAAAAATGCTCTTTGAAGACCATAAACACCTTCTCCATTTTTAACTTCCCCCAAACCTGTTTCACAAGCAGATAAAACCACCAATTCAGTTCCATCCAAATCCAAATTCATGGTCTCATAAGCGGTTAAAAGTCCATCTTCAAAGCTATTTTCATAAGGTAAGCCTCCTGCTAAACCAATAGATGAACCTGAAAGTAATATACCAGACCGTAATAAAGGGTTTTCTTCTGTTCCTTGATTTTCAACACCTGCCATTTGATGATCAGCATCGTAGGTTTTGAAAAAACCATGCGTAGCGATATGAAGAATGTCAGGAGCCGATAGACTATCAATGAGGATTTCACTGGCATCTTTTTCCATATATTTGCTAACTTTCCAATTACTTGCAGTGGTCATGGAATCAATTGCGTTAATTTCCACTTTTGTGCCAGGAAGCGGAGGAATTCCACCATTAAAATCTCTTAATCCAGTATTAGCAGCTGTTAAAGTCAAGTCATCTTCCGCTCTACCTAGTGAAAAATCAGGAGAACCTATCAAAACTAATGTAGGAAATTCCTTATTTGTTCCTGTATTATTTTTAGCTAACATTACAGATTCATTTCTAGTTAAAACAGAATCTGAAATTTGTAAATTTATTTTCTGCTTTATCAAATCTCTCGCACTAGTAATAATTCTAATATTCTCTTTTTCAAGTAGATATTTCCCTAGATTTTCACTGTAAAGCGTATTGATGTTAATTTTATTGTAAATACCGTCAGGACTTACATATAGCTTATCCAATCCTTCAGGAATATCCTTATCTACCCATTCCCATAAATTCTCGTAGGAAATTTTATCCATCAATTTGTATTTGATTAGGTTTTGGTAAGCATTGAAATACTTTTGCTCAATTCTTCTACCTTCTTGTAATACTGCAATTTCAGGCTCATCCATAGTATCTGTTAAAATTAAACCTGCATATATTATAGAATCGTTTTTCAAACTTTTCTTAACTCTAACTAACTCCACAACGCCAGTATTGGGCTCTAGACTTTCTTTCAACATTCTCCAATTGATGGTATCAGAAGCAAAACCCGCATTAAATAAATTTGATTTAACACTTAATTCCTTTTCCATGGAATTGATTGTATTTTCTATTTCTGCTAAATCAATATTTTGTTCTAAAAGCTCCCCTTTGGTATAAGAGTAGTATTGAATCGCTTGTTCTTTTTTATCTTGCCATGAATTGAATAATGCTATCAAATCCTGATCTCCACTATTTAAAATTTTATTTTTCATTTTAGCAGAAGCATTCAATAACATTGCCTTTGTGGTGAGCTGTAAATCAAATAAATCTTCTTTCAGCTTAGGAATTGATTTGAAATTCTCAATTGCAAAATCTTTGTAGGCTTCAAAAACTGGATTTACCTTATGATAGAAAGCAGATTTTTCACTTTCACTCATTGAAGGAAAATATTCTTTAAATAAGAATAAATAACTATTTACTGAATTATTAAACAGTGCATAAGCCGAATCAATATCGTTCTGTACTTGTTTTAATATTCCCCAGCCATATAGTGTAAAAATATAATCGGGATGGTTAACGCCTAATACTTCTCTTCTTAATTCAGTAACTTTAGCGAAAAGTGAATCAGCTTTTTTAAATTCTTCTTGTTTTTGATAAAGTACCGCTAAATTGTATTGGGTGCTAGCAAAAGTGGGATTATCTATTCCATAAACTTTCTCATCAATCATCAAAGACTTTTCATAGTAAGCTTCTGCTTTCTCATAATCTTCACTAGAAAGATAAAGAGAAGCAAGGTTATGCAGGGTAGTGGCATATTTTGGATGTTGCACTCCATAAATTAATGAATCCATTTCCAAAGCCTCATTTAATAAAGGAAGTGCCTTTTCAATATCTCCTTCACTTTGATATATTGAGGATAAATTTTCAATTGACGTAATATAAGATGGATGTAATTTGCCTAATTTATCAACATAAATATCGATTGCTGTTGTCAAATTTGTTTTTGCTTCTTTCAGGTTACCCGTATTTTGATAATAAAGTCCCATTCCAGAAAGTGCATCCGCGTAAGCAACACTTTGATTTCCAAAAATGGTTCTAGACAATTCTAGTGTTTTTCTAAAATATCGCTCTGCTGCTGGATATTCTGCCTCTGCTAACTTTACTAATGCTAACTTTGAATTAACATTTAAAAGTTTGGGATGAGTTGCACCTAAACTGGCGATATAGGTTTTTTCGGCTAATTGATACAAAGAATCTGCAATTCTATATCTTGCTCGACTTTGAGCAACTGTTCCAAGATTCTCAAAAACCATTGCATTATTTTCATGGTTCGCATCGAAAATAGATTGGAAAATATAACCCGCATCCTTAAAATAAGACTCTGCTAATTGATAGTCACTATTCTCTAAACTTAATGAACCAAGATTATTTAAAGTGTTGGCATATTCAACGGTCTGTTTTCCTACAGTCTTTTCAATTAAATTCAAGTTTTTTGTGAAATATTCTGTTGCCTTATCAATATTGGTTCTGTTTTGCTCCAATACACCCAAACTATTTCTAGTTTGAATTTCAATTTCGGTTTGAAATTTATTTTCACCTTCAAACTGAGCTAAGGATTTATTTAAATAAAGCTCAGCCGAATCAAAGTCTGCTAATTCTAAATAAATATCTCCTGTATTTTTATAGGCAAGTGCTTTCTCTTCTTTTTTTCCATTGATATTTTCTAGTATTTCTTGATCGACTGACAATAGTATCTGAAGGGCTGAATCAAGCTGCCCCATCGACTTAAAAACAATCGCTTTCTGAGAAAGAATTTTTACAGATTGCAAACTATCTTCTTCATTATTTATATTTAAAGAATCATTAGCAATCGAATATAAAGCCAAAGCAGTGGTATAATCTCCATTATTAAATGCAACTGCAGCGCTGTTTAACTGGCTCTGTAAATCATCTCCTCCTAATGCCAATAGGGATTCACCTTTAGAAGTTTGTCCTGTTTTTTGATATAATACTCCCAGATTATTTTTCGTGCTGATATACAAATCTCTTTCTGTTTGTCCATCATTTTCTAATTGAGTTTTTAAAATTTCATAAAATGAAATTGCTCTGTCATTTTGACTATTATCCTGATAAATGAGCGCTCTTTGGTAAGCTGAAACTTTCCAAATTTCGCTATTTTGCATACTATTATCTTGGGTTATCCCAATCACCTTGTCATAATAGTTTGCAGCTTGATCCAAATCACCTTTGGACTCTAGTAAATTCGCTATATAAAAAAGAGAATATAAATATTGAGAACCTGCCTTAGCTATAAAACTATTTAAAAGCGGCAATGCTTCCAGAAAATATTGTAAGGCATCTTCATCCTGATTTTGATAGCGTAATGAAGCATAATCAAAAACTGCAAGTGCATGGTTTAAAGAATTGCTATGTTCTTTAGCAAGGAGTTCCATGTAATCCTTAGAATAAATAATTGCATCCTGTATATCATCATTTTGCAGGTGCAGCTGAGATAAGTAATTTAATAATTGGATATAGAATTGAGTTTGTTGATCAAAAGTCACTTCTTTCATTAATTCCAACTCGCTATTTGCTAGTTCTAGACCCTTTAAATAATCCTGAGTTTTGAAAGAAAGTTTTACGCCCAAATGGAGCGTTAAAACGTAAGCTTGATGTTTCTTTCCATAGGTTTCCTCGGCCTGAGTTAATGCCTTTTCCAGCAAGGATTCAGCTAATTCTAGTTTATTATCTTTTTCTGCATTTTGTAAAGCTGTGAAGGTTTCATCCCACGAGTTTTGTGCAAATCCAACTGATGTAACACAGATAAAAATCACTAAAAATTTTATACTTCTCATATTGAATTTTACTATCCTCACGCAAGATGATAATATTGTAAGAATAATGAAAAAGTTTTGTCGAAATACCTATTTTTAGGTAGAATTTCCCAAGAAATCCTCAGCAATAAGCTAACTTACTTTCTTTAATCTGAATAACCGAAAAACATATCAAATTAACAATATGAAACTTTATTCCAAACCCCTGCTCATTTGCTTTATATTTTTAGCTTTTAATACTCTTTTATCTGCTCAAAAAGATTTTACCAAAGCTGATAGCCTGAAAGGAGGGCTTAGCAAAGAAAGGACCTGGTGGGATTTGAAATATTACCACCTTGAAACTAAAGTAAATCCTGAAAAGAAATTCATTTCAGGAAGCAATACCGTGCAATATAAAGTTTTAGAACCTTATCAGGTCATGCAGATTGATTTGCAAAAACCCATGCAGATTGACAGTATTGTTCAAAATGAAAAGCAATTGGATTTTAATACATCATTTAATGCTCATTTTATTCAACTAAAAGAACAACAAATAACTGGCGCTATAAATGAATTGACTATTTATTATTCAGGTAATCCTAGAGAGGCAAAAAATGCTCCTTGGGATGGTGGATTTACATGGGCGAAGGATGATAATGGTCAGCATTTTATAGCAACAGCCAATCAAGGAATTGGCGCTAGCGTTTGGTGGCCTTGCAAGGAACATCCAGCTGATGAACCAGACAGTATGCTGATCAGCGTGAATGTCCCAAAACCATTGATCGATGTATCAAATGGAAGATTACGGAATGTAGAAGAGCATGAAAACAGCCGCACTTATCATTGGTTTGTAAGCAATCCTATCAATAATTATGGAGTGAATTTAAACATTGGTGATTATGTGAATTTTACTGAAACCTATAAAGGAGAAAAAGGCATACTGGATTGCAGCTACTGGGTATTAAGCTATAATTTGGAGAAAGCTAAAAAACAATTTCAAGAAGTACCCCGCATGCTGAAAGCTTTTGAATATTGGTTTGGTCCCTACCCTTTTTATGAAGATAGCTATAAGCTGGTAGAGGCTCCTTATTTAGGAATGGAACATCAAAGCTCAGTGACTTACGGAAACGAATTTAAAAATGGCTATAGAGGCAGAGATTTAAGTCAAACCGGCTGGGGCTTGAAATTCGATTTTATCATTATACATGAATCGGGGCATGAGTGGTTTGCCAATAATATTACCAACAGTGATGTGGCTGATATGTGGATTCACGAAGGTTTTACGCATTATTCGGAAAACCTGTTTTTAGATTATCATTATGATTCACTCGCAGCTAATGCTTACGTACAAGGTGTTCGCTCCTCTATTCAAAATGACAGACCTATTATTGGAGAATATGGTTTGTCATATGAAGGTTCCGGTGATATGTATTACAAAGGTGCAAACATGCTGCACCTAATCAGACAATTATTTGATAATGATGAAAAATGGAGACAAACCTTGCGAGGATTGAATGAAGAATTCTATCATCAGACTGTGACTACCAAAGAAGTGGAGAATTATATTTCAAAAGCTTATGGACAACCTTTGAATAAAGTTTTTGACCAATATTTACGGACTACCCAAATTCCAACTTTAACTTACAGAATATTGGGCAATCAGTTGCTTTACAAATGGGAAAACACAGTTGATGGCTTTAATATGCCAATTCGAGTTTTTATAAATGGTGAAGCTGAATGGCTAAAACCCAATTCAAAGACATTTAAAGCACTACCTAATCTACCTGAAAATGCAGATATTTTGGTTGATCCTAATTTTTATGTGGCGGATTTTAATTTGACGGAGTGAAGCTAAGTAATGAATAAAATACATTTCATGCTTTATTTAAATTAATCTTATCTATATTTTATACATATAATTATATTTTATTGAACTATTTAATTAAATTTAACTTTTTTAATCAAACTAAAAGAAATAGTCATGAAAAACATTGTTTTAAATCTCATTCTTCTTCTATTTTTTAGCAATGAAATAATTTTAGCATCAGACAAATTACCACCTAAAATACTTACAGAATTTGAGTTCACGAATGAATTGCAATCATTAAAAACAAAAAAAATACAGCAACACAGACTTACAGCTTCGACATTAAATGTTAGAAATCCTTCCTCTTACATTAATGATTACCATGGTATTAGAAGAGACTTAGAAAACTTTGAAAAGCAAATGCAAAGCAAAGTACTTAAAGGAGAAACTATAGAGTATGATGGCAAAGAAAGAGTTTTTATTGGAGGCATGCCTGCATACTATATGGATTATGAGGGAATTAAAAAAAATGAGGAAATATGGAGTTTCTATGGCATTGATAAATACATGATAGGTACTGATTATTATAAACAATTTCCTCCAAAGAAAATATATGAAATTAGAATAGAAACCAGTGGTAAATATGCATATCTAACTAGGCTAGACACAGAAGGTTATTATCCAAATGGTAAAATCTATATGGGTGGATGGGAAAAAATAAATGGTGCTCAAGTAGGTATAGTGGAACTCTATGGTCAAAACGGTAAAACCACAGAATATTTTCAATATCAAAATGAAAATACAATTGAAATTCAAATCGATTTTAACGAAGGTGAAAAAGTGATTGATATCATTTACAATAGAAAAAATGGCGCAGGAAAATATCGCCACCCTGAGGTTGAAGAAGGAAAATGGCTTTGCTGGAATGCTGAAATGAGAAATATTGAATGTGAAAACCTTAATCAACTAAATGATTTTGAAAATATATTTAACACGGAAAAACTAGAAGAAAATAATAATATAGAAAAGAGAACTGAAATTAGTACTGATAATTCAGAAAAAAGAGTAATCAAAAATACACGACTTGGCTATTCTGTATCTGTTCCTGTTAGTTCAAAAGTTAGTTTCGGCACTTCTAATGATGGCGTAACTGGGTCACTTAAGGTAACTTCTGAGACTATGAAAGAAGAAGATGATTGGACAGCAATTTCATTAAGTCCGAAATTAAATGAAGTCACGATGATTATTATTTACATCATCGAAGAAAAGGATGCTTATTCTTACGAAAAATTAAAGTCTGGAGTTAACAGGTGGGTAAATGGATTTAATCCTTATCTTAAAAATCCTCAAATAATAAACGAGGAAAAAGATTATGAATTAGCAGGTTTAAATGGGTATTTGTTTGAGTTAGAGCAAGAAGACGGTAAGGCTAAAAGATATATGTTTCAATATTTAGATGGAAAAACTAGAATATCAATTCAATTTGGTGTATGGGAAGAAATGATGGATAATATGGATAAGTATAACCCAACAAAAGATTATTTAAAGAATATTCAAATTAAAAAGATTTAGATTTTAACTTTTATTCAATATTTAAAAGGTCTGTAATTTGTTAAAACTGAAATTACAGGCCTTTTAATTAATATTTACGAATTAACAACACACCCAAAACCAAAAATACTACTCCTAAAATGCGTTGCCAGCTTATTTCTTTTATCGAAAATCCTAATAAGCCAAAGTGATCTAAAATCAAGGAAATTATCATTTGACCTCCTACAATAAGTGAGAAGGTTAAAGCAGTTCCTAATTTAGGCGCAATGATAATAACAGACGCTACATAAAACGCACCTAAAATACCTGCTGTCCAGAAAATCGGAGATGCAGATTGAGTTGCTGAAATGGTACTAAAATTAAATTTAATTACTAACAAATAGATAAACAAAGCAACAGTACCAATGAGAAATGAAGCAAAAGCCGCAAAAACCGGCTGTTGCACTGTCTTTCCAATTTGGATATTGAAACCTGCTTGAATAGGTAAAATTGCACCCGCCAAGAAAACTAAGAGCATTAAAAACAAGGTAGATTTAGCCATTTCTATATTTCAAAATTGAATTACTTTTTATAATCCAATAAACCTGCTTCGATTCTTGCTCTATGTGGTTCTTGCCATTTCGGTAATTTTAAAGAGCTTCCAAGTTCTTCATTAGTTTCATCAACCAAAAAGCCTGGGCCTTCAGTGGCTATTTCAAATAGCACTCCACCAGGAATCCGAAAATAGATAGATTGGAAATATTTTCTATCCTTTACTTCAGTTACTTTCAACCCTAACTCATTCACTAAATAGTCTTTAATTTTTAAAGAGTCTTCCAATTTTTCAACTCTATGGGCTACATGATGAACCGTCCCGATTCCATTCTTGCCTTTAGGTAATCCAGTCGCATCCATCACAACTAAAGAATTTCCCGCACCTCCTAAACTCGTGCTCAATTGGACATAGTCACCTTCTCTTGAGATTTCTTCATACCCAAAAACTTTTAAAAACTGTAAAGTTTCCTCCACATTGCTTATTGCCAATACGACATGATGAATTCCCAAAATATTTTCTTGATCTGAAATTTCATTTGTTTTCCAAACGGGACTTCTATTGTCATCAGCATCTTCAATGATTGCTATGTTTAAACCTGAAGGATCCTTAAAAGTGAGTTTCTCCTTGCCAAAAAGTTTTATCTTGGAGAAATTGATCTGATGGTTTTTCAATCTGCTTTCCCAATAAGATAAACTGTTCTTTGGTGCTGAAAAAACAGTTTCAAAGACCTGTCCAGCACCGATAATTCCATCTTTAACTCTTTGTCCTTTATATGGAAAAGTGGTGAAAATTGTAGAAGGAGCTCCAATTTCATTTCCATAATAAAAGTGGTAAACATTTTCATTATCGAAATTTACAGTTTCCTTAATCAGCCGCTGACCTAATAATTTGGTATAAAAATCGTAATCTTCTTGAGCATCACTTACTGTAGCAGTTATATGATGAAGTCCTTTTATAATTCCTTTAAAGTTCATAGTCAATAAATTTTAAATTGTGGTTAGCATTTCATTTACCTTCTGAATTTCATCCTCACAGATAATATGATCCATGCCTGGGTAAACCCGTTTATCCACTTTTGCTCCCATTGGTTTTACTGCAGCTTCGGATTCGTGCAATCTTTTCTCTGGGATATGATGGTCTATATTACTACAACCAATGAATATTTCCGTCCTTTCAAAATCACCACTATAATTACTTTTTTCTATATGTGGACCAATTAAGCCTCCACTTAAAATAGCTATTCCAGCATATTTTTGAGCATTTCGAGTGACATATTCTAAAGTGAGACATGCTCCTTGAGAAAATCCTAAAAGAAATATTTTATCGTTTGAAATACCTTTTTTATTTAAATATTTGATGATAGCTTCTAAATTTTCCAAAGCAGAATCCAGCCAAGGTTGATTTTCACTCCAATCTTCCATAAATCCTTTAGGATACCAGGTACTATTGGTAGCTATTGGATAAATTATAGCTGTTTCAACCGTAATGTTCAAGCTTTTCACTAAATCTTGCATTTTCGAAGAATCATCTCCCCGTCCATGCGTCATGATGATAGCACTTTTAGCTTCTTCTAATGAAGCTCCATCAAAAATAGTATTTTTAAAAAGGTGTAAATTATTAGACATTATTTATAATTTAATACAATGACAATATATGTATATACAACTATTTAAACAAAAGAAGGTTTAAAAAATTTGCAATATGTTCCTGAAGAAGGAGTACACAATTAATTAACATAAAAGTCTTTGTAACCTACTGTCAAATGTATATTATTGTTAAATAATACTTGCATACAGTTCCCAATCTAAAAAAAGAAACTCAACCTTAACCTGTAAAAGATGAAAGCATACAATCTAAATTTCTTATTCTTATTAATTGCATTTATTACTTCAAGTTGCTTTTCTATTAATCAAGGAAACATTAGTTCAAATGTTGTAGAGTCAAACCTTACATACAAAGAAACTGCAATGGGCCAGGCAAGCTCCATTATAATTTTAGGATTTGGTGCAAGTAAAAGAAACGATTTAGTGAACAAAGCAAAACGTGACTTAGAAGCTAAACGATTTCTAGCTCCTAACGAGCGCTATATAAATTATGTAATTGATAAGAAAACGACTTATTATTTTGGGATAGTAATCAAGCAAATATTCACCGTTCATGCAGATATAATCGCTTTAAATCAAGAAGAGGATAATCCGATGAGTCGCGAATTTAAAGAAAACTATTTAGTACAATCTCCGAAAGATATTAAGATATTGGGTCCGATTGCAATAGGAAAATACTGGCACTTTGTAAAGCAAAATGACCCAATTTATTTAGCAGATGGAACCAAAGCTCTAATAAATGATCTTACTAAACGCAAAGCTACTATCTTTTATATTTCGGAAAATGCATACAAAAAAAAGACAGTAAATATTTCAGAAATATTTTTTGAAGTGAATTCAAATAATCTTGCTGCACTAAAAGAAGATTTGGTAGATGTAAATGAAAAAGGAGAGGTAATTGCATTTAGTAAAAATAAGATTTTAGTAAAATCTGAAGATCAAAAATTTAAAGTAATAGATCAGCCTTCAAGTAAGTGAAAAGGTTATAATTTTAGCGAAAATGATAATAGTATAGTTGAAAATAAAAGATTTGAACATAGATTTCAATCTATCCCTCCAAACTCCCCTCATAAGCTTGATGAAGCATATCCACTAATTTACTTTTATCAAGTGGCGCTACGTTTTCATAAGGTTTAGCCAAAACTGTCTCCACTGCTTTATCAATATCTTCCTTTTTAAAGCCAATGCTTTTCAAATCGGTTGGTCCACCTGCTTTTGCAGAAAGTTCTTGGAGCTTTTGAGCTGGCTCATGACCTAAAACTTGCCTAAAATCGCTTTTAATGTCATCGGATAAAGAATCCCATTGATAATTTAATACAAAGGCTTGCAAAACGGTGTGAACATAAGAATGCTCTAATTTGAAAGTCCCACCTAAAACATGAGCCATTTTATGATGCAATGACATACTAACTTCACACAAACATTTTCCTGCTAAATAAGCTCCAAATTGAATATCGATATTGGCTTGTTCGGTCAGACTTTGTTCACGTGCAACTTCCTCCAAACCCGACTTAATTTTTTCAACTCCAAGCAAGGCGTGATGGCGGGTGACTGGATTTCCATTTGGTGCATAGATTGCTTCCATCAAATGCGCCATTGCATTCATTCCACTAGTAACGGCCAGACTTAAAGGTAAGCCTGCGGTTAAATCTGAGTCATAAACCACTACTTTCGGCATAACATCCATAGATTTACCAGTGGTTTTTCCTTCTTCGGTGCTAATACCCCAAATATTGGTTTGCTCTGAACCAGCATAGGTTGTAGGAACTGCTACTATGGGTAATTTTGTCTCTAAGGCTAAAGCTTTAGCCAAACCTATGGCTGAACCTCCACCAAAAGCCAGCAAGACGTCAGGCTTTTCTTCTTTCAATTTTATCATCGCCCTATCCACCAAATCCTTTGGTACATGCTGAATAATTTCTGGGAAATAATAAAGTCTATCCGTGCCTAACGCATTGCTTACAGTATTAATCTGAGAAGCCCAGCGCTCCTCTCCCATTGCCATTACTTTTTTGTAATCCTTTACTATTTTAGGCAATTCTGATGTTTTGCCTTTTCCGAAAAAAACTTGATTAGGATATGATGTATATGTAAAGTTCATGATTTATAATTTATGTATCTTAGGTAGTTTAGTTAAGTGTTTTTTTAAAAGCTTTATCCTTCTCCAAATAGAGAAGGAAATTTGTCTTAACTAAACTGATTTATGTATTGCATTTTCTATTTGAGCTACTGTACTTTTTAAATGAGGAAGGAATTTCTCCAACATTTCATCTTTGCTTACTCTGCTGGCGTGCCCGCTAATGTTCAAAGCAGAAATGGTTTTGCCGTACTTATCTTTAATAGGACAAGCAATAGAACGAACACCTATTTCTAATTCTTGGTCAGCTAATGCCCAGCCTCTTTCTTTTACCAATTGAACGCGTTCAATTAGCTTTTCAGAATCAGTAATCGTATTGGGCGTTAGTTGCTCTGCTTTAACTCCTCTTAAAAACTCTTTCATTTCTCCATCTGGCAAGCCAGCTAATAATACCCTACCCATTGAAGTTGCATAAACAGGTAAGCGAGTTCCAACCCCTAAAGAAATTGTCATAATTCTATTGGTTTGGACCCTGGCTACATACACGATATCATAGCCATCCAAAACAGACATAGAACAAGATTCATTTACCTCATCAGCCAAAGTTCTTAAATAAGGTTTGGCCAACTCCTGAAAGGGCAAAGCTGATAAATAAGAATAACCAAGTGTCAGTACTTTTGGACTCAAACTAAACTGCTTGCCATCCTCAGTCTGCACAAAACCTAAATATTGGAGCGTCAACAAAATCCTTCTTGCATTGGCCCTAGTCAAATCCACTTTTTTGGAAACTTCCGTTAAGGTCATTTTATCATTTTCTGCATCAAAGGCTGCTATCACTTTTAACCCTTTTTCAAGTGATTGTACAAAGTCTGATTTTTTAATAGTTGGCTCCATGATGCAAATATGCAGATTTAAGATGAATTAGGTTTTAAATTACCATGGTATATACCATTTAAAAAATACACTTGTTATTTCTTAGCTAACTTAAAATCGTATTCCACATCGCAAAAAGTAGATTTGAATCCCCATTTCTTGGCATCTTCTTTATTTTCATTCAATGGAAAATCCAGAATTAAGGATTCCTTTACCCCGAATACCGCATCAGAATCTAAATATTCATCACCTTCCACGAAAATATGAGTAATTAAAGTCTGGAAACCTTCAGCTTCAATCCAGAAGTGAATATGAGCTGGTCGCATCGGGTGTCTGCCCGCAGCTCTCAAAACTTCACCAACAGGGCCATCAGTTGGTACTGGATAAGGAGACGGCTTTATTGATTTAAACCAAAACTCACCCGTTTCATCTGTTGTGAAAATTCCTCTCAAATTCATTTCAGGCTGGCTGGAATCTTGAATATCATAAAATCCATCATCATTGGATTGCCATACATCTATTTTTGCATTTTTGATTGGGTTTCCGCTTGGGTCTAATATTTTTCCACGGAATAAGGCAGGCTCTCCCGTTTCCAACTCCTTGCCTCTGGCAATGTTATCACCCATCTTCATTTCCATCGCTGGCGCATGAAAAGGACCCGTTACGGTAGTTTCAGTTGCTTCTTGTTGGGTTCTATGATTGATAGCATCTACCAACATGGAAACACCCAACACATCAGATAATAAAATGAACTCCTGTCTTTTATCATCGCATTTTTTACCTGTACGAGTCAGAAAATCAATGGCTTTAAACCATTCCTCCTCTGTAGGTTCTAAATCTTTTATGAAAGCGTGAAGATGTTTAATAAGCTTAGTCAATACTTCCTGACTCCTTTTATCATCGCTTTTAATTCGCTCTAAAACGATATCAGTTAAATTTTCTTCGGTTAAATTCCTCATGACATTTTTTTTTGTAAACAATAATTTTGTAGTATTGTTTTATTATTAAACAAATGTACGACATATAAACTTATCTACAAAAATATTTAGTTATGGCGAATCCAAAATATGAAACCGATGTCCTGATAATTGGTAGTGGTCCTGCAGGTTCTACTACTTCTGCACTATTGAGTAAATATGGCGTTAAAAATATGGTAGTCACTAAATATGGCTGGCTGGCAAATTCTCCACGAGCTCATATTACCAATCAGCGAGCGATGGAAATATTTAGAGATTTGGGCATAGAGGAGGAAATCATCGAAAAAGCTGTGCCTCATGAATTAATGGGAAATAATGTATTCTGTACAAGTTTAGCAGGTGAGGAATTAGGAAGGTTATATTCATGGGGAAACCACCCCAACCGTATGGCCGATTATACTTTAGCTAGTCCAACGAAAATATGCGATATTCCGCAAAATCTGGTAGAACCTATTATTGTTGGAGCAGCCGCCACTAATGGTTCTAAATATAAATTTGATACGGAATATCTAAGTCACGAGCAAGATGAAACTGGCGTAACCATACTTTGTAGAGACAGACTTTCCGATGAAGAATTTACCATTAGAGCTAAATATCTGGTCGGTGCAGATGGTGGAAATAGTAAGGTAGCAGAAAACCTAAACTTACCTTATGAAGGTGAAATGGGAGTGGGCGGCAGTATGAATATTGTTTTCAAAATGGATTTGACCAAATATGTGGCTCACAGGCCGAGTGCCCTCTACTGGGTGATGCAACCTGGTTCCAACGTAGGTGGAATAGGAATGGGGCTGGTTAGAATGGTAAGACCTTGGAATGAATGGCTAATTGTTTGGGGTTATGATATTAATGATGGTCCACCAGAAGTAAATGATGATTTAGCCAAAGAGATTGCCATTAAATTGGTTGGGGATGACAGCATTCCCATCGAAATCCTGCAAACTTCCACCTGGACAGTAAACCATTGCTATGCCACCAAAATATCTGATAGAAAAGTATTTTGTATGGGAGATGCTATTCACAGACATCCGCCATCAAATGGTTTAGGTTCTAATACTTCTATTCAGGATGCTTTTAATTTAGCCTGGAAATTAGCCATGGTAGTTAAAGGAGAGGCAAAGGAAAGTCTATTGGAATCATATGAGGCAGAACGAGCTCCAATTGCCAAGCAAATTGTGGATAGAGCTAATAAAAGTATAGAAGAATTTGGGCCTATTTTTCAATCATTAGGTTTAGGAGATAATATAGAACCTCAGCAAATGAAAGCCAATATGGCCAAATTGAAGGATAACAATCCTACTTCAGAACAGCAGAGGGAGGATTTGAGAAAAGCTATTGCATTGAAATCTTATGAATTTAACTGCCATGGAGTAGAATTAAATCAACGATATGCATCCAAGGCTATAGTTTCAGACAATACCGCTGAAGAAGAATATTTGAGAGATCAAGAATTATATTATCAGGCCTCCACAAGACCAGGCGCACATTTGCCGCATGTTTGGTTAGGTGATAATGGACATCGAATTTCCACCTTAGACGTAACAGGAAAAGGTAAATTGACCTTATTTACGGGAATTGGTGGAGAGGACTGGATAAAAGCAGCTCAAGAATTAAGTAAATCTTTGAATGTAGCAATAGAAACGGTACAAATTGGCCCAGACCGAGATTATGCAGATTTATATGGAGAATGGGCTGAAGTTCGAAATATCAAAGATTCAGGCTGCCTGTTAATCAGACCTGACTTTCATATTGCTTTTAGAGCAAAAGAGGTCATCCAACACTCAAAAGAAGAATTAAAGAAAGCACTTAATCAAGTCTTAGGACTTTAATAATATGAAGAAAGTTCCCATTATATCAGCGCAAGAGGCTGCACAGAAAGTAAAAAATAACGATACCATTTTATGCGGAGGATTCGGTATGACAGGTGCACCTGTTCATTTATTACATGCTCTCGCTGAAACTTCTACTAAAGACTTAACCTATATTGGCAATAATGTAGGAGAGCCAGGTTTAGGTGGCGATAGATTATTAACTAATGGACAGCTTAAGAAAATGATTGGCTCCTATTTTACCAGCAATCCAAATGCAGTAAAATGGGCTCAAGATGGCAAGGTAGAATATGATTTATTGCCTCAAGGCACATTAGGTGAAGCTATTCGCGCAGGGGGAATGGGTATAGGAGGATTTTTTACTCCTACCTCAGCAGGTACAGTCCTGGCTGAAAAAATGGAAACCAAGGTCATCAATGGTGTTGAGCAGGTTTTTGTAGAAGGAATAAGGGGAAATGTAGCCTTTATCAGAGCCTGGAAAGCAGATACATCTGGTAATTTAACTTACCGCATGACAGAGCAAAACTTCAATCCTGCGATGGCAGCAGCTTGCGATTTAGTAATTGCAGAGGTAGAAGAAATAGTTCCAGCAGGTGAATTAGACCCTAACCAAATTCATACCCAAGCTTGCTTTATAGATTTTTTAGTGGAAGCCAAACTACAGAAAGAGCATTTAGGCTCATCTGCTTCAGTAGGCAGCAAAAAAGCAGGAGAGGACAGGATGAATATTGCTGAAAGAGCATTAAAAGAATTGCAAAAAGGCGATATCGTAAATCTTGGAATTGGAATCCCCACTTTGGTAGCTGATTTGATTAAGGAAGAAGACGGCATCATTCTCCACACTGAAAATGGAATGTTAGGCGTTGGTCCTGAACCTGCGGATGGAAGTGGTGCAATGTCAAACCCTGTAAATGCTGGAAAAATTCCGGTCACTGCGGTAAAAGGAGCCAGCTATTTTGATACAGCTACTTCTTTCGGCATGATTAGAGGAAAACATGTGGATGTTGCCATTATGGGAGGATTAGAAGTGGATGAAAAAGGCAATTTAGCCAACTGGGCAGTACCAGGAAAACCGCTCTTGGGTGTTGGTGGTGCTATGGATCTAGCTTCGGGCTCTAAAAAACTCATCATCACCATGAACCATAATAATAAAGATGGCAGCCCGAAATTGGTAAAATCATGTGAGTTACCCATTACCGCTATGAATGCAGTAGATATGGTCATCACCGATAAAGCTGTTTTTAAATTAAGTAAATCTGGTTTTGAATTAGTAGAATTGATGCCAGGTGTAAGTTTGGAAGAAGTGGAGAAAAGTACTGGGGTTGAGTTTCTCAATCGGTTGAAATAGATAGTACTTTTAAAAATAATAATGGTGAACCAGAATTCTAAATAATGAGATTGAACTGACTTTTGTGAAATTCCGTTTAATTATTTAAATTTCATGAAATGAAAACATTTAAAAAGAAATATAAGGTAAAGGATAATCAACTTATAATTGATTTACCACGAACTTTTGAAGATATCTCAAGTGTAATTGTTACTATAGAAGAAGACATGAATGACCATCAGAAAAAAATAAATATGATGAGAAAAGCTTCTAAAGACCCATTATTTATGTCTGATATCAAGGAAGTTAATGACGACTTCAGATTTGCCGATTCAGATGCATTATGAAATATTCCAAATGGTCAATATTTAGAGCAAATTTAGACCCTGTAGTAGGTTCAGAACAGGGTAAATCTAGGCCTGTTTTGATAATAAGTGAAGATTACATAAATGACTCTCTAAATGTGGTAAACGTAATCCCAATCACCAGTAGGAAAAAAGGAAGAAATATTTATCCGAATGAAGTTTTATTAATTGATAATAACTATGGAATTGAAAAGGAATCCATATTATTATGTCATCAGATTCGCTCTATCGATAAAAAAAGACTGTCGAAGGAATATGGTTCTATACAAGATGATAAAACCAAAAATGAAATCTTTGATGCTATCATTTTTCAATTCGGAATCCCACTTTCATAATTCTATTTGAAACATTCCTGTCCGCTTCTTTCACATCTCTTACCTATTTTAAAATCACAAGTAATCCAATATTCGAATTTTAAGAAGATTTCTTCCAAATAGATATAAAAAAAGCATATCCCGAAACTCAGTCAGGATATGCTTTCAAAAAACTCACTTTTTTCAAAGTCTTATTAATTAATCTTTCAAATAATGAGGCACAGTAATTTTTTCTAAAGGCTTAATCAATTCTTCTCTTCTGTTCTCAAAGAAAGGAGGTAGTAACAACTCATGACCTAATAAATCTTCTGGTTCATCTACTGCAAACCCTATATCAGAAGTTGCAAATTCAAATAGCTGACCACCTGGCGTTCTGGTATAAATAGAGTGGAAATAGTTTCGGTCCTTGATTTCAGTTACATCAGTGTAGCCAGTTCCCTCGATGTATGCCTTCAATTCAGCACTTTGCTCATCGTTTGCAGTGGCAAAAGCAATATGATGCGGAATTCCTACTCCAAATGTCCAACTTCCTTGTGGTAAATCTGGTTGATGATGCAATTCAATCACTCTTCTTGCTCCACCGTTTTTAATGTGATAACGATGGTATTGACCTTCCTGACCAACTTTATTAAAACCTAAAGTTTCCGTTAAATACTTATCCATCATTTCTACTTCTCTGACGGATAAAACTGCACTATGAAGACCTCTGATTCCATTTTCTTTAGAGATTTCCTCTGTTTGCCATGCATTTCTATTGTCATTGGCATCTCCAAAAACGCCAATACCAACTCCAGATGGGTCTTCGAAATGGATTATTTTCTGACCAAATCGCTCTAAAATACCTGAATTTTTCACTTTATGTTTATCCAAATGCTCTTTCCAGAATGGAATTGCATCAGGATGAACTGAGAAGCCTGAAATTTCAATTTGTCCAGAACCTTTTTTTCCGTAAACTCCTGCTTTTTTGAAAGGGAAAGTAGTCCATACCGAACCAACTTCTGCATCAGCATTGGCATAATATAAATGATATACACTGGCAGAACCATCAAATAAAACTGTTTGCTTAATCATTCGCATCCCCATCACCTGGGTTACGAAATCAATGTCTTCCTGGGCGCTTCCAACACTCACCGTTAAGTGGTGCAAACCCGTAATATATTCGTTCGGATTCATAGTAGTAAAATTTTAATTTATAACAGTGAATTTAACCAAAGAAGATAGAGGTTGTTCTACTATTTAAACAAATGTTTACTATATGAACTTAAATCTTAACTTAGTTTAAGATTGTGCCAATTTACGCTTCAGTTTACTTAAGAATTCTGGAGTAATGCCCATATAAGAGGCAATATATTTTTGAGGTACTATTAATTCCAGACGAGGATGAAGCTTAACAAATTCCAAATATTTTTCTTCTGCAGTAAAGGAAATATTCCTGATAATCCGCTTTTGATGACTGATTAAAGCATTTTGAAATAGCTTCCTGAAATAACTTTCGAAAGCTGGGTGTTTTTGATTAAGGTCTTCAAAATCTTCTTTACTTAGTAGATAAACCTCAGAAGGAGTTAAAGCTTTGATAGCATAATTAGAGGGATGTTGATTAAAAATTGCATCTAAATCACCAGTCCACCACATTTCCTGACCAAATTGAATGGCATGAACATGCTCATTTGGGTCTTTAAAATAGGTCATCAAACAACCGGTTTTAATTAAAACAAAATGAACAGAATATTCACCGTTTCTAATGAGGTGTATGTTCTTTGGTAAAGATTTTAATTTAGCTTTTTCAAAGAAATAGTCTAAGTGAGCAGAACTTAAACCTGCTTTCTCTTTTAAATATTTCGCTACTTCATCTTGAGTCATTTTAGCTTATATTTTTCCAATACAACTCAATCTAAGGATAATTTGGAAATCAGTATTCACTATTCTGATGACTAGCAAAATCATTTTACTTTAATTTTTCATTATCCTTATGTCTATCCTTATCTCGATTGGTTTTCTTTTCAATATTTTTCTGCAAAGCATCCGTCAAGTCAACTCCTGTTTGATTTGCCAGACAAATCAATACCCAAAGCACATCCGCCATTTCATCTCCCAAATCAGCATTTTTATCACTTTCTTTGAAGGACTGCTCACCGTATTTTCGAGCCATAATTCGAGCCAACTCTCCTACCTCTTCAGTCAAAATAGTCATGTTGGTCAGCTCATTAAAATAACGAACACCAATGGTTTTAATCCATTCATCGACTTGCTTCTGAGCTTCTGCTATGGTAATGTCTTTTTTCATCAATAGGGCCTTTTAGGCATTAAATGAGAATCTAACTTATTGTTCTGACTGTAAGTATCAACACGAAACTAAGTCTCTATTTATTTGATTATTGCAATTCATAAACTTTCTCTCCAGCAGAATGGGTCTGAATTACTTTTGTGTCTCTTAATTCCTCCACTGGAACTTCCATGATGTCTCTATCCAATATCACAAAATCAGCCCATTTTCCTTTGGCTATACTTCCTTTTTCTTTTTCTTCAAATTGACCAAAAGCTGCCCAAGAGGTCATTCCTTTTAATGCCTCTTCCCTGCTTAATGAATTCTCTGGCTGAAAACCACCCTTTGGTAAATTATTATCATCCTGTCGGGCAACTGCTGAATGGAATCCATAAATTGGATTGATATCTTCTACAGGAAAATCAGAACCCAATACCAATTTGCCATTTTGCTTCAGTAATTCTTGATAAGCATAAGCATTTTTCACTCTTTCCTCTCCCAATCTTTCATCTGCCCAATCCATATCAGAAGTAGCATGGGTTGGCTGAACAGAAGGAAGAATATTATAATCACCAAACTTACTGAAATCATTTTCCGCTAATACCTGAGCATGCTCTATTCTCCACCTTCTATCATTTTTCCCTTTTAAATATTTAGCATAAATATTGGTGATAGCTCTATTGGCTGAATCACCAATGCAATGGGTATTCATTTGAAAATCTTTAGCAAAAATCACTTTTGCCAGACTGTCAAAAACCTTGGGTTTACTTCTTAAAAATCCATAATTATTTTGATCATCTGCATAAGGTTCCAACAAACATGCGCCTCTTGAACCTAAAGCACCATCACCATAAATTTTGAATGAGCGAACATTTAGATAATCAGTTTTGTAATGTCCATTACTGAAATAGTATTCCATATTTTCAGGAGTTGGATTTATCATGGCATAAATACGCATTTTCAAAAGGCTATCTTTATGCATTTCATCCAGCAAATCAATTTGAGATTTATCCAACCCTGCTTCAGCTAAAGAAGTGATTCCTACAGCAAAACAATTATTCTGAGCTTCATTAATCAGTTCTTTTTCTTGCTCTTTATTCATTTCTGGCATTTTATCCATCAACAAATCCATGGCATTATCAATCAAAACACCACTTGGCTGCCCATCTTTCAATAATACTTCTCCACCTAAAACTCTGGTATTAGCGGTAATCCCAGCCAAATTCAGTCCTTTCTGATTCGTTAAAACAGCGTGTGCATCTACCCTTCTCAGCATTACAACCTTATCGGGAAATAGAATGTCGAGCGTGTCCTTAGTAGGAAATTTCTTGCCTTCCCAATTATTCTGGTCCCATCCTAAACCCAATAATGTCGGTTCATCTGGATATTCTTCCACATGCTTTTGCAAACGCTGAATCAATTCATTAAAAGAAGTAGTGCCGAATAAATCGACTTCACGCAATCCTTTGGCATAGCGCACAAAATGAGCGTGACCATCGATAAAACCAGGATATACAGGAGATTCCATCAAATCAATTTCTTCTTCGGCTTGATATTGATTTCGAATATCTGGAGAGCTTCCAACCGCTATAAACTTACCATCTTTGATAGCAAAAGCTTCTGCTTTTTCAAAATTTGCATTTACAGTATATACTTTTCCATTGAAATAGATAGCATCTACCTTTTCCTTGCTGGTACAAGAGGACAGAAAAATAATTAACGTTAAACTAAGTAGAAGTTTGTTCATATGTGGTTTTGATTTTTTTAAATAATTAACAAGTTGGAATTGAATAAATTAATTTAATCCTGGTCGAATAATGTTTCGGTGAATTTCAAATGTTTAACGGATTCTCCTGAATTTTTCAATTCAGTTAAAGCATCAATTCCTATTTGAAGATGGTAATTCACAAAACTTCCTGTTACTTTCTGATCACTTTGAGCTGTTTTTACTCCTTCTGGTGTCATAGGATTATCAGAAACCAACAGCAAAGCTCCTCTTGGAATACTATTCACAAACCCAACAGAAAATATAGTAGCCGTTTCCATATCAACAGCCATTGCTCTAATTCTTCTTAAATAATCTTTAAATTCATCATCATGTTCCCAAACCCTGCGGTTGGTTGTAAAAACAGTGCCGGTGTAATAATCCCTTTCATGCTTTTTAATCATAGAAGAAACCGCTCTTTGCAAACGGAAAGAAGGTAAAGCAGGCACTTCGGGCGGCATATAATCATCACTGGTACCTTCTCCTCTTATTCCTGCCAAAGGCAAAATCAAATCACCAATTTTTGACTTTTTCTTTATACCTCCACATTTCCCTAAAAATAAAACTGCTTTAGGCATAATTGAGGAAAGTAAATCCATAATCGTAGCAGCTACTGAGCTGCCCATCCCAAAATTGATAATGGTAATTCCTTCAGCAGTAGCCGTTTGCATCGGCTTATCTCTTCCTTTTATTTCAACCTCATACCGCTGCGCAAACATCTCTACATAATTAATGAAATTAGTCAGTAGGATATAGTCTCCAAATTCATCTAAACCTGTCCCCGTATAGCGTGGCAACCAATTGTCTACGATTTCTTTTTTTGTCTTCATTTATAAGTTTTGATTAAATATTTGTCAGTAATTTGCAATTCTATTGCCACAAAGTTAAGCGAAACGAATGCAAAAATTAAACCTTCCGCCTTATGATGTGAACTTGCGTAAAATGGACGGCAAGATACATATTTTTGACCCTATCAGGAAGAAGTTTTTGGTTTTAACACCCGAAGAATGGGTACGCCAACATTTTATTCAGTTTTTGATTCAATATAAAAATTATCCTGCAGGGCTTATTAAATCCGAATCAGGCCTCAAGTATCATGAAAGAAAAAAACGTACAGATTTAACGGTTTTTAATAGAAAAATGGAACCGCTCCTTTTAATTGAATGTAAAGCGCCTGAAGTAAAAATAACCAATAATACCTTTTCACAAATCGCGAATTACTACAGCCAATTTAAGGCAAAATATATGATTATCACCAATGGGCTGGAGCATTACTGCTTTGGACCAGATGCCAAAGAATTTGTTTTCGAAAAAGATATTCCTGATTTTTCTGATTTATAAATCACCACCTAAAAATCTGCTCTAATAACCTTAAACCTTCTGTACCATCACCCATTTTTCTCTTTTCTATCTTTTGAATACAATTTATCCCTGCGACATTAATAGTGAAAGCGGATAAATTTGATTTCAAATCCTCAGGCTTCCACATCACTTCTTCTACATCCAAATTGAATTTTTCTGCACTTTTGAATAGATACCTTCTGCTTACACCATTTACACATCCATTTTCCAATGAAGGAGTATAAATCTTCTTGTTTTCCATATCCAAAAAATAAACATTGGATGAGGAAGCTTCTCCAATAAATCCTTCTTGACTAAGCAATAGAAGCTCTTCAAGGTTTCGCTGCTTTTTTTCAATCCCAGCCATTATATAAGGTAAGGCAGAAATCGTTTTTAAATGACTAAAATTGGTTTTTTGTAAGAATACCGTATTTGCAATTCCTACTTTTTCGAATTTTTGAATTTTCTTTCTCTGAGACTGTTCTGAAGTCAGTAAAAACTCAGCTTCAAAATGCTCCGGAGCATATAACCCACCGGTTTTCCTCCAGATATAAAGTTTCATTCTGGCCGATTGCCCTAATAAACCATTTACTTCCAGTAAATCATAAAGTATGGTTTCTAATTCTTCTTTTGTAAAGGGCAATTTCATTTTCAAGCCATTTACCCCATCTAAAATTCTTTCCCAATGTTCATTTAGAAACATAATCTCTTTTTTTCGAAAAATTATAGTTTCGAAAATTCCATCCCCATATTGAAAACCTCGGTTCGAAACTTCTAAACTTCCTGAACCAGAGGGAATTAAGTTACTATTGTAATTAATCATGCTAATTTCGCTTTTAAAACTTCCATTTTCCACTCATCAAGTATACTTTTACTAGAGCAAATAATTGCCTAATATTGGGTTTTATTTTGAATAATGGCAGAAAGAAGTAGCATTTTTGATATGATTGGTCCCGTTATGATTGGTCCTTCAAGTTCACATACCGCAGGAGTTGTAAGAATCGCACGTGCAGCCGTTAAGGTTTTAGGAGGAATTCCTAATGAAGCCATCATTACTTTTTACAATTCATTTGCTCGAACCTATGAAGGACATGGCAGCGACAAAGCCATTGTCGCAGGTTTACTAAATTACAAAACAGACGATATTCGCATAAAACAAGCCTTTGAACTAGCGGAAGAAGCAGGATTAAAATACACTTTCAAATCTATTGGAAGTGCAGGTACCTACCATCCTAATACTATTAAATTAAATTTAATTAAAGGTGATAGAAAAGTGGAGGTAATAGGCGAAAGCTTAGGTGGAGGTGTAATCAATATTTCAAAAGTTAACGGATTTACAGCCAATTTTTCTGCTGCCTTGCATACTTTGATTATCACCGCTGAAGATACTCAAGGAAGTATAGCTTTCATATCAAACATCATCAGCAATGATAAAGCCAACATAGCAACTATGAGTGTTTCCAGAAAAGGGAAAAATGACATAGCTTGTTTGGCAATTGAAATGGACACAGGACTAAAAACTATATCTCTTGAATACCTTAAAAATTTAGATTGGGTAATGGATGTTATTTATATTCCAGATATTGACATGTAAACTATTAACTAAAATTATGCTTAGAATTTTTATTTTTATTATTTTTTTTACCATTGGAATGAATACCTATGGTCAGGATAAATGGTCATTACAGAAATGTGTTGATTATGCATTGGAAAATAATCTGCAAATAAAACAATCTGAACTGGATGTTGAAAGTGCAGAAATTAACTTATTTGGTTCCAAAATGAGTAATCTACCTGGTGTAAGTGGAAATCTAGGAATTAATACATCAACTGGACGTTCAATTGACCCATTTACCAATACGATTATTGATAGAGGAATTAATTCTCAGAATGCTGGTTTGAATGCAAGTTTACCATTATTTGATGGTTTTCAAAGGTACAATAGTATCAAAAGAGACCAATACCGACAGTTAGCGGCAGAAAAAGATTTAGAAAGTGTTCAAAATGATGTCATTCTAAATGTAGTGTCATTTTATACTAATATTCTCTTTAATCAAAAGTTACTTGAAACTGCGAAACTCAGACTTTTGACAACTGAAAGCCAAGAGAATAAAATTGAAAAACAAGTTGAAATTGGTGCATTGGCTCAAGCAGATTTATTACAAATTAGCCAACAAAAAGCAAATGATGAACTAGAGGTAGTTAGAGCTAAAAATAATTTAGAATTATCATTTTTACAACTAAAGCAAGCATTGCAAATACCTGCTAATCAGACTTTTGATATCGAAATACCAAAACTACCAGAACCAAGTGAAAGTGTGTTAATGGAGTCGTCTTCAAACGTTTATGAATATGCTTTGCAAAATCAACCCGTTATCAAAGCAGCAGAATATAGAAAAGAAAGTGCCATTAAAGGAATTGGAGTCGCAAGAAGTGCATATTACCCTTCTGTGAATTTAAATGCAGGGATTTCAACCAACTATTCAGATGCAGCACCAGCTCAGTTTCCTGTTTTAGGTTCTGAAAACCAAACTGTAACTGTTCCTATCGGCATTACAGAAAGTGGCGAAACTGTTTTCTCCGAGCAATCAGTTCCTTCAGAATTTAGGGAGAATACTTATTGGAATCAATTAGATTTTAACCTGAGACAATTTGTAGGGATAAGCATAAACATCCCTATTTTCAGTAGATTTCAAGTAAGGAATAATGTTCAACAAGCCATTATAAATCAGAAAAGAAGTGATTATCAATTAACCGCTGTTAAAAACCAATTACAGCAGACTATTGAACAAGCTTATTTGGATGTTAAAGCAGCAGCAAAATCATATGAGGCATTAAAAAATAGTTTAGATGCATCTGAACTTAGTTTTAGTAATGCAGAACAAAGACTTGAATATGGCGCTATAGATGCCATTCAATTTACACAAATTAAAAATGATTTCGAAAGAATAAAATCTGACCTTATTAGAGCAAAATACGACTATATCTTCAAACTTAAAGTACTGGACTTTTATCAAGGGAAACCTTTAAACTTTTAACCATGGCTAAGAAAAAATCATCAAAAAAAACATTATATATCCTATTAGGGATAGTCGCCTTTTTAATTATTGTGGCTATAATTGGAAAGAAATCAGGCGTAATAGGTCAACCCCCTTCTACTCTTGTTGAAATTGAGGAAGTACAGTATAGAACTATTATTGAAAAAGTAAATGCAAGTGGTACTGTTCAACCAGTGGTGGAAGTTAAACTCAGTCCTGATGTAGCCGGTGAAATCATCGAACTAGCCGTTGAAGAAGGTGACCCCGTTAAGGAAGATGACCTGCTAGTAAGAATTAGACCTGATAATTTTCAGAGTGCCTTAGAACGTGCAAAAGCAAACTTAAACCAACAAAAGGCAACCCTAGCGCAAGCTGAAGCTTCTCTGGAAAGAGCAAAAGCCCAACTAACACAGGCTCAGCAAATTTTTGAACGCCAAAAGAAATTGTATGAGCAAAAAGTGATATCGACTGCTGATTATGAATCTGCATTAGCAAATTATCAAATAGCAGAAAATGATAAAGTAGCATCAGAAAAAAATGTATTAGCAGCAAGATATACTGTCAAAAGTAGTCAAGCTACTGTAGATGAGGCGAGTGAAAACTTAAGTAGAACTATTATATATTCACCTGTGGATGGAACTGTTTCAAAACTTAGTGTTGAACTTGGGGAACGTGTTGTTGGTACTCAACAAATGGCAGGAACTGAATTGATGCGAATTGCCAATTTAAATAATATGGAGGTTCGAGTTGATGTTAATGAAAATGACATAATCAGAATAAGTATAGGTGATACAGCTAACATAGAAGTGGATTCTTATACTTATATGGAAAAAGAATTCAAAGGTGTGGTAACTGCTATTGCAAATACAGCAAAAGAAAAAGTGTCGCAAGATGCTGTAACTGAATTTGAAGTGAAAGTAAAAATATTGAATTCTTCATATGAAGATTTAATTACTGAAGGTGATGCCTCCCCATTCAGACCGGGTATGACTGCTAGTGTAGAAATCATGACAGAAACTAAAAAAGATATTTTAACTGTGCCTTTATCCTCTGTAACTTTGAGATCTACTGAAATTAAAGAAGATTCTACAGAAACAATTGAAGAGATTCAAGTTAGAGGACCAAAAGAAGAAAAAGAAGTCGTTTTTGTTCTTCAGGATGACAATACTGTAAAAAGAACTATTGTCGAAACTGGAATTAGTGATTTTGAATTTATACAAATTAAAAAAGGACTGTCAGCTGGTCAAAAAGTTGTAAAAGGACCATTCTTGGCGGTTTCTAAAACATTGAAAGATGGCGACTTAGTAGAGGTAAAGAATTCTGGGGTTGTTAAAGAATAAAGAAGTTATATCAAAATATTTAAGTGATAAAATGGCAGCCAAAAGCTGCCATTTTTTATTGTATACCCAACACAATTCCTGGGGAAAAATCTCCCATAGTAAATAATGAAGGCTCTTGATTTTTTACTACAGATAATTGGTAATTCATAGCTACACCTATTTCCAAAAATCTATACTTCGTTATCTTAAAGCCATAAATAAGCTCTGATCTTAGTAATCTAGGTCCTTTTAGAAACTTTCGATTTTCAGCCTTTTGTTGCCAAAATACAGCATTGATTGAGATAAAGTTAATTTTCTCGGGATTAGTCCATTCCTTCTCTAAACCATAAGACATTCCCCATTTAGGTAGTCCATTCAAGGAAAGGTTATATCCAAACTGTAGTAAATTATTAAAGAATCTGCTTCCCGAAGCAACTGTTATATTCGATAAAAACATATCTGAAGCTCTTAAACTTAAATGTCCCTCACTTGCATCAATATTAAGTAGTCCTAATGGAACACCATTATTTTTCCCAGAAATATTAATCAATCCTATTTGATTCCCATTATTTACCTTACTAAAATTAATTAATCCAATCTGCCAAGTATCATTAAGCAAACTGGTAAAGTCATGTCCAAAGCCTGCAGTCCGAGCATAATTAAACAATCCCAATTGCAAGCCATTAGTCTGACCATCCGAATAATTGAATAAAGGGGCAATCTGAAAACCTACCATCCCTGTTTTGGATGAATTAATTAAGCCTGCTATTTGAGCTCCTTGTAAATATCTAGTCTTATTTGTCATGAATCCCAACTGAAATCCTATGAAATCTGAGACTGCTGTATTAAAAGTAGAAACCTGTACTCCTGCCCCATCGCCAAAAGTTTTATTAGAGATAGCAGCAAATTGAAAACCCTTAAAAGTCTGCTCCAATTTTTCCTTTGGGTTTAGTTTATTGTTGATTCCTGAAATATTTGCAAAGCCAGCAAACTGAATACCTTGAAACTTTTCATAATTATAATTTGAAATAAGACCCAACTCAATGCCACTTACGCTGCCAGTTATTCCTGATGTTAGATTTAATGACAATTTGTAATGATTTGATATCTCATCTACTGTGTTATTACTGAATCCGGGAAAAGCAGAAATATGAATTTTAGACTGTTTCGAATAGGATTGGGAGAAAAGTCCTATTGGTATTATGAACAATAAGACAGAATAATAAATAAAAAATTTCAAGAGGTTTGAATTTTTATAAAGTACTAATGTAATAGGTTTTATTTTTTCCAATCTAAATAATTTTTAGTTAATTGTTTTGAAATTTAAGAAAAAAAAAAAGTACTTGCCCAAAATTTATTTTTAACCTAAAAATTAAGTCTTATGAAAAAGCTTATTATGTTAGTAGTTGTAATGGCAATTACCGTTGGTTCTACTTTTGTACCATCAAACAAAAGTTCACAGGTAAATGCAAAAAAGTGGTTTGAATTTATTAGAGTTTATAACGGCACGAATTCCGATGGATCAGCAAGATGTGGTCTAGGTAGAGGTTTATGTAACTTCTAAACCTTATTTTTTTACAATCAAACTGGGATTATTAATAATCCCAGTTTTCAATTTCTATAAAATGAAAATAAGTGAATTACTGTTAATAAATGTAATATTCATTATATCAATAGCTTGCAATAATCAAAATACTGAAAATGAATGTAATCATAAAACTTTTGAAGAATTCTCACCGATAATTATTGATAGCCTAAAAATAAAAATTAGCAATACTACTTCCGATCAAAATATTAGTTCCCAGATTAAAGTAATTAATGGAACTCAATATTTATTTAGATTTAATGACTATCAATCTAATACAAATCCAGCATCCATTGAGATATATGATTTAAATCATCAAAAATTCATAAAAAGAGTTGACTTAACTTTAGACGGGCCCAACTCTTACGAGGGTGTCATAAACTTTTACGTACATAATTTTGATTCTATTTTTTTACATAATGAAGCCAATCCTTTGACATTCTATTTAACTGACACTTCAGCTAACAATATAAATAGGTGGTATGCAAAAGATAGATTTAAGGCTGCAGGATGGATGACTTCAGCTCAACCCTTTTATGACCCCAAAGAAAAACAAATTTGGTATTATAATATTTCACCTAGGTACTTTTACCCTGATGATAAAGAATTTTTTGAAATTCCATACCTATCGTATTTCAAGCTAAGTGATAAAACGATAGGTAGTGTTGGTGATTTAAAGTATCCAGATCAATACGTGACAGAATTCAAGAATAGGAACTGGTTTCCTTGGTTTCAAAAACCTGCTTATGACTATATAGACAATAAAATTTACATCAGCTTTCCTTTAAGTCCACAAATAAATATTATTGAGAATAATTCTATATCTCAAATTTGCATTGGTACAGATCTGTTAGATTTGCCGGAATCAGTTCCAATAGACATCAACGATTTTCCTTCAAATCAACAGTTTTATATGCAGAGCGGTAGATATTTCGGAATTGTGAAAGATAATTTTAGGAATATATTAATTCGTTTGGTCAAATTCTCCCAAGAAAAAAGAAATTTAGATGGATTGTTAAACAAACATTATAATGCACAATTTGCATTAATTATTTATAGAGATAATAAGCCTTTAGATATCATTAGATTACCAAAAGACACTTATAATCCTCACTTAATCATACCTTCACGCAAAGGGCTTTTAATTAGTACTGATAACCCGTTTAATGAAAATAACGATGAAAACTTCCTTAATTTTAATCTTATCTCTTTGGATAAGTTTTCAAAATAGTTGCTTTGCACAATTAGACAAAGTATCTGATAGTCAATTATTTTTTTGTAGAGCAAATGCTGATATGAAAAATATTGTTCGATTAACAGATAACACCCTCATTCGACCCGAAAAAGGTGAATTTATTGTACTCGCAAACAATAATGGCTTAATAACCGACACTTTAATCCGTAATCGGAAATGGGGAAGTGTTATGGGGATATCAGTTTCTAATGACACTTCTGTTTCAGTCTCTTACATGAATCAAGGATTAGTGGTTGCTATTGAGAATAATAAATTTTTCATAACCGAGGAGATTCCCGCTAATTATTTAATTGACCAGTATGAAATGGGAATGAAAACCAAAGTCAATAATCTAATAGTTGGCATTAAACCGAATACAAATGCGCCAAGAAAACATAGTATTTATCAATATGAAATGATCAATCCTGAAGATTCGCAGCATGTTATAATTAATAAGCCTTTGATTTTGAAATCACGTTATTATGAAGGCATGAGTCATTTAGCTGATTTTCAACTGTATAAAAAAGATAACTTATTAATCAATCATTCAGAAGCGAATACTCTTCTTAATTTTAATATGATAACTTATAAGACTAAATTTATTTCATTCCCAAAAATTGATGATAAAAACAAAGAAACTTGGTATGCTAAAATCGATAGAGATACCGATAAAATCTATTTTATTCATAATCTTAAAAAATCTTTGAACGAATTATACCTATATGATAAAGAAGAAAATGAATTAAAATTTCTACTAAAAACGGAAGAAAAAATAATTGAGATATTTAAAGAAAAAGCATACTATAGAAAAATAGATGATGAAAAAGATACTTGCTTTTACTTTATTGATTTAAATAATAAAACAAACTCAAAAACAGAAATTATCAGATTAGATGAAGTTATTATCAATAAAAACTAATTTATCCATTTTCATATTATTATTTTTCGTCTCATTAATTTCTTGTGATTCTAAACCTGAATCTCAATATAAATATGAAAAGGATTTTAAAAACTATTTGAGCGATGTACATAATCTTAACAATAATATAATAAATCAAATCTATTACATTGTTCCATTATACAGCTGTTCTCCTTGCGTTGATAAAAATTTAAAGTTTCTATCATCCTTAAACAAAATAAAGAATTTCAAAATTATCCTTATAGGAGAATCTTCAAGGAAATCTCATCAGAGTATGGTTAATTCCATTAATAAAAATCATGTTACCTTATTTGACAAAGAAAACAAAGCCCAGTTCTATGAACTTGGTTTAGGAAAACCAATTATTATACATTTTGAAAATGAAATCCCTATTCATTATCAGCAAATTGGCGACAATCAAATAAATGAAATTTACGACTATTTCAATAAACTAGAACAATAATAGATATATTGAAATGCCGAGAAACTAACCTAAATAATTTTAAACATATTCTCCAGTAAATCTTTCTAATCAAATGTTATAAGTTCTATATTGACGTTTACATCAATATTTATCATTATCGACATATATGTCAATATTTTTATTTATCGATAAATATGTCGATATTTACAAAGATAATAAGTATTATAATGATAGCAGTAATAACAGGAGATATTATCAATTCAACTGAAAAGGCATCTGTAAATTGGTTAACAGAATTGAAATCAGTTTTAAATCAATATGGCAGTAGCCCCAAAAAATGGGAAATTTATAGGGGGACAGCTTTCAGCTAAAACTCCCTGTTGAAAAAGCTATTCTAGCAGCTTTCCATATTAAAGCCGCCATCAAACAAATCAAAAACAAAGATGTAAGAATGGGGATTGGAATAGGTAAGGAGGATTATGTGTCCGAAAAAATATCAGAATCGAACGGTACTGCCTATCAAAATTCAGGTTTATGCTTTGAGTCCCTTAAAAAGAGTAACTTAGCTATTAAATCAAATGATGTTGACTGGGACGAGCCTTTAAATATAATGCTCGAATTAATACTTTTTATTGCAGACAAATGGACTGAAAGTCAGGCTGAAGTTATAAAAGCAATAATTGAGAACCCAAAGAAAAGTCAAAACCAACTAGCCAAATTATTAGATAAAACTCAAAGCACCATTAGTACATCCCTTGATAGAAGTGGATAAGACAGCCTACAAAGAATATTTGAATATTATAAGAAGCAAACCCAACTGTAATGATTTCATTTGTACTAAAGGCTTTAATCGCTCATCTATTGGGTGATTTTGTATTTCAACCCGACCATTGGATTACTGACAAACAACGAAAAAAGGTAAAATCAAAATACCTTTATTTCCATATTGCTATTCATGCTTGCTTAGTTTTGATTTTATTGCGATTCAATTTTGAGTTTTGGTTGGCCTTCCTCATCATTCCAATTAGCCACTATTTAATTGACATCATCAAAATCTACCTTGAAAAAAGACTTAACTCTCGTTACTTATTTGCATTTGACCAGTTAGCTCATGTATTAGTTATATTAGGTGTAAGCTGGTATTATTATCCCCAAGAATTTACCTTTAATTTTCAACCTTCCGATTCCATATGGTTTCTAGCACTATCTGTTCTTTTCCTCACTTATGGTGTGGAAGTCTTCATAAAAGTCATCATGTCAAAGTGGGAATTACCAGAAGATTCAGATAAAGACTCCTTATCGAAAGCAGGGAAATACATAGGGATTTTAGAACGATTGTTCGTTTTTTTCATTTGTAATAATGCAAGAATGGCAGGCCATAGGTTTTTTAATCGCTGCAAAGTCAGTATTTCGATTTGGTGATTTATCACGTGCCAAAGACCGAAAACTTACGGAATATATTCTGATTGAAACATTGCTCAGTTTTGGGTTTGCTATCCTGATTGGATTCCTGTACAAAATCATAATTCAAGCAATCTAAACCTCCTCATACAACCCAAAAAATAAAATTCTGAACTTTCTTTTTATCATTCGAGTTTTTATGCTTTAATTTGAAAAACTTATCCAGAAAGACTGAGGGACTGGGCCCTTTGAAGTCTTAGCAACCCTTCCAATGCATTTGCAAAAGGAAACGGTGCTAACTCCCATCTTGACAAGCTTGCTTCGTCAGGAAAAGATAAGAAGAAGCCTCTCTCATGGCACTTTCTGGATTCAAATAATTAAATATTCAGAATGAGCCGATTTTCAAAATCAATTCTTCAAGACAAAATTTTAGTACTCGATGGCGCCATGGGCACCATGATTCAAAACTACAAACTCTCGGAAGCAGATTACCGTGGAGAACGTTTTGCTGATTATCCTTCAGATTTAAAAGGGAATAACGACCTACTATCCTTAACTCAACCTCAAATCATTAAGGATATTCACAGAGCTTACTTAGATGCCGGAGCAGATATTATTGAAACCAATACTTTCAGTGGTACTACTATCGCCATGGCAGATTATGATATGCAAGATTTGGTTTGGGAACTAAATGAGCAGTCTGCTAGAATTGCCAGAGAAGTAACTGAAGAATTTACTGATAAGCCTCGATTTGTTGCAGGTTCAATAGGCCCAACTAATAGAACAGCTTCTCTTTCACCGGATGTAAACAGACCTGGATACAGAGCTACTTCTTTTGATGAATTGAAAATTGCTTATAAAGAACAAGCAGAGGCTTTAGCTGTAGGTGGCGTAGATATTTTTCTAGTGGAAACTGTTTTCGACACGCTCAACTGCAAAGCAGCTTTAATGGCCATTCAGGAATTGAAAGAAGAAAAAGGAATTGATATTCCGGTAATGGTTTCTGGCACCATTACTGATGCCAGCGGTAGAACACTTTCAGGCCAAACAGTTGGGGCATTTTGGAACAGTATCCGTCATTTCCCTTTACTAAGCGTAGGATTTAATTGTGCATTGGGTGCTGACCAGCTAAAAACTTATCTGCAACAATTAGCTAGAATTTCCGATGTGGCGATTTCTTGTCATCCTAATGCGGGATTACCCAATGAATTTGGGGAATATGATGAGAGTCCTTCGGAAATGAGCAGCATTATCAAAAGCTATTTCGATGAAGGATTGGTGAATATAATTGGAGGTTGTTGTGGTACTCAACCAGAGCATATTAAAGCCATTGCAGAGTATGCGAAAAAATCTAAACCACATCAAATCAAGCCAAACAAAAAGATAATGAAATTGAGTGGTTTGGAGCCTCTATCTCTCACTCCCGAACTCAATTTTGTAAATATTGGTGAGCGCACTAACGTTGCAGGTTCCAAGCAATTTGCTCGTCTAATTCGCGAAGAAAAATTTGAGGAAGCCGTTGCTATCGCACAGGAACAAGTAGAAGGAGGCGCACAAATCATCGATATTAATATGGATGATGGTATGTTAGATGCCATCACGGTTCTGCCTCAGTTTATAAACCTTATTGCTTCCGAACCTGATATTGCCAGACTTCCATTTATGATAGATTCTTCCAAATGGGAGGTGATTGAAGCCGGATTAAAATGCTTACAGGGAAAAGGCATTGTTAATTCTATCAGCTTAAAGGAAGGAGAAGAGAATTTTATTGAATCTGCCAAGAAAATAAAAAGTTATGGCGCAGCCGTGGTAGTGATGGCCTTCGATGAAAAGGGTCAAGCTGATACTTTTGAGAGGAAAATTGAAGTCTGTAAGAGATGCTATGATTTACTAATTGATAAAGCCAATTTCCCTCCAGAGGATATCATTTTTGACCCAAATATCCTCACCATCGGCACGGGAATGGAAGAGCATGATAATTATGCTGTTGATTACATAAATGCTGTAAAATGGATAAAAGAGAATTTACCATATGCCAAAACTAGCGGTGGTGTAAGTAATATTTCATTCTCTTTCAGGGGAAATAATGTGGTTCGGGAAGCCATGCATTCTGCTTTTCTTTTTCATGCTATCAAGGCTGGGCTGGACATGGGTATAGTAAACCCTGGAATGCTCGAAGTTTATGATGAAATCGATAAGGAATTACTTGAATATGTAGAAGATTTACTGTTCAATCGCAGGTCAGATGCCACAGAGCGATTAATGACTTATGCTGAAAATTTAAAGCCAGGAGAAAAGGCTGAAAAAGCTGCACAAGAATGGCGAAACCTTGAAGTAAATAAAAGATTGGAACATGCTCTAATCAAAGGTATTACTGAGTTTATTGATTTAGATACTGAAGAAGCTAGAAAGAAAGCCACCAGACCATTAGACGTCATTGAAGGCCCGTTAATGGATGGCATGAATGTGGTGGGTGATTTATTTGGTGCTGGTAAAATGTTTTTGCCACAAGTAGTTAAAAGTGCACGGGTGATGAAGAAGGCTGTGGCTTACCTCCTACCTTATATTGAAGAGGAGAAAAAAGCCCCCTACCCCCCAAAGGGGGAACAAGCTCAGTACTGGCAAACTGCAGATCCGATACTTTATGGTTTGATGAAGGATTTTGCAAAACAAATGAGGCATGACCATCCTACTCAAGCAGAAGAAATCCTATGGGATGCATTAAAAAGAAAACAACTTGAAGGATATAAATTCAGAAGACAGCATATCATTGGTGGCTATATCGCAGATTTCATTTGCTTAAAAGAAAATTTAATAATTGAGGTAGATGGACTAATTCATCAATTACCAGAAAACAAAGCAAGTGATGAAGAAAGAACAAAATGGCTAGAAGAACAAGGCTTCAAAGTAATCCGATTTACAAACTCAGAAGTTATCTCTCAATTAGATGATGTGCTCGAAAAAATCCTAAAAGCACTGACCCAAGCTCCCCCTTTGGGGGCTGGGGGGCTGGAGGCCAAGAGTGGCAATGGTAAAATCCTAATGGCCACCGTAAAAGGTGATGTTCATGATATTGGAAAGAATATCGTGAGCGTTGTTTTAGCCTGCAACAATTACGAAATAATCGACTTGGGTGTAATGGTTCCTTTGCAGAAAATACTGGAAGAAGCTGAAAAGCACCAAGTAGACATCATTGGCCTGAGTGGTTTGATTACGCCTTCTTTGGATGAGATGATATATGTGGTAGAGGAAATGGAAAAGAGAGGTTTGAAAACACCAGTTATGATTGGTGGAGCTACTACTTCCCGTATTCATACGGCAGTAAAAATAAAGCCAAATTACAGCGGACCAGTTATTCATGTAAATGATGCCTCACGCTCTGTAACTGTTGCCGGAAAGCTGTTAGGAAAAGATAAAGAGGACTTTTACAAAGAAATAGAGAATGAATATGCTGAGGCAAAAGCCGGACATAGTAAAAGAGGTGAAAGCAAAAATTATGTAAGCATAAAAGAAGCTCGTACAAACAAATTCCAAATTGATTGGGACCGCTATAAACCTTATGCCCCTAAGAAAATTGGCGCTCAGGTTTTAAAAGATTATGACCTAAAGGAAATCGCAGAATACATTGACTGGACTCCATTCTTCCAGACTTGGGAAATGAAAGGTCGATATCCTAAAATATTGGATGATGCTGAAAAAGGCGTTGAAGCACGTAAACTATTTGCTGATGCACAACAAATGTTGCAGGAAATAATTGATAATAAATTACTGACCGCAAATGCGATATTCGGACTTTATCCAGCACACACTAAAAATCATGACAGCATAGAAGTATTCTCCGATGCAAGTAAAACTCAGAAATTAACTGAATTTCATACGCTTCGTCAGCAGAACAAGAAAGGCGATAAAAATCCTAATTATGCCTTTTCAGATTTCTTAGCCCCTGATGAAGCTAATTACACGGATTTCATGGGATGTTTTGCGGTGACTACAGGAATAGGTCTCGATAAACTAACAGCAAAATATGAAGCTGACCATGATGACTACAACAGCATTATGGCAAAAGCATTGGCTGATAGATTAGCAGAAGCTTTCGCAGAATTATTACATAAAAAAGTCAGAACAGAGTTCTGGGGATATGCAAAAAATGAAACTTTAGACAATGAAGATTTAATAAAGGAGCAATATAAAGGCATTAGACCAGCACCAGGTTACCCTGGTTGTCCTGACCATACAGAGAAAATCACTTTATTTAATCTCTTAGATGTTGAAAAGAAAACGGGCATCACCTTAACTGAAAACTTAGCCATGTTGCCTACAGCATCTGTTAGCGGTTTCTATTTCGGGCATCCAGAAAGTCGCTATTTCGGACTGGGAAAAATCGGAAAAGACCAGGTAAAAGACATAGCCAAACGCAAAAATCAACCCTTTGAAGAAATTGAACGATGGCTTAGACCTAATTTAAATTATTAAATTAGGTTGGCGAGTTGACAGGTTTGCATGTTGGCAAGTTACGGGTTAATATAATGATAAAATCTATTGAAAAATGTATTGATTGATTTCAATTATAAAATAGTTATAAATGGCAACAATTAAAAGATTTGAAGATTTAGAAGTTTGGAAAGATGCCAGAGAGTTTACAAAAGTGGTTTTTCAAATAACTACAACTGAAGAACTTAAAACAGACTTTGCTTTCAAAGACCAAATTAGAAGAGCATCTATTTCTATTATGAATAATATATCTGAAGGTTTTGGTAGGTACAGTAATAAAGATTTTCGAAGATTTCTTGACATAGCAACAGCATCAAATTTGGAAGTAAAAAGCATGCTCTATTTAGGGTCTGACTTAAAATATATCCCAGAATCCAAACTTGATAATCTTATTCAACAAAACGAGAAGCTTCATTATCAACTTTTAGCACTTATTAAATATTTAAGGTCTAAATCGAATTAAAAAAAATAGAAGTGCATAGCAACTTGACAACATGTCAACTTGATAACCTGAAAACTTACAAAATGAAAGTAACAGAACATATAGCAAACTCAAAAAACACAGTTTTCTCATTTGAGATTTTACCGCCTTTGAAAGGGCAGAATATTAAACAATTATTTGAAAATATTGAACCATTAATGGAGTTTAAACCACCTTTTATAGATGTCACCTATCATCGAGAGGAATACATTTATAGAGATAAAGGTAATGGTCTTTTGGAAAAGCGAACTACTCGAAAAAGACCTGGGACAGTAGGGATTTGCGCTGCTATCAAAAACAGATTTGATATTGATACTGTCCCTCACATTATTTGTGGTGGATTTAGCAAAGAAGAAACCGAAAATGCATTAATTGATTTAGATTTTTTAGGTATTGACTCCGTACTGGTTTTAAGAGGGGACCCCATTAAATCAGAGGCTAAATTTATCCCAGACCCAAATGGACATGCTTATGCCATTGAACTAATGGAACAAGTGGTGAATATGAATAATGGAAAATATGTCGATGAGGAACTACATTCTGCAACTCCTTCAAATTTTTGTATAGGTGTTGCTGGTTACCCTGAAAAGCATTTCGAGGCTCCAAGTATGAAATCTGATTTAAGAATCTTAAAGCAAAAGGTAGAAAAAGGTGCAGATTACGTAGTGACTCAAATGTTCTTTGACAATCAAAAGTATTTTGACTTCGTAAAGCTTTGCAGAGCAGAAGGAATTAATGTCCCTATAATTCCTGGTTTGAAACCTATTACTTCATTGAAACAAATGAGTGCATTACCAAGAACTTTCTATCTTGATTTACCGGATGACCTGGTTGATGAACTGGAAAAATGCAAAGACAATGAGGCAGCTAAGGAAGTAGGAATAGAATGGTGCATTCAACAATCCAAAGACCTCATAAAATTTGGTGCACCTTGCTTGCATTATTATTCCATGGGAAAATCTGACCCTATTTATAGAATCGCAGAAGGGGTATTTTAAAATAACTTTTCCAAAGTTAGTAACTTTGGAAAAGTTATTTAATTCAATTGATTTTAATACAGGGTAGCAAACTGCTCTGGATTGAATTCATTCATCATTTCATAAACTCTTTCAAAAACATCTTCAACTTGTGGTTTACTAAAATAATCACCATCTGAAGCATAAGCAGGTCTATGTTCTTTTGAAGTAATGGTAATAGGTTGGGCATCTAAGAATCGATATGCTTTTTGTTCTTCCAAGACCTTTTGCATCATAAATCCTGTCGCTCCACCTGGAACATCTTCGTCAGCGAAAACAACGCGATTTGTTTTCTTTATCGATTCTACTATGCTGTGATTAATATCGAAAGGCAATAAAGTCTGTACATCTATTACCTCACAAGAAATTCCCTGTTCAGCAAGTTGATCTGCAGCATCCATTACCACTCTGCACATTGAACCATATGTCACAATAGTAACATCGCTTCCTTCTCTTATAATTTCTGGCTGTCCTAAAGGAACCGTAAACTCACCAATGTTCTCTGGTAAGGATTCTTTTAATCTATAACCATTCAAACACTCAATAATTAAAGCGGGATCATCTGATTTTAGCATCGTATTGTAAAAACCAGCTGCTTGTGTCATATTTCTTGGGACTAGTACATAAATACCTCGAATGGAATTTAGAATCATGCCCATAGGCGAACCGGAATGCCATACGCCTTCTAGTCTGTGACCTCTTGTACGGATAATTAAAGGCGCTTTTTGCCCTCCTTTAGTTCTGTATTGAAGACAAGCCAAGTCATCAGACATAATCTGAATAGCATATAATAAATAATCTAAATATTGAATTTCTGCTATCGGTCTTAAACCTCTTAGTGCAGCACCAATTCCTTGTCCTAGTATGGTACACTCTCGAATTCCTGTATCCATAACTCTTAATTCGCCATGCTTATCTTGCAATCCTGCAAAAGCTTGATTTACATCGCCAATCTTCCCAACATCCTCTCCAAAGGCAAAAACTCTTTGGTCCCGAGCTAAAGCGGCATCAAAACAAGCCTGCAAAACTTCCCTTCCATCTACTTTTTTAGGATCGTCAGAGTATGTAGCTTCAATCACTTCCACCTTTAAAGCTGAATCCTCAGACTGGCTGTATAAATGAGAGCTGTAACGATCATGTCCTTCTTCAATCACTGCATATAGCCAATTAATTGCCTTCTGCTTTGCTTCTCCTTCATGCTTGATTAATAGTCTAAGTGATTTTTTAATTGCCTTGATATTATCCAACCTTAAAGGATTCATGGCTGATTTTAATTCTTCCGCAATTTCAGAAATCGCATTATTTCCTGACTCTTCAGCCAAATTATTTAATAAACCCAAAGCTTCTTTTTGCTGGTCTTTTATTTCACCAATGAAAGCTTTCCATGCAGCATCTTTAGCTTCTTTAGTTACTTTTCTTGCTTCCTCTTCTATTCCATCTAATTCCTCAGAAGTTGCTATTTTGTGATCAAGAATATATTTTCTGAATTGATTTAAACAGTCATATTCTTCTTCCCACTTTAATCTTTCTTTTGATTTGTATCGCTCGTGAGAACCAGAAGTAGAATGCCCTTGTGGCTGTGTCATTTCATAAACATGTACTAAAGAAGGCACATGTTCTTTGCGAGAAATCTCTGAGGCCTTTTGATAGGTTTCAACTAAGGCTTCATATTCCCAACCTTTTACAGTTAAAATTTCATAGCCTTTTTTATCTTTCGTTCGTTGAAAACCAGCTAATGCTTCTGAAATGCTACTTTTTGTGGTGTGAAATTCCTGTGGTACACTAATTCCATAATGATCATCCCAAACAGAAATTAACATTGGAATTTGCAAAACTCCAGCTGCATTTATCGATTCATAGAACATACCTTCTGAAGTGGAAGCATTTCCTATGGTTCCAAATGCAACTTCATTTCCATTAATTGAATATTGCTCGAATTCTTTTTTATTTAATTCCTTGTTTTGTCTGAATAATTTAGATGCAAAAGCCAAACCAACTAATCGAGGCATTTGCGCAGCAGTCGGTGAAATATCAGCAGAACTGTTTTTTCTATCAGTCAACTTTGTATACTTACCTGCTTCATCTAACATTCTCGTAGCAAAGTGTCCGTTCATTAATCTTCCAGCAGAGGCAGGATCAGCATTAACATCGGTATGCGCATAAAGCTGAGCGAAATACTCCTGTATACTTAATTCTCCAATCGCGAACATAAAAGTTTGGTCACGATAATATCCAGAACGAAAGTCACCATTCTTAAAAGATTTGGCCATAGCCAGTTGAGCCAACTCTTTTCCATCACCAAATATTCCAAACTTGGCCTTGCCCATAAAGACTTCTTTACGCCCCATCAAACTGGCGTGTCTACTCTCCCATCCTAAACGGAAATCATTTAAAATCTCCTCTTTAGAAAGATTGAATTTTTTATTTTTATTGCTTTTGGTAGTTGTCATCAGCTCGGTGTTTTATTGAAAATTATTAGCTCACTTTAAATGTAAACTCAACAAAAATAACCAAAATGATTAGGCTTTCAAATCATAATTTCTCTGTTTGACCTAACAAGTGTTTGGAATCTATATGTCAGACATTATTTTTGACTTTTATCATTCTGTCAAAATAATATTTCACCAAACAAACACTAACTATAAGTATTCAAAATAAAATATTAATTTGATTTTGAAATTAATAAATAAAGTGGTCTAAAAAAGTATAAGCAAAGACTGTAAAGTCTTTTGTTTGCTTTATATTTGCCCCAATTAGGAAACATTAAAAATATTTTGTTATGATCATTGGGGTACCAAAAGAAATCAAAAATAACGAAAACCGTGTGGCTTTGACACCGGCCGGTACGCAAGAATTGGTTAAAAGAGGCCATGAAGTTTATGTACAGGCTACTGCTGGAGAAGGTAGTGGTTTTTTGGATGAAGATTATGTAGCATCAGGTGCTCAGATTTTACCTGACATTCAAAGCACCTATGCGAAAGCAGAGATGATTATGAAGGTAAAAGAGCCAATTGAGGAGGAATATGAATTGATTAAAGAAGATCAATTAGTATTTACCTATTTCCATTTTGCCGCTTATGGTGATTTGACAAAAGCAATGATCAAAAATAAGTCTATTTGTTTGGCTTATGAAACAGTTGAAAGAGCGGACAAAAGTTTACCTCTTTTGGTGCCTATGTCTGAAGTAGCAGGAAGAATGGCTATTCAGGAAGGTGCAAAATACTTGGAAAAACCATTAAAAGGAAGAGGAATTTTATTGGGTGGCGTACCAGGCGTTAGACCAGCTAAAGTGCTAATTCTTGGAGGCGGAGTTGTAGGGACTAATGCAGCTAAAATAGCAGCTGGTATGGGTGCTGATGTTACTATCATGGATGTAAATTTGCAACGTTTGCGTTATTTGGATGATGTAATGCCTGCAAATGTTAATACCTTTATGTCAAGCGAATATAATATTCGTGAAATGCTCCATAGAGTTGATTTAATAGTGGGTGCTGTATTAATCCCTGGTGGTAAAGCGCCTCATTTGGTTACTCGTGACATGTTAAAAGAAATGAGACCAGGCACTGTGCTTGTAGACGTTGCAGTTGATCAAGGTGGATGTATTGAAACTTGTAAACCGACCACACACGAGGATCCAACATATATTATTGACGATGTTGTTCATTACTGCGTGGCCAACATGCCAGGAGCGGTTCCTTATACTTCAACTTTAGCATTAACAAACGCTACACTTCCTTATGCTATTCAATTAGCCAATAAAGGATGGGTAAAAGCTTGTCAAGAAAATAGAGAATTAGCTCTAGGATTAAATATAATTAAAGGTGATGTTGTTTATGATGCAGTTGCTAGTGCATTTGATTTAAAACATGTTCCTTTTGAAAAATATCTTGGAAACGTTTGGGATAAAGCATAATATTTAATTTTTAAGCTAAAAAAATCCCGTCAAAATAATTTGACGGGATTTTTTTTAATCTGCTTTAAAATTATACGAGGCAGTAAAAAGCATTATTTGCGTTTCTCTCTTTCGAACGAATGTTTGCTCAAAATTTGGTCCGAAATTTTGTCCTCTGAAATTTCTTGAGTCAAATAAATCTCTAAAGCTTGCACTTAAACTCAAATGCTTATCAAAAAAGTATCGCTGCAAACTACCATCAACATAATAACGAGCTAAATCTCTCCCCTGAGCTTCAATTTCTGGTGCATAATAATTTCCTGTGAATTGAAGATTTATATCTAATGGTAAGTTGATACCAGTGGTAACTTTAGCATACCATGATAGTCCTCTGTTTACAAAACTTTCATCAAGGTTAGTTCCATCTATTCGAGATTCAAAGATGGTATAACTAGCATTTAAATTCCACCATTTATTAATTTGAGAAGTATTTAAAAATTCAATACCATACATACTGGCTGAATTTAAATTTTGCGGTCCTCTATAAGAAATTCCATCTTCAACTCTCACAATCCAATCAACTTGTCCGTTTATTCTCCTATAAAAAGCGTTAGTTGTTAAAGTTATTCCTCCTTTTTGGTACATATGACCCACCTCAAAGGAATTAATGAACTCGGGCTGAAGATTAGGTTCTCCGACTCTTACATTAAGTGAATCTGAAAAATCAGGAAATGGATTTAATCTCCATCCACTAGGTCTGTCAATTCTTCTTGAGTAAGTTGTTTTTAAAGTATTATTATCATTTAAAAAATATGCTAGTTGTACGCTTGGAAAGAAATTAAGATAATCTTGACTATTGGAAAGGTCTTCAGGTGCAACTAAAGAAGTTTCTACATTAGATAGTTCATTTTCTAAAATTGTTTGTTCAGCTCTTAAACCTACAGCATAGGTTAAACTTGGAAGACTATCTGAATAAATCGCATAAAGTGCATGAATTTGATCCTGATAAATGAAACGATTACTTATACTATCATAAGGATTGATTTCATCTGTGGTAGGATCAACTAATCCATATATATAGTCATTATCAAATTTTCTAAAGATGGATTTATATCCAGCTTCTAATAAACCAGTGAAAATTGGTGTTGCATAATCTGCTTGGATAACAGAGGTATTTCGAAATTCATCTGTATTACTTCCTTCAATCCGGTTTGGATTTTGTCCTTCGGACTGCAAAGTATTATTGAAAACATCTATATTCTGACCCTCTACTTGATCTCTAATTGATACACTAGCAGAAGCCCTAAAAAACTTTTCTTTGTCATTAAAATCTCTTTCATAGATTAAGGCATTATCGTAAGTATAGTTTTTTTCTGTTTCAGTAGTGTTTCTAACATAAGAAGTTAAAATTTCTTCTGTATTTAAATTTTGAATAAAAGCGCTACTAGATTGAAAATCGTTCTCATCCTCTGTATTAAAAACTCCCTCAATACTAAGCTTATTTTGCCCCCAGAAATAATCCCCTCCGTAATTAATAGTATGTTCAAAATCCTCATTCCGACTTGATTGTTCTTGTCGAAATAATTCTTTCTCTCCATTGAATGTAGTTCTTCTTTCAGTTTCTCTACTTCCAACTCTAGGCCACTTACGATAACTGTATCCACCATAAGCAGCAAATTTTGTGGTTCTTCTTGAAAGATTGATATTAGCATTAGTACGCATTCTACTACCCATGGTAAGTTCAGCTCTACCCGTAGTTCCTAAATCTTCACCACGCTTTAATATAATATTAATTATACCTCCGTCAGAGGAAGCATCGTATTTTGCATTTGGATTATTAATGATTTCTACCTCCTCAATCGCACTAGCTGGTATTTGCTCCAAATCTGATGCTAATGCAGAATTACGACCATCAATTAACACATTCGTACTTCCACTGCCCCTCAAAGAAACACCTCCATCATCGCCTACACTTACTGAAGGGGTATTTCTTAAAATATCTAATAAAGTACCTCCAACATTCGCGATTGTTTGATCTGGTTTTATGGTCATTCCTTCCATAGTAGAAACCATAGGTCTTTTAATTTCATTTCCAGTAACAACTACTTCATCCATTATTTCTTCTTCAACTGATAGTGGGATCTCACCCACATTTAATCCTGATTTAGTAACGGTTATATTCTGTTCATTATCCTTGTATCCCACAAAAGAAACTATCATTTTATAATCTCCAGGACTTATTGCTACTTTGAAACTACCATTTACATCAGAAGAACCACCAGTAACCGGCATTTTAGAATCACTTTTATAAAAAGCTATTTGCGCAAATGGAATAACTTTCTCCGATTCTGGATCAATTACTTTTCCTTTTACCGTAGGGCTTTGGCTGTATGCAGTATGAATTAAAAAGATTGATAAGATTAGGATGAATATGTTTTTCATTAGTCAATTTTAAATGTAGATACACTTAATCTAACTGACTTAGCCTTTAAAAGTTTAGTAATTCCAGCCTTTTTCACGAATTCCGGATTTACATTCCTCAATCTCTGTTCACTAGGCTTTTACTAAAAATAAAACTAAACGATTTGATTTATAGAAAGTTAAAGTCTAAAATTACCGCAGATGAAAAATCAAAAATCAAATTTCTGGGAAAATCCATACCAAAGACTGCTTTCTGAAAAAATGAAAGAAAGAAGCGAAAAAATCATAATTGTTATTGCTATAGTAGGGTTTTTCATTCATTTATCGTTAATTATAATAAATAAAATCGGAGTGATTGAGGTGGCTTCAACTAGTAGCCTTCTAGATAATCCAATTGCAGCTATTTACACACCATTCTCCTTTATCCTTGTTTATGAAGTATACCTCCTGGTCTACTTTTTACCAAAATCCATTACTATTTATATCGGAAAGCAGTATGAAATTATTCTACTTGTTTTAATACGAAGATTATTTAAAGATCTAGCGCAATTAGATTTAGAGAAAAGTTGGTTCAGCAGTAAAGATGATTTACAATTCACTTATGATATAGCAGCTACCCTGATAATTTTTGCTCTGATATTTTTATTTTACTATCTAAATGGAAAACGAATTGCGGCTAAAAAAGGCAAAATTCACACCGAAGAACAAACGCAAAAGTTCATTGAAACAAAAAAGAGATTCGCAGTAATTCTAATTCCGGTACTTTTCTGTTTAGCAATTTATAGCTTTGGAGATTACTTTTATCAAGTCTTTTTCAGTGCATCACATAATCTGGACGGAATTAAGGATACGAACAATATATTTTTCGATGAATTCTTTACAATTCTAATTTTAAGTGATGTGCTTTTATTACTTATTTCCTATACTCACACTTCTAGTTTCAGATCTATAATTAGGAATTCAGGCTTTGTTATTTCCACCATATTAATAAAACTCTCTTTTGGAACATCAGGAATTTTAAATGACGTTTTAGTAGTTTCTGCAATATCATTTGGTGTTTTGATTTTACTTATCCATAATTTTTATGAAAAAATAGAGCTACCAAATGAAACGTAAAATTTTACACTTCAGCCACACATTTTAATTCAATAGCTATTGGAGTTGGTAGTGCGTTAACTTCAACAGTTGTTCTGCAAGGTTGTATATCTTTAAAATATTGGGCATAAACTTTATTGAAAGTCGAAAAATCATCCTTCATATTTGTTAGAAATACTTGGACATCTACCAGTTTCTCCCAACTACTGCCACAATCTTCTAATATCATTCTAACATTTTCAAAAACTGACTTACATTGCTCCTCGATATCATAATGAATAATTTCTCCTGACTTGTTTAGCTCAACTCCAGGAATTGTTGAACTATTTTTTTTCCTTGGACCAACGCCAGAAAGAAATAGTAAATCTCCCACTTTACGAGCATGAGGATAAAATCCTACTGGTAAGGGTGCTCTATCCGAATTTCTAATGTTAACATCCATTATGCTGCATTTATTTTTAATTTGTCTTTTACGTTTGATGCCTGATTAATATGTCGTTTTGTATGACGCATCATGATATAAAGTTGTTCACCTACATTAAACCTCAATAATTTACTTATCGGACTATATGTATTAACATTTGAATGATTGTAAGAACATGCTTTTTGAGCTGTTTTTATAAGTTCCTCCTGAAGATTCAAAAATTCTTGTACTGTTTGTTTCCCATTCGATACTCTGTTTTCATTTATTGGCTTGAAAATTTTTGGAGCCGGTACTTTCCATTTATATTTTGGATCAACAGCTAATAAAAAAAGTTTCCCTGTTAGGGAAAAGCGAATTGGATATTCGATAGTTTTGACCTCTGCTTTTTCTAGACGTTTCTTTATATCCTCGTTATATTGAGTATTAGCAATAATAATATGTTTTAAACAATCCGCTATGGACCATTCTGAAGGCCCTGACTTCCATAAAAGTTCCTCTTCACTTAAATTTTGAAAAGAATTAAGAATAGTTTCTTCAACTTTTTTTAGCTCCTTTATTATGTCTTTCAACCAAATCATATTGGCATATCGAAATTGATAGGAAAAGGTTTGTAAATTCTGTTATTAAGATAATGATAAGGATTTTTAAAGTGTAGAACATTTAAAAAAATGTTAATACATTTTACCTATTCAAATAATATTTTATCTTTTTCTAATAAATTAAATTTATTTTGTTTACTAATGAAACCTAAAAATTAAACACTCCATTTAAGTACTTGTAACAACATTAAATCTGATGAAACGCACTTTACCACTTTTCCCTCTAAATTTAGTGGCATTTCCCTATCAAAACCTTAATCTTCATGTATTTGAACCTCGCTACAAAGAACTAATTGCTGACTGTATAAGTCAAAACAGCACTTTTGCTATTCCATCATATGTCAAAAATATGGTAGAATATGGAACAGAAATGGAAATAAGAGAAATATCTAAAGAGTATGAAGACGGAAGCTATGACATCAAAACTAGAGGCAAAAGAATAGTGAAAGTTTTAGATATGGAAAACCCATATCAGAATAAGAAGTATGCAATCGGAGCTATTGAGGAAATCCCTAATAAAAACAATGCTGATCTAATATTAAAAGAAGAAATTTTTGAGGCAGTTCAGGAAATGTATGATTTAGTTGAAGTTGATAATCGTAAATTATCAATGGATTTTCAGGTTTTTGATATTGCTCATCAAATTGGTCTATCTACTGAGGCTGAGTACGAATTAATTCAGTTGACAGAGGAGAGACAAAGACAACGGTTCATTTTGGATCATCTAAAAGTTATTTTGCCAAAATTGAGGGATATTCAACGTTCGAAAGAGGTTATCCAAATGAATGGTCATTTTAGAAAATATAATCCGCCACAAGAATTTTAAATTTAAGCCAACCACAAGTTGGCTTTTTTTATTTCTTGATAATTCGCTGAACATGATTTTCAGCACCATGTGTAATTTTCAAATGATAAATACCCGATTCTAAACCGTTTAATTTCAACACCTTATCATTACTTATTTTTCCTTGATATAGAATAACCCCCTCCAATCCTATTAATTGGTAGCGATAATCCCCAGGAATCATAACTTCAATCTTCAATTCAGCATCTACAGGATTAGGATAAATTAAAAATTGATTTTCATTTGATGGTTTGTTTGAAGTAATCATCTCTTCAAAACCCTTTAGATCCATATTATATTCTTGATCACCAGAAATATGAACTAATTCTCCTTCAATCTCCCCTCTCCTTGCTTCAACAGGAGAAAATCGGACATAAACATTAATTTCAGGTATATTTCCTATTTCATTTATTGGCAACTCCAAATCATTAGAATAATTGGAAAATTCCAGTAAGCTGATTTGAAAATTTTCACTTGCTGAGATTTTGAGATTTTCAGGCAAATTTTCAGCTTTTAGACTGTAGGATTGTGGTTCTGAAAATTCATCCAACATGACATTTCCAAAACTTAAACCATCTTCGGGCGCAAGAATAGTTAAAACCGTATCTCTTGGAATTATTTCTAAATCCTCTACGAATTCAGGATACAGTTGATATACACCATTTCTCTCTCCTATAAAACCCGATATATTTACTTTTCCTATTGGAATCTCAACCCCAATTAAAGGATGGTTTTCACCATTTAATCTAAATATTAAGGAATCAGTATTATCATCTAAAAGCAAATAATTCCCAACTTCAAATTGACCTGAACCAAAAATGTCCAAATTCTCAATTCTAACTCTCTGAAATTCCAAAGAATCATTAATTTCACTAATAGATTTAACCATAGGTTCCATCGCACTGGAATCTGAGGATAAAATGTTGATTATTTTTTCAGAAATAAGAGTTAACCAATCTTCATGCATTTCCAAAATGCCCTCTACCTCCACACTATCTCCAAAATTAATATTAGAAGAATTCATTCCTTGGATTGCAATGCCCCCCGTCTCATCCTGAACAATTCTTTTTTCCTCAAAATGATTATTCCCGCCAATTACAATACCTTGAATTTTCACTCGCTCACCTATCAATTTATCTCTTGCAGAGGCAATAGTGGATAAGCTTAAAGTGCCCTCTTGTCCGCTCACCGGTAGTAAAACAGAATCTGCATCTTGACTTAAGTGGAGGATATTTCCATTATAGAAATCACCATTGCTATCCTCTGGTGAAAATCTTACAAAAATTTCTGTTGTACTGAAATTTTGATTCTCCAAAACCAAGGTATCTCCTCCATTTGAAAAATCAGGATTTAATGATAGTTGAAAAGCTTCGGGAGCAATAAGCAAAAGCGAATCCTTTAAATGAGCTGCTGAAATTCGATAGGATTCTATTGTAGAACTGTCTGGAAAAGTTATCAATCCGAAATCATTATTAAAGCCAGTGCTATCCAAACTAATTTCTGCTTGGATAAAATTGATTTCAATAGAATCCAAAACACTTCCATCTGTAATTTCAAAAGTAGATGCACCAGTCTGATTAAAGCTCAATCCTTCAAATTCGCCTGTTCCATTGATTATATTTAATTCTGTTTGACCTGACAATTCACCCTCAGCAGAAGTAGTTATAGTCATAGTTCTTTCTGCTTTATCCAAATTGCCATTAGCATCTTCTGTACTTAGCAAAATATCAAAGTCTTCTTCAATGTATACTTCTGATGGATATGAAAAATTCAAATCAGTCGCGACCACATCCAATGAATGAACTGAAGAAATCACTGATTCGCTAAAGCTTTCCGCTAATTGTGAACCATTCGGCTCTACTTGCCATCCTGATTCAATGGAAGGTATTTCAAAAGCTAAATTTAGCTCATCTTCAACCGCTTGATTTAACTTTGTTTTGAGCTGAAAGGTATTGGAATCACCATCATTTACTTCAAAAATCTCATCCAATTCAAAGACTATTGAGTCAGGGAAAACTGATTTTTGAGAATTAATTATCGTATCATTTGTCAGATCATGCAATTCCACTTCAGATATCACATCCACAAAATCAACTTCATTTTCAGGGGCTGATTGGACAACTATCTGATTGATAAAAGCAGATAATTCATCACTTGTACCGCCATCTTTTATTGTGAAATTGAAAACCGGTATAAATTCCTGCGTAGCGTTAAAAGCATTGATTGCAGTCGCTGATATTTGCTCGGTTGCTTCAATGACTTCCACATCTTCATCTGCTGCGGCATTGAGTGTAAAGAAATCCAACTGTTTGATTTCATTTGCATTTCCTAAAGTATCTTCCGCTACTATAAAAACTGAATATTCAGTGTTGCTAGATAGATTTTTAATATTTGAAGAGATTGAATTCCCAATATTGCCAATCACTATGTTTTCTTCGCCAAAACTGATGATTTGCGCATCAGATTCTGGGTTTTTCAATACCTCCAAATCAGGAATTGAGTCTCCATCATTCTTAAGTGCATAATAAACAGTCGATAACTCATTAACAGAAAAATTTAATTCTGCAGCTTCACTTTGGATATTGGAAATCTGTGGTTCTTCCGTAAAGATTGGAGCATAGGAATCAGTAATTTCATTATCTAAAGTTACGATTAGCTGAATGCTATCGTTTCTCTTTTCCATTACCCCTTTCAAATCAACAGCACCAAAAGGAACTTGAGCAGCACCATCAAAGTAAATAGTATTGGGTTCAATTTTAACGAAAACTGAATCCTCTAATTTTGTAAAAAGGAGTGCATCCGTAATAATATCCCTCCATGATTCGGGCTGATTTAAAATCATGCTATCTAATTGTACCCTGGTTCCGATAAGTTCAGCCGTATTATTAAAATCCGCGGGTGAAATCAAATAAGTTTCTGGTGAAATCTCATCACTAAGAACAATGACCGTATCTGTATTTATTCTGATAGTTCCATTTACTTCCTCTCTACTGCCCAGTATTCTCACTTTATTGCCGAAATTAATATTGGGGTTTGGAACATCTGAATAAACAGCAATTCCTTGCTCATAGGTAGTGGATTCCTCATTTTGAATATAGAATTGACTATTTCCTGAGCCAAAATCATTGGATGAGACATAGCCAGTAGTTATATAATTAATGGAATTATTTCCATTTCTGACATCTTCTATCCTGTCAAAAGCTTCTACAATTTCTATTTGGTTTGAAATAATACTTTCCGCTAAAATATTCGAAATCCCCGAACCTGATTCAAAACTAACAAACTCATGTTCTGCTGGAATTTGCAAAGCAAATTGTTGGGTATCAGTCACCTCAAATCTATTAAACCAAATAGCCAAAGAAAAATTAACTGATTCACCAGATGGTATTTCGTATTCTTCATTCTCATGAAAATCAATTTTAATGCTATCGTTTAGTACATTAATTTCTGCATTATTGATTTTCCCATTTTCATCTTTCAAGATTGCATTGATTGTATTTTCCCAAGGTAATGTATTTGAACTGGCGGATTGAAAGACCATCTCCTTAATTAAAGTTGGCACCGTATCATTAGTTGCCAAATCAGCTACTTGAAATGCAAAAATATCCTCGGCTTCCAATTCTTCATCTGTGGTAGAAAGTAAAGTGGAAACTTCAGGTTGGGTCAGTTTATTGATTTCGGTATCTGTATTGAAGGCCATTTCAGTAGAAAAACTTGCAGTAGCTGGACTAGCCAAATTATAGCAATTTTCCGTTTCATCATAAGCAAAAATCGATACATGATAAATTGTGCCAGCATTTAGATTTGAGATATTTATATTTTCTCCACTTCCTGCAAATGCAATTTTATTTCCATCTCCTAATTCATTAGCCAATGTGAAATCCGGATTAGCGGAATAGGAATTGCCACTAATTGGCGGGAAATCAACTGTGCTACCTTCTTTTAATAAAACGATTGAATGGGTTCCAGCTGGGGCAGACCAATTAATTTCAGCTGTGTTTTCAGTGATATTTTGGGCAATTATATTCGAAACCTGCTCTGTTGGTGCAATGCATCTAAAATGATTGCCTAAAAAGGAAAAATCATCTGTATCATAAACAATCCATTCTGAATCAAAAGCATTAGTGCCAAATGAGGCCAAATTATTAGGATTACCCTCTGTGACGGATGCTTTTCGGACTAAGGTTTTATCATGAGTCCCTTCTGAAATTCCAGCAACATCCCAAGCTGTGCCCTGGTCAGTTCCAATTTCACCTATCACATCAATAATATTTCCTTTGTACAATAATGCCAGGGCATCATCTCCATTGAAATTTGCTATTGCACTAGTGTAATTTGTAATATCATTAATAGCTGTATCTGCTGCTGAATTTGAAATAATTAATACTTCTTCAGCATTAAGTTGATTTTGTAAATCTGATAAAATAAGTTCAGTACTCATGGTCGATGAGCCATTCGTATAAATTCCAAGAGAAAAATCATTCAAATCAATTACTTGACCTGAATTATTGTATATCTCAATCGCTTTATTATCGCTACTTCCTTCTATATACTCCGATATAAAAACGGTGGTAATCAAAGGAATAATATCAATTTCAGGAGTATTTACAGTTAATCCATTTCCATCCGAAACTTCAATAATGATGCTTTCCTCAGTATCATATGCTAAATCTGTCCACTCGTAAAAGCCATTATTCACTGCCAGAGGGCCTAAGCCAACAGATAGTGATCTTAAATTCCCACTACCAGTACTTAATGACAAACTTATTTCCCTAGTTGCTAAGTCAATATTGCCGTTTGCATCCACTGCCCTTGCGCTCAGATTAAAAGCCTCATTAACCTGAGCACTAGCAACCGTATTGATTTCAAAATCAGTTGCTATCACATCAATTGGAAAAATATTGGAAGTAATGGATGAGGAAATAGGATTGCTTAACAAAGAACCGCTAACATCTGCTGAAAAGCTATGATTTGCAGGAATTTCAAAGCCAATAGTATCTCCATCGGCTTGAGTTTCACTTAGCCAAATTGACAATGTTAGACTTTCAGTATTTCCATCAGCAATAGAATATTCATTTCCTGTCAGGTCAAATTCTATATTATTTGGATTGATGGATATATTTGTAAACGGTATATCAGAAGTGCCATCATTTAGTTTTGCAGATTTTATTGTTGACGACCAATCTGATACGGTATTTAAAGTACTTTTATCTATGACAATGGTATTGAGTAAAGTAGGTTGACCATCACCGCTTCCTAAATCTGAAATTTCAAACTTAAAAACCTCCACTGCATCGGCTTCCGAATTGGCCACCGAAGAAATATCGTTCGAAGGAATTTGAGTCAAGGGAGCAGTTATTTCACTATCCTCATCAAAAGAAGTGGTGGTCGTGATAGTTAGAGTTTCACTTTCAGTTAAATAACATTGGTCAGTGCTTAAATACTCAAAAATGGCAAAATGATATTCAGTGCCTTGGGTTAATCCAGTAATATCAATTGTTGTATCGGCTCCATCATAAACCACAAAATTGCCATTTCCGATTTCATCAGCTAAACCACTACTAAAATCAGTATCCGAAACATAAGTAGAACCATTTTGAGGAATTTCATTTACCGGTTCATTCTCTTTTGCTAAAATCACTACTCCATCACCATCTCCGCTAGTCCAATTTAAGGTGATTTGAAATTCATCTATTTCTGCAGCAGAAGGTGTAGAAAAAATTGCTTGAATTGCAGGAGAAGTACAGGCAGTACCAAAAGTTTGGTCGTTATTGGGTTGTCCTTTGGTTTCAGTAGCAGGTGCAAGCCAAGTGAAATCCCTATAGGCAACTCCACTTCCAGTTAATTGTATGGAATATCCAACTGGAGTTGAACCGGTTTCTTCAAAGCCCACATCTTCTGAAACTACTCCATCTGCTGACCCCCCGACTCCATTAAAAGAACCACCATAGCTTATAAATCGAACTAAAGTACCATTATAATCTAAAGCTATTCCATCTGGTCCATTTTGAATACCTGATATATCTTTAGAATAAAATGTAAATCCATTTTCTGTGATACCTTCAGTAAATGTAGCTAACGAATGAGATTCGTAGGAATCACCGCCATTCCCATTGTAAAGGTTTATAGTAAATAAACTTAAATCATATGAGCTTACATCTTCAATTACAACTTCTACAAACTCTCCCTCATCTGTACTAGCATTATCATAATGAAATTCATTAATCCAGGCGTTTTGAGCTTGGACTTGAAAAGTAAGAAAAAAGAGAATAATAGCGGGAAAAATGGGTTTTGGCTGAAAAATCTTCATTTTGAATACAATGGTTGAGATTCAAAAATGATAATTTACGTTTGAAATTCATAAAAAATCGAAGAATTTCTAAACATCTATTCCTTCAAACTCTTGATATAAAGCCGTTCAACTTTTTCTCTAGCCCAGGGTGTTTTCCTTAAAAAAGTCAAACTAGATTTTATGGAAGGGTCATGATTAAAACTATTGATTTTAATCCTATCTCCTAATTTTTCCCAGCCATAAACATCTACTAAATGCTCCAAAATGGTTTTGAGCGTGACTCCATGAAGTGGATTATTGGGTTGTTGTTCAGGCATAAAAAGTTGTTTTCAATGATTTAAAATAAAAAAAGCATCCGACATAAGCCGAATGCTTTCGATATTATTTTCGTAAAATTACTTCTTACAATAAATCGTTTGTTTTTCTAACTGCATCAGCACTTTCTTTCAATTTTGCTTTCTCAGCATCATCTAATTCAATTTCAACGATTTTTTCAATTCCGTTTCTACCGATAATGGCAGGTACTCCTATTGAAATATCTTTCAATCCATATTCGCCATCCAATAAGCATGAGCAAGGGAACATTTTCTTGGAGTCATTTGCAATTGCATGAACCATTGCAGAAACAGCAGCACCTGGTGCATACCAAGCAGAAGTTCCTAATAATTTGGTCAATGTAGCACCACCCACTTTAGTTTCCTCTTTCACATTTTCTAATTTATCATTAGAAATGAATTTAGAAACTGGTACGCTATTTCTTGTTGCTAATCTTGTCAAAGGAATCATTCCAGTGTCACTATGTCCACCGATTACCATACCATCAACATCAGATGCAGGGCAATCTAAAGCTTCAGCCAATCTGTATTTAAAACGTGCAGAATCCAAAGCACCACCCATTCCGATGATTTTATTTTTAGCTAAACCAGTTGATTTGTGAGTCAAATAAGCCATAGTATCCATTGGGTTGGATACCACAATGATGATTACATTTGGCGAATTTTTGATTAGGTTTTCAGCTACTTGTTTTACAATACCAGCATTTGTGGAAATCAATTCTTCCCTTGTCATCCCTGGCTTTCTAGGAATACCAGAAGTGATTACGGCTACGTGGCTATCAGCTGTTTTGCTGTAATCATTTGTAACACCCGTGATTTTAGTATCAAATCCATTTAAAGAAGCACATTGCATTAAATCCATGGCTTTACCTTCAGCAAAACCTTCTTTAATATCAACCAATACTACTTCTTCTGCAAAATTTTTGATGGCAATGTATTCGGCACAACTTGCACCCACTGCACCAGCTCCTACTACGGTAACTTTCATTTTATTTATTTTATGAGTTAAACAATCTTAAATTCGTTTACAAAAATACAAAAAATAATATTATTCTTCCGATGATTATTGAAGTGATTCAAAGGTTAGAAAAGCAAGAATTAATTAAAAAAGTTTACATTTTCCCATATACATGACCTAAATCAAAAAACCCAAAATTGGCCTTATATGTTGAAAACAAACGAGCGACATAATCATTTTGTTGCTGTGTATAAGACTCTAAAACCTTGGCTTTGATTTTAGGATAATGATCAAATATTTCAAAAATATTGATTTGAGGAATTACATAAATCTGAGCCTTTTCAGAGGCAATAACAGCATTATAAATTCTTCTTGCATCAGGAATTAAGGCATTATCTCCAAAAGATTTATTGGCGGTTAAAATCCCAAGACTCTCGAATCTGTCTTGAATATCAATCGTTAATGAAATCTCTCCTTTGTGTGTGAGGTATAATGCATGACTAGGGTCATCTCTAAAAAAAACTACTTCATCTTTTTTATAAACCCTCATATGCATAAAAGGGACAAAATGAGACAATTGTTCGAAGCTTAACTGCTCAAACAGTTTTATCTCTTTTAAAAACTTAAAAAGCACCAATTGCTTATGATCGAACGTCTTTTTAAATGGATTAAGAATTTTCATAATATTGTATACGTAATATTTTATTAGTATTTTCTTTTATCTTGTATAAGTCGGAAAACTTATACCCAACTACCCAAGCAATCTCTCCTTCTGATTTTAGAACCAAAACTTGACTTTTTTGCGGTAAAGGCACTTTTTGGTCAATTAATACATCACTAACTTTTTTCTTACCCTTCATTCCTAAAGGCTGAATTTTATCTCCTTCTTTCCAAAAATCTACTTCAAGAGAATCCTGCATGCAATCGAAATCAAAAAATGCTATATTTTGATTATGCTCAAATGTAATAGATTCTAATTTAACAAATTCTAATTTCAAATGTCCAAATGGCAGTTGGATTGTTTTTTGGTCGAATTTCACCTTTATTGGTAATTTCAAGGAATTGTGTTCTTCTTGAATTTTCGTAAGAATAATATGAGTTCTATCAACGCTTAAAGTATAAGTTGAACTTAATAATTGAGCTCCTACTCTTTCAAAATCAAATGATTGTAACTTTGACAATCCAAATCCATAATCAGACAATAATTCTGATAAGTAGATAATCGCATGAGGCTCATTTAAAATAGATTTAGCAATTTCAGTAACCGCACCATTTATTCTAAAATATTCATCTGATATTTCATTTAACTTTTCTTCCCATGCTTTTTCTGTTGCTCGCAATCGAAGTGCGGTTTGTTGAAAACCAGTTAATAAATTAGGATTGATGGATTTCAATTGTGGAATAACATGATGCCTTAATTTATTTCTAGTGTAATCATCTGAGGCATTAGAAATGTCTTCCCGCCATTTAATAGAATTATTGATAGCAAATTGCTCTAGTTCTGACTTATCAGCAAACAGCAAAGGTCTAGCAATCCCATTTTGAAGTGGTAAAATACTTCTCAGTCCTTTTATCCCCGTCCCTCTTGTTAAATTAAGTAAAGCAGTCTCCAATAAATCATTGGCATGATGAGCTGTCAAAAGTTTAGCAAAACCATTATTTTTGATTAGTTTTTGAAACCATTCATAGCGCATTTGGCGTGCTTGAATTTGGGTAGAACCTAAATTTTTATTAATTCTAACTTTGGTTATGAAAACCTCAACCTCTAATTCATCTGCCAAATTTCTAACTAATTCCTCGTCTTGAATGGAGTCTTCTCCCCTCAATTGGAAATTCATATGTGCCAGTGAAAATGTATAGTTATTCCACTTCAATAAATAAGCTAACACAACAGAATCAAGACCACCGCTAATTGCTAAAAGCAAATGATCGTGCTTTTCAAATAGTTTTTCATGGGTAATAAAATCTAAAAACGTCTTGCTTAACATATTTCTTTATGAAATTACTTAGATTTGCATAGAATTTGCTATCAAATGCAAACAAAAGTAAAATTATGAACTTCCAGCGAATTTTAATCCTTTGTTTAATACTAATCTCCGGTTTTGCGGCTAATGCGCAAAAAAAAGGAGTAAAGTACGGATCTGAAGGATATCAAGAAGGTGTAAATAGAGGGAAAGATAGTTTCACCAGATTAGTGAAAAATGTTTACTTTGATATTAAGGATAAAGACATAAGAATCACTGGAGATTCAGCTCTATATTATGAAAAAAAGGGAATCATGATTGTTTTTGGTGATGTGGTGGTTACCAAGGGTGACTCATTAGATATCCGATCCGATCGGTTAAATTATTATGTAGATGAAAATAGAGCTGAGCTAAGAAAGAACGTTCGATATGATGATGGTGAAATGAAAATGAGGACGAACTATCTTGACTATTTTATGGATACTGAAGACGCCCATTTTTTTAATGGAGGCACACTTATTGATGATGAAACTAATCTTAAAGCTCGAGAAGGTTTTGTAGTTAATAATGAGGATTTAGTAAAATTTTATTTTGATGTTGACCTCACCAATCCTGAATATCAGCTATTAACTGATACTTTATTTTACAACAAAACAAGTAAAATAGCAACCACTTACGGACCCACAAAAACCATCTTAAAAAATGGTGAAGTGATTGACGCAAAAAAAGGCGGTAAGTTTTACACAGATAAAAAGAATGCTCAATATTCATCAGGGAAAATCACTACCGAATCATATGAAATATTTGGTGATGAATTATATTTTGATGATAAAACACAAGAATCAAAAGCAAAGGGAAATGTAAGAGTAATATCCCAAGAAAATGATATTATAATTCTAGGTGACGAAGCATCAACCCAAAAAGAAAGTGGCATCACTAAAATATGGGGCAATCCAGTAGTAAAACAAGGAGTTGAAAATGATACATTGTATTTAACTGCAGATTCAATTATATCTATTGATTCAGAATATGACTCCTTAAGTAGATTATTAGCCTACAATAATGTAAAAATTTTTAAATCTGATATGCAAGGAGTGGCGGATTCTATGGCTTACTTCATGCAAGACTCCATGATATTCTTCTACGATAACCCCGTGATTTGGAGCGATGGAAATCAAATTGTAGCAGATACTATTTCCATGGAAATGAAAAATGGAAAAGTCGATAAATTATATATGCGTAATCAGGCATTTACTATTAATCAGGATACGGTCAAAAATTTCAACCAAATAAAAGGAAGAAATATGACCGCTTTTATGAAAAATGATGAAATGGAAAAAATCACGGTAGAAGGAAATGGTGAGAGCATCTATTTTGCAGTTGATGATAATACATTAGAATTGATTGGAATGAATAAAATTATTTGCAGCTCCATGAAGATTAATTTCATAGAAGGAGAAATGAATGATATCACATTTTATACCGCTCCGGAAGGAAAATTCATTCCACCGCATGAAATTAATGAACCTGAAAAAAGATTAAAAAACTTTAACTGGCAAATTGAACGCAAGCCAAGCAAGATGGATGTTTTGGGAAAGTATGCCGTAATGCAAAAAATCTTAGAGAAAGTAGAAAAACCTAATGTACCTACTCCACTAAAACTAGAAGAAAAAAATAAATAAGCTTCACAACGTGTATAAGTTCAATTTATTATAATTCTCTATACTTTTTTTCCAAATCAATAGATTTTTCAGGAATTAAATCGTATTTTTACTATCCAAATTGCAAATGTTGTGAAGATAGTTTATACCATATTGTTCTTATTCATTTCCATAACAGTATGGTCACAGGACTTGACAGTGCAAAACCTACCCAAGAAAATTAAAGTTGGTTATCAAAAATCTAATATTAAATCATTTGAAATTCAGAATTACAACAATACTGAAAAATCAATCAGAATAATTCATAATTCAGAACAATTACAAGGTGGTAGCACTCTTTCATTTTGTTATGAAAATAAGTGTTATAGCTCAAAAGAACCTTTAATCATCAAAATCCCTGCTAATTCTACTTCTAAAAGCATAAGAATCAAATTAACTGGAGGGATTTCAACTTTCAAAAGTTCAGTATATTTTGAAATTGTAGATTTAGATATTGACCAAACTTTGAAGAAAGAAATTACTGTGGAAATCTCTGAAGAAAGAATTCAGGACTTATTTTACTCAAAGGGAGACTTGTCAGTAAATAGCTTCTTTCCAAATCCTGCAATAGAATCTGCAATTATGGAATATAGCATCAATCCAAATGAGAAAGATGCTAAAATAATTATTCAAAACGTTTTAGGTAGCATTGTAACTACTTACAATTTAAACCCTGATGAAAATAAGCTAAGCATCAATACAGAAAACCTCAATCCAGGTGTATATTTCTACACTTTATCTGTAAAAGATGAAGGTCTAGCCACAAGAAAATTAATTATTAAAAATTAATTAACCATTCAATTTTTAGTTGAAGTTTACGTTAGCATTTTAAAAATTGCTCATTCCATAAAACAAATGTATATTTGCACGCTTATGCGATACACTACCAAAAATATATTCATATTATTACCTATGATCTTCATTTTTGTTGCTTGTAGCGATTATAGAAGATTGCTAAAAAGTGATGATTGGGAGAAGAAATATGATGCCGCAATATCTTATTACAAACAGGGAGAATATTACAAGGCTAATGTATTATTAGAACAAATACTACCTATTATAAAAGGATCTGAAAAAGCAGAGATTGCCAATTATTACTATGGCTATACTTATTATTACCAAGGACAATATCTATTGGCTTCCCATTATTTTAAGACATTTTACGATACATTTAATAGAAGCGAATTTGCTGAAGAGGCTAGGTTTATGTTTGGATATTCTCTTTTTAAAGATTCTCCTAGATATAATCTTGATCAGGCGAGTTCAAAAGAAGCCATTGTTGCATTACAAGGTTTTATAAATAGATTTCCTCAATCCGAATTTGTACCAAAAGCAGATGATGCATTAGCACAATTACGAAATAAACTGGAACGAAAAGCTTATGAAAAAGCTTTATTATATTATGATTTGAAAAAATTCATGACAGGGGAATATCTAAAAGCTGCTTTAGTAGAGTTTGATAATTTTCAGGATGATTTCCCAGGTTCATCGTTCACAGAAGAAATTAGATATTTAGAAATTGAAGCTAAATATAAGTTGGCGGAAGTTAGTATTTATACGCTGAAAAAAGAAAGATATCAGGAAGCAATCGATTTTTATGAAGACTTCATCGATACGTATGAAAATAGTCCATATCAAAGCAAAGCTGAAGATATTTACGAAAAAAGTTTAGAACAAATTAGAAAATTAAATACATAATTATATGGCAAATCCATCAATCACCACAAGAGACACGTCAGAATTGGTAAAGGATACTGATAATATTTACCAAACAGTAGTAGTAGCTTCTAAAAGAGCTCGTCAGATTTCGAGCAATGTAAAAGAAGAATTAAGTAATAAATTAGCTGAATTCGCTTCTACTGTTGATAATCTTGAAGAAATATTTGAAAATAGAGAACAAATAGAAATTTCTAAATTTTACGAAAGAATGCCGAAACCAACAATTATGGCAATGGAGGAATTCTTAGAAAATAAAATATATTATAGAAAAAGAGAAGAAGAAGAAAAATAGCCTAGGAAATGCTCCAAGGTAAAAAAATAATCTTAGGAATAACGGGTAGTATTGCAGCCTATAAAACTGCAATATTAACCCGTTTATTGCTTAAGGCTGGTGCTGAAGTGCAAGTCATCATGACTGATGATTCTAAGGAATTTATTACACCACTCACCTTGAGCACATTAAGTAAAAAACCTGTCTTATCACAGTTCACCAAAAATGAAATGGGTGAATGGAACAATCATGTTGCCCTTGGATTATGGGCAGATTTGATTTTAATAGTTCCAGCTTCGGCCAATACGATAGCTAAGTGTGCAAATGGTATCTGTGATAATCTATTATTAGCTACTTACCTCTCAGCTAAATGCCCTGTAGCCTTTGCACCTGCAATGGATTTGGATATGTACCAACATCCTGCCACAATTGAAAACCTCAAAAAATTAGAATCTTACGGAAATTCAATTTTTCATGCAGCTTCTGGAGAATTAGCCAGCGGATTAGATGGCCCCGGTAGAATGCAAGAGCCAGAAGATTTAATTAAAGAAATTGAAAAATTATTCTTCATAAAAAAAAAGTTTACAAACAAAAAAGTGATCATCACTGCTGGCCCTACCCACGAGGCAATTGATCCTGTCAGGTTTATAGGAAATCATTCTTCAGGAAAAATGGGATATGCCATTGCTTCGGTTTTCATCAATGAAGGGGCAAATGTCACGCTAATCTCCGGCCCCTCTTCTTTAGAACCACCAAAAGGTCTTTTAAATTTCCATTCTGTAAAAACAGCCCAGGAAATGTATGAAAAAGTAAATGAGCATTATAATGATGCACATATTACAGTTTTTGCTGCCGCTGTTGCGGACTATAAACCAAAAACAGTAGCTAAGGAAAAAATCAAGAAGAAAGCGGAGGGCATGACTATAGAAATGGAAAAAACCATTGATATAGCCAAAACATTAGGTGAAATAAAACACAAAAACCAACTTAACATTGGCTTTGCACTCGAAACTGAAAATGAAGAAGCTAATGCTTTAAAAAAATTGAAAAATAAAAACTTCGATTTGGTCGTTCTCAATAGTCTTAAAGACGAAAATGCTGCTTTCGGATATGATACCAATAAAGTAAGAATCTATGGATCAGATGGATTGATTATGGAATCGGAATTATTAGGAAAAACAAAAGTAGCTGAAATTATTCTGAGTCAAATTTATAACTTGAGCAATAATAATTAGAAAATGAAAAGAATAATCCTATTTTTCTTCCTTTCCATTTCAGTTATCCTGTCAAATCAAGCACAAGATTTATTCTTTCAGGTAAAAGTTGATGCCTCTGCTGCTAATACATCAGAGACACGAGTATTTACCAATATGGAGAATTCCTTCTCTCAATTCATTAACGATACAAAATGGATTACTGAGGAAGTAGAACTATATGAAAGAATGAAAGGATTGATGGCTATCAATATAACTGGAATTCCAAGAACAAGTAGGTATCAAGCACAAATGCAAGTTCAATCTGTGCGACCGATATACAATAGTAATTATGAATCGGTGATGATAAATATTGCAGATCGTAACCTAAATTTTGACTTCACAGAATCTCAGCCTTTAATCTATACTCAAAATAGCTTTAACGATAATTTAGTTAGCATATTAGCTTTCTATGCAAACTTCCTTTTAGGAATGGATTTCGATAGCTTTTCTGAATTGGGAGGACAGCAATATTATGAAGAAGCTTTTAATATTGCTCGTTCCGCTAATCAGCAAGGGTTTGGGGCAGGATGGAAACCATTTGAAAACCTAGAAAGTAGATATGCACTGATTCAATCAGCACTAAATTCTCAACTGGAACCTGTAAGAATTGCCCTTTATTTATACTATAGAAAAGGCTTAGATATGATGGAGGAGGATCCGGAAGCAGCTCGAAAGTCAATAATAATGGCTTTAGAAAATATACAAAAGGCTAACAAATTAAATCCTAATTCTCCATTTATAACCCTTCTATTGCAAACAAAAGCTGAGGAAATCATTAGTATTTTTACAGAAGGTGATATGAATACGAGAAGGAAAGCTTACGAAATCATGAGAGAAATTTCCCCTGCAAACTCTGAGAGATATGAAGTCATGATTAAATAATTTCTACAACTATTTCATTCTGTTTATTAAAAAAATGAATGCTGAATAAGAAAGAATTTACTATCCATAATTTTTAAGTAAATTAGCCCTGCGATAAAAAAATAGTACCCATATGCTTCAGAAGCTTTTGATTAAAAATTACGCCTTAATTCAAGAACTTAATATCAACCCATCTGCCCACTTTAATACCATTACGGGCGAAACAGGTGCAGGTAAGTCAATAATGTTGGGTGCTGTTGGCTTATTATTAGGAAAAAGGGCTGATACGAAAGTACTTTACTCTGAAGACGCAAAGTGCATTGTAGAAGGAATATTTAATATCTCTGAATATAATTTAATCTCTTTTTTTGAATCAGAGGATCTTGATTACGATCACGAATGTGTTATAAGAAGGGAAATTAGCGCTAGCGGAAAATCAAGAGCTTTTATAAACGATACTCCAGTCACTCTAGACATCCTAAAAAATCTAGGCAGCTATTTAATGGATGTACATTCGCAACATGAGACGCTATTAATTGGTGACCAAGATTTTCAGCTTAGGATAATTGATGCTTATGCAGGAACCATTGAAGCCCTTAAAACATATCATTCTTTATTTTCAGCTTATACGAAAGCAAAAAGAAGCTTAGAAAATTTTAAAGAAAGTGCCGCTCAAATGCAGCAAGAAAAAGATTTCAATCAATTTCTTTTTGAAGAATTAGATAAGGCACAACTAAAATCTGGTGAGCAGATAGAATTAGAAGAAAGATTAGAATTACTCGAAAACGGAGAATTAATCAAATTAAAATTATCTGAAGCTTACCAATTAGTTGATGGACAAGAATTCGCTGCTATTCATAATTTACATCAAGCAGCAGAAAGTCTTAAAACCATAAAATCTTACGGAAAAGAGTTTCAGGAACTGTCTGAAAGATTGAATAGTAGTTTTATCGAAATACAAGATATAGCGAAAGAATTAGAAATTATTGCCAACGAATTTGAGCATGAGCCTAAGGAGCTTCAAAAAACACAAGATAGACTCAGTCTGATATATTCTTTGCAACAAAAGCATCATACAGACTCTGTTGAAGGTTTGCTGGAAATCAGAAATATCATAGAAGAAAAGTTATTGACTGTAGCCGATATTGAGGGAAGTGAATTGAAATTACAAAGTGCAGTTGATCATGCTTATTCAAAAATGAATGAAAAATCAAAAGAAATAAGTAATCAACGAAAAAAGCATTTTGAAAAATTTGAAAACGAGCTGCGAGTTCTTCTAGCAAGTTTGGGAATGGAAGATGCTGTTGTTAAAATTGATAATAAACCAAAAGCACACGATAAAACTGGTATAGATGATATTAAAATATTGTTTAGTGCCAATAAAGGGATTGCGCCACAAAATTTGAAAAACGTAGCATCTGGAGGAGAATTTTCACGCCTTATGTTTGCTATTAAATATATTATGGCAGATAAAATAGCCATGCCTACCATTATTTTCGATGAAATCGACACAGGAATTTCAGGAGAAGTTGCTATTAAAATGGTCAATATGATGCAGAAAATGGCTGAAAACCATCAGGTGATTACTATTAGCCATTTACCACAAATTGCCGCCAAAGGACATCAACATTATTTTGTTTATAAAGATAACTCTGCTGAGAAATCGGTAAGTAAAATAAAATTACTTAATGAAACTGAACGCTCCATCGAAATAGCAAAAATGATTGGTGGAGAAAACCCAAGCGAATCAGCTATCCAAAGTGCGAAGGAATTGTTGACGGTTTAAGTATCAAACTTTATAAGTTAGCAGCTTTGAGGGATAGATAGCCATTAAGTCAGTAGCTAAGGTCCGACCAAAAATAGCTCTAAATAATAGTTGCAAGATAGAAGTGAGATCCAATTTTCTAGTTACTTGCTACTAAATCCTTAGAACACCATCAAATTACACCCCCTGATATCAGAATTATCAAACCGACCTAAAACCTTAAAACTCCCATCTTCATTTACCAATCCTACATCTTGCGTTTCTATAAATGCACAGCTATCAATATTTGCTAAATCAATAACATTTAAACCACCGCTTCTTCTATCTGAAAATTTGATGTCAAATGGATCATTAACTTCTCTTACCATAATTTTCATGCTGCGGGAAGGTTGAAAAATTCCATCTCCTTTACTGTAGCTTTGTGATAATAACTCAGTCATTCCATATTCAGAGTGGATATTACTTACATGCAACCCATCGCATAAAATTCTGTGCAATTCCTCTCTTGTGATTTCCTTTCTTCTCCCTTTCATCCCTCCTGTTTCCATTACGATGCAGTCAGTGAAGTCTACTTTATGATTTTCAGCCAGATCCAGTAAGGCAAAACTAACTCCCCAAACAATAATCTTCTTTCCATTATTTTTTGCCTTGAGTTCTGCTACTTTATCAACCAATTTATGTAAATCATATAAATAAAATCCAGAGTCAGATGAATTCGTTTTTTTAATAAAATCATCAACCATAGCCACTAAAGAAGAACCCTTTCTTTCAAGATATGAAGGTAATAAAGCCAAAATCACAAAATCGTCTAAAGTTCCATAATGTAGCTCAAAAATCTTCTGAGCATGGCTTAAGTAGTAGTTCAAATCTGGCACAAAGTGTTTACTGCTCAGTCCTGAACCAGTGCCACTACTTTCAAAAGTGGCATCATATTTTTCAATTTGAACTGAATTAGTTATGATTTTATGTTGTTTGAAAAAATCAATAGGTAAGAAAGGGATTGACCTCAAATCATGGATAGTAGAAGAATCTATTTTTAAGGCAGTTATATATTTTTTATAAACTAAATTATATTTACTTTGGTACTGGAAGAGCGCTAGCGCAAAGTCATTAAAATTTTCACCATTTAAGGCATCAAATTTCTTTAATAAGCGTTCTCTTTCTGACATTTTGAAAATTATTATGCAATACAATATTAAAAATAAGGCACGGCATCTCATATTTTATTCTACTATTATTCTCGGATTTTTACTAATCCTTACTGGTTGCCCTACTCCTCCCGAATTTGACGAAGTGCCCATTATTCAATTTCAGGATGTACAAGTTGGTCAACGCACAGATACATCATCAAGTGGACAACCCCTAAATCAGGATGTAATAAGTCTTACAATAACATTTGAAGATGGAGATGGTAATTTAGGATTAGGAAGTAATGAATTAGGCCCTCCTTATCAGTTATTTGATATTCCATTAGACGAAAATGGTGAGTTGATTAAATTCGGAAGTAACCCCAATCTTCCACCATACAATTTTTATGATTATTTTATAGTAGAAGATTCATTAGAAATTAATAATACCATTTTAGTTGATGATACATTATTCGTACTTTTTAATGAAAGACATTTTAATATTTATGTGAATTTCTTTTACCAGGAACCAGGTGAAGAATTTAAACAGTTCGAATGGGGAAGAACATCACCATTTTATCAGCCATTCCATGGAAGATTTCCTATGCTAAACACTGAAGATTATGATCGCCCGTTAAATGGATCTTTAACTTATGATGTTGTAAGTACAGGTTTTGGTCGAACATTTTTAGATTACCCCATGTATATTGAAACCTACATAATTGATAGAGCTGGGAATAAAAGCAATGTCGTTCGTACAGAAACTTTCCGATTTTTAAACCCTGGCTAATAAATTATGAATGCTTATCTTCTTTTCAAACAGTTAAATCTTTAAGGACAAATTTTAAAATTATAAAAACCTTTCTATTTGTTATCAATTTCCAATTTAAATTTAGCTTTTGTGGCTGATTTAACTTCCGAAGAACTTGAATTTGTTATGCTTGAAAGATTTGGAATTGGGTTATTTGAAACCTTATTACTTTTAGCGTAATATTCTTTTGCAACAGGAAGTAATTTATTTAAGTCTTCTATTCGCGTGTCATTACTTGGGTGAGTACTTAGAAATTCTGGTGGTGCTCCTTCTGATTGAGCTTTCATCCTTTTCCAAAACTCAGGTGCAGTGGCTGGATCATATCCTGCTAATGCCATAAATTTTATTCCTAATTCATCTGCTTCAGATTCATGTAATCGGCTAAAAGGTAAAACACCTAAAATTGTACTTCCTCCTGTATAAGCGGCCATTGCTAAAGCTTGTGTTTGCTCAGGTTGCTGACTCAAAGCCAGGCTTAATGCCATACCTCCCAATTGTTGCGCTAAAGCCTGGGTCATTCTTTCGCCTCCATGCTTAGTTATAGCGTGGGCCACCTCATGACCCATAACCACTGCTATCCCCGCTTCATCTTTGCAAATTGGCAAAATCCCCTCATAAAAAGCCACTTTTCCCCCAGGCATACACCATGCATTTACTATATTTTCTTCTAATAGATTAAATTCCCATTCAAATCCTTCAGTTGCATCGCCCAGATTATTCTCTTTTAAATGCTGTTCTACTGCGACTTTAATTCTCTCCCCCACTCTTTTGACCATTTCTACTTGTTGGGTGTTATTGGAAAGAGTACTCTCCTCTAAAACTTGATTATAACTTGCATAACTTGAGGCATTTAGTTCTGAATTCGGAATGGCATTCATTTGTCTTCGATCAGTTAAAGGAACCTTTTTACAAGCCAAAAGAATTGAAACAATTATGAGTAAGCTGAATATTTTTTTCATGTTAATTAATTTTATTTTAAAAAGTCACCATCATAGAACCCTGCTTAGAAAAGAAACAATAAATATTCTATCCAAAATTTTATTAATCTAAACTTAATTTATTTCGATTTCTAAAATTCGTGTTCGTTTTATGGATTTTCTAATCAATGGATTGTAAAATTACAGTTTAAAATCCCATAAATACAATCTGCAAGATTTCTTTTAAGATTTAACGTAGCTTTCATTTTTATAGTTAAAAGAAAGCATATTTTTGTGAAAAATTTTTCTCAAAATGAAGATACTGGCAATTGGTAGAAATTATGTAGACCATATTAAAGAGCTCGAAAATGAGCGACCTGACGAGCCTGTTATCTTCACCAAACCCGATACGGCACTTCTTAAAAATAACGACCCATTCTATTACCCACCCTTTAGCACAGATATTCATTATGAAGTGGAACTCATTTTAAGAATCTGCAAAGAAGGTAAATTTGTAAAAGAAGAACATGCGCATAAATATTATGATAAAATTGGGTTAGGAGTTGATTTTACTGCAAGAGATTTACAATCAAAAGCTAAGGAAAAAGGCTTACCTTGGGATATCGCAAAAGGATTTAATGGTTCAGCACCCATTTCAGAATGGATTGATAAAGAAGAATTTGAAGATCCACAAAATATCAACTTCTCTTTAAAGGTAAATGGAGATTTAAAACAAGAAGGAAATTCGGCATTAATGTTGTTCCCTATAGATTATATCATCTCTTACCTATCACAATTTTTCACCTTAAAAACAGGTGATATTATTTTTACTGGTACACCAAAAGGAGTGGGATCAATTTCAATAGGTGACAAGCTTGAGGGCTATATCGAAACTCAAAAATTATTAGACTTTGAAGTTAAATAAATTAAAAATAATTCTATTCATATTTTCACTAAGCTTCCCGCTTGCGGTTTTAGCTCAAAGTTCTGACCCTTATACTTTTCCAATACGACCCAATAAAAGTAATTATTTAGCAGGTACAATGGGTGAATTACGTTCTTCTCATTTCCATGCGGGTATTGATATTAAAACTGGTGGGAAAATTGGAGAACCTGTACATGCAACCAAAAGAGGCTACATCACAAGAATAAAAGTTTCTACCTCAGGCTATGGAAATGCTCTTTATATGCTCCATCCTGATGGAAATACATCCGTTTATGCGCATCTGGATGAATTTGCACCAGAAATTCAAGATTTCGTAAAAAAAGAACAATACAATCAAAAGACATTTGAAATTGAATTATTTCCTCAACCTTATCAATTCGCTTTTAAATCCCAAGAAGTAATTGGTATTTCCGGAAATACAGGCGGCTCAACAGGACCTCATTTACATTTTGAAATTAGAGACCCACAACAGCGAGTTCTAAACCCACTTCATTACGGATTTGATGAAATAAAAGATAATATACCTCCTATTTTACAAGATTTTGCCCTAAGACCTATGAATAGTAATTCAAGGATCTTTAATAAATATAAAAGAACTAATTTAAGTCTAAGCCGACAAGGCTTTAATTACAAGGCAACTGACACCGTTAAAGCAATTGGTAAAATTGGATTAGAACTTTTGGGCCACGACAAATTAAATGGCTCTGCTAATAGAAACGGTATTTCGATTATAGCAGTAAATGTAAACGAAGAACCCTATTTCAAGCAAAATATTGATGTAATGAGTTTTAGTTTGCAGCGCCACATCATTGTGCATTATCCGTACGATGTAAAAATGACTATAGGCCCTCGATATCATAAATTATACATTGATAATGGAAACCAATTAAAGTTTTATGAAGCAGATAGTCTAAATGGGATTTTAAATATTGAACCAGGTAAATTCTACCATGTAGAAATTAAAATGTACGATCCTTATGGAAATATGAGTACACTTCAATTAAACATTACGGGAGAGTCACCTGTAGAGGTTTTACAAGAACCATTAGATTTTGAATTAGATAATATAGATTATTTAATCGAAGAAAATATTTTAAAAGTATATACAAAAGCCAATTGTGAGAAAGAAATTGAAGAACTAAACTTAAATTTTGATGGAAAAATAGAATCAGTCAAACCTGATTATTATCTCAATAATATAGCAGTTTATTTATGGGATTTAAAAAATGGTATACCTTATTCCATCCTTAATTGTGATAAGGGAATAAATTTAAGAGCAATTCATCAAATAATTCCTAAAGAAGATAAAACGATATCGGTTGAAAAAATGAATATAAAATTCAACCCTTATACGTTATTTGACACACTTTATTTAGAAACAGATTATGAAATAAAAACTTCGGATTCATTGGAAATATTCTCAATAGGCCCCATAACTTCCCCACTTAAAAGTTCTATAGAAGTTGAACTATTCCCCTCAAGAGAAAAATATGATATCAACCATAGTCACGTTTATAAAACAGATGATGCAGGTAATTTTTCATTTACTGGTGGTGAATGGGAAAATGAAAAAATGATTTTCAACACTAGAGATTTAGCAGATTATACCATTTTGACTGATAGCATTCCACCACTCGTAAAAGAAGGGTATAAGAAAAATAGCTTTATTATAAATGACCAATTATCTGGAATCAAATCATACGAAGGACGTTTGAATGAAGAATGGGTGTTACTAAAATATGAACCAAAAGACAATCTAATATGGATTGAATGGTTGAATGAAGAAATGAATAAAACTGGTGAATTCATTTTAACAGTTAATGATAATGCTGGAAACGTAACAGAATATATTACTAAACTATAAATACTATGGAATTAAATATAGGAGATAAAGCACCCGACTTTAATGCAAAAGACCAAGACGGAAAAGAAATTAAATTAAGCGATTTTAGCGGTAAAAAAGTAGTCCTCTATTTTTATCCGAAAGATAACACGCCAGGATGTACTGCCCAGGCTTGTAACTTAAGAGACAATTACGAAGAACTGCAAAAACAAGGCTATATCGTTTTAGGTGTTAGTCAAGATTCTGAGAAATCACATCAAAAATTTATTGAAAAGCAAAATTTACCTTTTCCACTTATTACAGATGAAGACCACACCGTACATAACTTATATGGTACTTGGGGTGAAAAACAAATGTACGGCAAAACCTATATGGGTACTCTTCGCACAACCTTTGTCATAGATGAAAAAGGAAAAATCGAGGATATTATTCAAAAAGTAAAAACAAAAGAACATACAGCACAAATTTTAAATAAATAATCAATGGCAAGTCAGGCAAACATTCAAGAGCTTGAAAAAATAGCTTCCCAAGTAAGAAGAGATATCGTAAGGATGGTTCACGCTGTGAATTCAGGTCATCCTGGTGGCTCTTTAGGATGTACAGATTTTTTCGTAGCATTATATTTCCACATTTTAAAGCACAATGTTGATTTCGACATGAATGCAAAAAATGAGGATTTATTTTTTCTATCCAACGGTCATATTTCTCCCGTTTGGTATAGCGTTCTAGCTAGAAGTGGCTATTTTGATACATCTGAACTCAATACATTTAGAAAAATAAATAGCCGTTTACAAGGACATCCTACACCAGAAGAAAATCTTCCGGGAATTAGAATTGCATCAGGTTCATTAGGACAGGGATTATCAGCTGCATTAGGAGCTGCGCAAACCAAAAAAATGAATAATGAAAATAACCTGGTTTACGTTTTGATGGGAGACGGAGAATTACAAGAGGGTCAAATTTGGGAAGCAGCTATGTATGGAGCTCACCATAAAGTAGATAATATCATTGCTACAGTCGATTACAACGGTCAGCAAATTGATGGTCCAATTTCAGAAGTAATGGACTTAAAGGATTTGAAAGCAAAGTGGCAAGCTTTTGGATGGGAAGTGATTGAGAGCAATGGAAATAACATGGAAGAAATTGTGAAATCATTAGAGCATGCAAAAAGCTTAACAGGAAAAGGAAAACCTGTTTTGAATTTAATGAAAACTGAGATGGGCTATGGCATTGATTTCATGCAAGGCACGCATAAATGGCATGGAGTAGCTCCTAATGATGAGCAATTAGCAGATGCCCTATCTCAATTGGAAGAAACTCTAGGTGACTACTAAAGAAAAATGACATCAGGAGAATAAATCTCCTGGTGTTTATTTTAATTAAATGAAATATAAAATTACCATATCATTTCTCCTTCTTTTCTTAGTGATGCATCATGCAAAATCACAAAGAGTAGAACAAAGCATCCCAGAAAAAACTAGAATCTTATTTCTGTTTGATGCTTCTGGAAGCATGTTAGCACCCTGGGGAAATGAGTTAAGAATCGATGCTGCAAAAAGAGTACTTACCGATTTAGTCGATTCTTTAAAAGTGAATGATAAAATTGAATTAGCTTTAAGAGCTTATGGTCATCTAACTCCTTCGAAGGAACAAAATTGCGAGGATACAAGACTAGAAATTCCTTTTTCACCTAATAATAATGACCAGATTATAAACAGATTAAAATATATTTATCCAAAAGGCACCACTCCTATTGCCTATTCTTTAGAACAAGCTTCAAAAGATTTTCCCAGAGATAATAGTTATCGAAATATCATTATCATTATAACGGACGGTATTGAATCATGTGATGGAGACCCTTGTGCAGTTTCATTAGAATTACAGAAGAAGGATATATTTCTCAGACCATTTGTAATTGGATTAGGTATGGAACAGGAATTTGCTGCGGAATTTGATTGTATGGGTGAATATTATAATGCAAAAAATATTAGTGCATTTCAGTCCGTTTTAAATGGAATTTTAAGTCAGTCATTAAGTAAAACTACCGCAAGTGTTGAACTTTTAGACCAAAACGGAAGACCAGTTGAAACAGACGTTAATGTATCATTTATCAATAGTTTTACTGGCATTTCAGAATTTGATTTTATTCATTTTCGTGACAAAAATGGTAAACCTGATACCGTAGAAGTTGATCCCGTTTTAAGTTACGATGTAGTAGTTAATACTATTCCTCCAGTTGTAAAAAGAAATGTTTACCTAAAAGGAGGAACTCATAATGTAATCAATATTAAGAGTCCTCAGGGTGAGTTAAAAATAAGTCAAGAGAACACATCGGAATACGATAAAGATGTTCAGGTTCTGGTGAAATTATCTAATCAACCAGAAATTATCAATACGCAACCTATTAGAGCAAGTGAAAAATATTTGATAGGAAAATATGATTTAGAAATATTAACCTTGCCAAAAATAAAATTTAATAATGTCGAGATTAAGCAAGGAATTACTAAAAACATAGACATTCCTGCACCAGGAAGAATCAATATTAGTTACGGCAGTAAAGGAATTGGAAGTTTGTATTCAATTGACGAAGAAGGCAGGCAAACATGGATTAAAAAATTAGACCTAAATGGTAGTAATCTTAGCTTTGGCATACAACCAGGCACATATAAATATGTTTACCGCTCAGAAAGAGCAATGGGCAGTAAATACACGCAAATAAAGGAATTTAAAGTTAATTCTGGACAGACATTAAACATCAAAATATATTAACAAGAGCAAAATGGCAGAAACTAAATTTACATTTACAGAAAAAAAAGATACGCGTTCAGGATTTGGAGATGGATTACTCGAAGCTGGTAGAAAAAACGATCAAGTAGTAGGCCTCTGTGCAGATTTAATTGGCTCATTAAAAATGGGTGATTTCCAGAAGGAATTTCCTGATAGGTTTTTTCAAACCGGGATTGCAGAAGCCAATATGATGGGTTTAGCTGCCGGCATGACAATTGGTGGAAAAATTCCTTTTACTGGAACTTTTGCCAATTTCTCTACTGGTAGAGTTTATGACCAAATCCGTCAATCAATTGCTTATTCTGAGAAAAATGTGAAAATATGTGCATCTCACGCTGGAGTAACTTTAGGTGAGGATGGTGCAACGCACCAAATTCTGGAAGACATAGGCATGATGAGAATGTTACCCAATATGACCGTCATCAATCCATGTGATTATAATCAAACAAGAGCAGCTACTTTAGCCATTGCAGAATATGAAGGACCTGTGTATTTAAGATTTGGAAGACCAAAAGTACCAGTTTTCACTTCTGACAATCAAAAATTTGAAATAGGAAAAGCACTTCAAATGATTGAAGGCAATGATGTAACGATTTTTGCTACGGGACATTTAGTATGGGAAGCAATTGAAGCAGAAGCTATTTTACGAGAAAAAGGAGTAAGTGTTGAGCTTATTAACATCCATACCATTAAGCCACTTGATGTAGATGCCATCTTAAAATCTGCTGCAAAAACAGCTTGCGTAGTAACCGCTGAAGAGCATCAACGAAATGGAGGTTTAGGAGACGCAGTAGCTCAGGTATTAGCTCAGCATAATCCAACACCTCAAGAATATGTTGCAGTAAATGACCAGTTTGGAGAAAGCGGTACTCCTGAAGAATTAATGAAGAAATATGGACTTGATGCTGCGCATATTGTTGCTGCAGTTGAAAAAGTCATAAAAAGAAAATAAATTGAACGGAAAGGTCGGTATAAATGCCGGCCTTTAATTCCTAAATTATGCTAATCAGAATTGTACAAATGACTTTCCATCAAGATAAGATTGATAATTTCATCAAAATATTTGAAGAAAATAAAGAAGCCATTAGAAATCAACCTGGTTGCAAACATTTAGAACTTTGGCAAGATAAAAATCAACCTAATATATTCAGTACTTATAGCTTATGGGAAAGTGAAGATAATTTGAATCAATATCGGGATTCCGAAACGTTTGGGCGAGTGTGGCCTGCAACCAAAGCATTATTCTCAGAAAAGCCTGTAGCCAGCTCCCATATTCAAAGATTCGAATTGAAATAACCTATTTTTTTCTCTCTATTGTATATTTAACTAATTCCATTAAAGATTGCCTATATTCTGATTTGGGAAAATCTTTGATAATAGTCATAGCTTCGTTGTAGTAATTGTGCATCACTTCTTCTGCATAAGCAATACCATTCTTATTGCGGACAAATTCCACTACTGTTTTAACGGTAGAATTTTTATCACTATGCTTTTTAATCAATTTAATTATATGTTTTTGCTCTGACTTATCAGATTGATTCAACGCATAAATAAGCGGTAAAGTCATTTTCTTTTCTTTGATATCAATACCAAGTGGTTTTCCGATATCATTAGTCCCATAATCAAATAAATCATCTTTGATTTGAAATGCCATCCCCACCTTTTCGCCAAAAAGTTTCATTTTTTCACTTACACCATCATCTTTGATGACTGAACGACTTCCTACTGCACAACAAGAAGCTATTAAAGAAGCAGTTTTTTGTTTTATGATATCATAATAAATATCTTCTGTGATATTGAGCTTTCTAGCCTTTTCAATTTGAAGCAACTCCCCTTCACTCATTTCCCGAACTGCTTCAGATACAATTTTCAACAAATCGAAATCCTCATTGTCAATTGACAATAAAAGTCCTCTGGAAAGGAGATAATCACCCACTAAGATGGCAATTTTATTTTTCCATAAGGCATTGATAGAGAAAAAGCCTCTCCTGTAGTTGGCGTCATCTACTACGTCATCGTGGACTAAGGTTGCCGTATGTAATAATTCAATTAAGGCCGCGCCCCTGTAGGTTGCTTCATTAATTTGTCCATGAACACCAGCGGAGAGAAATACAAACATAGGACGCATTTGCTTTCCTTTTCGTTTCACAATATAGCCCATGATTTTATCAAGCAAATACACTTTACTTTTCATAAATTGGCGGAATTTTATTTCAAATTCTGCCATTTCATTGGCTATCGGTAATTGTATTTCTTTAATTTTACTCCCCATGTGTATGCAATATTACTACCAAATGAATATCTAAGCAATCCAAACAATCAAAATGATTAAAGAAAATATAATTATTACAAGTACGGTACATAATAAGCCTATTACGGCTGATATACGATACATTTCTACTCAGGAAAAGAAACCGTTAATCCTTTTTGTTCATGGTTTTAAAGGATTTAAAGATTGGGGAGTTTTTAATCTGATGGCTGATAAGTTTGCGATAAAAGGGTTTATTTTTATGAAAATAAATTTGAGTCATAATGGCACCACCGCAAACCAGCTCATTGATTTTGCTGATTTAGAAGCGTTCGGAAATAATAACTTCACAATTGAACTAGATGACTTAAAAGATACTATAGATTATCTATTTTCCACTTCTACTTCTATTCCAGTAGATGAACTTGATTTTAATAATATCAATCTGATGGGACACAGCAGAGGAGGAGGATTAATTCTACTAAAAGCGCGAGAGGATAAAAGAATAAAGAATGTAATAACACTAGCTGCAATTAGTGACTTAACTAATCGATGGCCTCAGAGTTTTTTGGATGAGTGGAGAGCAAAAGGTGTTCAGTATATTGAAAATAAAAGAACCAATCAACAAATGCCACTTTACGTGCAACTTTATGATGATGTGTTAAATAATCTTGATAGATTATCTATTCCCAAAGCTGTAAAAGAATTAAAACAACCACTTTTAGCTTTTCATGGAACTGAAGATGAAACACTTCCTGTTGCAATGGGGTACCAACTTAAAGAATGGAAGCCAGAAACTGAATTAGTGATTTTTGAGAACGAAAATCATGTATTTGGTGCGGCACATCCATGGAAAGAACCTGACCTTCCGGAGAATTTTCAAAAGATTGTAGAGAAATCAGCACTCTTTTTAGAAAAAAAATAAAAGCTGCTCAAAATTGAGCAGCTTTTTTTGAAGTTTTTTCTCCAGTTTTAACATTTAATATTTTGGTGTAATTTGACAAGCTTTCAGAATTATCTCTAATTATACCTGGTGGAGCAATTATTTCAATTTCATAGTCAGAAATCCACTTCGCCTTACCCAAAGGCAAATTTCCCTCATCAACAATATTTTTCTGACTAACATCCATCACCACATACTTAAATCGAATCTGTCCTTCTTGTTCATCTTTAGAAGTTGCCAAAAGAAAATCTCTATTTTCATTATAATTAAATTCAATTCTCTCTTCTCCTAATGCCTCTAACGCTAAGTTGTAAATGGTATCTTGATTATTGTTTTGAGCATTTTTACTGCTTGTTGTACAAGCGCCAACAAGTAGCGCAATAAAAGTTATGAATAATAATTTCATTATTGTTTTATAATTCGTTTAGAAATCATTCTACCATTTTTAGCCTGAAGCTGAAATAAGTAAATCCCACTTTCTAAATCTGAGATATTTATCTCATTATTGTCGGATTTCAAATCATACTTTCGAACTAAAACACCATTAGTACTGTAAACCTGAAGAATTTGAAAGTCTACATGAGCAGAATTTACATTAACGAAATCAGTTGCCGGATTAGGATAAATTTTAATCTCATCTTGAATCACATTAGAATTTGATGTAATTAGGCGATTTGCAACAGTAGTCGTGTAAACATTCCCCCTTAAATATCCTCTGATAGTCACGTCATTTCTACCTATTTGGTTATATTCAAATTCAATTACTCTATTGGGTTCAGATTCTGTTAAAATTTGCTGGTCAGTATGCACTACCTCGTTATTAAATAAAATTTCGACTTTCTCATAGGGCTCATTATTTTCAAGCTCATATCTAATTTGAAGGGGTGCTTTATCTCCAGAACTCTCTTGAGATATTAAAATAGGTGAAAAATCTATCTCAGGTGTTTTAAAAGCTTGAGAAGTATATTCCTTATCTAAATAAGTACCTCTCAAATTTAATTTCACAGGTTCCAAATCAAAGAAATCATTTATTTGTACTGAATTACTACCTACAGAAAATTGAGTGTTTATGATTTCCTCTTGGTCATTCAGTAATAACTTTAAAGTAGAATATTCAACGGGTAAATTATATTTAATTTCAGCATTTCCATATCCTGAATAGCTAAAGTCAGTAACTTTCAAACTTGTATATCTTAATTCTTCTGTCTCAGCTGTCCAAATCCCTCTTCCATGCGTTCCAATTACAACCTGGTCGTCTACTATTTTCATAGACCAGATAGAAACTGAAGGAAAATCATTTCGAATATTCCAAGTCTGACCACCATCCAATGATTCATATAAGCCAATTTCAGTGCCGGCCCATAGAATATCCGTATTAAATGGCATTACTAGCAAACTATGAACGAAAACATCAGGAAAGCCACGATTACTTCCTTGTGAGCCTTCATCAAATCCTGAGATATCTTCCCAAGTTTGTCCAAGGTCTGTGGTCTTTAATATTTTTGGAAAATTTGCTCTGCTAAATAACGCATAAGCAGTATTTTCCTCTGTTGGATGAGTATAGATTCCAGTATAGAAAGCAGAAGGATTTCGAGAATAATCATTGACAGCATTGAAAGACTCGCCAGCATCTGTAGAAACAAAAAGACTTAAAGCCTCACCTGCCATTCCAGCACCGGCCCACACTATTTGGTCATTAGCTAGTGAAACTTCTACATCACTAGCACTGTTTTCACCCAGCCATCCAGGATTATCAATTAGTTTTATTTGCCAAGATCCACCAAAATCATTGCTTTTATATACTCCCGTTTCTCCAATTGCATAAATCACATCTGGATTTGAAACTGAACCAACCAATCTTGTAATAAATGGACCTTCAGTAATACCTGAAGTAGCATCAGAAAATAGTTGTCCACCATTTAACGAACGTCTTATTCCATTAAATTGAAAACCACCAATTACTTTCTGAGGATCAGTTGCATGCCATATTACCTCAAAACCATCACCTCCTATCACTGCGTTGTATGGATTCGTTTCATCTACGACCGTTCCACTCGATATCCATGTTCCATTATCTTGCATTCCTCCGATATACTTTTCTTCTCCAGGTTTTTTATCCGCACCATAAAATTGAGTGGTTACATACCCGTTGGCTAATTGGGTAATTACCTCTCCACTATTGGTAGAAATTCCAAAACCACCATCATTCCCATTTACTATCATAAATTGTTGGGTATTATCATTCATCGGTACTAGCGTTAAATGATGATGATCAGGATGTAAATTCCCTCTATTTTGATTCTCCCAATCACCATAAGCATCATAAACAGCACTAGCTTCAGATGCTGCAATGGTTTGAGTACCAAATACGATATTCATGGTAGTACTGAAATTTGCAGGTTCCCATACAGCTGATTCACTCAATACTGGCCAGAAAAAATACATGTTTGCGTACTCAATTCCACCATCCATAGCCACCTCCGTTGTGGGAGTATTCGGATCGTATTCAACATCATGTATGTAAATGTATTCCCTAGCGGCAGATAAATTCTCATCTGTTTGACTTCTTTTATTTAAGTCAAAAATTCCATCATTTTCTTGATCACGGTAAGAAACCATTAATTGACGATTAGCTTCTACATCCCATACTTCGAAAGGAACATCTTGATAATCTTCATATTTGTAATTAGAAATAGGGACACCAGCCGTTTCTCCGGCAGGAATTGTAAATCGATGCGCTTTTTGCATATTATCTCCCCCAAATCGAACTTCAATCGATACTGGGTTATTAGACGGACTATTTGATCCGCTGCCGATTTCAAGTGTACCATTATTGAATCCTGCTTCAAAACTCACTAGATTTATTACTTCTTGTCCTTCATATTCAATACCGAGGAAGGTTCTTTCGGTTTCACTTATATTAGTAGGATCAATATTAAATTTACCGATGCTCACTCCTCCTATAAAGACCTCATAAGGATCATATGGATTAACAGCAATCGAATTATCATACCATCCTTGTTCTCCCAAGAAACTTGTATTATAATTTTCAACAGCCGCAATATACCAATTTTGACCTCTATCATCAGAATAATACAAAATGGTTGGATCATTATCAGGGCCTGGAATAGATTGATAGGTAGAAGTGTACAAAATTGCAGGATTACTTGGAGAAACAGCTATTTCAAATCTGACTCCTTCTCCAATTCCATTAGAAGAAAGTGCCCAGTCATTACCAGCATTTACAGATTTGATTATTCCGGTACTATTTACACCAGCATATTGAATATTATAATTTTGAGGATCAACTTGCAAATCCTGTACTGTAGCGTTTCCAGGTGCATCGTAGGTTTGAATCCAATTCAATCCGCCATCTGAAGACTTAAATACTCCAGTATTAGTGGCTATTGTTAAAATATCAGCATTTTTTGGGTCAACTTGAATTCTATTAACAGAAAGAAAATTATTATTAGAAACAGTTGAGGGAAGTAATGACCAAGAATTACCTCTATCTATACTTTTATAAATTCCATCACCTCTTACAAAGGTTGAATTTCCTGCAAAAACCTCTCCTGTTCCTACATAAAGGATGTCTGGGTTAGATTTGCTTTGTGCTATGGAATTAGTGGACAAATTCGGTAAATCAGGAGAAAGATTCTCCCAAGATTTACCACAATCCGTAGTTCTCCAAATTCCACCACTAGCTGCACCTGCTGTCCAAGTACATTTCGATGCGTCATCTGGATCAATCGCAATTGCACGGGTTCTTCCACCTACATTTCCTGGACCTCTAGATTTAAATTGTGCATTTAATACATTTTGATTGGCAACTCTTCTACTTCTAAAAGATTTGGTTAACTCTTTATAACGATAACCTGCTTTATATTCTGAGGTTTCGGCATCTATCTTTTTTGAAATATTGTTGTAATATTTGATAAAACCATCTGGTTTCATATAAGCCTCTTTTCCAGCCTTAACTTTAGATTTCTTGGTTGACCAAGGTGCTTCAGATTTTGATGAATACTTTTCTATTTTTTGATTATCTACATACAAATAGAGCGTTGCAGTGATGAGTAAACATGAAATAATGGTGAGAATATAATTTTTGTTCATAAGGGAATTGTATTTGACCAAAAATAATACAAAATTTTACATAAAAAAAGTTCAACTTTTCAGAATAAAAAATGAAGAAATCAATTTATTACTATATCATCATTTGAATAAACTGTGTTTAACGAAACAAAAAAAGGCTATCGAAATTCGATAACCTTTTAAAATGAATTTAAAATTGTTTTATATTATTGTTCAGGAGCTACTGCATTTACAACATATGTTGTTGTTTCTCCCAATCCTATTTCACCATCTTGAGAAGTAACACCAGTTAATTCAATGTTGATTTCAGTTGGTTCTGCACCGGCTTGTACCCAGCTTTCATCTATATCTAAGACAATGCGAGTTTCGGTTTCGCCAGCAAAAACTTCTAATGAACCACCTGTTTTATCAGGATTATTCAATATAAATGGTGTACCAGCCGCATTTGTAACAGAATATTGAATTGTTACATCCTCATCTATAGCTCTGTTCAGCACAACATCTACAAAGTAATTACCTGCTTCACTTACTTCAACTTCATCAAACTCGATATCCAAATCAACAGTTTTAATATCGTCATTAATATAAACTACAGAGGATGTTGGAAATTCATCAGGATTCAATGTAACTGCAGTATTCCCAGGTCCAGTTTGAGTCACGCCTGTCAATTCAATGAAGAAATCCTTAGGTCCGTCATCAGTGTCATTATCAATCGTTAAAATGCTGATGTAACCTTCTAATTCACCTTTTTCTATGATTACCTCATCGTTCAAGATTTCATAGTCGGTTCCTTCTATTGCAGAACCGTCAGTAACATCAAATGAAATTCTGGTTTCTTCAACATTTCTTCCTGCAAGTACAGAACCTTCCACAGTTCTTTGAATCCTCACTGGGAAAAATAGTGTATCTCCTCCTGCATTATATTGCTCTTCGAAAATGTTCAAAGTATCTGTGATTCCAGCAAATTCGTCAATATCTTCTACTACTATTGTAAAATCTCCAGATAAACCTTGATTGTTTTCCACTGTTAAAGTGTACGTTCCAACTTCCTGAGCAACAACAGTTACAAATTCACCATTTCGTCCTTCGACTTGTGTTACTGTTGCAGTTCCTGCTGGTTCAATAGACCAAGTATAAGTTTCATCCATATCATGGCCTCTAACAAAATATTCAGTATCCTGATAGGTCAGAATCTCACCAGAACCTGATATCAATAAATTAGAACCAGGATTTAAACTGATGCTCTCTTCTTCTCCTTCGCAAGCCATAAAAAATACCGCTACAAAGGCAAAAAGAATTGATTTTATATAAAAATTAATATTTTTCATGATTTTTATTTAGTCTATGTCCCAAAATAAGTTTGTGTCATACTCATCACCACCAATAGCGCTTGATGCTTCAGCGTAATTTGCATTATTTAATGTTTGCTCATCATTAGGATAGATTCTTCTTTTAGGAATACCTGAAATCTCAATGAAGTTCTGATCTGGTGCATACACTACCAAATTTGCTTCTGGAATACTTTCGATATCAAGTCTTCTGATTTCAGCCCATGATTGCCATCCTTGAATATATAATGCAATATATTTTTGAACCGCAAGGTTAGTTGCAGTATAAGGATTAGCAGCAGTATAATTAATAATATCTGCCTGGCTATTTATACCCCAATATTCCATGCTAGCAGCAATTCCATTTTCATAATATTGCTGTGGAGAACCAGTTACCCAGCCATTAGCTGCAGCTTCAGCAAGTATGAAACTAACTTCTGCATAATCCATCATCATTCCTTCAAAATCAGGTTCTAATAGTTGTTCATTCAATTGAGAAACTGCACTTCTTGGAATACCAGCAGCAGTAGCACTCTCTAATCCATATGTCATCCCTACAAATGTGCCAGTAGCTGTAGCAGGCTCAAAATATTCTGCTATTCTCGGATCACCTAAACCATCTAATAAATTAATAAAGTTTGCAGTTGCACAGTAATCCTGACGACCGTTAACTATATAAGAAGTATAGAGTGGATTAACGCTTGGCTGCTCACTAATGAAATTAATAGCGGCATTATCTGCATTACTTGTGAACACATTCCCAGCAGCGAATGCAATAGTTTCCTGAGCTAATGTTTCATTTACATCAGAAAGCCTAATTCCCATTCGAAGTAATAAAGAGTTTCCAAATTTTTGCCAGTTGGTCATATTGTTATAATACACAACATCACCCCCATTGAAGGCAGGTTCCTCCACATCAATTGCGGTAACAGCTGCTTTCACATTTATAATTAAAGAATCATAAATTTCCTGCTGGCTATCATATCCAGGACTCGGATTATCTTGCCCACCTAATGATTCACTTACAGGAATATTTCCATAAATATCCACCATATTGTGAAGAGCCCATGATTTCATTATGGTAGCTATAGCATTTTGATTTGCAAGTTGTGCCGTATTTAATCCTGCTGCACCTTCTTCAAGTAACGCATTATTTTTACGAATAATTTCTTCCAAATCATTAATAGCAGTATAAAAATCCAACCAGAATGTATTATTAGTTGCTGGTCTGAATTGATATCTTACCTCATCAGAATATTCATTCTGAGCCCAATATTGTGAAATTGTCATACCAAAAGAGATATTGTCAAAAACACCATAATATCGCAATCCTAACGCTCTTTGTGCTGAAGTTAATAAATATTCATTTGGTACCTCAGCAGGTCTGTTAGGGTCTTCGTTTAGCTCGGTAATATCTTTACAACCGGTTAGGGCTGTTGCCATTACCACAGCAAACAGTATCAATGTTTTAAATATATTTTTCATAATAAATTTATCCTTTATGATTAAAATCCAAGACTTACTTTAAACCCTATGCTTCTTAAACTTGGTAATGCACCACCTTCAAGTCCTTGAACATTTCCTGAACTTGTTGAAGCTTCAGGATCAATATGTGGAACTTTCTTGTACAGTATGGCTAAGTTTCTAGCTTCTACTCCAAAATTAACTGTGGTAAATGGTGTATTGTCAATTATTGAAGAAGGTAAAGAATAACCAAAAGTTAATTCTCTAAACTTAATGAAAGTAGCATCATAAACATGAGCAGCCGCTAATCCAAATTGACCAGAGAAATAAGAAGCACCATCAATTACGGTAGTGTTCTCACCTGTTACCTCACCATTTTCATCAACATTCACACCTTCAGCCACAATCCCTACTTGCCGGATGTTACCATCTACGGTTTCTTGTGTCATACCTGAATATTTAGCGAATAAATTAGTTACTGAGTGCAGTGAACCTCCCATTCTCATATCAAATAAGAAAGACAAGTTAAATCCTTTATAACTTAAGCTATTGTTTAAACCTCCAGTCCAATCAGCCAAATAAGTACCTAAAGCCTGTTGGTCTGATGATTGAAGATAATTTCCACCGCTGCCAATCACTTTATTGCCATTTTCATCGTATACAAAATTAGCACCGTAAATTGAACCGTAAGGCTCTCCTACTCTAGCATCTAATGTTGTCTCAAAAATACCATTAGCAATTCTGTAATTTGTAATACCTTCTGCCAATTCTACCACTTCGTTTCTATTTCTAGCCCAGTTTAAATTAACATCCCATCTAAAATCACCCGTATTGATAACATTTGCACCTAGAGAAGCTTCCAACCCTTGGTTTATCATTTTACCAGCATTAATGATTTGATTTTCATAACCTGATGCACCAGAAACTCTTACTTCAAAAATTTGGTCAGTTGAAGTATTATTATAGTAAGTTAAATCAAGGAAAATCCTATCATTTAAGAATCTTAATTCGGTACCTATTTCATAGGAATTAGTTTGTTCTGGTCTTAAATTTTGATTATTCAACTCATCGGGAATTGAATAAACAGGATTAGTACCAAAGTTAGCAAGTGGTGTATAAACAGAAGTGATTCTGTACGGATCAGTATCATTACCAACTTGTGCATAACTTGCTCTTAACTTACCGAAAGAGAAAATATCTCCACCTGATAATCCATCCAATTCAGAGAAAATAAATGTTCCACTTACTGATGGATAGTAATAAGAATTATTTCCTTCAGGTAAGGTGGAAGAAACATCATTTCTTATTGTTGCATCTAAATAAACGATGTCTTTATAACCTAAGGTTGCAGAACCAAACCAGCTGTTTATCTGCTTTTGTCGAGTAAAATCAACAATCGTTGGTCTACCAGTTGAGTTTTCTAAATTATAAAAACCTGGCACACTTAAACCTCCAACTGTAACACCAATATTCTCACTAAAGTTATCAACTCGAATATTTCCTCCTATAAAGGCATTAAGAGAAAGATCGTCATTAATTTCACCTTCATACTTTAAAATCAAATCTGTATTTATTTCAGATGTTTGTCTAATTGCCTCGCTATACCCTGATTGAGCTACTGAACCTTCTGCTATTCTGTCTTCTCTTCTGTCTGTATAAAAATCAGTCAAAACTCGACCTGTAATAGATAGATTTTCAGTGAAATCGTAAGACAGTTTCATATTACCAAATACTCTGTCTCTACCATCATTTTGGTAATTTTCATATCTAATCCAATATGGATTATCGGCATATAGAGGTCTTGCAATATCAGATGATATCCTATTCCAAGATCTTTGTTCACCTGTAGATTCAACTTTGTAATTTCTCAGTTCATCCATATCAAGTTGTCTTTGACCAAAATGATTGAATTGAACCATCAAATCACCATACCCTTGAGATGGTCTACCTAACGCTTCAGTTTTTACATAGTTTACCCCTGCACTTGCTGTCAATTTATCAGATAAGGCATAAGAGCCGTTGAAATTAACAGTATTTCTTTGCATCTCACTATTTGGAACAATATGAGTCAAATCCATATTGGTGAATGATAAACGGAATGAACCTTTATCATTTCCTCCAGAAAGAGAAACATTATTGTTATACTGGACACCTGTTTGATAAAAATTACTGATATTATCAGGATGCGCGACCCAAGGAGTTTCCTCACCAAAATTTGGATGATCTTCATAGTAGCTATACCATTGTCTTACTGGTCGACCATCAAGTCTTGGTCCCCAACTTTGGTCAACGGCAAAACCAGCTACTTTTTGCCCATTTTCAATGGTAAATGGTCCGAAACCACCACCAAATTCATTTTGGTAATCTGGCAAAAACATTGGATTTGAAAAAGATACACTTGAATTTATTCTCACACCAATGCCTTCACCTTTTCTACCTTTTTTGGTAGTGATAATAATTACACCGTTAGATGCTCTATTACCATAAAGTGCTGCAGCACTAGCTCCCTTCAAAACAGACATTGATGCTATATCAGCCGGATTAATATCTTGAGCTGCATTACCATAATCTACTCCACTAGCACCTCTTTGCTGATTAGCAGAGTTAAAATTTGAATTGTCAATAGGAACGCCATCTACAACAAAAAGTGGTTGGTTATTTCCTGCAATTGAATTGGCTCCTCTAATTAAAATATTTGAAGACCCCCCCATAGCACCCGTGTTACCGCTAATCTGAACACCTGCAATTTTACCTTGTAAAGAGTTTATAACATTAGTTTCACCAGAATTAACAAGCTCATCACCTTGTACTTCCTGAACGGAATATCCTAAGGATCTTTGTTCTCTTTCTATTCCTAAAGCTGTTACAACAACTTCAGATAATTCACGGATATCTGGTTGCATGGCAACATCAATAACAGATCTTGAACCAATTTCAACTTCCCTGTCGGCCATTCCAATAAAGGTAAACACTAGTGTACCACCATCAGAAGGGACAGAAATCTTATAGTTCCCGTCCAAATCTGTAGTCATTCCCCTAGAGGTACCTTTGATTAATACATTCACACCTGGTAAGGTTTGTCCTGACTGAGCATCAGTGACAGTTCCACTTACAGTGCGATCCTGCGCCCATGCGTGTAACACGAACACTAACATGAGACATGTTAATAGAATCTTCTTCATTACTGTTTGTTTAGGTTAAAAATTTATTTCACTTCAGACAAACTTAACAAAGAATTAATACTGGCAAAATATTCGTCTCCTTTTTATATGCTTTTATCTAAATTTATTACATAAGTTAACGATGATTCATATAAGATATTTGAATATTTATATATTGAGTAATTAAATTCTAATGAGCATATTAGCTTTTAATTGAGTTCTTTTTCAATTTCTGGGTTCACAAAAACAAATCCTTTTGCATCATTTCCATTGTGAAATCTCACTTCCATGCCAATAACATACATCACATGACCTTTATCAATATAAACTGGAATTCCGTCAACCTCAAAGGTCTTATCAGTGTTTTTTGGCTTATCAAATCCTAAAATATAATTCATCCCAGCTGCACTACAGCCACCTCCACCTCGGACTCCTACTCGCAAACCGTAGCCATCAGGAATATTTTTATTCTCCATTATATTACGTACTTCTTTAATTGCTTCTTCTGAAATTTTAACTGGAATCATAAATTGTTTTTAACTCAAGAACGAATGAATAAAAACAAAAGTTTGGCACATCGGCTTGCTTTTATTTGATGCGAAATTAACTAAATTTGAAAATCATCTTAGAAAAAAAACTTTATGGAGCCTATTTGGGACTTATTTAAAATTATAATTCCAGCTGGAATCGTTTTATATGCAATGTTTTTAACTGTAAAAACCATGATGCAAAAACAGAATGAAGCAAAAATCATAGACATTAAAGCAAAAAACAAAGAAATCGTTTTGCCTATACGGCTTCAAGCTTATGAAAGAATGAGCCTTTTTCTAGAAAGAATTTCGCCTGATCAAATTATAAAACGAGTGCAACAGAACGAAATGAATGTTGCTGAACTTCAATATTTACTTTTAAATGAAATTAGGGAAGAATTCAATCATAACTTATCACAGCAAGTTTATATGAGCGATGAAGCTTGGAAAATTATCAAGAATGCCAAAGAAGAATTAATCATGGTGATAAATCAAGCCGCCAAAAACCTTGATCCGGAAGCTAAAAGCCTTGAGTTAGTAAAAAAGATTTATGAGGATTCCTTAGAAAAGAAAATTGATAGTATTGAATATGGTCTTAGTTTTCTTAAAAATGAAATTCAACAAGAGTTTTGATAAGTACAGAGTATTTGGTGCTAAGTACTGAGATAACTCAATTTGAGATTCGGTAGATTATTCTTTGATTAGCTCTAAGAACTTATCGATTTTATTATTGTCAACGGTCACGGATAAATCATAGAGCGCAATTTTCCAACCATCAGGTCTCATGACTAATACAGCTGTTCCTTTACAGACTCCCATCCAGGTATCTAATTTTTCATATAACCATGCAGTTTTACCATCTTCTGAAAAATAAACATCTCTTTCAGTAGCAGTAAATGCCCAAGCCGATTCTTCTTCAAAATACTCTTTAGCCCATTCTGCCATTTCATCTCTTGTCCACTTTTCAGTTTTATCGGTTCCCAAGTAAATTCCTTTTTCTGTCATGCTTCCAAAAAACAGTTCTTCATTTGCATTGGCTGCAGCTTTATGCCAATTATCCATAAACTGGTTGATTGTTTCTGTGGGAGTTTGAGCCATCAAATACATAGGGAAGAGTACTAACCCAATGTTAGCCAAAATTTTTATGTTTTTCATTTTATAAATATTAATTAATCTTCACTGTAATTGCTATAAATGGTATACCAGTGGGTATAATATCTGCAATTTGTTGATTATATAGAAACCCAATATCATAACTAGCAGTCTCTGTCAAGTATCTTCCGCCATAAAACACAAAACCTAAATTTCCATCAAATTCAGATGGTAAATAAAACCCTTCTGTAACCACCACTAATTTCTTTGAAACTCTAGCCATTCCTGCTAATGAGTAAAATGGACTTGCACTTTGCACGCCACTTAAGCCTGCTAAATAAACCGTACCTGTTATATTCAAATCAGGCTCTCCTACCGTAAATCCTGTATTCAAAATAGCGGCAGCTCCACCACCTCCTTGAAATGAAAATCCTGCAAAAGCGTCCAATCCCACTTTATAATGAACGTATTTACCTAATTGTGTCGTGAATTGAGGATTAACATAAAGAATGGGCACTCTAAAAACTAATGCCCAAATACTTGTCCCTACTCCAATTGAGAAATTATCGCTCAACCCTCTATGAAAAGTCATTGGATTATTTCTGATATAATTTTCGCCTTTCTTATAATTAAATGCTGACGTACCTACCATATAACGAACAGCATTAATTTGCTCCAGTTTATTGTCATTACCGAAATCATCTGCCTCATTCCCGCCAAGAGACTCTATTTTTTTAATCCTATTGGTTGGTATTTGCAGAGTTCCAACGCTTTCTGTTTCAATTTCTAAGAAATCTTTATTTTGACTGATAAAAAATCCTTTATAAATCTCTCCCGTTTTAGTGTATACGATTACCTTGGCTCTTAATTTTTTATTAGATTCTTCAATTTTTGGATCCTCAATTTGAGCAAGTGATAAAGAACTTCCAGAAAAAATAAGAAAAAGGGATATGATTAGTTTTTTCATTACTAAAAGTAAAATCGGTTCAAATTATATAAATTTACTTAACGTTAAAGAATAAAATGAATTTTAATATAGTTAATTCATTAGAAAAAATATAATCGAAAATAAAAATATGAATAATCTACATAAACAGAGCCAAATTAAAGCAAATAATATCAGATTTTGGGTAGGTATCGTAAGTTTAGTAGTGGCTTGGGGCTTATTTATTTATAAAGACCTCTTACACGATCTATATCTTATATTAATTGGCTCATTTACGCTATATACCTTATTTGCCTATATCTGGATGCCAATCCAAAAGAATAAAAAGTTGAAAGAGATAGAAAATGAGTAAGCGACTAAACTACAAAAATGCTTTAGAAAGGGCCTCCAGAGTACTTAAAGATAAGAGATTAAGTCAAAAGCTGGTTAATGAGGCTAAGGAAACTTTAACCAGCAGAGCGAAAGTCTCTGAAAAAATTGGGCAGTTAAAAAATAAAATTGCAATCCTTATTAGACTTGTTAAAGCATATACTAAGGGCACATACAGAGATATTTCTAAAAAAAGTATGCTCTATACTGTAGGTGTATTATTGTATTTCATTACCCCAATGGATATTATTCCAGATTTTATACCTGTATCAGGATTTTTAGATGATGCTTCTTTATTGCTTTGGCTCTACAATCATTTAAGCACAGAATTGCAACAATTCATAGCTTGGGAGAGTAAGCAAGAAGAAAAATAAACATGAATAATTCTACAAAGACATTAAAATCTGAAGCATTTGCAAATGCAATTGACTACCCAACTTATCGTTCACTCATAAAATCTCTATTAAAAGAACAGAAAACTACTGGTTCTAATCATTCTGAATTTATGGTCGCTTATACTTTGATGAATGATAAGCGAATGGACCGATGGGATAAGAAAATCGTGCTGGATGCGGAACTTTCAGAAAAAATAAAATCATTATCTAAAATGAAATGGTTGGTGATTACTGAAGGCTGGTGTGGAGATGCTGCTCAAAATATTCCTTTTCTAGCCAAACTGGCTAATGAAAATACAGCTATTGATTTACGATTCATCTTGCGAGACGAGCATCCTCAAGTTATGGACCAATACTTAACGAATGATGCCCGCTCCATCCCTATTCTCATTTTAATGGATGAGAATTTTAACGATTTAGCCACTTGGGGCCCAAGACCAGAAGCCGTTCAAAATATGGTTATGGAAGCCAAGAAAAACCCGGATTTAGACCAAAACACCTTTATAGAAAGCATTCACAAATGGTATTCTGTGGATAAAAACAAAACTATTAGCCAAGAATTTTACGAACTACTAAATAAAATCAAGTAATGTCAAAAACAGCCTTAATTGCAGGAGCCACTGGTCTGGTAGGAGGCCATCTATTAGATTTACTAATGGAAGATAAAAACTATTCTACCGTAAAAATCCTTACCAGAAGAACCATGGGAGGTGATGATGATAAATTAAAGGAAATCATACTTGATAATTTTGACCAACTGGAAAACCATACCAAAGAGCTTAAAGCAGACGATTATTTCTGTTGCTTAGGAACTACGATGAAAAAAGCGGGGAGCAAAAAAGCTTTCAAAAAAGTAGATTTCGAATATCCGACAACCTTAGCTGCTATAGCGCGGGAAAATAATGCAGCATCATTTCATGCGATCTCAGCGATGGGGGCTGATTCAAGTTCTTTGATTTTTTACAATAAAGTAAAAGGTGAAATGGAAAAAGGTATTGAAGCCATGAAATTGAAAAAGGCATTTATCTTTCGTCCTTCCTTTATTGCTGGAGAAAGAGCAGATAAACGAGCGGCAGAAAAAGCTGCCCTGTGGTTTGCTGATAAATTTGATTTTATTTTCTCCGGACCTTTTAAGAAATATGCGGCTGTTCATGCGAAAACCATTGCTAATGCTATGCTGGAAACAGCAAAAAATGGCAAAGAGACTTTCAAGATAATTCCTTCCGATGAAATCGAACAGATAGGAAAATGATAGCTGTAATTCAGAGAGTAACGGAAGCTTCGGTGACGATTGAAAATAAAGTAAAAGGAGCAATTCAGAATGGCTTAATGATTTTATTGGGTATAGAGGAAGCTGATAATGACGAAGATATTGAGTGGCTTACGCGCAAAATCATTAACATGCGCATTTTCAATGATGAAGAGGGCGTTATGAACAAAAGCCTATTGGATATTGAAGGAGAAATCCTACTTATAAGTCAATTTACGTTGCACGCCAGCACTAAAAAAGGAAATCGGCCATCGTACATAAAAGCAGCAAAGCTTGATATCGCCATTCCACTTTACGAGAAAATGTTGAGCTCAATAGATATGGCCATTCCAACCAAAATTCAAAGTGGAGAATTTGGTGCTGATATGAAAGTGAGTTTGGTGAACGATGGGCCAGTGACGATAATTTTAGATACTAAGGATAAGAAGTAATGATTTGACAGTTGACCATTTCAACTTATTTCTTCAACAGTAAAGGCAACAAAATCAAATCTGTGAGCAGAGCAAAAAGCATAGCTAAGGATAGGAATAAACCTAAATAGAATGTTGTAGCGAAAGATGATAGGGTAAACAAGACAAATCCGCCTATTATTAAAATTGAAGTAATCAGAATAGCCAAGCCAGCGGATTTAAAAGTTTTGATAATGCGCCAAATTGGACTTTTAGCTTTTTGCTGTTTATAAGCACCTAAGAAATGAATGGTATCATCCACAGCAATTCCAAAAGCGACTACAAAAATGATAGCCGTTGTCAATTTTAAAGGGACATCCATAAAACCCATGATTCCAGCTGTGAACAATAATGGAATGAAATTAGGAATCAGACTAATCAAAAGCATTTTGAAGGATTTGAAATAAATAGCTAAAGCAATAGCAATCATCAAAACGGCTAGTAATAATCCTTTCATAAGTTCAACAGATAAGCTTTCATTACTTTTATCTATCAAATACGTGGTGCCTGTAATTCTCACTTTCAAAATATTTTCATCAATTTCTCTATCGATAAATGATGCTAAGGCATGGTTTCGATTTTGGGTATCATGAGAGCCCCATTCTGGAATGAATCCTGCAAACCGGGCATATTGACCGCTTGAATCTACCAGTCCATTCGCAAATCCCCTATTAATTATTGTATTTCGAATTGATTCTTGCTGTTGAAAATCTACTCGATCAGGAAATTCATAATACTTATTGGCTCCACCTTTATCAATCTGATTGGCATATTTTACCAGATCCAAAGGCGATAGGAAGTTTTCAATTCCAAATGAATCTGTCAGGTAAGATTCAATCTTTAAAGCTTCTTTTAGAAAATCATAACCTAAAACATTATCTGATTCCTTAGCAGGTAAAATTGCCATTTCCCAGGGTTTGGATCCTCCAAATGATTTATCCAAATATTCAAAATCATTTCGCACTTGGGAATCTTCTGGTAAATCTTTTAGAAGATATGCATCTGTTTTAAGTTGTAAAAAACCGAAAATTGAAATAACGATAAGAATAAAATAAACTGCAAATATGCCTTTCTTATTTTTAATCAATAACACAGTCCAGTTCTTATAAGGCAGTTTTATGCTTTGCCTTCTGTAATTTTTTCTGATTAAAAGCGGACCAAATAAAAAATTTACTCCAAAAGCTATCAAAACTCCAGCCCCTGCAAAAACTCCTAATTCTCTGATGGGTTGAGTTGGCAAAATCAACAAACTGAAAAAGCCCAAAGCAGTGGTAATAGAAGTTAGGAATGTGGGTGAAAATACTTTTTTAATAGATGATTTTAGTCTTTTCAGGAAATCTCTTTCTTCATTTTGACGGTAAGCATTCACCAAATGAATGGCGTCTGATGTGGAGACAAAAAGAATAATTGGAGGTATTAAAACACTCAAAATGCTTAATTCCACTTGAAGCATCGCCATAAATCCTAGCAAATAAACCAAGGAAGAAATGCTCATCAAGAGAGGCAATAGCATAATGTTGAACGAGCGATAAAGCAACAAAAGCAATATGATTGTAACAGCAATTCCGAGTCCTAAAAACACACTAAAATCTGACCGAATATGATTAATAAAACTTTGCTGCGCTACTAATTTCCCTACTAATCTGTAATCTTTAATGTTGGATTGAGCTAAGCTAGATTTTAAAGAATGGAAAAATTCCTGCTCAGTTTGAGGTGATTTAAAATGTTGGTGATTGAGTTGAATTATTAGCGATTTACCATCTTTTGAAATAAAATTGCTGTAAAGCGGATGCCTCATAATTCTGGAACTATCACTTTGAAGCTTTTTGGAATCCTCAATATGCAATAAAGGGACTGCTGTGATTCCATAAGGAGATTTGATTAGGTGTTTTAAATCAAAAACAGATTGAGTACCCACTAATCCAGTTAAGGTATCTAACTCATTTTTCCATTGCTCTATTTTTGTCAAGAAATCACTTTCAAAAACAGTAGGTTCATTTTCAATAGCGACTAATAAATAGTCATTATCATAACCAAATTTCTCGACATGCTTTTCAAAGAAAACTTTATCCTCATTATCATCTGCAAAGAATTTTTCGAATTCGAAAGCAACAGAAAGCTTAGGGAATTGAGAGACGAAAAAAGCGATACTAATTAGCCAAACGGCATAAAGCATAAAGCGAAATTCCTTCTCCTTAAAATTATTATAAAATTGCTTAGCTAGTTTTTTCAAGTGCTATTAAATTTCAAAACCCAAAGTTAAATAAACGAAGCTTAGGACTCCTTCGGATTGCAAATAAATTAAGGTCTTCTGTTTGCTACTGTATGTTTAGCTAAAATCCTTTTTGATTCTATTTTAACTGCAGGCTCTTTTCGCATATCCCAAATCAATTTTCTAGCCTTTTTTCCTGCATCTTCTAAATCAATTATAGGATTCGGATAGTCTCTGCCCAGTTCAAAATTCAATTCTTTCTGCTCAATGAAATTTAACTTCCATGGTTCGTGAATGAAAGCAGCTGGAATATTTCTCAACTCTGGCACCCAATTTTTGATAAATACTCCTTCAGGATCATGCTCAATGGATTGCTTTACAGGATTATACATTCTGATGGTATTAATGCCAGTCACGCCTGCCTGCATTTGAAATTGAGGATAATGAATACCTGGCTCGAAATCCAGAAATTGTCTTCCCAAATGCAATGAACCTCTTTTCCAGGGTTGCCATAAATGATAAACCAAAAAAGAAACCAACATGGCACGCATTCTAAAGTTGAGATAGCCTGTTTCGGTTACACAGCGCATGCACGCATCCACCAAAGGAAAGCCTGTCTGCCCTTTTTCCCATGCTTCATACAAAATATCATTTTCATTTTGACGGATGTCATTATATCCTCTATTGATGTTTTCAAATTCATAGCGCTCTTCCATTTCAAATTTTTGAATAAAATGACAGTGCCAGCGCAATCGCGACCCGAAATTATTTAATGCACTTTTATTACCATACTCCTTGGCATTCATCATAGACTGAAATACCACTCTCATACTAATATTTCCATAAGCCAAATAGGGAGATAAGCGACTGCAAGATTTTCTTGCCTCCGTAGGTTTACTTATGGTTTTGCTATAGTTTCTATGCCTCTCTTTCAAAAAGCTATTTAAATATTGATAAGCCTTGGCAGTCCCACCTGTTTGTGTAATTCCTTTTTCTCTGGTGACCTTTAATTCTTTTGGATTTTTGATGATTTCAATACCTGAAAGCTCGTTCAAATCTAACCCTTTTAAAGCATTCAAATCATTTTGAATTGCATTTTGAATCATGAATTCATACCATGATTTAGACCAATCTTGTCTATTTTGTCTTCCTCTTTGCAGACCATATTGTTGAAATTCAAGCCATTGTATAGTTTGGCTTTGGCAATATGTTTTTACCTGTAAATCCCTTTCATAAGTTATTCTAATACCTGTTTCTTGGTGGGATAGTAAATACTTGATTTCGTATTTATCTTTAATTGATTTCAGAAAATCAATCACTTCTCCATGAACTTGAAGCAAGGATAAATCAAATTGCTCTAATTCGTTCCCAATTTCTGTTAAGGATTCATCTATAAAATTCCAATGACGATTACTGTAATTTGGTGCAGACAAAAGCCTTGGTTCCCAGGCATAAAAAATAAGAGTAGGCAGACCTAGCTCTGCAGCTTTTTGCAAAGGAGCATGGTCTTGCAATCTTAAATCTCTTTTTAGCCAAACCAAAGCAATCGTTTTTTTCATTTGAAAGGGAATTTGATTTTCGGTTTAAGGGGAAACCTACAGAAAGTCCCTTTGTTTGAAATGGCTTTAACTTTAAAACTGGGAGCATTAAAAAACTGATTTAATGAACCTTCCATCAAATCGGTTTTACTTAAAACTTATTACCTAAAACTTAATTATTTCCTCAAAAAGTCTCTTAATACATATTGCAGAATACCTTTATTTTTATAGTATTCTACCTCAATTTGAGAATCCAGTCTAGCCAATACTTCAAACTTCACTTCTTTTCCATCTGACTTTTTGGCCACTGCTGAAAGTTTCTTTGATGGTGTCAAACCTTCGCTAATACTACTTATCGATATTTTCTCAGAACCGTCCAAACCTAGAGATTCAGCAGTTTCTCCATCTGCATATTGTAATGGTAATACGCCCATACCCACTAAATTGCTTCGGTGGATACGTTCATAACTCTCTGCAATTACCGCTTTGATTCCTAGTAGATAAGTTCCTTTTGCTGCCCAGTCACGGGAAGAACCACTACCGTATTCTTTTCCACCCAACACAACCAATTGTGTATTTTCTTCCTTGTATTTTTGAGCTGCATCAAAAACAGTCATTTCCTCTCCGGAAGGAATGTGTTTGGTATAACCTCCTTCTTTTTCAGCCAATTGATTATTAATTCTCACATTGGCGAATGTACCACGAGTCATCACTTCATCATTCCCTCTTCTGGAGCCATAAGAGTTGAAATCTTTTTTCTCTACTCCTTTATCTTTCAGGTATTTTCCTGCTGGGCTGTCTTCTGCAAAAGCACCTGCCGGTGAAATATGGTCAGTGGTTATGGAATGACCCAATTTTAACAAAACATGAGCTTCCTTTATATCCTGAAAATCTTCAGCTTCGTCACTTATATCTTTAAAGAAAGGCGCTTCTTTGATATAAGTTGATTTATCATCCCATTCATAATCTTCAGAATCAGGTGCTTTCATGCTTCTCCACTGCTCGTTTCCATCGAAAATTTCTCCATAATTCTTTTTGTAAGAATCTGGTGAAAGCACTTTTCTCATCACATCAAAAATTTCGTCTTGAGTTGGCCATAAATCTTTCAGGTAAACTGGCTCACCGTTTACGTCATAACTTAAAGGGTCATTATTTAAATCAATATCTACCCTACCCGCTATCGCATAAGCTACAACCAGCATAGGTGACATCAAGAAATTCATCTTCACATCAGGATGAACTCTGGCTTCAAAGTTTCTATTTCCTGAAAGTACTGAAGAAACCACCAAATCATTCTCTTTTACGGCTTTAGCAATATGTGGCGGTAATGGTCCAGAATTTCCAATACAGGATGTACAGCCATAACCTACAACATGGAATTTTAATGCTTCCAAATCATCCAATAAACCGGCTGCTTCTAGGTAATCTGTCACAACTTTTGAGCCTGGCGCCAAACTGGTTTTTACCCAAGGCTTTACATCCACTCCTCTTTCTATTGCTTTTTGAGCTACTAAACCAGCGCCTAGCATTACGCTTGGATTAGATGTATTCGTACAACTCGTAATGGCTGCAATTACAATCGAGCCATCACTTAGGCTAAACTCATCATTATGGGTTTTAATTTTTACCGTTTTTAAACCATTTCTTTCCTCCTCTTCAATTGCGACATCATCTCCGACTTGTTCATTTTGTTCCTCAGTTTGAGAACCACCTTCTGCATACCATCTGCTGACTTGTCTCTCATTGAATCCAAGATATTTTCTACCGTGTTCTTCTTTGAGTAAGCCTTTAAATTTATCTTCAAATTCCCTTACCAATATTTTATCTTGTGGTCTTTTTGGACCCGAAACTGTAGGTTCAACTGTGCTTAAATCTAATTCAAGAACAGTTGAGTAATTGATTTCATCCTCATTTTCTCTCCAAAGCATATTGGATTTAGCGTATTTCTCCACCAAATCAATTTGCTCCTGAGAACGATTCGTTTTCTCCATATAGGATAAGGTTTGGTCATCTATTGGGAAATAAGTAACTGTACAACCAAACTCTGGAGACATATTTGAAATAGTGGCTCTATCTGGAATCGTTAATTTATCTAAACCTGGACCAAAAACTTCTACAAACTTACCTACTACTCCGTGATTTCTTAATAAGTGTGTAATGGTTAAAACCATATCAGTGGCAGTAGTTCCAAGTGGCAACTCACCAGTTAACTTCAAGCCAATTACTTCCGGCATAATAAAATTGATAGGCTGACCTAAAATAGCAGCTTCTGCTTCTATTCCACCTACTCCCCAGCCTACTACTCCGATTCCGTTGACCATAGGTGTGTGGGAATCAGTTCCTACTAAGGTGTCGGGAAAAACATATCCATCTCTATCGATTACTCCTTTTGCCAAATATTCTAAATTTACCTGATGGCAAATTCCCATACCAGGTGGCACAACCGAAAAATTATCAAAAGCTTTTTGAGCCCACTTCAAAAATTGATAGCGCTCTCCATTTCTTTCATATTCTTTATCTACGTTTTTAGCATAAGAATAATTGGTTCCGAAATAATCCACCTGAACGGAGTGGTCAATCACCAAATCGACAGGAATTAATGGATTGATTTTTTTAGGGTCTTTTCCTTTGCGAACAGCTTCTGCTCTCAAGGAAGCAATATCCACAACTGCAGGAACACCAGTAAAATCTTGCATTAAAACACGAGCAGGTTTGAAGGGAATATCCTTATCTGAAGCTTCCGGTTTCCAGTTTAGAAGCGTTTCGACATTTTCTTTAGTGATGGCAAAATCATCAAAATTCCTTACCGCATTCTCCAACAAAATTCTGATTGAAAAAGGCAATTTATCTATATCATGTCCTTGTTTTTGTAATTCAGTAAGGCTGTAGTATTTAAGCTTTCCTTTTTTACTGTCAAGCTCTTTAACAATTTTGTATGGGTCTTTGTGCATGGTGAAGTGGTTTACAGTTAAATTTTATTTAAAAATAAAAAGGAGGTACTTTTTATAACAATACCTCCTTTATTATACCCATTTACGTTAAAATAGTTACTCCAAACTAATTACCAAATCATCCTGTTGCACCATATCTCCAGATTTTAAGTGAACTGCTTTTACTATTCCTGCTCTTGGAGCGGTAATGGATGATTCCATTTTCATGGCTTCAATCACAAATAAAGCCGTATTTTCTGTCACCTCATCTCCTGCTTTCACTTTAATGGAGGCCAGTTTTCCTTGTAATGGAGCTCCTATTTCATTATCGCTTGAAATTTTTTGATTGGTTACTTTATCGACCTTTGCAGAATTATCTTTTATTTTAACTCTTCTGGTTTGTCCGTTTAGCTCAAATGAAACCGTTCTTAATGCTTCTTCATTAGGTTCAGAGATATAAAGTAATTTGATGATAATGGTTTTACCTTCAGATATCTCCACCAAAATCTCCTCTCCGTTTGTCATACCATAGAAGAAGGCCAAAGTTGGGATATAGCCAACTTCACCATATTGCTGTTGATGCTTGTAGAAATCCTCATACACTTTAGGGTAAAGCAAGTAGGCCAGTAAATCCAATTCATCATCATGTCCATTAAATTTCTTTTTAAAGGCAGTCATTTCCTTTTTGAAATCTATTGGCTCTAGGTGTTTGTTTGGCTTGTCGGTAAATGGCTTTTCTCCTTTTAAAATGATTTTGCTCAATTTTTCTGGGAATCCTCCTACTGGCTGACCTAATTCTCCACGGAATAAATCGACTACAGAATCAGGGAAAGAAAGGGTGTGTCCTTTTTCAAAAATATCATCAGGAGTAAAATTGTTGGAGGTCATGTAAAGCGCCATATCTCCTACTACTTTGGAGGAAGGTGTTACTTTCACTAAATCTCCAAACATTTTATTGACCAATGCATAATTCTTCTTAACTGTCTCAAATTTATTACCTAAGCCTAAAGCATTTGCCTGTGGCCGTAAATTTGAATACTGTCCACCCGGGATTTCATTATCGTAAATTTCTGCAGTTCCAGCTTTTAAACCAGACTCGAATGGATAGTAATACTCTCTCACATATTCCCAATAAGTGGAATAATCATTTAAAGAATTGATATTCAATTTCAGCTCTCTCTCATGCCCTTGCATAAAACTAGCTACAGAATTAAAATTAGGTTGGGATGTCAAGCCTGATAAACTCCCCAAAGCAACATCCACTACATCCACACCAGCTTCAATGGCTTGCAAATAAGTAGCTGATTGCACAGAGGAAGTGTCGTGCGTATGTAAATGAATCGGCAATTTGATTTCTGATTTCAAGGCGGAGATCAGTTCTTTAGCGGCATAAGGTTTCAACAAACCTGCCATATCTTTGATGGCAATTATATGAGCGCCTTCATTTTCCAACTGCTTTGCAAAATCAACATAATAATCAAGCGTATATTTCTTTTGCTTTGGGTCTAGGATATCGCCTGTATAACAAATCGCAGCTTCAGCTATAGAATTGGTTTTTTCCCTTACCGTTTTAATGCTGACTTTCATCGCTTCCAGCCAGTTAAGAGAATCAAATATCCTGAAAATGTCAATTCCAGTATCTGCTGATTTCTCTATGAATTTTTCAATCAAATTATCAGGATAAGCTTTATAGCCGACCGCATTGGAGCCTCTCAACAACATCTGCAACAAAACATTAGGCATTGCCCTTCTGAACTTCGCCAATCTCTCCCATGGGTTTTCATGTAGAAAGCGCATGCAAACATCAAAAGTAGCACCACCCCATACTTCCATTGAGAATATTTCTGGATTGTTCTTAGCATATCCTTCTGCTACTTTCATCATATCGATGCCACGCATCCGCGTTGCTAATAAGGATTGATGTGCATCACGAAAAGTAGTATCGGTATAATGAATGGCTTTCTCTTTTTTCAGCCATTCTGAAAATTTTTCTGGTCCAAGTTCCGTTAGAATATTCTTAGTCCCTTTAGGATAGGTTCCATATTTATCATAATCAGGAATAGTAGGATGACGGAAACTTTTATTTGCATCTTTAAACTTGACATCTGGGTGTCCATTGACGCTGACATCGGCTATATATCGAAGTGTTTTAGTTCCTCGGTCAAATTTCTGATTAATTTGAAATAAATCAGGATTTTCATCTATAAACTTGACGGTGCATTCGCCATTGTAGAATGTAGGATGAGAAATCACATTTTCAAGAAAGCCAATATTGGTTTTCACTCCTCTAATTCTGAATTCGCGTAAGGCTCTATTCAATCTTTGAGCAGCCCCTCTTAAAGTTCTACCATGAGAAGAAACTTTCACCAACATGGAATCAAAGAATGGTGAAATATTCACTCCTGCATATGAGCTTCCTTCATCTATTCGGATACCAAAACCACCTGCATTTCTGTAGGCTATGATAGTTCCATAATCGGGCTTAAAGCCATTTTCAGGATCTTCTGTAGTGATTCTACATTGAATAGCAAAACCGTTACAAGTAACATCATCTTGGCTTTGAATAAAAATCCTTGGATCGTCCAGAGCATGGCCTTTAGCAATTAATATTTGAGATCGGACAATATCTACTCCTGTGATTTCTTCTGTAATGGTGTGTTCTACCTGAATTCTTGGATTGACCTCAATAAAGTAGATGTTTTCTTCCTTATCTACCAAAAATTCAACTGTACCCACATTATTGTAATTAACCTGACGTGTGATGGCTAAAGCATATTCATACAACTTATCTTTGGTTTCCTGAGAAAGATTGGCTGAAGGTGCTACTTCCACCACTTTTTGAAATCTTCTTTGAACAGAACAATCACGTTCATACAAATGAACAATGTTGCCATAATTATCTCCCATAATTTGCACTTCTATGTGCTTAGGATGGTCTATATATTTCTCAAGGAAAATTGTGTCATCACCAAATGCGTTTCCAGCTTCACTTTTAGAATCTGAGAAAGCCGTTTTCAGCTGATCTTTATTCTGTACCACTCGCATTCCGCGACCACCACCACCGGCAGCGGCTTTCACCATAATGGGATAGCCAATTCTTTCCGCTTCTTTTAAAGCAGTTTCCGTATCTACTAAATCAATTTTACTGTCTTCAATAATGGGAACACTGGCTTTAACCGCAATATCTTTGGCTCTTACCTTATCGCCCAGAGCGTTCATAACTTCTGGTTCAGGTCCTACGAATATTATTCCTTCCTCTTTACATCTTCTGGCTAATTTTACATTTTCAGAAAGGAAACCATAACCAGGATGGATTGCATCAACGCCTTTATGTTTGGCAAGGCTGATGATTTCTTCAATATCCAAATATGGCTTAAGCGGATCATCATCTTTTCCGATTTGATAAGCTTCATCTGATTTATATCTATGCAGCGAATATCGGTCTTCATAAGTGTAAACCGCTACCGTTCGGATTCGAAGTTCAGATGCGGCACGAAGTACACGAATTGCAATTTCTCCTCTGTTTGCTACTAATAGTTTATTGATTTCAAAAAGTTTAGTTGTCATATTGATGTTTTGTATAGTCTGATTTTTGGCTTTTAATTTAAGGATGCTGAATATAAAAAGGGATAACGAGAATGGGAAGGAAATTGATTGGAAATTGAGTTTTTAAGTTAATATAGCGGTAATTACAGATATTATATTTTACAGTAAATCTAAATTCTAGATATTTGAAAATAACCAAGTTTATTTTCTATATGTTCTTTTGTGGTAGTAATTTACAACTGTTAATAGGAAAAGCTAACATAACTATTTACCACAACAGAAACAAAAGAAAACAAAAGGAATTTCGCTCTAGCGAAAAACTCTTAAAGGAAATTTCCTGAAGTTAAAAGCATTGAAGACCTTCATTCTGTTGCTCTAAATCCTCCTAACTTTCCTATATTTGCCACAAATTACAAGCAATGCAAAAATTGAATAATAGATATACCATTACCGCGGCATTACCTTATGCTAATGGACCTTTACATATTGGGCATATAGCAGGCGCTTATTTGCCAGCTGATATTTTCGTGCGCTACCTGAGATTGCGAAAAAAAGAAGTAGCTTTTATGTGTGGAAGCGATGAGCACGGTGCTGCCATTACCATTCGAGCTAAAAAAGAAGGCATTACGCCCAATGCCATTATTGATAAATACCATGAATTAAATAAAAATACTTTTGAGAAATTCGGAATTGCTTTTGATATGTATCACCGAACTTCTGAGCCTTCTCATCATGAACTTTCTCAAGAGTTTTTCACCAATTTATATGAAAAAGGTGAATTTGAAGAGCGTGAAAGTGAGCAATTTTTTGATGCTGAATTCAATCAGTTTTTAGCAGACAGGTACATCACAGGAACTTGCCCTAAATGTAATAATCCTGGAGCATATGGAGACCAGTGCGAGAAATGTGGAAGCTCATTAAACCCAACTGATTTGATTAAACCGGTTTCTACTTTAAGTGGGAAAAAACCAGAGTTAAAAACTACTAAACATTGGTTCCTGCCATTAGATAAATATCAGGAATGGATGGAAAAATGGTTGATTGAAGGCAAAAAAGGTCAGTGGAAATCGAATGTTTATGGACAGTGCAGTTCTTGGCTAACCCAAGGGTTACAAGCCAGAGCCATGACTCGCGATTTGGATTGGGGTGTGGATGTTCCACTTAAAGGAGCTGAAGGAAAGAAATTATACGTTTGGCTAGATGCTCCTATCGGTTATATCTCCGCCACCAAACAATGGGCAAAAGACACAGGAAATGATTGGGAGAAATTCTGGAAGAAACAAGCAGACCCAAAAGACAACAGTACGCTAATTCATTTTATAGGGAAAGACAATATTGTATTTCACTGCATCATATTCCCAGTGATTTTGCATGCGCATGGAGATTACATTTTACCTGAAAATGTACCTGCCAATGAATTTTTAAATCTGGAAGGAGATAAATTATCGACTAGCAGAAATTGGGCGGTTTGGTTGCATGAATATTTGGAAGCATTCCCAGGCAAAGAAGATGTTTTAAGATATGCGTTGGCAGCAACACTTCCAGAGACAAAAGACAGTGAATTCACATGGAAGGATTTCCAGACTCGAAATAATAGTGAGTTGGTTGCTATTTTTGGTAATTTCATCAATAGAGCGGTGGTTTTAACGCATAAATATTATGATGGAACAGTACCGGAAAGAGGTGAATGGTTTAAATACGATAAAGAAATCTTAGATGAATTGAAAGGTTACCCTGATTTGATTGAAGAGAAAATCGTGAATTATAAATTCAGGGAAGCAATGGCCGCTATGATGGAATTCGCCCGTTTGGGAAATAAATATTTGGCCGAAACGGAGCCTTGGAAATTGCAAAAAGAAAATCCTGAAAGGGTTAAAACTATTATGAATTTGGCTTTACAGATTGCCGCTAATTTGAGCATTGTTTGTGAACCATTCTTGCCATTTACAGCAATGAAATTAAGAAAGATGTTGAATATTGAAGCACTTGAATGGGATTTAGCAGGAAGTGTGGATTTATTGAAAGCAGGGCATCAAATCAAAGAAGCAGAATTATTATTTGAAAAAATTGAAGACAAAACAGTGGAAGAACAAGTCAATAAATTAGAAGAAGCCAAGAAAGCTAATGCTGGCGGAAGCCCTAATGTTGCTCCGATGAAAGAGGAAATCAAATTCGATGATTTCATGAAAATGGATATGCGTGTAGGCACTGTTTTGACTGCAGAAAAAGTAAAAAAATCAAACAAACTTTTAAAACTGACTATCGATACTGGCTTGGACAAAAGAACTATCTTAAGTGGAATAGCAAAGCATTTCAAAGCTGAGGAAGTAGTAGGCAAGCAAGTGACTGTTTTAGTAAACCTTGCACCTAGACCCATGATGGGAGAAGTTTCTGAGGGAATGGTATTGATGGCAGAAGATTCAGAAGGGAATTTGCAGTTTGTTCAGCCGGGAGCGAATGTGAATCCGGGAAGTACGATAGCGTAGTGTGTAATAGGTAGTGAGTAGTGAGAAATGGTACGAAAGAGATTATTTGAAATTGAGTTCAGGGTTTTAAGTTTTAGGTTATAAGTTAAAAAAACGCTCATTAAATCCTGAAGGAAAGTAATGTTATTGGCTCAAATCTCAATACTCAATACCAAGTACTGAATACTAAAAATTATGACTTTTAAGGAATTAGAACATAAAATCAAGCAATACCAAAAAGAAGGAAAGAAGTATTTCACTACTTCTTCTTTTCAATCGCACAGTTTGGTATTATTGCACATGCTCAGCAAGATTGATGCTGATATTCCTGTTTATTTTATCAATACTGGCTATCACTTTCCTGATACCGTAGCTTTTCGAGATAAAATCATGGCGGATTTTGGATTGACTAATCTAGTGGATTTAAAACCTCTTACACCAAAAAACATGCAGCGTGATGCTGATGGAAAAATGTTCTTCACTTCTGACCCTGATTATTGCTGCTACCTCAACAAAACCCAACCTATGGATGCGGTATTAATGCAAAATGATATTTGGATAAACGGAGTTCGTGCCGACCAAAGCAAGACCCGCTCAGCCATGAAAGAGGTACAAGCAGCTCCTCACGGAACTACCCGCCTCCACCCTATGCTGGACTGGAATTCCAAAATGATTCATGATTACCGAAAGGAATTCCAATTACCAGAACATCCACTTGAAGTCAAAGGCTATTTTAGTATCGGTTGCGAGCCGTGCACCCGAAAATTTGATTTGGATATGCAGGAGCGAGAAAGTAGATGGTATGGGATGAATAAGACCGAATGTGGATTGCATACTGATTTGATTAAGTAAAGTCCTACATTTATTTAGTCGACCCTTAAAAACTAATTAATACATTGATTATCAATTATTTAATTAATAAAAAGCTTTGATTTTTTTGCAAGTTTTCGTATTTTCCTGACAGAAACCTTGCAAATATTGATGCATGAAACCCATTAAAAAAG
>NZ_DASSWQ010000080.1:0-29098 GCF_035704835.1 Marivirga sp. | reverse complement strand
ATTGGGTTTTACGAAACTTACTTACGGCTGACTAATGCAACACAGCCATCATTATTTTAACAAACCGCCCTGTACCGAACGGTACGCAGGGTGGTGTGAGAGGACGGATAGGGAAATAATCCCTATCTTCCTACTCGATTTTATAGCTCAACGAGAGTGTATTTAGAAAAAATATTTTTGTGGTTGATAAAGTTTATTTATTTCAATATTTTATGTATAAATTAACATGTCTATGGATTCTATGCTTTTGCCTTTTATCTTGTCAAGAAAGTGTCCAAAATAACAATGTCAAACTAGATTATGAAAAGATATCTGCTGTCGAAATTTTTTTAAATGGCGAGGATCAATATAATCATAGCCAAATACAGTTGAAAGATAGCTGTTTCGTTATAGGTTTAGATAGAGATTTTCAAAAATTAGACATTTTTTCTTATTGTGATCAAAGTTTTAACAAAACTATTGCATTTAGCAATGATGGTCCAAATAGGATATTCCCCATAACGTCATTTTATTATCATAGTAGTGATTCCATTTTCTTATTTTCCCTAGATGCTTCAGTGTTTCAATTGATTGACCAAGAAGCAAACCTAATAAATGAATGGAGACTACTGGAAAATATTTTTCCAAGGAATGTTGGTGAAGAAATAGATGGAGGAACAGGTTATTTTTATCCTTTTTCATTAACTCAAAATGGAATGTTTAACATTCCGTTTAAGTACGATTCTTTGGCTGGTCAACTAGTTTTTAATATTGTGGCTCAATCCTCTTTTAGTGGATTTCATGATCTTAAAACATTTTATAGTTCACCAGTTTTAACCAAATATTCTATTAAAGATGATACATTTAGGGATTTTGAAGGACATTGGCCTAAAATTTACCAAAAATCTGAAGCTCCAAATAATCCATTTAATAATTTTGCTTTTAATATTTCTAAAAATGAAGAAATAATTAACTTTTATAATTCCAACAATGTGTTTTCTAGTATAAATGATAAATTCTATGAAATTAAAAGTGATTTTATTGATCAGAGTTTCACATTATTTTCAATTACTGAAGGATTTGATTACACGACAGAACAAGAACTAGAAGCGTATCATAATGATGAAGGATATGTGAATTTGGTATATGATACTTACAGGAAGCTATACTATAGAATTGCAAAACATGCTAATAAAAACTCTGGTAATGAAAATATGCACAGAATGGAGTCTGCATGGTCTATTGTAGTATTTAATGAGCAATATGAAATTTTAGGGGAAGTATTAATGCCAAAAACAATTTACAATTATCTTCATATTTTACCTACACCTCAAGGAATATTGATTAGTAAGGAAAACCCGTATTCACCAACTAATAAAGAAGAAGTATATGAATTTGACCTTATCGAAATTAAATATTAAACCAATTTTTCTCGCAATCCTATGCCTTACTTGTATATTAAAAGTTTCAGCTCAGGAAATTAATGAGAACTATATTTTTTACAGCCCATCTGATCAGCAAATGGGTCATTTAACTTTTATTAATGAAGAGCTTCACCTTTTCACGAATAATGAAACTATATTGTTAATGAGTTCTGATGGTAACACCCATTTGGATACCCTGAATTTGCAGTCCACTGGAATTCAAGGAATGCTGCAATATTTAATGGTAATTGACGAAAACACCTTTGCCGTTGGTAGTTTTGATAATTATGCTTTAATAAATATAAAATCAAATAAGCTTAAGGTCAGTTGGGAGGCATCTAGGAAAGACTTCAGAAAGAAAGGTATCAAAGAGAATATGTATGTTTTGCTGCCGGATGGAATATTTACCTACGATATGAAAAAGAAGAGAAAGGAATTCACTTATTCTTTGAGTTACTACAATACGGATTATAAGCTTGTACATAAAAACTATATCAAGTTAGATGATATTAATAAAAACGATTTAAGTAATTGGGCAATCATCTATCCTCATCAAATTAGTTTTCAGAATGGCCTCATTAGTTTGTCATTAAAAAATTTAGCCAGCCATATTCGGTTTAATATTAAAAACGGAAAGATTAATCAGATAAATTTAAAAAGCTTTATTGAAAATGATGAAGCGGCTGAAATATTTTATGATCCTGTTAAAGATGAAAATTATCTTGTGAATTATGCCTCTGCAGAAAAGGGGAAAGCAAGGGTTTTTATATACAAAATGGATAAAAAGAATAATGCAAAGTACAAATTAAATGATGGAGTCATAGAGTTAAAGAAAATTAGAGGGGGTATCTATAATAATAAAATCATGCTAATGGATGATTTCAAAGGGTCTTTAGCTTTTTACCTAGTACCAATAGATGAAATTCATAAACTATGAAAAATAACCTCTCTTTTTATTTAAGTGCTATTTTAATCATTTTAACTTCTTGCCAAAAAGATGAAAATAAGTATGAGCAATTCTTCAGTGAGGAGCTTCAGTTATCTTCAAGTGAAAGAGCAAATTCCTATTACTATTTCATTAATACTAATTCATGTAGTGGTTGCTTGGAAATAAACAATTTCTTTTTGTTGGAGAATGGTCTAAATGTATTGAAATTAATATTTGTAGGAGATATGGAAAGCAGAGGCTTTTTCAATAGAAATGATTACAATTATAATTTTTGGGAAATCAGGGAAGTGAAAGAACCACTTGTATTTAAATATGATATCTACACAAATGATCCCTTACTAGTTAAGTTTGATAGTAATGGGAAACTGGAATTCACCAAAAATATAAAAGTCGAAGAAATTCAGAAGCTGGTTGAATTAGTAAATTAATTAAGTTCAAATATCAGTAAACGGTATAAACGCTCTTAAAAGCCCAATGTCTGACATGAAAAATGTCCGGCATTTCTAAAGTTATCACAATTTCTCTTTCAAAAACTCAGCAGTATAATTATTCTTCACTTTTATCATGTCCTCTGGGAGACCTTCAAAAACTACTTTTCCACCTTTTTGACCTCCCTCTGGACCTAAATCAATTATCCAATCTGCTGTTTTGATGACTTCCATATTGTGCTCGATAATGATCACAGAATTTCCTTGTTCAATCAATGCATTAATGGATTCTAATAATTTTTTGATGTCATGAAAGTGAAGACCAGTGGTCGGTTCATCAAAAATAAACAGGTTGTGGTCATTTTTTAAACTTCCACCTTTTCCCAAATAAGAAGCTAATTTTACCCTCTGTGCTTCTCCTCCACTCAATGAATTAGATGATTGGCCTAATCGGATGTAGCCTAAACCCACATCAAAAAGAGGTTGGAGCTTGTTGATGATTGGATTATTTCCCGCAAAGAATTCTAAACTTTCTTCTACTGTCATATCCAATACTTCGGCTATGTTTTTTCCGGAGTAATTGATTTCTAAGATTTCGTTTTTAAAGCGCTGTCCTTTGCAGCTTTCGCAGGTTAGTTCGATATCTGCCATAAACTGCATCTCAATTTTTTGGATACCTTCTCCTTGACACATTTCGCATCTTCCACCGTCCACGTTGAAACTGAAAAAAGCTGGCTTATAGCCTCTTTGCTTTGCTAAAGTCTGATCTGAGAAAAGCTGACGTATAGCATCATAAGCTTTTACATAAGTCACTGGATTAGAACGAGAAGATTTTCCGATAGGATTTTGATCCACAAACTCAATGAATTTTACTTTTTTATAATCTCCTTCTAGTTTTTCAAATTTACCGGTGCTTTCATTGCTTCCTTGTCCAATCATTTTGGCTAAGGCAGGATTCAAAATCTTCTTAATTAAAGTAGATTTTCCTGAACCACTGACACCTGTCACCACAGTTAGGACTTCGAGAGGAATTTTCACCTCTTTTATATCGAGATTATTTTCTTTAGCTCCTTTGATGGTGATACTATTTTTCCATTTTCTTCTGTTTTTCGGTATGGCTACTTCATTGCTACCATTTAAGAATCGGGCAGTATGCGTATTATCAGCCTTTTTTAGTTCTTCTAAATTGCCCTGGAAAACCAGATTTCCTCCGTGAACACCTGCATCTGGTCCAATATCGATTATTTCATCTGCTTCCAGCATCACTTCTTCCTCATGCTCCACTACAATCACAGTATTGCCCATATCTCTAAGAGATTTCAATACTTTTACTAATCGGGCTGTATCCCTTGGGTGCAAACCTATGGATGGCTCATCTAAAATATACATCGAACCCACTAAAGCACTACCTAAAGAAGTAGCCAGTTTTATTCGTTGAAACTCGCCACCTGAAAGGGAAGAAGTCAATCGGTTTAACGTCAGATAACCTAAGCCAACTTCCATTAAATACTCTAATCTGTTACTGATTTCTTTTAGGATTCTTCCTGCAATTTTCTTCTCGTTGGTAGAAAGTGTTAAACCTTCGAAAAATGCTATTAATTGGTCAATTGGTTTCAATACCAATTCGATAATGGATGCATCATTTATTTTAACATAGCCTGCATCTTTTCTTAATCTAGTGCCTTTGCAATCCGGGCAGACGGTTCGCCCTCTATAGCGAGAAAGCATTACCCGATATTGAATTTTATGCATTTTAGATTGTAAATGATCGAAGAAATCATTCAATCCTTTAAAATATTTATTGCCGTCCCAAAGCAATGCATACTGTTCTTTCGTTAGTTCTTCAATGGGACGGTGTATTGGGAAATCAAATTCAATTCCATGTTTTAATAAAGGTTCAGCCCATTTTTTCATCGTTTCACCTTTCCATGGCGCAACAGCTCCCTCATAAACAGAAAAGCTTTTGTCAGGAATAACTAAATCCTCATCAATCCCTAATACTTTTCCAAAACCTTCGCAAGTTCTGCAAGCTCCATAAGGATTATTGAAGCTGAACAAGTTAATGGAAGGTTCTTCAAAAATAGTCCCATCTAATTCAAATCGATCATTAAATACTTTTTTTCCATCCGATTCTACATAGTCAATGATACATTCTCCATGCCCTTCAAAAAATGCAGTTTGAATGGAATCAGCTATTCTGAATTGATTATCTTCATCCTCCTTTTGAACCGATGTTCTATCAATCAAAATGAATAAATCCTTTCTTTTCAAAGATTGATTTTCTTCTAAAATGTTTTCTATCTGTAATACTTCCTCTTTATGAACAACTCTAGTATAACCTTTACTCAAAAGCAATTCTAGTTCTTGCTGTAAAGTTCTGCCCTTAGGAACAATCAATGGAGCCAAAACCATAAAGCGTTCGCCTTCTTTATGTTGGTGGATTTCATCGGAAATAGTAGTAACAGTGTCTCTCGTTACTATTTTTCCGCTTTTGGGAGAATAAGTTAGCCCGATTCTGGCGAAAAGGAGTTTCATGTAATCGTAGATCTCAGTTGTAGTACCAACTGTAGATCGGGGATTTCGAGTATTTACCTTTTGTTCAATGGCAATAGCCGGTGATACTCCCCTGATAAAATCTACTTCAGGCTTTTCCATTCTGCCTAAAAACTGGCGGGCATAAGAACTCAAGCTTTCTACATACATTCTTTGTCCTTCCGCAAATAATGTATCAAAAGCTAAGGATGATTTCCCAGATCCAGACAGTCCGGTAACAACTATTAATTTATTTCGGGGGATGGCCACGCTGAGGTTTTTCAAATTATTAACTCGAGCGCCTTTAATGATTATATATTTTTTAGGGTCAAGGTTTTCGAAATCAACCTGACCACTTTTTTTGACTACTTCCATAAGCTTGCAAAGATAAAAGGCTAACCTGAGAAAAAGGAATTTGTTGTCCAGAGAAAAAAATTAAAAATTTTTTTAAAAATATGACCCAATTAAGAAAAAGTTGGTGTAAAGCATTGTGAAAGAAAAAACTATATCTAAACAATTATGGAAAACTTAAAATTATTTAACAAATGGACAATGCTTTTAATAGCATTAGTATTTACCCTTAGCTGTACGGAAGAGGAGGTGCCTACTAAAGGAGATCCCCCAAGAGCAAATGCTGGAACGGATATCAATGCTTTTGTGGACAGTAATGTTACACTCAATGGTAGTAATTCTTCAGATCCAGAGGGAGAAGCCATAACTTTCAGTTGGGAATTAACTCAAAGACCTATGGGGAGTAGCGCGGCTCTATTAAACGCATCTTCCGAACGAGCCAGTTTTATTCCTGATGAGCCAGGTGATTACACCGCAACTTTAACGGTGGAAGATCCTGATGGCAATACGGATACTGATGATGTGTTAATTTCTGCCGAGGAAAATCAAAATGAAGCTCCAGAAGCAGTTATAACGGATTCTAATAATCAGTCAATTGCTCCTGAAAATGACAATAGTGTTATTAATGTTGGAAATACTATTCAATTTTCAGCTGCTAATTCTTCCGATCCTGAAGGTGATGATTTGACTTATCTGTGGGAAGTGACTTCAATTCCTTCGAATAGTACGCCTACTTTAGCAAATCAGGAAACGGTAACATTGGATTTCACACCCGATTTAGAAGGAGAATACACAATTTTATTAACAGTTGATGACGGAAATGGTAATCAAAGCACGGCTGAAGTAACAATAGAAGCAGAAGTTTCACCGGTTATACTTGATGCGAGCATTTCAGAGAATACTACTTTAGAAAATGTGTATGAAGATCCTAGTTTACCAGATTATAGAGTTGTGGCTAACATTGATATAAGTGCTTTATTGACGATCAATCCAGGAGTTACTATTCAATTCGAAGAAAATCTTGGATTTAACGTATCAAGTGAAGGATCACTTTCTGCAGTAGGTACAGAATCAGATAGTATCATATTTACAGGTTTAGAAGAAACTCGTGGTTTTTGGAAAGGCTTATATTTTTCAGACTCAGAAAATAATGCTAATGAATTAACTTATTGCAGAGTTTCTTATGGTGGTAGTTCAGAATTCTATAGTACTATTGGCAAAGGGAATATCGGGATTGGTTATTTTTCAAATACAACCAACTTAAGGTTGAATAATAGCTTAATTCGGGATGCTGACGGTCGAGGGATTACTTTAGATTATAGAGCTAATGCCCGTTTCCCAGAGTTTAGTAACAATGCAATAAGAAATAATAATGGCACAGCCATGTATATTTCAATATTGGCTGCTGGTGATTTAGATGCAAATACAGTAATTGAAAATAATCAAATAGATGCCGTAGAAGTTTTTTCTCCTTCCAGCAGCACATCAGTATCGGAAGATGCAAATTGGGTAGCTTTAAATAATGATGTTCCCTACCATATTAATGCAAACATAGATGTGGATGCTGAGTTGACTTTGGATCCAGGAGTTATTTTAGAGTTCGATAGTGATAAATATATGCGCGTAACTTCCGAAGGAGCTTTAATTGCAATTGGAAATTCAACTAATCCAATCCTTTTTTCAGGTATTAATAAGATTAGAGGCTACTGGAGAGGTTTGTACTTTAATGATTCAAATAATGTTTTGAATGAGCTTACACATGTCACATTAGAATATGGGGGTTCATCTGAAATTTCATCAACTATTGGTAAATCTAATTTGGGATTCAGCTATTTCTCTGGTATTAGTAGAGTGAAATTAAATAATGTAATCAGCAGTAATAGTGATGGTCATGGTCTATCAATGGATTATCGATCTGATGCAGAGTTCACTGAATTTACGAATAATCAATTTATCAATAATAGTCTGGCAGGCATTAGAATAGATCCTATTCAAATTAAATATCTCGATGCAGCATCGGAATACCTTGAAGGCAATGGTAGTAACTATATCGAAGTTTACCATTCCACAGGAGCTGATATTGAGAATGACGCTACTTGGAAAAATGTTGGTGCTCCAATTCTTGTTGATGCAGATGTGACTGTGGTAGGTAATCTCACAATCGAGCCAGGCGTAGTACTTGAATTTGATTCAAATAAAGGACTAACTGTAGAAGGAAGTATGACAGCAGTTGGTACAGCTTCAGAAAGGATTGTATTTACTGCTAAAACAAAAGCTCCAGGTGCCTGGAAGGGAATACAGTATTTTGCTACCTCTGATGTCAACAATAAATTGCAATTTGTAGACATTTCTTATGGTGGTAGCTCGGGAGATGGTGTTACAAAAGCAAATCTAAGCGTTCAGGATTTTACAAGAGAGTCGCTTGTAGATGTTCAAGACTGTCAAATTACAAATAGTGCGGGTTATGGAATCGGAATTGCATCAGGAAGTGCTATTACGCCTGCGAATTTTGAAACATTAAACACTTTTTCTGAAAATGCTCTTGGAAATATTTTCCTTGAATAAATCTAAAAAAACTCACTATTTATATAGTGAAAGTAAAACGATACCTAAGCAAAACAGGTGTTTGTTTAGGTGTTGTTTTTTCATTTAAGTCGGAAAGCCGTCTCCATTGGAGACGGCTTTTTTATTGGTGACTATTTGGTCGGTCTGCCGATAGTCATTAGACCGATTTCTTAAAGATAGGAAGTGTGGTGAGCAGAATATTTTAAAGTTGGGAGATAACAATCGAACTTACAATTTACCAACCTACAATTCAGTGAAAGTCACAGATTGTTCTCCCTGCTCTATAACGGTGTTTTGTTCTGTTAAAACTATAAATGAATTTGATTCAATACTTTTTCTTGAAATCTCTTTTAAAGTTGAGGAATTGATAACTAATAATTCTTTTTCTCCTTCAATTATGATTTTTTCATCAACAGTATAGGCTGACTCAGGCTTCTCTATTGTAAAAGAGGTGGCTTTTTGATTTTTTAAAACTTCAACAGCATCTTCATAAAAGTATAATATATCATTGTTCAACCAAAGAGTATTTACAGGCAATTTATCTTTTTCTTCGCTTTTAATTACTTCAGCCGTTTTAAGATCATAATACTTCATTCCTTCCTTATCATAATCTATCAGATAATTTCCTTCATATTGAAAATCTACTAATTCTTGATTTCTGTCAGTTTTAATTTTTTCTACTTTTTTCAGGATTTTACCATTCTCAATATCCAGCCAAAAAAGTTCGTATTGACTTTTAAGCCCCAACCCTTTATATTTTAGAATTAGTTGATTATTTACGAGTTCCATCTGAGTCATTTCCGTATTGATCCCTACAATTTTTTCAGATGTCCAAACAATATCGCCCGTTAATAAATCTATTTTCTGGATATGCTTATCATTTCCATAAGTCCAAGGTTCACCCTGCACCATTCCTACTGAATAATAAGCAAATCCATCAGTAATGATAGGAGGCATATACGCTACCACAGGCGATGTACTTACTTCTTGTCCGGGTGCATAAGTTGCAGAGGCACCATTAAATAATTGACTGAATTTCATTACTCTCTGCTGGTCAACGTTCATTCCCAAGTTTTCCCCAGTTTGCAAGTCAAAGATTTCCATTCCAAAATAATCCAGCAATAATCGGTCACCCACTACATAGCTGCGATTTGGCTTGTAATTACCGCTATATTCTGATTCCCAAAGAAGCTCTCCAGTGCTGGCATCTATATTGAAAATTACTTTTTTAGCGAAAGTTTTATTGAACCCTGTCGCATAGGCATTAGCGAGAACTATTGAGTTTTGTTCAGGAAGGTAAATGGCTTCCGCTATTCCTGAAGGGAAATCCACTTGATTCCATTTTATAGCGCCTGATACTACATCAAAAAATAAAACACCCTCTTTAGCCACAATAAGCATTGCATTCAATTCATTTATCGGGTGAATGCATGTTTTTAAAGTTGTATTGTTCAATACCACTGTACCCTCCCTTTTTCCTTGCATGCGTAAATTTTGCAGCTCAACATCATTTCCTGTCCTTATTTTTCTGTCCTCAGCTCCAGCTACCAACATGACACCCCTTGCAAATTCTTCGGCATAAGAAACGCCTAATGTAATAGTATCCAACTGGTATATTTGCTCACCACTGATCAGGTCATAGCCTTTAATAATGGTTGTATCTGTACTATATTCAAAGGAAATAGCCCTGTTTAAAGCCCCGAATAATAGCATGTCTGTACCACTTATATTATCTAGATTTTCTAAAACTCTGTTTTCAGGTTTGATTAACTGGGTTTCCAAAACCTTTTCTTTGGTCTCATTATTAAGTATCGTATAATCATTGATGCCTTTTACCAAGGTGTATCGACCATCCTCACTGATGGTTAAATTTTCCACAACATGTGATAAGTCAACTTCTTGAGCAGAAGAGAAATTTATTTTTAAAATAAGTAGTAACAGTAGTGCAGATTTATTCATCATTTTAATTTTTGATATAAGTAAATATATCATTTATAAATGATAAAATATAATAATAAATATTTTATTTACTATAGTAATTTTAATTTTGGGCTACATCTGACCGTCTCACCTAGTTAATGTAATTAGGTGAGAGGATAGCCATACAAGTTTTTTAAATCTCCCGTTCTTAAACTTTTAACCAAGCATTTACTCCTTTTATCAAATTTCATTTTCACATCATTTTATATTAGCGTAGTTTAAATTCAAGTTTCAAAATCACATTCAAATGAGAAAAATATTTTTAAGTTTTTACTTCATAATTCTTTTCACTTCAATTTCAATAGCCCAGGAGTTAGGAGAATTAAATGTTCAGAAAATTATGCGTGACCCAGCTTGGATTGGTCACTCACCTGATAATTTTTATTGGGGAGATAAAAGTGAACAGTTATTTTTCAACTGGAATCCCGATAATAATCCTAATGATTCACTTTATGCCTATGATTTAGAAAATGAGGAAATCATGGAAATTAGTCACGCTAAGGAAATGACTTTTCCTGACAGAAATGGGGTTTACAATGATAATAGAACCGAAAAACTATTTGTCAGAAACGGTAATTTATATTTGGCAGATATTAATTCAGGGAAAATGGAAATTCTAATTGAAAGTGCTCAAAGAATTTCCAACACTGGGTTCTTATCAAATGAGAAAGAAATTTTCTATGTAATAGAGAATAATATCTTCCTTTGGAATAGAGAAACAGGTAAAACCAGACAAATTGTTGATTTCAGTAGTCAATCCGAACCTAAAGAGAAATCAGCTAAAGAATCGGAGGAAGATGAATGGCTTTTTGACCAGCAATTAGAATTATTTTCTGTATTGAAAGATAAAAAGGAGAATGAGGAGAGAACTGATACTTACAGGGAAAGCATTGAATCAAAAGGAATTCCAACCGTTTATCTGGATGGCAAAAGATTAATTGAGTCTAGCATCACTCCTGATGGAAATCATGTGATTTACAGACTTTATATTTCCCCTAAAGGAAATGATAATACCATAGTGCCAGATTACGTAACAGAAAGTGGTTATACTAAAGACTTGAGAGCCCGCTCAAAAGTAGGTGGAGAACAAGCTTACATGGAATTGGGTGTTTTTAATTTGAAAACCAGAGAAAATAAAATTGTGAGTTTTGATGAAGTAGAAGGGCTCAATCAAATTCCTGAATTTTGGAGTGATTATCCTGAAAGGAAAGAAGAAGACTTTGAAACCAGGAAAATGATTTTCCAATCGCCTTTGTTTTCTGAAGATGGAAAATATACAGTAATCGATGCAAGAGCTACCGACAACAAGGACCGCTGGTTATTTTTATTAAATCCAGACAGTGCAGAATTACAATTGATTGACCGGCAAAGGGATGAAGCCTGGATAGCTGGACCAGGAGTTGGCTATGCTTGGGGTGGTTCTACCAAAGGATTTTTGGCAGATAATAAAACACTTTATTTCCAATCGGAAGAAAGCGGATACAGCCATCTTTATTCCGTGGATTTGAGCAAAAGCAAAAAGAAGAAAAAGCAACTGACTAAAGGAGATTTTGAAATTTATGATGTGAATATCTCCAATAACAAAAGCCATTTCTATTTTTTAGCTAACCCAGAAAGTCCAGGAATCCGAAATCTGTATAAAATGCCGGTAGACGGAGGTGAAATGGAACAGTTAACTACTGATAAAGGCGGAATGGAATACACCCTTTCTCCAGATGAAAGTAAAATCGCTTTAAGAAAAAGTACCGCTACTCAGCCTTGGGAATTATATATAATGGATAATCAGCCAAATGCTGAAGCCAAAAAAATCACCAATTCCATTTCAGATGAATTCCAGTCCTATGAATGGAGAAGTCCTGAATACATCACTTTTGAAGCAGAAGATGGAGCTGAAGTTCATGCTAGACTGTATCAGCCTGAAGGAGGAAGCAACGGCAAGCCAGCTGTAATTTTTGTACATGGTGCTGGTTATTTGCAAAATGCTCACCGATGGTGGAGTTCTTATTTCAGAGAATACATGTTTCATAATCTCTTAGCTGATAATGGATATACTGTTTTGGATATCGATTATAGAGGAAGTGCAGGTTACGGTAGAGATTGGAGAACGGGGATTTACCGCCATATGGGAGGCAAAGATTTGAGCGACCAGGTTGATGGTGCCAAATATCTGGTGAATGAAATAGGTGTAGATGAAGATAATATCGGTATTTATGGTGGTTCTTATGGAGGTTTTATCACCTTAATGGCTTTGTTTAATGAGGCAGAAACTTTCAAATCTGGCGCGGCACTTCGCTCGGTTACCGATTGGGCACATTATAATCATGGTTATACCAGCAATATTTTAAATACCCCTGTGGAGGACCCAATTGCTTATAAAAGAAGTTCTCCGATTTATTTTGCGGAAGGTTTGGAAGGAAATTTATTGATATGTCATGGTATGGTGGACACCAATGTGCATTTCCAAGATGTGGTCAGGTTATCTCAAAGATTGATAGAATTAGGGAAAGAAAATTGGGAATTGGCAGTTTATCCTGTAGAAAGTCATGGCTTCGTGGAGCCAAGCAGTTGGACAGATGAGTATAGAAGGATTTTTGAGCTATTTGAAGCTACATTGAAAGAGTAATTAGTATTAAGTTTTAGGTAATAAGTAAAAGGGCATTTCATTTGGAGTGCCCTTTTTAAGTTTTTCTACTACCACTTACCAGTTCTATAAGCTCACCAGCTGACTCTTTCGAATCCCATGCTCCAAAAGAAGCTTTAAATTTCGAAGGGGTTTCCTTTTTTGATTTAATGGAATTATTCAGCTTTTCAATTAAGTTTAATTTCATTTTAGGACTTAAATGATTTAATAAACTCATATAACTTTTCAATATTTTTTCGTCAACTGCATCCATATTTCAAATAAACGAAATATTTCAGTATGAGATTAAACGAACTTATTTCAGAAGTAAGAACTTAAAATTTACATTTTTTATAATTCTACTTTTTCAGATATTTCAAATAAATAGACAATTGACAAGAAACAATAGACAAATAGTTCTTATTTGATTACTTCCAAATTTCCCCATTGGGGGTTAGGGGGCTAACTTATTTTTTTCTCCTTTTATCTTTAGGCTTGTTTCCAAAAGCCTTATCCCTTGCTTTTCCACTAAGATTTTTTTTCTTCTTTTCATGAAAGGCTCCTTGAAAGTCAGGGTTATCCAAATGTTTCTGACGGTCGATTTCCAGTGCCATATCTTTCTTTTCCTTGGGCATGGTCTCCATCAATTCCACTTCTGTAGGTAGTTCCTCAACGGTAATTTTTTTGCTGATTAATTCCTCAATTTTCTCGATGTGATACAAATCAGAAGGATCCACAAAACTGATGGCAATGCCATGATGTTCGGCTCTTCCGGTTCTGCCAATTCTGTGTACATATTCTTCATATTTATTGGGCACTTCAAAGTTGATGACATGACTGATTTCATCAACATCAATTCCTCTAGCACTCACATCTGTGCTCACCAATATTTTTATATTACCCTCTTTAAAATCTTTGATGGCATTAATCCTGGTTGATTGTGCTTTGTTTGCATGGATTACTCTCGAATCTTTTGAGATTTTACGTTCCACAAAATTAAATACATTATTGGCATTGGTACGGGTTCTGACAAATACCAAAACCTTGCTGAACTCCTCTTTATCAAGTAGGTATTTCAACAAATTGATTTTAGTGAGAAAATTAGGGACATGATATAATTTTTGTTCGATTAATTCTGCAGTCATGAATTCTGGCGTTACTTCCACTTTCTCAGGGAAATCAGTAAATTCATAAGCGTATTTTTCAACCTTTTCAGGAAATGTAGCAGAGAAAAATAAGTTTTGTTTTTTCATGGGCAAAAGCTCCAATACTTTACGGATTTGAGGCATAAATCCCATGTCCATCATGCGATCAGCTTCATCCAACACAAAAGTTTTAATTTGCTTTGTTTTAAGGACGCCTGCATTGTATATGTCCAGTAACCTACCAGGAGTGGCGACAATAATATCACAGCCAGCGGTTATTTCAGCTTCTTGCTTTTTAGATCCAATCCCTCCATAGAGACAAACAGTTCGTAAATCAGTATATTTTCCTAGTTCTAAAATATTCTCAAATACCTGCATAGCCAACTCTCGGGTTGGGGCCAATATCAAAGCTCTCGGGTCATGCCCTTGGGCATATTTCAATTTCATTAGCATCGGCAAAACAAATGCGGCTGTTTTTCCCGTCCCTGTTTGAGCTATCCCGATTACATCATGCCCATTTAAAATCCTTGGAATGGCTTTAACTTGTATTTCAGAGGGTTTTTGATAACCCAAATCATCAATAGCATTGAATAATTGTTTGTTGAGTTTAAATTCTTGAAAGGATGCGGTAACTTGCGACATGAAGTCTGTTCTTTAGGAAAAAATTAACTGAAATATGAAAACCACTCTGATTGTCAATGCAAATATAGTAAATGAAGGGCGAATTCAGCAGTTAGATGTGCTGATGAAAAACGGTCGCTTCGAAAAAATTGCTTCCAGCATCAATGCGGAGGAAGCTGATGAGGTTATAGATGCCGATGGAAAATATCTTTTTCCTGGCTTGATTGACGATCAGGTACATTTTCGGGAACCAGGCTTGACCCATAAAGCAAATATTTTCACCGAATCAAGAGCGGCAGTGGCAGGAGGAATAACTTCCTTTATGGAAATGCCCAATACCGTCCCCAATGCTTTGACTCAGGATTTGCTGGAAGACAAATATCAGATAGCTGCTAAAAATTCTATTGCTAATTACAGCTTTTTCATGGGAGCTAGCAATGACAATATAGAGGAGGTTTTAAAAACAGACCCAAGGAAAGTTTGTGGCGTAAAAGTTTTTATGGGTAGTTCTACCGGAAATATGTTGGTTGATAATGAAGAAACCCTCAATAATATTTTTTCAAAAGTCCCAATGCTAATTGCCACACATTGTGAGGATGAAGCCACTATTAGAGCCAATACAGAAAAATTCAAACAGGAGTATGGTGAAGATGTTCCAATTGAAATGCACCCATTTATTCGTTCTGAAGAAGCTTGCTATTTATCTTCTTCATTGGCAGTAAAGTTGGCAAAAAAACACGGTTCAAGACTTCATGTACTACATATTTCCACGGGAAAAGAAACCGAACTTTTTGATAATTCTATTCCATTGGAAAAGAAAAAAATTACTGCCGAGGCATGTATTCACCATCTATGGTTTTCTGATGCTGATTATAAGGAAAAAGGCACATTGATTAAATGGAATCCTGCAGTAAAAACGGCTCAGGATAGAGAAACTATTTTCCAAGCCATGCTGGACGATAAAATTGATGTAATTGCTACCGACCACGCACCTCATACTTTGGAGGAGAAACAAAATAAATATTTTTCAGCTCCATCGGGTGGCCCATTGGCGCAACATAGTCTTTTAGCCCTTTTGGATTTTTACAAACGAGGTAAAATCAGTTTGGAAAAAATAGCAGAGAAAGCATCTCATAATGTTGCGACTTTATTCAGAATAGAAGAAAGAGGCTTTATCCGTGAAGGCTATCATGCAGATTGCGTTTTGGTTGATCTGGAAAAGAAATATTCAGTGACTAAAGAAAATATTTTAGCCAAATGCGGCTGGTCTCCTTTTGAAGGGCATACTTTCCAATCTTCTATTGAAAGCACTTTCGTGAATGGGAGAAAAGTATATGACAATGGAAAAATAATTGAGTTAGGAGTAGGAGAGAGGATGTTGTTTAAGTCGGAAGGAATTTAAATGATTTGAATTAAGTTTTATTATATATAACTTGATAAGATGGAAAATGCAAAAATAGAAGATTTAAAGCAGGACTTGATTAGTTGGATATCATCTCAAAAAAATGATGTCATCCTAAGGCAAATCGAAGATATCAAAAAATATAGTGAGAAAGATTTTTGGGATAATCTTTCTGAAGTTGAGAAAGAGTCAATCAAATTAGGTAAAGTAGATGCTGGAAAAGGAAATTTAATTTCTCAATCTGAAGCTAAAAAGCAATATGAAAAATGGCTATAAAGTCCTTTGGACTGAAAAATCCTTAATTGAGTTGCAAGAGATTTGAAAAATAAGTGGCCTAAAAAAGTCACCGCTAATTTAAAAGAAGCCATTAATCTCACTATAAATCTGATTGAAGAAAACCCTAGAATATATCCCAAATCAGAGAAAGAAAATATCCATAGAGCGGTAATCCTAAAGAATAATAGTCTTTATTATGAAATTAATGAAGAACAAAATGTTGTAGTTATTTTGTCATTCTTCAATAATTATAAAAACCCTAATAAAAGGAAGCTTTGATTTATCGTTTTCCCATATCATTCTAATACAAAATATTCATGAAGAGAATCACAGTATTCTGCGGCTCAAGCGCAGGAAAAAACGAAAAATATAGTGAAGTAGCTTTTCTACTTGGAAAAATACTAGCTCAAAAAAATATAGCAGTAGTTTATGGAGGAGCTAAAATTGGTTTAATGGGTGCTGTGGCAGATGGCGCTTTGAGTGAAAAAGGTGAAGTAATTGGAGTTATTCCTGATTTTTTGCAAACCAAGGAAGTAGCCCATACCGAACTGTCTGAAATGATAGTGGTCAAATCTATGCATGAACGGAAACTTAAAATGCACGATCTGGCAGATGGATTTATTGCCTTGCCAGGTGGGTTTGGCACTATGGAAGAACTCTTTGAAATTTTGACCTGGGGTCAGTTGGGATTACATAAAAAGCCAGTCGGTTTATTGAATATGGAAAATTTCTATCAACCACTTTTGGATATGCTTTCTCAAATGACGGAGCAGAATTTCCTGAAAGATATTAATAGGGATATGCTTTTGAGTGATCATGATATTCATAAGCTATTAGCTAAAATGGAGCAATATCAAGCACCTGAAACGCCAAAGTGGATTAATAAATCGAGCACTTAAATTATGGTGATTATTACAATTATACCTTTTTAAATTAGTAGTTTGATTTATTTTTAATGAGGTGGTTAATTGTTAATGTAGTGTTAGAAGATAAATAAATTTCTTTATACTTTATTTCTAACATTTTCATTAGTTTTGAACAATAACTAAACGAACACCAAAACCATGAAATCAATCCTCCCCATCAAGCAAATCGCTTACTTCACTCTAAGTATTATCCTTTTTACTTCTTGTAGCAAAAAAGCAGAAGATTCAGCACAAGAGTCTGAATTGAGCTTTTCAGAAGAAATCGCAAAAGAAGTAAGTTTTGTTACCAATGGTGAAGTTCATTTTTATGATGAAGTTCAGGTAATTTTCAATAATCCTGTAATTGAAGAAAATGAAGTGGACAGCAGCCCATCTGATGTTTTTAGTTTTTCTCCTTCAGTGGATGGAAAAGCGAAATGGGTTAGTACTACGGTCCTAAAATTCATTCCTGAAGAGGATTTACCAATGAGGGAGAAAATTGAAGGTCAACTCAACCTACAAAAGCTTTCACCTTCTTTTGCAGAAAAAAAGCTAGATCAAATAGATTTTAATCTATCTGTAATTGGAAGAGAAATTAGTAGCCTCACAGGAAATATTGAGCTTGTTGATAGAAATAATCCTAAAAAAGTATTGTACAGTGGTGGCCTATCCTTCAACGAAAAAACTTCACTCGAAACGGTTGAAAAAGCGACCAGAGTACAAGGTGGTGACATAACATTAAGTTGGAGTCAGTTAGATAATAAAAATTTCAAATTTACATCCAGTCCTATCGATAGAAATGACACAGAACAAGAGTTCAGTTTTGTAATTGATAAAAAAGACTTAGATCTTTCAAATGGCTATACAGAAGTTTTCAAAATTGCGCCTATTACGCAAATGAAAATGACAAAATTGTCTGCTGATGAAAGCGGAAAAAAGCCTCGGCTACGTCTGACTTTTTCTGATGAGTTGGATATAGACCAAAATGTTTCTGGTTTAATTACAGTAACGCCTAGTGTAGAATTTTCTCCTAAAAAACTCGGGAAAGCAGTAATCCTTGACGGGGAATTTAAATTTGGAGAGCGTTATACTATTACCGTAGAAAAAGGAATTCGAAGTAACTGGGGAACAAAAACCGAAGCGAAAAAATCAGAAGAAATCAGTCTATCTAATATTCAACCTCAAATTGAATTTGGATCCAGTGGGATTTTATTGCCTTCCTCTAATGAAAGAAAAATTCAATTTTATACTACTAACCTAAAACGTGTTCACTTGGAGGTAAAAAAGGTCTTTTCAGATCAAGTGGGTCAGTTTCTTCAGGCTGAGCAGCTCAAGAGTGAGAAATCAAGAAACGAAGCATTTAATAATAATTATTCCAGCAATGTAGGGGTTATCATTAAAAATCAGACCATTGAACTAAAAGATAAAAAAAATGAATGGGTTTTGAATGAATTTGACCTCACCGATTTATTTTTCAATTATCAGGATGGAATATTTTTGTTGCGGATAAACTTTACGCCCTCTGATGTAAGTATTCCAATTGAGAACAATAAGTTGAATTACATTCAGGAAAAAGGACAAATCTATAAGCCTATTTTTGTAAGTGATTTAGGTATTACAATTAAAAAAACGGATGATGGTACTCATATTTTCGCTACCGATTTGGTAACAGCTCAACCACTTTCAGGAGTTGATATAAAATTACTTGATTACGATGGTGATGTAAGAAGCCGACTGACTACAGGCTCAGGTGGTCACGTTTCTACTGGTGATAGATACTTTTATTATGTATTAGCAGAAAATGGAAACCAAATTTCTGCACTCAAAAAAGATGAAATGCAGTGGAGCACCTCCGGATTTGATATTGGTGGAACATACACAAATCGAAACTCAACAAAAGCCTTTATTTATACTGAAAGAGGTGTTTATAGACCAGGAGATTCAATCCACGTTACTGCTATCGTTCGAAACTCCAATAACACTTTTCCAGAGAATAATGTAGCGTCAATTACCGTTCGCGATCCAGAATATAAAACGATACATGAAGCAAGCATTCCAAAGTCTAAAGATGGTGTGTTTGTATTTCCTGTTAAAACAGATGATAAAGCGCCTACTGGGAACTATTCAATTCGAATTAATGCGGGAGGATCCACATTCAGTGAAAATCTTAAAATCGAAACTGTTGTAGCCGAAAAGTTAAAAGTGATGGTAAATCCGGAGAAAAGAGTTTTTAGTTGGACTGATAATTCCCTGGATTTCGATATCGAATCACGTTATCTATTTGGTACTCCTGCTGCCAACCTTAAAACTGAAGTAAGTGTTGAAATTATTCCATGGGAAATCCAATTTTCAAAATATAAGGATTTCAACTTTAGTAGGGCAGATGGTGATTTTCAACCGCTTAGCCAGAATATTTTAAAGTCGAAACTTGATGAAGATGGTAAGTTAAGTAGTAGTTGGATAATTCCAGAACTGGGAACAATCCCTTCCGCCCTGAAAGCTAAGGTCATTGCCAAAGTATTTGAAACTGGCGGATTACCAAATGAAAACTATAATGTAGTAGAGCTTCATCGCTATCCTAATTATGTTGGATTGAAAGACCCTAGTGGCTATTACTATTACAAAACTGGAGAAGAGGTGAGATTCCCAGTCGTTCTTTTAGATGAAAAGGGTAATAAAATGAGTGGCAAAAATCTCCAATATAAGGTTTACAGAAATGATAGCAGATGGTGGTATCAATACAATAACAGAAGAAATTATCAGCTTAAATATAAAGAAGATAGCCAAACGTATTTGGAGACTGAGGGGAAAATTACTACAACAGATAAAATTGATTACATCAGTTTTCAGCCGCAGGAGCAGGGAGAATATTTGATAGAAGTAAGCGATGGTGGAAATGGCCATGTTAGTTCTTTGTTTTTTAGTGCCTATCGATATGGTAGCGTACCAGGAGGAGATCTCAACGAAGGTAACTTGGCCTTGAAATCTGATAAAGAGAAATACGCTCCATTTGAAGTCGCTAAAATTAAATTACCAAATCCAAAGGCGGGAAGAGTATTGGTCACTTTAGAACAAGGACGTGATATGTTAGATTGGTTTTGGATAGATCCTTCTAAACAATCATCAGATGAACTGGTAGTGGAAGTTGCGATTAAAAAAGATATGGTGCCTAATATTTATGCGACTGTATCTGTCATTCAACCACATGATCAGACCCTAAATGATAGACCGATTAGAATGTTCGGTATTATTCCGCTGATGATTGAAGATCCAGAAACAAAACTTGAGTACAATATTAAAATGGCTCAAGATTTAACTCCTAATGAAGATTTTGAAATCGAAATAAATACTTCAAATCGTGAAAAATCACAATTTACAATCGCAGTTGTAGATGAAGGTCTTTTGAGTCTTACTCAATTTAGAACTCCAAACCCGTGGGAATCATTCTATAAAAAAATAGGACTTCAAGTGGAAACCTATGATGTGTTTTCACATGTTATTAGCGCCAATAAAAATGATGTGTTTCAAACCTTTTCAATTGGCGGAGGAATAGCGATGGATTACAGAGAATCGCAAACCGATCTAAACGATAATACCAAACGATTTAAACCAGTCAGCATGTTTAAAGGACCTTTCATGACAGATGCTGAAGGAAAGGCTAAAGTTAAATTCCATATGCCAAATTATAATGGTGCCGTAAGAGTAATGGTAGTTGGCACGCAAAATGGTAGTTATGGGAATGCAGAAAAAACAGTTCCTGTTAAGTCAGATATTATTATGCAGCCGACTATTCCTAGGATTTTAAAACCAGGGGACCAGTTTACACTTCCAGTTGCCTTATTTAAAGTAAACCCAAATGTAAAAACTGCAAAATTCGATTTGAAAATAGATGGACCTTTGGAGGTAATTGGTGATGCTAGTAAAACGGTTGATTTTAGCAATCAGGATGAATCACATATTAAATTTACAGTCAAAGTAAAGGAAGCAGTTGGCAAAGCTAAAATTACCTTATTAGGCACTTCTGGTAGTATAAAAGTTGAAAATGAAACGGATATTGCCATCACTCCTGCTGCAAGTAGGGTTTATGACAAAACAACCGAAACCATCGCACTTGGGAATTCAATAAACATGACGGTTCCATCAGCGGGCTTAGAAGGTACTAATTATGCCACTTTGGATATTAACATTTTCCCTAATATGGATTTTGACCATCGTTTAAAATGGTTGATTCGTTATCCTTATGGATGCATTGAGCAAACCGTTTCATCTGTTTTTCCTCAATTATATTTAAAGAAAATGGGTTATTTCCCTGACAGTGAAAATAGCGAAATTGATAACAATATAAACGAGGGGATTAACCGCTTGCAGCAATTTTTGCTAAGTGATGGGAGCTTTTCTTACTGGCCAGGAAACAGTAAGGCATCTGAATGGGGTACTAATTATGCAAGTCATTATTTGGTTGAAGCTAAAAATTTAGGGTACTCCGTTCCAGATTATCTATATGAAAGCGCAATCAACGGGCTAAATCAGCAATCGAATCGTAGAAGAGGTGAATTAAGCACAAGAGTGAATCGAGTCTTTATTTTAAGCCTTGCGAAGAAAAGACCCATTTCCGAAATGAATTTACTGATGGAAAATGAACTTTCTAAAATGAATAATGCGGAAAGATGGATGTTGGCAGCCGCATATCATCTTTTGGGTGTGGAAAATATTAAGGAAAAGATAATTTCAGCTGCAGGAACAGAAACTGAAGAATATAAGCCTTTCTCCTATAATTTTGGTTCAGAAAGTCGTGATGATGCTATTATTTTGTATTGTGCCACTTTGATGGAGGATATGGAAACAGCAGAGCTAATGGCGAAAAAAGTAGCTAAAACCTTATCTTCAAAGGAATATCTAAGTACTCAAAGCTCAGGATACATGCTATTGGCACTTGGAAAATACTTTGATAAGGCAAATATAGATTTTAGTGGTGGTCAAGTTATCAATGGCGAAATTCAGTTCGCAGATGGTAGTAAGGTGGAGTTTAGTGAAAATGGAAGATTTACGATCCCTATTAAAAACAATTTCAATCAAAATATTGGCATTAAACTCAAAGATGATTCCAATATGGATAAAGTTTATGCTACGCTTTCATGGAATGGAGTTCCATTAAAAGATGAGTCACCAGCTGAAGAAAAAAATCTTGCGTTGGAGGTATCGTATTTTGATGATAATGGTAGAACAATTAATCCTCAAACTACAAAACAAGGGCAAACTTTTTATGCGCGCTTTAGTGTGAAAAATACTTCTCCAGCGAGTAGAGCTTCTGAAATTGCGTTGGTGCAGATTTTACCTTCAGGCTGGCAAATTGACAATACAAGACTGAAAGAATCAGTCGCACCTGAATGGATGAATCAATGGAATATCAATAAGGAAGATTATGTCGATATTCGAGATGACAGAGCCATGTGGTTTTTTGATTTGGAAGGAAACACTGAATATGATTTTGTATTGAAATTGAATGCAGTTTCAGCAGGTGAATATCAGCTTCCTGCTACACTTGTGGAGGCGATGTATAACCCTGATTATAAAGCCAAAAATACAAGCAGGAAGGTATATGTCGAAGCCATGGACTAAATTTAAAGTTTGGCAATGGATATTGATTTTCTTCATATCCATTGCTATTCTATATTTTTCTATTCCTCCTGAAAAGCCCTACTTTCAGGTTGATTATAGCACTGTTGTAAAATCGGATGAGGGAAGTCTTTTACATGTTTTCCTCAATGAGAATGAGCAATGGTTTCTTCCTCCTGATACAAGCGCCATATCAAGGAAACTAGAGGCAGCCGTACTTTTGTATGAAGACCAAAATTTTCACTCACATTTTGGAATTGATATTGGAGCCATTTTTCGAGCGGCTTATCAAAATCTAAAAGCGGGTCGAATTGTTAGTGGTGCAAGCACTTTACCCATGCAAGTGGCAAGATTAAGATACCAAAATGATAGAAACCTTTTTTACAAAGTACTTGAAGCCTTTGAGGCTGTCAAAATTGATTTCCATTTTTCTAAGGAAGAAATTTTGCGAATGTATTTGCAACACGCTCCCTACGGAGGGAATGTAATTGGCTATCAAACTGCAGCGCATAAATTTTTCGGTAAACAAATAAATTCTTTAACCTGGAGCGAAGCTGCCACTTTAGCTGTTTTGCCAAATTCACCAGGCTTAATTTATCCTTCTAAAACTAATGATGGATTGAGAAGAAAAAAGAATGCACTATTGGAAAAGCTTTTTAAAAATGATTATATAAATGCTATTACCTATGATTTGAGTGTTTTAGAACCTGTGCCAGATAAATTTATCACTTTTGAAAGTTCGGCTCCTCATGCTGCTTCATTTTTAAAGAATGAATATCCAGCTCAAAAAACATTTCACACCACCATCAACAAAAGTATTCAAGATAAAGCCAATTACATAGCTCAAAAATATGAAGCACTTTTTGCGGCAGATGGCATTAGAAGTCTTTCCTTTTTAATAGCCGATACAAAGACGGGTGAAATTAAAGCCTATGTGGGATCGCCAGATTTTTATAACCAATCACATAAAGGTCAAGTTGATGGAGTGATGGCTCATCGCTCAAGTGGCAGTATTCTCAAGCCTTTTTTATATGCTTTAAGTATGGATGAAGGCTTGATTCTTCCGGAAACCTTTATTCGAGATTTACCGACCTATTTTGATGGTTTTTCACCCAATAATGCAAGTGAAGATTTTTTAGGAGTGGTAACTGCAAAAGAGGCTTTAGTGAAATCCTTGAATATCCCTGCCGTTCGATTATTAAATGCTTACGGATTATTTCAATTTTATAGTTTTTTGAAAGAAGCAGGAGTTAGAAATCTGTTTCGTTCTGCGGATGAATATGGTTTGCCATTAATTTTGGGTGGGGCAGAAGTCAGTCTTTGGGATATGGTGAAACTCTATCGAGGACTAGCCAGTGAAGGAGAGTTTTCGGATAATATTATTTTGAAAAATACAGATACCAAACAAAGCAGAGGCGCGCAGTTGATAAGTAATGGAAGTGCACATCTTACCCTAGAAATTTTAAAAGATTTGAAGCGACCAGGAAGCGAGTTTTTCTGGCAGAAGTTTAGTAATGCGAGAGATTTTGCCTGGAAGACAGGCACCAGTTATGGTCATAAGGATGCATGGGCTGTTGGATTAAATCCAGACTATACGATTGCGGTTTGGGTGGGGAATTTCGATGGAGAAAGTAATAAAAACTTAAGCGGTGCTCATTCTGCAGGCCCTATTCTTTTTGATTTGCTAGAGGCACTTCCAACCCGCTCAAAAGAATGGTTTTCCTTCAATGAAATGGACTTTCGGGAAATGAAAATTTGCACTATATCTGGTTTTAGAGCTTCTGATGACTGCCCTGAAACAGAGGTGACGAATGCTCCTTATGCTATGAAATCAATGAAAAGTTGCGAGTATCATCAAACCAAATTCCTCAATAGTCAGCTCGATTTGCAAACCTGCTCAGCTTGTTGGAATGGATTAGGTGCTATTCCCACTAAATTATTAGAATATCCACCAGATATAGCCTATTATTTAAGAAGAAAAGGAGCTTTTATAGAATCTATCCCCCCTCATAATCCTGAATGTCACCGGTACAGAGCCGAAGAAAGTAGTAAAATTATTTATCCAAATATGGATGCTAAATTATTTCTGCCGGTTGATTTTAATGGTGAGTTGCAAGAAGTGATTTGCAAAGTAGGTCATACCTCTTCTGTAAAAAAAGTCTACTGGTATTTAAATGAGGTTTTTTTAGGTGAAACTGAAAGACAACATAAAATGGCTGTTCATTTTAATTCCGGATGGAATGAGCTCAAAATCGTGGATGATTTAGGAGGTGAGGATTCTCAAAGGGTATTTGCCGTGCTCAATAAGTAATTACACCAATTGCTATCAGAATACTGATATTCTATTTTAAAATTTTTAGGAAGATACCGAATTTTATCGTTTTAAGGTAACAATGCCCCACCTTTGCATTTTGATTGAATAGGGTAATACTAGCTTTTAACAAAACCATATAATGATGAAAAAGAGAATTTTTGCAACCGCTATAATGTCACTTTGTGCTGTAATTTTATTTGCTCAACAACAGCAAAAAGTCGCAACGAACTACAGTGATGAAGATAATCAGACATTCGTAAGAGCCAACTTAGATATAACTAAGGTTCAGCAAGAAGCTGAGAAAGAAGTAACTAAAATTATTGAAGATAATGGACTGAAAGTGGATAGGTTTAATGATATTGTGGCTATTCAGCAAGGTAAATCAGACGAGGAGGCTAGTCCTGAAGAATTAAAGTCTTTTAATGCCGCTGCCCAAAAAATCATGACTACTAATCAGCAAACTCAGATGAAAATGGTTGCAAAGATGGAATAGCATGATATAAGTCAGGAAAGATATTCGAAAATAATGATGGCCTATCAGCAGGATGAGGACTTTAAAGAAAAAGTAGATGCTATTGTAGAATCCATTAAAAAAGAATGAAAAACGATTAGATTTTAAAATCAAAAAGCCATTCATTAGCTGATGAATGGCTCTTTTTTTAATATTTCTATAAAATTACAATGTGATACTTAATTTTAATTTCTGACCTGGATCTAGAGCTACCTCATTTTCCTGAGTTACTACTTCTAAGAAATTACCATCAGCATCAAATGAAGCTACTATTAAATCATAATTACCTGATGGCAAAAATGATAAGTTAAAATTTCCTTCAACATCAATATTTGAATTTGTAATCGCATTTGCAAATACTACTTCATCTGCATTTGGCTCCATTTCACCTTCATTATATGCTCCGCTTTCATAAGCGTAAATCACTAAATTTCTATCTAAATTTCCAGTAACAGCCCCTTCAATTGAACCTACGTTAGCATCTTCTAGCAATCTAAGCGTTGGCTTTAGAATATAGCGACCTGATGCGCCTGCTTTCACAACAGATTTTCTAACATCAAAATCAATGATGATAGAAGTTACACCTCCATCTGGAATAGTAAAATCACCCACTACTTTGTAGCCTGATTGAGTTCCACTAGGAACCGTGATTTCTTCAACTGAATCATCGTTAAATTTAATGTAATGAGGAAATTCACCTTCTGCTGAACTTATGGAAGAAGCTAATCCTAATCTTATTTGGTCATACAAACCACTTACTAATTCTCTTTCATCCAAAAAGAAGGTTTCACCTCCTTGAAGCTCCAATAAATTAATGGCTTCTGGACTTTCAAATTCCTTTACGGTAGTCCAGCCTTCTGGTCCAAATACTTCTACTTTTGAAATGCTTATTACAACCTCAGCAACGTTTTCACCCTCTAAAGGACCGTCCGTTAAATAAAAGGATGCACGACCATTTCCACTTTCAATACTATCACAGCCGTAAAAAAATACTAATGCCGCTAATCCAAAGATTTTCCACAAATGTTTCATAATTCTTGCCTGTTTTGATTTCAAATTTATAAACGAAAGTTGAATAAAATATTTCGCTTATCGAATATAATTTGATGTTTATCGACACAAGTGTAAGATTTGTGGAAAAATAATACAAAATATATTTTTCTTATTTTGTTTACTTTGCTAAGGCTTTAACAATTCTCTCTTCTTGAATTACTACGTCTTTCATTAATAAATTGTGTGGGAATTCTTTGTGCTTTTTCGAATCTTTAAAAGCGTCTAAAATATTAAATAAACTTTTAGCCTTTATTAAAGATAAATTTAATTCATATTCTAAGTTACACTCAGAAACAAAGTCATCGCTAAATTCTGGAGCAATCAGTAAAGATTTTATAATGGTATAATCATTTTTTTCAGCCAGTTTGACATATGATTTAAGTTGTCTAGAAACAGTACTAAATTTATTAAAACCCTTATCTTTTGATGTCTTACATTCGACTAAAATTAATTGTTTGTTTCCAAGATTTAATAAGATATCAATTTTATCCTTATTGGTATTCAGTTCTTTTTTAAGTTTTTCGTCTACATTAAATTTTAATTCCTCGAAAATCTTCTTCGTCAAATCCTCAAATTGAAGTCCGATATCGGCTTCTTTAACATTTATTCCATTTTCTTTTATTTTATTAATATCTCTGTAAGCAAAGTGCTCATAATTTTCTAGTGATAAATTCTCTGCATCTTTATAGGATTCAAGAATATTTAAAATAGTATTTCCTCTTGTTTTAATGTCTAATTTATCACAGAATTTCTTTAATTCATCTGTATCAATTACTTCCAAAACGTCCCGAGGTTTAATATTGAAATCTAAAAGATATTCGCTATTTAAAACATAATTATCTTGTAATTCAAATTCATTTTTTAGTAAGTCATTTGATTTAGGTAAGTTGGAATTTAAATCATTTAATAATTGATCATAACCTTCTAATGAAATTCCTACTCTTTCATCTCTTTCAATTTCGTCAAAATATTCAATAATATTTTGAACTTTTTCTTCAATAGTACTGCCCTTTAAACTCTTACTGGTGTTTAAACCATTTTCGAATAAATCATTTAAGAAGACCTTTTTTTCCGAAAGTTTTGTGCCATCCTTATAAATATCCGTTGTCAAAAGTGCCGAAAAGGGTATTCCTTCTTTTATTATTTTTTTTATTTTCTGGTCCAAACTAATATTTTGCCATTCTATATTGTGTTTTCTGCAAGCCAAATTAATTTGAGGGTCTTTTAATGATTTTAATACCCTTCTAAAATATTTGTCAGCTACATCCTTTTTTCTTACTTTTCTTAAGTTTCTTATAATTTCGTCAGCTACATATACCGTATTAGACTTTTTAGAAAAGAAAATAACACCAATATTTTTTAATTCATTGATGATATTTTCAATGTTTTGTTTTTCGATTGGTAATACCATATAGTTTATCAAACGAACTTCCTCCTGAGACAATTCTAATTTGCTAGCTAGTGTGAGCAAAATTGATAATTCATCCTGCGTTACTTTTTTGTCAAGATTATTCTCCTTATCATTATTATAGGCAGTTTCTAAACAAGCTTTGTAGATTTGGTAATCTCTTTCTCTAAAGTCATCTATTGAGTTATTTTCTTTATCTATAGATGATTTTAAGTCTTTGATTTTAGTTTTGAGTGATTTTATTTCAATTTCATAAAGGCGAGCAAGCCAATCACTTTTCATAATGCAATTACCATCTCTTATGATAATATCTATAAGTACATCTAACTGAGAAGTAGTGTCTTTAAACTCAAATTCAACATATTTTTCAAATTCAATTTCTATCAACTTAAAAACTTTTGCGATGTTTATGTTGTCGATATTCTTTAATTCTCTATCGCTCTCACTAAGTATTTTATCAATATCTTTTCTATTTACAGGGTTTTCTGATATGATTGCATCTATGATCTTAAGAAAGGAATTTTTTTTCGAATGAATTTAATTGGTCTAATACTTTTTCTAATTTCATGAGTGTATTATTAATTCAATAATCGATCTATATAAAATATTAATAAAAACTTAGAATATAAGTATTTAATTATTAGTACTGATTATTATTTTAGATGTAATTGATATTTAAGATTTAGTAACTATAAAAAGATAGATAGTCTTTCCAATCGTCAAAAGAATTCCTTTCAGATATTCTTAGTAGGTAAAATCTACTTTTGGGATTAACTTTACCTTATACTCAAAATCGAATTTTTTGTATCTTGGATTATGTACTAAAATTTTACCTTTTTCTTCCGGTAATTCTAATTTAAAAGTCCCATCCTTTTTCGGTGGCTATTTCGGTCAGACCATGCCAGTGATTTCGGTCAAATGGTGCCACTGTAAAAGATGATGCAAAGTAGTAAAAATTAATTATTCATTCTTCAAAATTCCTTTTCTTAGTGACTCTCCTTTTAGATCAATTCTGTGAG
>NZ_DASSWQ010000060.1:0-30933 GCF_035704835.1 Marivirga sp. | reverse complement strand
TTTTGTACTTTTCATGTACAAAAAAAAGCTCATTGAAACACATTTCAATGAGCTTTAGAAAAAATATATTTATTTACCTATATATCAGAGGATTACAAGATATTTTAAAGCCTTTTACCAACTATTTTTGGCAATTAAATCGCCTATTAAAAATTTACAGGAAGGTATATTTTCGCTTTAGTCCATTCTCTATCTTTACTTTCAATATTCATAGTACCTCCGATTTTTTTCAAAATTTCACGGCTATTGTACAGTCCCATACCATTTCCACTGGAAAGCTCTGTTCCTCTGTAGAACATATCAAAAATATAAGGCTTTACTTTTTCAGAAATTCCAATTCCATTATCAGTAATTTCAATCAAATGGAAGTCTTCGTTATGTGTAGCTTTAATATTAATCTCAAAAGTTCTTTTTCGATTATCTTTATATTGAAAGCTATTTTTTAACAAGCATTTTACTATAATTCCAAAACGATCAATATCTGTTTTAATCGAGTAAGTTGTAGGAATATCAATCGTAACAATTGGATTAAAATCGTAGATATTATCAACAAATAATAACATTTGTTCCATAATATCCCTCAGATTTACTTCTTCAATATTAACATGAGTGTGAATATTAGTCGCAACATTACTGATATCACTTACAAACCCATTTAACAACCTTAAATTAAGTCTTAAATGATGTTTTAATTCGTTGACAGTACGCACGTCTGAGATTTCGATTACTTTCAAAAGACCCTCTAAAGAAGCAATAGGTCCACGAATATTATGAGAAACACTGTATAGAAATTTATCTAACTCATGATTAATCTGGTTGAGCGCTAAGTTTTGTTTGGTAATTTCTTCGGAGAAATGCATGTTCTCTGTCTTATCCTCTAAAATGAAGATGAATCCTTCTTGTAATTTAGCATTTTTACTTACGCTAAAAGCCGTTGCATTAACAAAAACTTCTTTGGATTTTTTTATATTATGAATTACAAATGAAAATTTTACTTGCCCTCCGTCCTTTTTCAATTTTTCAATTTTATCCCAAAATTCAGAGATATTTTTCACATAAATAGCATCTATAAAATTGAAATTCTCTTCAATCGCACGGCCAAAAAGTGATCTAAACTTATCATTAAACCAAAGTGATTCAAATTTTTTGTTCGTATGAACTATCCCACTAGGTAGATTATTTAATAATTCCTTTTGTATAGAAAGAGTGTCAAAAAAGTGATTTGCCTTGGGAGTGCTTTGATCTATTTTCAGAAAATCATTTTTTCTTTGAAGGTTTAATATTTGAATTAAAGCTTTTCCATCCTTCTGATAAATTGAATTAAATAAATAGACGTTATTTCCATGATTAAATTGACGAGATTGAAAATCATTCTTTCCATGAAGATAAGATTCAAATAACGCTATGGCTTGGTTAAATTCAGATTGGTGCTTTACGAATTGACTATTAACGTTCAATATGATTTGAGAATCAAGATCAATAATAAACATCGGATCTTTCCCATCTTGAAAAAATTCAGTAAAAGCAACAAAGCTTCTTTCCATTTGTGAGTCAACGGATAAAGATACTTTTTGATTTCCAACAAACTCATTGCGATAATTCTGAATCATAATAACAAAATTATGGTGAATTATATTATCAGAAAAACAGGATATGATTTAAACATTACAATTTTGTAAAATATTTATGTTTACATTTCTTACTAAAGTGCATAAACAAATCGGTTCTATTCTAAGTATTAATACCTAATCAAAAGCAAAGAGGGTAAGTGTTTCCTACAATAGTCTTTAAAAATAAATTCAAATAATCAGGAAAACAATACAGCATGTATCTACATACGTTTATAAGAATGCTTTTTTGATTTTTGTATGAATTAATGGGGATTCATGGAATGAAGCTTATCTTTGCTAAAAGAAAAAAATCCAAAAAATATGTACGGAAATCTTCAACACAAATTACAAGGCGAATTAAAGCAATTAGAGCAAGATGGCCTTTATAAAAAAGAAAGAATCATTACCACTCCGCAAGGAGCTTCTATTAAAACTAATACTGGAAAAGAGGTTTTAAACTTCTGTTCAAATAATTACTTAGGGCTTTCTTCACACCCAAAAGTACTCGAAGCTGCTAAAAATGCACTAGACACGCACGGGTTTGGTATGTCTTCAGTTCGATTTATTTGTGGAACACAAGATATTCATAAAGAATTAGAGCAAAAAATTGCTGAATTTTTAGGCACGGAAGACACCATACTTTATGCAGCAGCATTTGATGCTAATGGAGGGGTATTTGAACCTATCTTAGGTCCAGAAGATGCAATTATTTCAGATTCTCTTAATCATGCTTCTATTATAGATGGAGTTAGGTTATGTAAAGCCGCTCGATATCGATATCAAAACAATGATATGGCGGATTTGGAAGAACAATTGAAAAAAGCTAAAGATGCCCAAAGCAAAATAATTGTAACCGATGGAGTATTCTCCATGGATGGATATGTTGCTCAATTGGATAAAATTTGTGACTTAGCTGATAAATATGATGCATTGGTAATGGTGGATGATTGCCATGCAACAGGTTTTATAGGAAAAACTGGCCGAGGCACCCATGAACTCAACAATGTGATGGGCAGAGTTGATATCATAACTGGAACACTAGGTAAAGCCTTGGGTGGAGCAATGGGCGGTTTCACTTCAGGAAAAAAAGAAATTATTGATATGTTGCGTCAAAAATCAAGGCCTTATTTATTTTCTAATTCATTAGCACCATCTATTGTGGGGGCTTCCATCGCAGTATTTGATTTGTTGAGTAGTTCAACTGCATTAAGAGATAAGCTAGAAGACAATATAAATTACTTCAAAGAACATATTAAAAAAGCTGGATTTGACATCAAAGACGGTGATTCAGCTATTGTTCCTATTATGGTTTATGATGCGGCTCTATCTCAAAAATTTGCAGACAGATTATTGGAAGAGGGAATTTATGTCATTGGATTCTTTTATCCTGTTGTACCAAAAGAACAAGCCAGAATTCGAGTTCAGCTTTCTGCAGCTCATGAAAAAGCACATCTAGACAAAGCAATTGAATCTTTCACCAAAGTAGGTAAAGAACTCAAAATAATTTAATTCATTAAATATGGAGTAGTGATTAATCGCTACTCCATATTCATTCAATATCAAAGCCTTTCTTTTTAGTCCTTTCTGTATATATACATACGCTTTGCTAAATAATTATATCAACAGGAATATTATCCCCAAAAAACTGTGGAAACTGGATATTTCAAAATGAATTTGGAGTTATTCTTTGGAAGCCGTAAAAATACCCTCAAAGACGGGACAAATGATATTTTAACATCAATAGGGGGGAGAAGTTAACTATCACTAAATTAATGCCCGTCTTTTTAGGTAATGTTGTTAAATATATAGAAAGTATTGACCGAAGCTATTCGCATTAAATTCTAACTACTACATAAAGGTATGATCAGGTTTTCTCCTATGAAACATCATAAATAAGGTATTCAAAACTATTTTTAAGGTATTTATCAACCATTTTTAGGGTATTTATTTTTATTGATTCAAAAAACCTAAACCTACCCCACCCTATTAGATTACTATTTTTTAATATCAAAAATTTAATTGATTAAGTTAACAACCTCTCCTTTTTATTATTAGTATAAATAATTGCATCTTTTCATTAACTAAAATAAGCTATCAAAAATTCATTATTATGGATAAAAGAGTAGTCGAAATGATTTGAGGTAACTTCCATTACATCACCATTGAAGAGACCGAAAAGATGAAAGGATCGAATTCACAGTTTTAAATGACAAGACTGGATGTATTGACTTTACACCATTGAAGAGGTTAGGTTGAAATTAATTTTTCTTTTCTACGCGCATTATTGTAAATTTATTTAATGAAAAAGCCTTTTTATGTATTTCTGTTGGTGAATGTCTGTCTTATTATGACTTGTTATTCGCAATCAACTGAAAATTTAGATTATGAAATAGCTGTTAAATTTAAAAATAAAAATCAATTAGATTCAGCTACCAAATATTTCCTAAAAGCAACCGATATTTTTATTCAAAATCGAGATTCAGTCGGTCTTGCTTTATCTTATCACAAGTTAGCCTCCATCGCAAAAAAACAAATAACACCAAAGATGCATTGAGCTACCAGTATAAAGCAATTGAGATAAATAAAAATATTCAAAATTCTAATGGATTAATCAGTAACTATAATAACCTTGGTAATTATTATACTTCAGAAGATGCTGAGTTAGCACTCCATTATTATCAAGAAGCTGAAAAACTTCTCCCAAAAAATCAGAAAGGTATAAAAGCAGCCATCATCAAAATGAATATCGGTATTATATTTTCTGATCATAACTCCGAATACTATAATTATGATTCAGCAAACTATTATTTTTTAAGTTCTTTGGAGTCTTTTCAAGCTATTAAGGATTCTGGAAATATTGCTTCACTTTACCATAATCTTGGCGTTTTGTACGAAGAAAAAGAGCATTTCAAAGATGGGATTGATAGCTACCATAAAGCCATTACCATTAATAAAATGCTTGATAATAAAAGTACACTTGCCAAAACTTATATGGGTTTAGGTAATATTTATTTAAAGCAAAATGAGTATTCCAAGAGCTTAGAGTATTTTCAAAAGAGCTTAGAATTAGCCGAAATTTTGGGAGATGAATATAAAAAAATTAATGTCTATACGAATATAATCAAAGCAAAAATGGGGATAGGTGCCATTGAAGACGCTTCGATATTATTTACTAAGTATAATAAATTACGTGATTCTCTTTTCGACCATGAAAAAATGCAAGAAATCAAAAATCTAGAAATGAAATATGAAACTGCCATAAAAGAAGCTGAAATAGAGAAACAACAATTTGCAATAGCTGAGAAAAATTTTCAAAAAAATCTATTCTTAGGCTTAAGTTTGGTATTAATTCTACTTATCATTTCAACAGTTTGGTTTTTTCTTCAGAAACAAGAGTATCTGAAAAAGCTTAAAAATGAGGAAATCTCTAATATGAAAAGGGAACAAGAACTAAAGGAGCTTAATGCCATGATGCATGGACAAGAAGAAGAAAGAAATCGAATTGCAAGTGATTTACATGATCGCTTAGGAGCAAGGTTATCATCCATAAAATTACTTTTTCAATCAGAGCAGAATAAAACTTCTTCTAATTTCAATTATAAATTGCTGGACAATGTCAACGAAGCCATAAAGGAAGTAAGAGAAATTTCTCATAACCTTTCAACAGATATGCTTACGCGTTTTGGCCTAGAAACAGCTCTACATGATATGATAAAAACCATAAATGAAACAGAACAAATCCAAGCTGAACTATCTGTTTATGGTTTACAGGAAAGATTACCATTAGAAATAGAAAGAAATGTTTATCATATAGCATTAGAATTAATAAACAACACTATTAAACATGCACAAGCAAATACAATCACTTTACAAATAAGTCAGGCAGACCATGAAATCAATTTGTTCTACGAGGACGATGGTATCGGTTTTGATATTCAAAATGTGGTAGACTCTGGAATGGGAATGAGAAGTATTTACGCTAGGGTGAACACCATAAATGGAGCTGTATATTTTAATTCTAAACCCAATAAAGGGATTAATGTAGTGCTGACAATTCCGGTCAATGAAACCCAGGTAGAAAACAAGAAGGATAAAAATTCTTATAATTCAAAAATGGCTTAAGTAATTACGATTATTAATCTATAAATTGAATCCGATCAAAGTGAATTGAAATCATATCCGAAGTCGGTAGAATTGAATTGAAATTCTCAGCTAAATTCATCCTATATTTTTAACTTTGTGACCTATGAAAAAATTACGCATTGTTTACATGGGTACACCGGATTTCGCGGTTCCATCACTGAAAATATTAGTTGAAAATAAATACGATATTGCAGCAGTCATCACTGCACCAGATAAACCTAAAGGCCGTGGTCAGAAAATGTCACAATCACCAGTAAAGGAATATGCTGAGTCTATGGGGCTTAAAATAATGCAGCCAACCAATTTGAAAGACCCAGAATTCCAAACGGAATTAACCTCTTTAAAAGCTAATTTACAAATTGTAGTAGCATTTAGAATGTTACCTGAAACGGTGTGGTCAATGCCCGAATTAGGAACTTTTAACTTACATGCCTCCCTACTTCCGCAATACAGAGGAGCCGCTCCCATTCACTGGGCTGTTATGAATGGCGAAAAAGAGACTGGATTAACTACATTTTTTTTAAAACATGAAATAGATACTGGAAGTATTATTTTACAAGAAAAGGAAGTAATTTCTCATACTGATACCACTGGAGAAGTTTATAATAGATTGATGGCAAAAGGAGCCGGACTTGTCTTAAAAACAGTGAACGCAATTGAAAAGGAAGATTATCAACTTAAAGTGCAAAACGAAAATCAACCTTTGAAGCATGCTCCTAAGCTTTTTAAAGAAAATACAGAATTAAAATGGACTGAACCAGCTGAGCAACTTTATAATTATGTAAGAGGATTAAATCCATTCCCCACTGCTTGGGCTATTATAAATAATAATAAATACAAAATTCACGTATCAACCATCATTGATAAAAATTCTAAGGGAGAACCAGGGAAATTAATCACAGATGATAAAACCCACCTTCATATTCAATGTAATCCTGGTATTTTAGCAATGGAGGAGATTCAACCGGAAGGGAAAAAAAGAATGGCTATTACTGATTTCCTAAGGGGAAATAAATTATGAAATTAATTTTTAGTTCTACTGATTATTAAGTTGGCAGTTTGCTGGGAGGTATTATTATCTCCCATCATCGCTTTTAAAACTGAGTAGTCACTCAGAATCTGTTTTCTTTTATCTCCTTTTGGTAAGATTTGCTGTAATTCGAGTTTTAAATTATTCAACGTAAAATTTTCTTGAATTAATTCTCTTACGGCTTCTTTTTGGAGTATCAAATTTACTAAAGAAATGAACTCTACCTTTACCACCTTTTTAGCAATCGCATAGGAAATTTTACCAGTTTTGTAAACCACAACTTGTGGCACATTAAATAAGGCTGTTTCTAGAGTAGCTGTGCCTGAAGTGACCAAGGCTGCTTTTGCATTGAATAGCAAGTCATAAGTCTCATCAAAAATCAAACTCACATTAGACTGCTTTTCAATAGATTGATATAACTCCTTATCTAAACTTTTTACACCTGCAATCACAAAATGTTCGCTGGGAAATTCTTTTGCAACACTTCGCAGATTATTGAGCATATGATCTACCTCTTGCTGACGGCTTCCAGGTAATACAGCAATTACCTCTTTATTTCTAAAAGTAAAGTCAGAATTCGGTTTAAATTCCCTGATTGCATCCAATAAGGGATTCCCTACGTAATCCACTTCAAAATCATATCGCTTATAAAACTCCTTTTCAAACGGTAGAATTACATACATATAATCTACATTTCTTTTAATTTTATATGCTCTCTTTTGATTCCAAGCCCATACTTTAGGGGAAATATAATAGTGAACAGGGATATTTTTACTTTTAGCAAATTTTGCGATACGCATATTAAAGCCTGCATAATCAATTAGTATGATAGCATCAGGTCTAAAAGCTAGTATATCTTCTTTGCAGAAGTTAATTTTTTTACGAATAGCACCCAAATGTTTAATTACCTCCAAAAAGCCCATATAAGCCATTTCGCGATAATGAACAACTAATTCAGCACCAGCATTTTCCATTGCATCTCCTCCCCAGCAGCGTATATTGGCATTGGGTTGAATAGCTTTTATTGCTCTGATTAAATTGCTCCCATGCAAATCACCTGAACGTTCGCCAGCAATTATATAATACTTCATTTTTGATTTATTGAATTGGAAATCTATCCTAAATAACCCTTTTCTAAAGCCATTTTCACCATGTGTGAAACATTTTTAGCTTCAAATTTTTGTAATAGTAGCTTTCGGTATGAATTAATACTATTGGGTGACAAACCTAATTTCTCTGAAATTTCACCAGAAGTATCCCCTTCGCTTAAAAAGTGTAATATCTTTCTTTCCGTTTCAGTTAGTTTAACTCCTCCTTCCGATTCACCATAAACGCGCATTTTCATTGCCATTTTTGACATTACATCTTGAGAAAAATAAGTTTTTCCTTCAGCTAATCTTTTTATAGCAATAACAATCTCATTTTCATTTGCATTTTTCAGAACATATCCATCTACTCCTGCATCTAATGCATTTTGAATATATCCTTCCCTATCAAACATGGTTAGGATTAAGATTTTTACATTTAAAAAATTCTTTTTGATAAAAACAGTAGCCTCAATGCCATTAAGTAATGGCATATTTAAATCCATAATCACAATATCAACTTCATGCTTTGCTAAAAAATCTAAAGCCTGCTGACCATTGGCGACCGTTCCTAAAACAGATAAGCCGTCTTTAACTGATAGAATTGAAGACATTCCACTTGCTAAAATCTCGTGATCGTCTGCTATTAATAATTTTATAGGATAGGATACATCGCTCATATTCAAAGCTATATTCATTCAATCTGATATACAACAGAAAATATAAAATAAATTGAATAATTTTAAGAACGAGAATGATAAATCACATCAACTACTCTCTTAAAACCTATAGACAAGCAACTAGAAAGTATCTTTAAATTATTAAATATAATTAATCAAATATATACTTATACAGTTTCAGTTCCTACTCTAGTAATATCAGTATTAATATTATCACTTTCTACCAGTCCATCTCGCATTCTAATAACTCTGTGAGCATATTGAGCAATATCGTCTTCATGTGTTACCATTACTATGGTATTACCTTGATCATGCAAAAGCTGGAATAACTCCATTATTTCATATGAAGTCTTAGTATCCAAATTTCCTGTAGGCTCATCCGCCAAAATAATACTTGGATTATTGACTAAAGCTCTTGCAATAGCAACTCTTTGGCGTTGCCCACCGGAAAGTTCATTAGGTTTGTGGTGAGCCCTATCAGCGAGCCCTACACTTTCTAATACTTCCAGAGCTCGTTCATGTCTTTCAGATTTGCTAAAACCTGCATATACTAAAGGAAGTGCAACATTTTCTAAAGAAGATTGTCTTGGTAACAAATTAAAAGTCTGAAAAACGAAACCAATTTCTTTGTTTCTAATCTCAGCTAAATCATTTTCTGAAGTTTCACTAACATCTTGTCCTGCCAATTGATACGTTCCTCTTGTAGGTGTATCTAGACACCCAATTATATTCATTAATGTTGATTTACCAGAGCCAGAAGGTCCCATAAAAGCAACATATTCTCCCTTATCTATATTTATAGAAACTGATTTCAATGCCTGCACTGTCTCGGTTCCCATCGTATATATTTTAGCGATATCTTTAGTATGGATTACGGATTGTTTCATTTATTTTTATTCTTGATAGTTTAATGTGAAAATTTAATTCAGAAGTATGGATTGCACAATTCATTTGTGATAAGCGGAGATTACCATGGCATTTCTTCCATACTTTCTTTGATCCTTTCGTATTCTTCCGAAAATTTCTCCCAGTTGTCGGTATTTAATGATTGCCTTAGCTTTTGGTAAGATTCCTCTGCATAGTTGATTAAATTCATTCTGAGCGCTTGTAATGTATATGATTTAAGAATTTCAACGCTATTTTCATTTATTCTACTTGCCTCCACCAAAATATCATAGGCTACCTCCATTTCGCCTTTTTCGATAAAATATTGCGCACTATAAATAACAGCTGTTTCAAAAAAAGCGTTCTGTCTACCTAAGTCGAGCATTAGACTATCCGATTTAGCATTATTTTCTTCTTTTAAAGAAGTGCTTGCCTGCCAAATTAATTTGTAGTTATAAGGATATTGTTGCAATATGGATGGCTCGACTGTATTTGCTAAATCTTCATCTTTATTGATAGCAGATAATAAAGCGGTCAAATTATTTTTATATATCAATAAGCCCTTTTCTGTTGATGGTATATTTATTTCTTCCAAAGAATTGCTTGCCAACTCTAAATCTCCATTTTTAATTTGTTGCTCCGTTTTATTCAGTTCGTGTAGCATTAAAAAAGGTGAATTTCTTAAGTCATTAAAAATAGAATCCTTTTTTTCCTTTGTTAAAGCACTATTAGTGGACAACCACAAATATTTGAAGCTATCTGGCAGCTTCTCATATTCACCTAATAAAAACTGATATAGTGGGTCTCTCTCGTAAATATTTGCAGCTACCGCTTCACTATTCATTTCTTTTCTGTAAAGTTGTGCTGCTTCATACAGTTTCCCTCCCCAAATCATGGCAATGGTTCTATATGTATTTGCTTTTGACATTTTTAATTCCGCAGCTTTTGCAAAATGTTGTTCTGCTTTTGAGTATTCCTTTTGGTCCATTAACCACATGCCGTGTAACAGATAATAAAAACCTGCATCAGCAATATTATCATTTTCCAATTCAAACATAAAACTGTAGGCAGAATTCACATTACCAGCATAATTCTGACGAGAAGAAGTCGCATATTTCAGTGATTTCTCAAAATCTTCATTTTCTTCAATTTGAGTGAGCCAATGAATCGTATCAGCCTTAAATCCCTGATTTGCTAAGGTTTTATTGAGGGTAAGATTGAAAATAAACGAAAAATCATTATAAGTAAGGATTTCTGGGATTTTCCTCGCATTTAAATCAATGCTATCAATAAATTGTCTTTTTCGATTGGCCAGCGCTAAATAATTAGCCTGATACGCAACTGACTTATCATTTAATTCTGACTGCAAAGGTAATTCCTCATCTACTGAGTTTTTAGCAAATAAACCTAATCGATTTACCTGAGCAACTTCAGCCAAATCATCATTGTTGGCAGCACGCGCTGCAGCATCAAAATATATGAAAGCAGAATCCGTTCTATTCAGTTTTTCGTACACAATACCTCGCATATTTAGTAAATAAGCGTTATTCGGAAATTCTTTTTGCGCATCTTCCAACGTAAATAAGGCTTCGAAAATTAAATTAGCATTCAATTGTGATTGAGTTCTTTGAATATAAGATTGAACACTTGGTCTTTTAAAATTGGCATTGTTAAAATAGGATGAAGCTTCAGCCCAGTTCCCTTCTTCATACTCCATTTGTCCAATTTTAAAGTTATGTTTATGAGATGTGGCAGCATATTGACGAGCAATTTTATAAGTGGTTTTCGCTTTCTCCTCCTCTCCTATATATTCATAATAGTCAGCTAATCCAACATAGTAACCTGAGATTGCCTGATAATAGGGTAAATAAGAAACTCTTAATATCAAGATTATTACGATAGCAAAACCAACTCCTCTAACTAGGTTATATGGAATATTTACTGGACGGAAAACCACTGGGTAAATACCATGACCAGCTTTCAGTAAACCAACAAAATTATAGAGAACATAAAAGAAAAATAAAACACCAAATCCTAAATGAGAAAAAATGATGATGTCTTCAAAAGTATCTATCAAAGGGTCATTTGCATTTTTAAAAATCCATGCAATTACTGTGAAAGTTAAAATACCTAAAGCTAAAAACACATAGCCTCCTAATGGTCTAAAGCTTAATTGGCTATCAATTAACTCACTTCTCTTTCGGAAACCCCAAATTCCTAATACGGCTGAAATGGCAAGTAATACAAACTCATTTAAATAAACTATCTCTATATTTATAAGATTATCATTTTTAGCGAATGTTAATCCCACATAAATTAAATAAAGCAGGGAAATGATAATAAAATGCATCAGGTTTGAACCTTCCTCTTTATTCTTTTTATCGGCTAATAAATAAAGAATATGCAGGATGATATCGTAAGCAATGTTAAAAATAAAGATGATAGCCAACAAAACTGGTACAATGATTCCATGATGCGCCATGAAAACAATGGGAGCTTCTACCGTTGAGCCTATCGTAACCAACGCCATTAAAGAAATGAGGATGATAGCAAAAATCATCCAGCGTAAGAACAGACTTGCAGACTCTTTATACGCATGTAAATAATAGCCCGAGACTAATATGAGTCCTACAAACAGAAAGGTGAAAAGCTGATTTTCAATCCCGAAAATCTTGAGAAACTGCAACTTGAGCGTAATAATCCAAATTACAAATACGGATTGAAAAATGATAAACCACCATCTACTCAAGTAAGTTGAAGCGGTCATTAAAATACTAAAACAACAAAAAATAATGGCTATTAAAAGATATGTTCCACTTAATTTAAATCCTGATTCTAGCGGTAAAAAACTTTGAAAAATAATGTAATTACGAGCAGGAACTGGCAGTTCAAAAATAAAATCTTGCACATTTTGAAGTGAGAGTTCTATGCTTTGCGTTTTCCTCACCACATCCATCGGATGAGCTAAATCAAAGCTATTGTATTGATTGTAAAAACTGTAGGCTATGGATACTAAAAAAATTAAAAGGAGCACCTGATAGATGCCTCGATAACGTAACTTCCAACCCTTCCAAAAATTTAAATTTCTCATTTTACTATTTAATTACTTTAGGCACTTTAAAATAATCTGCATCTCTTTTGGGTGCATTTTTTAACCCAGCTTCGTGTGACATTTGACCGCCTACTTTATCCGCTCTAAATTGATTAACTTCCATCGTCATCGATTGAAGAGGCTCAACATTCTCTGTATCAACCTCCTGTAATTTCTCCACAAAAGAAAGCATATTATTCATATCCTTTAGCATCTTTTCCTCTGATTTTTCATCAAACTCCAATCGTGCCAAATGAGCTATCTTCTTTAAGGTTTCTTTATTTATACTCATCTTTCAGTTTCATTCTTAAATCTGTGGCTATTACCTCATATACAGTTTCTTTTAACGCAGATACATCCTCCATATTGAGTCCAGAAGTTGGAATAGGTTCGTGATATATCATCCTCATTTTCCTCTTGGTAATAAGAGGGATTTTTTCATCCGGTAAAATTATCCAATTATCAGGAAGGCTCACAGGCACTATTGGAATTTGTTTCGTGATGGCAGCACGAAATGCACCATCTTTGAACCTACCCATTTCAGGAATTCTTTTTGACAAAATACCTCCCTCAGGAAACATTACCAGTGACCTTTCTTCTCCCATTTTATCTATTGCAATTTGTAAAGCTTTATAAGAATTTGTCGGACTAGCTCTGTTAACCGTCACGTGCAATTTTCGAAACATATAGCCAAATAGTGGAATTTTTGCCAGCGAGCTTTTGCCTACGTATACTACCGAATGTGGAGCAAAACCAAAACTCACTATATCTAACAAGGAAAAATGATTCGCACAATAAACATATTGCATGGCTGTACTTAAGCGATGTTTTCCTTCGATCTCTGTCCTAATTCCGACTAAAAATAAGGCTACACTTGCCCAAACTTTATTGAGTACATAACAATGCTTATGCCATGATTTATTGGCAATTATTAGAAGGAAAAAAGGAAACAATAGCACAAATAAGCCAATGAAAACAATTCCGCACCAAACAGTGTATATCTTCTTAAAAAATTGGTTCATAGTTTAAAACCTAAAACTAGCAAATGATAAAAGAACTAAAAAATAAGGAAATTTCCATAGGCTGGGATGTTGGTGGATGGAGTGGGAAAAATCATGGCTTTTGTGTTTTGGAATCAATTGATAGCGAAATTAAGCTTTTAATGGCCACAAAATTAACTATTTACCAAATAAAAGAGCAAATAGAGAAATTGCTCAGTAAACATCAAGCTTCGCACAATATCATCTTAGGAATAGATGCTCCTTTGCAATTTCCTGAATTATTCAGAGAAATCATTAATGAAAATCCAATAAACGTTTTCAAAACTATTCAAGGTAATTTGAAAGAAAACCCAATTGCTTGGCGAGCAACTGATTTATTCATAAAAAAGAATTTTGGGAAAACACCCTTAAGTGCTTCTTTTAGCTTTTTAACAAGCAATGCAACTGTTGCCATTTCAATGATCGGAGAATTAAAGGCAAAGTATAGCAACTTTTCAGTTCTACCCTTTCATGAGGAAAAAGATATTACAGCAATAGAAGTATATCCGGGGTTATTGAAAAGCTCAAGCTTGCAAAAAAATCTCATATTCAATGAATATCAACAACTATTTGAAAATTATCCTTTTTCAGAAATTAATGGTTTTGACTATTATTTCCACGGAGCTAAGGAAAAAACAGATGTAGCAGATGCTGTCATTTGCGCTATTTACGCATTAGGATTTAGTGGTCGAGCTTTGTCTGTCCCAAAAATAAAAAAAGAAATCCCTGTCAGTGCTTTAGCTGCTGCCAAAAGTGAAGGATGGATATATCACCCTGATATATTTTGATTGAATTCAGCTGCTAGTTTTTTAGTTTTGTTATTGAAACGAATGAAAAGGATAACGGCAGTTACACTTAAGCCAATTAGTAATCCGTACCAAACTCCCTTTTCTTGCAAACCAAAAGTGAAGGCCAACAAATAACCACATGGCAGCCCGATCACCCAGTATGCCATAAAAGTGACTGCAGTTGGTAGCTTAACATCTCCCATTCCTCTTAACGCACCTAATCCCACTACTTGAATACCATCAGAAAGTTGAAAAAGAGCTGCAATGATCAATAAGGAGGAAGCTATACCGATTACTTCTGGATCAGAGGTGTAGATAAAAGGAAGATATTCATTCAGTCCCATAAAAAGCAAGCCCGTGAAACTCATAAATATAATGGCCATAAGGAAACATGTAAATGCAGCAATCCGCATGGTCGGAATATCTCTCTGTCCTAATTGATTCCCTACTCTAACTGTGGCAGCTGCAGATATTCCTGTTGCCATCATATAACTAATGGAAGCCAAATTCATCGCAACTTGATGGGAAGCCAAAGGTACAGCTCCCATCCACCCAATCATGATGGCTGCCGATGCAAAAGCACCAACTTCAAAAATGTATTGAAAACCAGTAGGAACTCCAAGATTCAGTAATTGCTTAAATGAGATAGTGTTCCATACCGTAACTTTAAGATATTTCCAATAAGCGTTAAATTTCTTATGATATCTTACAAAAAGCACCATACCGATAGCCATCATCACTCTTGAAATTAGCGTTGCCCATCCGGCACCTACCAAACCCATCGGCTCAAAACCAAACTTCCCAAAAATCAGGATGTAATTCAAAACTATATTGATCACATTGGCACTTATAGTAATATACATAGCTTGTTTTGTCAGTGATAGTCCTTCAGCAAATTGCTTGAAGGTCTGAAAAAACATAAAAGGCAAAAGGGAAAATCCAATAATTGCTAAATAAGGTTTCGCTAAAGTGACTACTGCTTTTGGTTGATCCAGAATATCTAAAATGAACCCTCCAAAGAGTAAAATGATGAAAAGAATTAAACCAAAAATAAGGTTGACTACAAAGCTGTGTTTTAAAAAACGCATGGAAGCACGATGATTCCCTTCGCCATCCGACTGCGCAACCAAAGGAGTCAATCCAAAGGAAATCCCAATTCCAAACATCATGGCGATGCTAAAAACAGCATTAGCAACAGAAACTGCGGCTAATTCTTCAGTCCCTACTCTCCCCACCATGACCGAATCTGCAGCCCCTACTAATACATGACCTAGCTGACTCAATACAACTGGGTATGCAAGTAGATAATTACGTTTAAAATGTTCTTTAAAGTCTTGGGCTCTCATGATTTTCAAAAGGATGGCGCAAAAGTAATTAAATATCGTAAAGGCGAAGAGCCAAATAAGAAAAATACCAGCTAAAAAGTAGATAAAGCTAATCTTTCATTTCTTATTCAATACAAAAGTTGAGATAGGTAGCTATTTTACTTTCATTTTTTTCATTATCTTTATCTCATAAAAAATTGTAATTATTCAATTCTCATGAATTCAACAAAATTTAAACATCTTATCTATCTACTTCTAATCGGCTTTTCTTTACTGATTTTTGACAATCAAAAATTGATGGCTCAAAATGTTAAAAAATTCAATAAATACATTGAGAAGGCTGAAAAGAACTTTGAAAATGGAGATTTCGAAAATGCTCTAAAATTTGCGAAAAAACTGGAACAAAAAAGTGCAAAAAAATTTGGGGCAGAAAACCAGTTTGTGGCTGTTGCGAAACTAAAAGAAGCAAAATATAACTGGGCACTCGGACAATTTAAAGATTACTACATATTAAATGAAAATGCAATTGCCATCAGTGCAAAAGTAAATGGCAATAATTCCATCAGCCACGGAATTAATTTGATTGATGCTTATCAAAACATGGTCAATTATGGCAATTATGTTAAAGCTAACAATTACCTAGAGCAAGCAATGGAAATATTTGAAGATTCAAAAGTTGCTACTGAAGTATTTCTTGCTAATCTGCAGCTGAATAAAGCAGACATTTTACTAGCTGTTGGCGATTACAATGAAGCTCTAAAAATAATCAATTCAAAAGAATCATTTTTTCTTCAAAGGACACTTAACACGGACGGAAAACTAAAAAAGAAAGAACTTGAAAGAAGATATCAGGAGGCTGCAAGATTGATTACCCTTAAAAGTAATGTACTCAAACATAAAGGCGAGATTAAGAGAGCCGACTCAGCTTTTTCCACAGGTGAAATTTGGATTCAAGATAAGTTAAATAGAAAGAATAAATTCTTTGCCGAGCACATGTTCCTATTCGCGGAGTATTTCGAAGAAATCGGTACAAAAGAATTGCCCTTTAGTTATTATTCCGATGCCTATAATTATTCATTGTCTTCAAATGGTGAAAATCATCCTAATACGCTGAAATATCTTGAGAAATTAATCCTCAGTACCATTAAAGATAATAATATTGTTCGGGCTCAAGCTTATTATTTGGAACTTGAAAAGACTTTGAAAGCTAATTTCAAAAAAAGTAGTTCACATTTTGTAAAACTCGCTACCATTTCTTTTGAATCAAATCTTAAAAAAGGTGAATTAACAAAAGTAGAAAATGCAGCGGCAATCCTTGAAAGTGATAAAAATTTATTACCTAGCGATCATCCAATACGAATTGAATTACTAAACACCTTAGTTAAGGTGGCGGCCGCCAAAAATATATTTATCAATTCTGAAAACTATTTGAATGCTATTATTGATATCAAAAGTCAATTATATGGCGACACAAGTGTGACCGCAGCATTTAGCAAAATTGATTTAGCACACCATTACATAGATTATACAGATAAATTTGACAAGGCTGTTGAGATATATAATAAAGAGTATTTTGGTAAAGTCGAATATCAAATTACTAACCAACATAACCGATATGTAAATCTTCTGAATCATTTAGCTACTTCTTATCAAATTGATGACGATTATAAAAAAGCCTCTAGTTTATTAGATGAAGCCCTTTTAGTTACAAGGATAAAATATGATAACAAAGACATTGATTTTGGTAAAGAGCTTAATCTTATTGCAAACCTTCAAATAAAAATTGGTGAATATGAGAAAGCAGGAGAAAACATAAAAGAATCGCTAGCAATTCTTGAGAATTTCGATAACGAAAATAATGTGGTTTACTACATTATGGCTTTAGAAACTTACGCAAAGTTATTGTCCATTAGAGGCTTTTTCGATGAAGCTGAAGAAGCATTGGAGTTGTCCCAAAAATTATATCAAAGTTCAGTTCCTAGCCCCGAATACAATCCTTTAGTGGCTACTCAAGAATTAGCGTCAGTATACCTAAAGGTTGGAAAGTACTCTGAAACAGAAGAAATATTAATTAAATCACTCAAAAGAATTGTAAAATTATATGGCAATGACAGCCGAAAAATCATACTTCCCTTGGTGGATTTTGGAAAATTATATCTTATCAAGGGAGATTATGTACAATCAGAGGAATACGCAAGAAGAGCATTAGAAATTTCGGAGAGCGTTTTTGGAGAAAACTCTACTAAAAATGCTCCTGCCATCCTTCTTTTAGGTGAACTTTACGAAACTATTGGAGATTATAATAAGTCAGAAGAATTTTATAGAAGAGCAATTACAGTCTTAGAAAAGCAGTTTGGACGCAACCACGTAGATGTTGCTACCACTATTTCCAGATTAGCAATTGTTATGTTTTATAAAGGTACTGCAAATCCTTCTGAAATTGAAAACCTACTTTTTGAAGCAAAAGCTACTATAGGAAAAAGGTTTTCAACCAAAAGCCCTCTTTATGCAGATTTACTCAAAGACATGGCACTCTTTTTTATTTCCCAAGATAAATTAGACGAGGCTCTCAGCTTTTTAGAACAATCTGAGAATATCTGGAAAGAAAAAGTAGGGAAAAGAAATAACATCAAAGCTGCTGATATCCATATTCTAAGGGGAGATGTTTTCTACAAACAAAAAAAATGGAGAGATGCTGAAAGTGAATATAGCGAAAGTCAAGCCTTGAATGAGAAATTTTTTAATAATCAGCACCCCGAATATGTTAAAGCAACCTCCCGCCTGAGTAAAGTCTTTTATATGGATGGAAATAAAAGGAAAGCGAAAACCTACATTGAAGAGGTAATGAAAAATTACACGAAATTTATTGAAGAATATTTTCCAGCCTTAAGTGAAAGTGAGAAAACAAAATATTGGAACACTATCAGAAACGATTATGACTTTTTCAATACAATGGCCATAACCATGAATGATCGTTTTCCAGAATTAATCGAAACGGTTTATAATAACTCATTGAAAATTAAAGGTCTTCTATTAAGCAGTTCAATAAAAATGCGGGAAAGAATCTTAAATAGTAATGATTCAACGCTTAAAACCCAATATTTTGAATGGTTAGATAAAAAGGAAAGTCTTTCCAATGCCATCTCCATGAGTCAGGAACAATTAGTAGTAGAAAATATTGATTTGAATACACTTGCACAAGATGTTGAGTTAATAGAGAAAAATCTAAGTCAGCAATCAGAATTATTTAATCAGGGAATTACAAAGCAAGATTTAAGTTGGGAAAAGGTGAGAGAAACCTTACAACCTAATGAGGTAGCTATTGAAATGGTACGTTTTAGATATTTTGACCATTACATAACAGATTCTATAGTTTATTTGATGCTTATTCTTAAAAATGAAAAGCGAAGCAGACCTGAATTTGTAATTATGGGGAATGGAAACGATATGGAGTCGAAATATTTCAATAATTATAGAAATGCGATAAAATATAGAATTACTGATTCTTATTCATACAATAACTTCTGGAAGCCAATTGAAGATAACATAGGGAAAAATAAAACAATTTACTTGTCTCCTGATGGAGTATACAATCAAATTAATTTAGAAACTATTCCAACAGATGATGGTAAATATTTGATAGACAATTCTAACATTGTTTGGGTAAGTAATACCAAAGATTTATTCCTTAATAAAGTAAATCCAAAACAGCAGCAAGAAGAAAAAACTGCTTTGCTGTTTGGAGACCCTAAATTTTATCTAGCCTCACGTTCCGATTATATAAGTAAATTTAGATCTGGTGCTACACAAATAAGTGACTTACCTGGTACCAAAAAAGAAATCAATGCATTAACTCAATTATTTGATAATTATGGATGGAAAACCAAGGATTACTTAGACGAGCAAGCAACAGAATCAAAAGTAAAAGAACTTGAGAGCCCAAAAGTTTTCCACATTGCTACACACGGATTTTTCACAGAAAAAGAAGACAGAAATCCTAAAAATAGTATTGGAAAAAATGATTTGAGCGATAATCCGTTACTCAATACTGGACTAATGCTAACAGGATCTGGTGATTTATTAGCTAAAACTCGTTACAATTATAACATTGAACCTGGAATTTTAACCGCTTATGAAGCCATGAATTTAAACTTAGATAAAACTGACCTGGTAGTTCTTTCTGCCTGCGAAACTGGTCTGGGAGAAGTTCATGGTGGAGAGGGTGTTTTTGGTTTGCAACGTTCATTTTTGGTTGCTGGTGCCAAAACATTAATAATGAGTTTATTTAAAGTTTCAGATGAAGCTACACAAAAACTTATGGTGTCTTTTTATGAAAAATGGTTAGAAACTGGCGATAAAAGACAAGCCTTCATTGATGCAAAAAAAGAAATTAGAAATCAATATAAAGATCCAATCTACTGGGGTGCTTTTGTGATGATTGGAATATAAACTAATTAATTCAATATTAAGAAAAGGCTGATGAATTTAATAATCATCAGCCTTTTTATTTATTTTCTACTCTGCTCTTTCCAATTTCTTATAAAATTAGACCAAGTCATTGGATTAAGGAAATTATTAGGAGGAACGAGCCCTGTTGTTTCATACATTCGTGCATATCTCCATTGATCATAATAGGGACTATTTTTTTCATATTGCTTCTCCAATAACTTATCTAAATCGCTGTTAAAATTATTAAGATTTTGCCTTTCTACATCTGTTAATCCTTTTTCAACTATCGTTTTTCTGAAAAAATCGGCATCAGGAAGTGGATAAACTTCAACTTCCTCTAAAAGTATATTTTCCCTTACCAGCATTTCGATTAACGAGTAGGTGTCCCCCTCTAATAACTTAGGAATTACAAATGTGGAAACTTGATACCCCACACTTCTAAATGTTATAGTATCCCCAGGATAAGCTAAAAATGAAAAAAAGCCAGAATTATCTGCCACTGTTCCACTTTTTCCATCGCCTATTAAAACAGTGGTAAATGGAACAGGCTCTAGATTTTCCGCATTCAAAATTACACCCGTCATATGAATAGGATCATGTTTTTGTGCAGTAACAGAAACAGCCACTAAAAAAGAAATCGTAAATAATAGTATCTTATTGATCATAATAAACAATTTAATGGTCCCAATTATACTTATCTAGCGTTTCTAAACACGCATTTAATAATTGAACGGAATCCATAATGTCTTGTTTATGTGCCATTTCTATTACTTGATGCAAGTTTCGGGTAGGTATTGAAATAGCACCTGCTATCGCTCCGTTTTTACCCATTCTTTGTAATCCTGCAGTATCAGTTCCGCCTGCTGTTAATATTTCTGGTTGCCATTTAATATTATTTCTATCTGCTGTTTGCTTCATAAACTCCACCATTCGGTAATCACAAATGGTCATGGCATCCAGTACTTTAATGGCTGTTCCTTCTCCTAAAGAAGTTACTTTTTCATGTGCTTGTGCTCCTGGTAAATCGAAAGCAATAGTCGTATCAAGCGCAATTCCAAAATCAGGATTGATTTTATGGGAAGCAACATTTGCACCTCTCAAGCCCACTTCTTCTTGAACCGTGAACACAGCAAATACATCGTAAGGATGATTTTTTAAGGTTTTTAAAGCTTCAATTAAAACAAATACAGAAACCCTATTATCAATTGACTTACAATTTACGCAATCTCCCATTTCGATTAAAGCTCTTTCACGTGTTACGGTATCTCCAACGGTCACATATTTCTCAACCTCCTCTTTTTTCATTCCTAGGTCAATAAAATAATCTTTTGTTTTCGCTACTTTATTGCGCTCCTCTGGAGACATCACGTGTATAGGTTTAGACCCCATCACTCCTACCAAATCTTTTTTTCCATGGACTATTACACGCTGAGCAGTAAGTGTTTTAGGATCAAAACCACCCAAAGTTGTAAATCTTAAAAAGCCATTATCATCTATATGAGTTACCATAAATCCAATCTCATCCATATGAGCGGCTATCATCACACTTTTACCTTCAGGATTTGATTTTGCTCTTTTTATAGCATGCACATTACCAATATTGTCAACCTCTACTTCATCCACAAGAGGAGTAACTTCTTGAAATATTAAATCACGAATTCTTTTTTCATAGCCCGGAGCGCCAGGAGTTTCACATATTTTTGATAGTAAATCTATATTGAAATTTTTCATAAATAGTTAAGTTTAATTCTTCCAAAATTAGTTGAATTAATCTCCAAATAAATGATTAAATCCATTTATTCTATAACAGAAACAATGATATCTGGATTTGAATTTGAAAATTTCATCAGGACCTGTAAGAAAAGCTACAAGAGTTAAAGTGGTTTCAAACTAATTATTTATTTTTGAATTAATTAATAAAATCAACCATTTTCAGTATCAAAAACTATCAATATGCGTCAATTTTTCAGAGACTCTGACCAAGCCTTCATGAGAAAAAAAATCAATCTATTTTCATTCAAGAATGCTCTAATTGCGATAAAAATCGTCTTCATTCTATTAATTTCCCATTCAGCCTTTGCTCAATCAGCTCTGATTTACGGAAAGGTAAAATCCGAATCAGGTGAAAACATGCCTTACACCAATGTAGTGGTTTTAGGCAAGGCTATCGGGACCTCTACTAATTATGATGGTGAATATTCTTTGAATTTAAAGCCAGGCAATTATAAAATCAGTTTTCAATTCATTGGCTTCAAAAGTGAAGTGCATGAAATATCGATTAAGGAAAATGAAATGCTGGAGATCAATCCAGTTTTAAGTGAAGAAAAGGTTTTATTAAAAACAGTGGAAGTGAGTGCTAAAGCCGAAAACCCAGCTTATGCAATCATTAGAAATGCGCAGGAAAAGCGTAAAACATATTTAAATGAACATGAAAATTTAAGCTTTAAAATTTACACCAAACTTTTTGGCCAGTCAGAGAGCAATAGTGGTAATCCTGTTAATTTATTCGGGACATTGCTGACGCCTAAAAAAGGAGTATTCTATTTATCGGAATCGGTTAATGAAGTATTTCAATATGACATTGAAAATCAGACAGAAAGCTTAGAAGCGTCTTTAGTTTTGGGGGACACCTCTGAGGTAACTAAAAACAATACGCTTTACATCAATTTATATAAAAACAGAGCATTTTATATAGGTAATCAAATGGTAAGAAATTCAATTATCTCGCCCATTGCCAATGATGCTTTTGGTTTTTATGATTATGACTATTTAGGGACTTTTGAGGAAGCAGGTGAAAGTATTCACAAAATTAAAATTATTCCTAAAATGAAAGGAAGCACTACTTTCAAGGGTGATTTGTACATTATTGATGGCAGTTGGCGAATATTTAAATCACACCTTAATCTGAACAGTATAACTGGTGACCTAGAAATCAATACGCAATATATTAAAGATGAGCAGGTCGGCACTTACCTACCCTTTTCTTCTAGCTTTATATTGAATGAGGAGCGAAATAAAACGGAAATTTATTACCATAATATTTTTTACGACTATTCTTTTGAAGCAGAAAATCCTAAAAAAAGTAAATTATTAAACAAAGTGATTTCCAAGGATGGAATTCAGAAAGATGCTGAATGGTGGAGCAAAACCAGACCAATTGAACTAACTAATGATGAGCGCCTTGCATATCAAAAATCACCAATGCTGAACAATGATATTTTTAGATTTGAAAAAGTAGAGAATGATTCCCTATTCCATAATTTGAATGAAGATAAAAAAGACACTCCCTTTCAAGTTTACCAAAAAACAGTAAGCTCTCAGAAAGTAAAATTTACCGACAATTTGAATTTAGATTTAAGTATTGTCACCTTCAATACGGTAGAAGGTGGAGTGCTTAAACCTCATTTAAGATATTCAAATGAATTTAAAAACAATCATCGATATGCCTTAGACACAGAGCTTCGATACGGTTTTGGAAGCAATTCTTTCTACTATAAAGGCGGATTTGAATACGAACTTAATCCAAAAAATATAAGTCTAGTAAAAATTGAAGGCGGTAGCACGGTGGAACAAATATCAGGTGCCACGTCTATTTCCAACTATTGGAATTTATTTTATACGCTTCTGGAAAGTCGAAATTTCTTGAAACTTTATAGAAAAGATTTTGTAGCGCTAAATTGGAAGCGTGAACTATTCAATGGTTTAGACTTTTCGGTTCGTAGTTCTTATAATTACAGATCTCCTTTACAAAATAATACAGACTATACATGGTATAATGACGAAGAAGAAACTCGAATATACACTCCAAATCAAGCTTTTATTGGTGGAGAGTACAGAAATTTTGGGGCGAATAATTTATGGGAGTCGAATCTAACATTAAGTTACCAGCACAATAGAAAATTTGATTTAATTAACGGCCGTAAAATCGCTTTAGGATCTGCATATCCGACCTTAAGATTGGGTTTGGATGTAGGTAAAATGGACAGTGAATACACTAGAATTTGGGGGAATATTTCAGATAATTGGGATGTAGGTGTGTTGGGCTTCAGCAAAATAAGCCTTAGTTACGGACAATATTTAGACAAAAACAATCTTACTCCAATTGATTTTTTTCATTTTATGGGTAATCAAACATTTGTTTTCCAAAATCAAAAACAATTCGGTTTAGCTTATCAATTACTTGATTACTATCAATACAGCACTGCCGATTATTTTGCAGGAGCAAATTTTGAGCATGATTTTGACGGTGCCATTTTGGGAAGAATACCACTTTTGAAAAAAATTGGATTGAAATCTTATTTCATGGCTAATTATTTACAAACTGCCGAAAGCCCTAGATTTGCTGAATTAGGGATTGGGCTTACCTCCTCTTTCTTTCCGATTCGTTTGAATTACTTTTTCGGTTATGAAAATGAAAAATTCGTGAGACAAGGATTTATTCTTCATACAGCCTTTTAAAATATTTATACATTTGTGGTTGAGCTAAAAATTCTTTTACACGAGCATTCTTAACTAACAAATAAAATATGAAGGGAAACCCAACTTTACTTTACCTCACCGACCTTTATTATCCTGCAAAAGGCAGAAATTACTATGAGGAAGATTTATTTATCACTTCACAACTCAAACAACATTTTAATATTTTAATTGGAAATCCCCAGCAAGCTTTGGCCTTTTTGGATAAAGCAGATTTTATGGTTTTCAGAAATACAGGACCAGTAGCCTACTATCAAGAATATTTCAATGAATTTGTGGAGACGGTTAAACAAAAAGGTATCCCTACTTTCAACTCTTTTGATGGCAAAGCGGATATGAAAGGAAAGCAATATTTGTTGGATTTATTCGCAAAGGATTGCCCCGTAATCCCTACTATTGATAATCCAAATCAGCTTCATTTACTGCCTCAAATGGATCAATATATAGTTAAGTTGAAAAATGGAGCCGATTCCATTGGAATGGAAAGCGTGAATAAATCAGAAATAAATAATGAAGAATTCAAAGACAAACTGATTCAGCCCTTTATTGATTTTGAATATGAGGTTTCCTTCTATTTCATAAATAATGAATTTCAATATGCTTTATATGCGCCTAATAAAAGCAAAAGATGGGATTTGAAAACATTCCAAGCATCAAATGAAGATTTAGAATTCGCTCAAAAATTTATTGATTGGAATAATATGGAAAGTGGAATCCAAAGAGTGGATGCTTGCAGACTGAAATATGGTAGCTTGTTATTGGTAGAACTCGAAGACCTTAATCCGTTTCTATCTTTGGATGCTTTAAACGAAAAAGACAGAAATAAATTCATCCAAAATTTTATTCAGGCTTTGAAGGATATAAAGTTGAAGTATTAGTGTTTTTTTCATATAAAGCATTGGTACAATTATATGAAACTAAATCCAAAAGGAGGTACAATGAAAATTTTAATACGTTAGCAAAAGAACTAGCCCGACCAGTTCCGAGGAACTCGGAAAAGCGGGACGGATGAAAGTTTAGCGGGCAGGCGTTGGCATTGTGGGTGGTCGCATTAAACTTTCTTGATTTTTTGTATCTTTTTTATCAAGAAAAAAGATTAAAAGAAAAATAATTCTGCTAAAGCAATTTGATTTACAAAAATGAATGCTCTCAGGAAAGTCCGTTTTTTTATCTTCTAAATAAATGTCCTTTTAAAACGAATGAAAGATTATTTTTATTTACAAATAATATTTATCAGATGACACAGACTCCAATATCGAATTTTTCAATTCAAAAATCTTCATCTATGAACCCCAAAAACCAACAAATCTCACTCAACCCATTCACTCAATTCATATTCTCCACCTCTGGAAGCGCAAGTTCCATTGAAAAGCATAATTCAGCTTTACAAAAATTAGATTTAAACTTGATTTATTTCACCTTTCCTCATCCAATTAAAGCTAAAGAATATGCTCAACTTTTACGTTCTCCCATTTCCAGAGGCGGAGCAGTCACAGGCAAAGACGGACTAAAATCCAAAATCATTGAATTTTTGGATGAAATAGAACCAGCTGCTCAAAAAACGCTGGCAGTGAACACGGTCGTAAATGAAAAAGGAAAGCTCTATGGCTATAATACAGATGCCATTGGCTTAAAAACAGCTCTGGATGAGGCATTAAAATCAACTTCCCTTGCTATCAAAACAGGAGTGATTTACGGAAACGGAGGGGTTTCAGGTGTAGCCTATCATGTTTTGAAAGATTTGGGATTGAAAGTCATGGTGACAGGAAGAAATCCTGAAAAAGTGAAAGCAAAAAAAGATGACTTAGGAATAGAAGATAAAGATTTTAACGGACCTTACGATTTAGTGGTAGACGCCACTCCAATCTCATCCAACCCCAATTTCCTGGAAGCTAAAGGTTTTTCTGAATTATTAGATAATTGCAAAATGCTATTTAGCCATAACATGCCAGAAAAAGATGATAAACCCAATTACTTGAAAAGCTATTGTAAAGAAAATAATATTGCATTCATTCCAGGTAGCGCCATGTATAAAGCACAATTAATTAGGCAATATCAGTTATTTATAGGAGATATATCTGAAAATAAAATCATTGAAACCTGGAATCTGAATGAATGAAAACCTAATTCAATTTATAAATATAAAAAGGAAAGCAATTAAGAATTACTACTTTTGAGAGTCTGATTAAAATAGAAGTATGGATTTTTTAAAAAGAAATATTGAAGCATATTTAGCAAGGGAAAATAAATCGTTTGCAAATTTTCTGACTGAATATAATATAGAAAGATTGGATGAACTTTCCTTAGGTGATTTCAAACTTTTTTGTTCTGAAAATGACCTTGATTATGCCAATATGTTGAGTAGACCTATGTTTACTGATAGAGTTCAGATAAAAAAAATTAAGCTTTTGATTCTAGATGTTGATGGTGTATTGACTGATGGTGGCATGTTTTTTACGGAAAGTGGCGACCAGTTCAAGAAATATAATGCTAAGGATGGAATGGCCATCAAAGCATTAGAAGGATTTGGGATTGAAGCAGGTATTATTTCTTCCGCCCATAAAATCAATATGGTGAAAACCCGCGCAGAAATGCTCAACATCAAGCATATTTATGTCGGAGGCGAACCCAAACTTAATATTTTACTGGATTGGTGCGAAAAATTAGATATTAAATTAGAGGAAGTAGCAATAATAGGCGATGATATAAATGACTTAGCTGTTATGAAGGCTGTAGGTTTTTCAACTTGCCCTTCAGATGCTGTTTTAAAAGTCAAAGAAACAGTGGATTTAGTTCTTCAAACCAAAGGTGGGCAAGGATGCGTAAGGGAATTTATTGATTTTCATCTTCTAGATGAGCCTTTAGAAAAATAGAAAATAAGGCATGACCCTAGGCCATGCCTTTTATATTATGATTCAAAGCTTGCATCTAAGGAAATAGGAACTGCACTTAAAGCTTTAGAAATAGGGCAACCTTCTTTGGCACCTTTAGCCATTTCCATAAACTCATCTTTTGATAAGCCACTTACTTTACCTTTTACGGTCAATTTGATTTCTTTAATCGCAAAGCCTTCTCCTTCTTTATCCAATACCACCTCAGCTTTTGCATTTATTTCATCTGGCGTATGACCAGCTTTCGAAATGGCAACACTTAATGCCATAGCATAGCATCCTGAATGAGCTGCTGCAATCAATTCTTCAGGATTAGTTCCTAATCTTCCATCTTCATTTTCAAATCTTCCTTTAAATGAATAAGGAGTGTTATCAAAAAATTTATTGGAACTGCTCAATTGACCTTTTCCGTCTTTTGCTGTTCCTTTCCAATTTGCTTCTACTTTTCTCTTAATTGCCATAGTTTTATTTTTTAGTTTTAGTTTATATGATTTAACCTCCTCTATACTTATTTGTTACATTTTAAACATGACAGTATCTAGTAGCAAGTAGTTAGTATCTGCAAACTTCTGACTTCCCGCTTCAGACTTCGATTCCAGTTATGGGCTGGTCAGCCTTCAATTTCTCTCTTCACTTAGCCGTTAGACGGGGCTACTAAGATAGTATTTAAGTAATCCGTCTTTGACATTCTTAATGATTGATACCCATCAAACGGCATCCAACACCCAACTTCCTACTTCAGACTTCCAACTTTAAATTTCAATACTGCAGAAATTCCCTTAATTTCGCATTTCAATTTCAAATCTTAAGAAATCCATGAATTTGCAATCGCGATTAAACGCCTTTAAAACACTAGGCGAACAACTACGGAATTTGAGTGAAGCCGAACTGGATGAATGGTATTTCCGTGCGACTTCCTACAATAATTGGTTTACCAGAGAAAATGTAGTTCATGCGGTTAAGGCATTAGGCGAAATGTTACAAGCCGAAAAATTGGAGCAATGGGTTAATCGTTATGGTTTACCTGAAAATAGCAACAAAAAAGTAGCTGTAATCATGGCGGGCAACATTCCATTAGTTGGATTTCATGATTTCTTATCAGTGCTGATTTCTGGAAATAGTGTGGTAGCTAAATTAAGCTCGCAAGACCCTCATTTATTAAAGGAAATAGTAGCACTATTAATTAAAATCAATCCTGAATTTGAAAATAAAATTGAACTCACTCAGGAAACCATCAGAGGATTTGATGCAGTAATTGCAACTGGAAGCAATAACTCAGCAAGATATTTTGAGCAATATTTTGGGAAATACCCCAATATTATTCGCAAAAACAGAAGCTCGGTAGCAGTAATTACAGGAAATGAATCTGAAAGGGACATCCAGGCTTTAGGCAAGGATATTTTTCAATATTACGGATTGGGATGCCGAAATGTAAGTAAGTTATTAATTCCTGAGGGTTTTGACCTCTCTCCTTTCATTAAAGCATTAGAAGATTTCAAATGGGTGGCAGACCATCACAAATGGGTAAATAATTACGACTACAATAAATCTATATATTTGGTAAATGATGAGCCGCATTTGGATTCTGGTTTTTTCCTTATGAAAGAGGACGAGGCTTTTGTTTCTCCAATATCTGTTTTGTTTTATGAATTCTATAAAAATGAGCAGGAATTAGAAGATAAACTTTCAAAGCAAAAGGAACAAATCCAGTGCGTAGTGCAGAAAGGTTCAGAAATTGAACCAGGTAAAGCCCAGCAACCCGAACTTTGGGATTATGCAGATGGAGTGGATACGATGGAGTTTTTGTCCCAATTAAAATAGTGTGGGGTATTTAATATAATGTATCAAGTTTAAAGATGGATGTGGGGTGTTGGATGATGGACTGTACATCCTTGACATAAGTGATTGCAAATAGAAAAAACGAGCGTTTAAACATCAAACGGTCAATTTTAATGAATATAATTCTTAATTTATAATTCGTAATTCATAATTAAAAATGTCATTCTCAAGGCACTACATTAAAATAGTAGAGAGATTTCTCCCCTCTCCTTTTGTAATCGCCATACTTTTAAGTGGCATAACATTCCTATTAGCTTTAATTTTCACAGAACAAGAAGGAAATATTCTTTCGCAATCTCAAAGCATTTTAGGCTATTGGCAAACTGGTTTCTGGGAGTTGCTGGCATTTACCATGCAAATGGTATTAATCCTACTTTTAGGGCATACTTTAGCTTTAACTCCGCTCTTTTCCAGAATCATAAATAAAATAGCTTCTATTCCTTCCAATACTGCTCAGGCAGGTTTTTTTATTAGTTTTTTCACCATTATCATGAGCTTTTTGAATTGGGGATTATGCTTGGTTTTTGGTGCCATCCTCAGCAGAAGAATTGGAGAAAATTTCACGGCTCAAAACAAAGCATTTAATTATGGGATTTTAGGTGCTGCAGGCTATTCAGGCATGATGGTTTGGCATGGCGGACTATCAGCCTCTGCGCCATTGAAAGTGGCTGAAGCCCATCATTTCTTGGTAGATGAAATTGGGGTAATTGGCATTTCAGAAACGTTATTCTCAAGCATGAATATTCTCATCAGCTTGCTACTATTATTTGCTGTTCCTTGTTTATTCTACCTACTAGGAAAATGTATTAAATCTAATTCTGATTATCAATCATTACTAACTCAAAAAGAGACAAATGTTGAAGAAAAACAATCCAATGAAAGCGAAAACAAAGCTTGGATAGCCTACGCATTGGGCGGAGTGATGCTCTTAAGTGCAATCCTATTTGCAGTTGATAAATGGCAAACAAATCAAGCTATTGTCGATTTAAATTTTGTCAACTTCTTATTGCTAGCATTGGGAATCCTACTGCATGGAAGCTTGGGGAAATTTATGGTCGCTGTAAATTCTGGCATTCAGGGAGTGAGTGGTATAGTGATTCAATTCCCTTTATACTCAGGCATTATGGGAATCATGAAATATTCTGGTTTAGTGATTCTGATATCTGATTTCTTTGTTTCCATTTCTACAGCTACTTCATTTCCCATTTTGACTTTTTTTAGCGCTGGGTTGGTTAATTTATTCGTTCCATCGGGTGGCGGACAATGGGCTGTTCAAGGTCCAATAGTTGTAGAAGCAGCCCAAGCTTTAAACATTCCTATTCCTAAAATTGTAATGGCATTGTCATATGGTGACCAAATCACCAATATGCTGCAGCCTTTTTGGGCATTGCCATTATTAGGAATCACGCAACTGAAAGCAAAAGACATTCTGCCTTACAGTCTATTTGCTTTAATTTTAGGTAGTCAGCCCTTAAAAACCCCATAATATATCCCTTTTAATGGTAAAAAATTTTGATAACAGATGAAACAGCTTTGATACATCTTTTGTAAATAGAGCCAAAGAGATGATTTCCATATGTTCATCATCCTTTTGAAGTTAA
>NZ_DASSWQ010000081.1:0-2430 GCF_035704835.1 Marivirga sp. | reverse complement strand
GATAACATCAATGATTACTACGATGTAAACCTTAAGTTTGGTCGGCTCAACGAGCTGGGCCTAAAAAGAGAAAAGGTTCAAGATCATCAACTCTGTCATAGCGAGCAATACCCCAATTTTCGTTTTGTGAAAGCCGACCTCTGTGATAGAGCATACCTCAGCCAGTTATTTGAGCAAGAGCAATTTGACCATGTTATTAACTTGGCTGCACAAGCAGGGGTTCGTTATTCCGTTGAAAACCCATAGGCATATTTAGATGCCAATGTACAAGGCTTCTTGAATATATTGGAAGCATGCAGGCATTACCCCGTAAAGCATTTGGTGTACGCTTCTTCAAGCTCCGTTTATGGTAGTAATACCCAAATGCCTTTTTCCTGTTTTCCTCGCTGGGACACCCAAGGTCAAATCAGCTTAAAAAGCTCAGTTAGATATTTCTGCTCTTCATTAGTAATGATGGTTTTTTCAACCACTTGATTGGTTTCGGGTATGTTAACTTTAATGTTATAAATTGTTTTAGCAATATTAATAGCCTTTTCTGCACTAATTGTGGCTTCCTTAACATTCAGTTGTCTTTCTAATTCTTTATAAACTTTATAAGCAGCAAAGCACAAGCAAATATGGGCTTCTATTCTTTTCTCAAGCCTGTGGTATATTGGCCTGATTTTTAAGTCATGTTTTGATATTCTGAAGGCTTTTTCAATCCTCCATAGATGTTGATAGTTTTCAATAACCTCTTCTTTTGATAAGGATTTGTGATTAGTTTGATAACCTTTAAGACCATCCCATTTATCATCCGATTCAAACTTTTCTTTATCGATGGATACCTTCATCTGTCCTTCCATTTTTAGATATTTATTATAGCCTCTTTTATTTATATTGGACTTTGTGAGTTTCCCAGATGCAATTTGTTTTTCCAGACGTTTAAGACCTCTTTGTCTATTGGAAAGATCCTTTCTCGCTCTTTTACTAGAGTAATTAATGATCAGTGCTGTATTTACATCCTTCCAAATCACTTTACTTTCCCCTTCATTCAAATTAAATGAATGTATTTGTTTTGTTATGTTAACAGGTTGGTTTTTGATTCTGGCTCCCAAAATATATTTATACCCCCTCTCTTCTAAAGATTTTATGTTTTCATTATTAATAAGACCAGAATCCGCCACTACTGTTAAATTCTTGAATTTATACTTACGCTTAAAAGCCTCTATGATGGGAAGCATGGTGTTGCCTTCGTATTTGTTCCCTTCAAATATTTCATATGCCAAAGGATAACCTCCTACGCTTACTAAAAGGCCAAGTACTATCTGGGGATGCTGATGCTTACCATCCTTAGAAAAACCGTTCTTTCGCAATTCATCTTCTTTTTCGATCTCAAAATATAAAGTAGTAACATCGTAAAAAACCATGCTGATGTCTTCGCCTAAAATCTCCCTTGTATGATTGTAGCTTATCTGTTGGACTTTTTCCTTTTGTTTGTTGTAAAGCTTATCCATATACCGGTATATGGCCTCTACATCGATTCTCATCGAATGGTACTTGAATAGATAGTCGGTTGTTTTTAATTTACTGGACGGGCTTTCAATTCTAGAAAGCACTAATGGCTTAAATAGCGGGGAATCAATTTGGTCAAAACCTATTTCATTATAAATCCTACCCAAAAGTAGCTCTACGCCTGAAATAGTAATCTCAGAAATCTGATCAAGGAAAACTTGCGCTTGCTTATAGTGATTTGTAAAATCTATAGCTTCTTGTCCAATCTGCTTCTGTATCCATTGATATCCTTCGGACACTAATTGATTAACTTCGTTCTCATCTTTACTTGAACCAATAGTCTTTTTGACAACATACTTACCAGTACTTTTATCAATCACCTGAACACTGGTGACACCGCTGGGATTGTATTTCTTCCGCACAAACATGCACTAAAATACAGAAATATCGCCTCTGGGACACCCAACTTTATGAAAATATTGCTCTCAAGCCATTTAAACGAAGTTGTTGAAATTTACCGAGGAAAACAGGAAATATTCAATTAAAAAGCTTGGATACTTTATTCCGTAATCCAAATACAAGCAAATACAATAAATACAGTTACGGCTACTATCAGTATTTGGATAATCAAAACAGCAAGAAATCCAACTAAAACGATATTTCAATATTGAGCAAATAGCCAATTGTGCCTAAAGTATTTAGTTTTCTATTACTAACGGAAATACTTTAGGCACTTATTGGAAGACAACTGAAATTCGTTATTAGTCCGCTATTTCTTTATTATGGCTTCGTTCATAATTAATTGCCCCTTTCTTAAAACTATTACCTTGTAGAATCCTTTTTCTAGTGATCTCAAATCAACAGCTGTTTCATTATTAAAAGTTCCCTGAAGAATTAACTTACCAAATTTATTATATATGATGTATTCGTAATCCAAGT
>NZ_DASSWQ010000070.1:0-2586 GCF_035704835.1 Marivirga sp. | reverse complement strand
GGCTCGAATATTTGCCGCCAGCTTCTTTCAGATTCGCAGTCGCCCACGACACCCTTGCTATTGGCTAACGATAAGTACTGTAACTCTCGTTCGGGACTTGCACCCTATAGCATGATGACCATGCCTGACACACAAAAAAAGACTACTCTGAAACAGAGCAGCCTTAGTATAATTTTCTAGAAAATCAGGAAAGATTAGAAATTATCTCCTTTGAAAAACGCTCCATTTCTTCTAACTGCGGGCTAGCCTGCAATAAAAAGAAATCAACTCCTACTTTTTCAAAAGCGGCAATCTGGTCTTGTACCTGCGAAGTGGTTCCTGTAAGTCCCGCCCGTAGCCCGCGGTTGGAAACAGAATAATCACGCACTGAAAGCTGACTTTCCAACTGTGTATTTTCCACCCATTGCTGATAATTCTTATACCCTCTTGAAGTTCCTTTCACATTGGTAATTCTATCAATCTCTTTTTTCACTTCTGCTTCTTTATTTCTAACAATTGAATAAGCCGCCACGCCAAATTTTAATGCCGGTAATCCAAGTTTCTCTCTTCTTTCGCGCATATCGGCAATGCGTTGACCAATCTGCTCTGGAGAATCTCCATGCATCACATAACCATCACATTTGCTGCTAATCATAGTTTTGGCAGCTTCTGATTCACCTCCTGCATAAAGAAAAGGTTTTTTAGCTGGTTTTGGCTGTAAAACATTATCCTTCACTTTGTAATAGTCCCCTTCAAAAGTGATATTGTTTTTCTCCCATAATCTGGTAATCAACTCTATCCATTCATTAGTTCGTGCATAACGGTCATCATGTTGGTCAAATGCTATTCCATATTTCTCAGCCTCTGCTTTCCACCAGGAAGCTACTACGTTCAGTGAAATTCTATCATTACTAATATGTTCTAAATTAGCAACAGCTTTTGCTAGCAAAGCAGGATTATGATAGGTTGGTCTAACGGCAACCATAATCTCCAACTCTTTAGTTACAGCAGCTAATGCAGCAGCAGTAGACCAGGCATCTAAAGAAGGCGCTTCTTCTCCTTTTATATCATTTAGATATAATTCTGCAATTAAAGACAGGCTGTATCCCCAATCTTCACTTTTCTGAGCTAGTTCTTTAATATAGTCCCAGGAAATAGACATATGTTCTTCCTCTACATTGCGCAACCATCCGCCAAAAACGGGTAACCAATATCCAAATTTCATAGTTCTTCCTCCAATTTTAAGTTTGCCACTTTTTCTATAAAATCTACTAACTTTTCGTGCGGATTGAAGCCAATCACATTCACAGCATCTGCTACAAAATTGGATAGGGCATTAATATCATAATAGTATAATTGACCATCTCTGTCATCAATAATATACTCAATACCGCCTACATCAATCGAGGTGGCAGCCATTATTTGTTCAATAGCATCAATAATTTCTTGTTTTGGGGTAAAAGCTTCCACTTTCAATCCGTTTTTAGGAGCATCCAAAGCACAGACATTTCGAAGAAGTTCCTGACCTGATGTAGTCTGGCAAATATCCGCTGGACAAAGATTAAAACTCTCACCTGATGTATAAACTTTAATAGCATAAAGGTATTTACCTCCCAAGGTTTCCACCCGATGAATATGGCCATCTCTTGCAGGGATAAATTCCTGCACTAGCGCAGTATAATCCAGTCCAAGGTCAACCGAACCTTCATTAACAGCATTTTGCAATTCTTCCTCAGTATTGTAGCGCGTTATACCTGCTCCGCTTCCACCAATATTGGCTTTTACAACAATAGGAAAACGGAGATCCTTAGCTGCTGGTACAGCCTGTGAAGGATGATTAATTACAACAGCTTTTGGGTAAGGTAAACTTAACGATTCAAGCAAACTCAATTGCAAAGCCTTAGATATTTCATATTTCCATGCTCTTGAACCATTAATAACTTTAACTCCTTTATTTTCTAAGTCGCCTAATAAAGCACTGGTGTAAAAAATAGCCTGTTGATTATTTCTCAAGTATGCAGATGGACTCATTCGATTGAAAAAAACATCAAAAGGGAGTTCATTTTGAGCCAAGCTAAAATGGTGTTTTGCAGCATTATACTTTACGAAAGGTAAATGTCGGTTTTCGAGCTCTTGAAATAATGGTCTGAACCAATCTGGGTGCTCATGATAAATGGCAATCGATTTTTGATTATTATTAGTATTCATTTTTATTTTTTATTAAGTGATTTTAATTTGTAGAGTGTAAGGTGAATATCTGATAGAATATTGATAATCAACAACTTACCAAAACCCATTTTGTGCCATTAGAAATCATTATTTTATAACCAATTAAGTGCATTTGTTTTTTTTTCAGTAATGAACCTATTAAGTACAAAACCATAAACAATCTGGTGCAGATTACTTTTGCTATTGAATACATTATTCAGTAAGTAAAATTGAAATAAATTTGATTATTGCTAATCCTATCGGATCAATCTGAAAATCTGGGGAGAAGTATTTTTCAAGCATATATTTTAGAGAGTCTGTAAAGGAAAAAGGATACGTTTTTCACACCTCTGAATTGGGAGCGAAAAGCTTTTATCTTGGCATTGAATGATTCAGCTG
>NZ_DASSWQ010000066.1:0-62759 GCF_035704835.1 Marivirga sp. | reverse complement strand
CAACTGATTGACAGGTGTTCAACCCTTCTTCTAAAACTGATCTAACAATCTGTTCTTTTTGATCAATACTGAATTTGTTCCTTTTTCTCTTTTTCATAAAAAACCCCAAAGGTTATGTCTAACTTTTGGGGTTCACTTCATTCGCCACGGTTTTTTATTTTTTTAAAATTACAAGTTACTAAAGATTCGTCTTGATTTTGGATGCCATATCTTTCAATTCGCCTTCAGAGGGATTTAATTTCTCTTTAGTAAAATTAATATCATTCATAGTATTTAAAGGCACCAAATGAATATGTACATGAGGAACCTCCAATCCGATAACAGCAACGCCAATTCTTTTACAACTCACTGATTTTTCAATGGCTTTAGCCACTTTCTTAGCAAATAAATGCAGTCCGGAAAGCAGCGTATCTTCAAGATTGAAAATATAATCAGTTTCTTGCTTAGGCACTACCAAAACGTGACCATGAACCAAAGGATTGATATCTAAAAAAGCTATGTAGTCGTCATTTTCAGCAACTATATGTCCTGGTATTTCTCTTTCGATTATTTTCGTAAATATACTAGCCATAATATTTAAAATTAAAAGCCGAACGGGATATCCGGCTTTTAGGAAGTTATAAACTAATATCTAAAATTTCAAATTCCATTTTACCTGCAGGAGCATCTACTTCGGCAATATCACCTATTTTTTTACCCATAATTCCCATACCAATAGGTGATTTGATAGAGATTTTACCTTCTTTCAAATTTGCTTCTTCTTCAGATACCATAGTGTAAGTTACTTCCATGCCGTTCTTTCTATTTTTTATTTTGGCTTTGGTTAACAGCCCTACTCTAGAAGTATCCACATCAGATTCTTTGATTACTCTGGCATTGGCAACAACTGTTTCCAATTTGTTTATTTTCATTTCAAGTAAACCTTGAGCCTCTTTAGCGGCATCATATTCTGCATTCTCGCTCAAGTCTCCTTTATCTCTAGCCTCTGCAATATCAGCGGAAGCTTTTGGTCTTTCCACGGTTTTTAAATGATGAAGCTCTTCCTTCATTTTATTTAAACCTTCTTCTGTGTAGTATGATACTTTACTCATCGTTATTAAAAATTGAAATTTCTATAAAATAAAAAACGGCACAATTTTGCATGAGCCGTTTATCTTGTTTCTTAGTATATGTACAAAGATAACTGAATTTAGTATTTAAAACAAGATTTGAATTTAACGTTCTATTTACCTAAAAGTTGGGGGTAATTTTCTCTGATTTCATTTTTGATATCATCATCTAATTCAGCTAAATAGAGGGTTTTTACATTTTTAAGTTGATCAACTGTAATGCCTTCTGCTCCTTTTAAGTTTGCTTTATAAAGGCTTGCTTCATCAAATGAAGCACCCGTTAAATGGCAATTGCTCAAGTCTGCTTCCATCAAATAAGCATTTGAAAAATCAGATTTTATTAAAAAAGCATTTTTAAAGTTTGCCTTAATTAAAAATGCATCCTTAAAATTTGCACCACTTGCAAAAGCCCCTTCAAAATTGGCTTGATTCATTTTTGCATTTTCGAAGTTGGTTTGGTTGGCTCTCGTTTTAGAGAAGTTGCATTCGATAGCATTAGCATGACTGAAATTTGAGGAGTTAAGATTAGAGCCACTTAAATTAACGTGACTCATATTTGTTTTAGTCAAATGACAATCTACTAAATTTATTTCAGTTATTTTATGTCTATTTAATCTCTTAATATTTCCCACAGTTCTAAATGCAGCTTCCTCTGATTCCCACTGACGGAAATCATCAATTTCATCTTTGTACATTTTAATTCTCAGCTGCTTTTCTCCATTTTCTCGCAGCCAATATATTAAAATACCTATTATGGCAATATCGAAAAGCATCCCATGAGCTTCAGCCAAAACTTGTTTAAACATTTCTTGGAAATCAGCTAAATAGTAGGGTAGGCTTAGTCCTACAACTAGTATAGCAAGTAATAAAAGAACTATAACCGAAGTTAGAATTGGCTTTTCCGTGATGCTTTTAATTTTTTCTTCTACTATGTTTTTTAGCTTATTTTTGCTCATATGGTGAATTTCTCTATGAAATCAAATTCTAATTTATAGTTATTTTGTGGGTTTTTTATAGGCTATTCTATAATAAATTGCTTTTTTCGACCAACAATTTAATTTTTTGGCTTAATACTATATTTATCTTTTCGTAAGATTCAAACGACCAGCCTGCAACATGTGGTGTCAAAATAACTTGCTTCAATTTTGTAAGTTCTTGAAAAACAGAAAGTTCTTCTCCGCTTAAAGAATTAATTTTTTCATTCTCCAAAACATCTAAAGCAGCTCCTTTTATTTTATTCGCTTTTAGTAATTCCAATAAGTCTTTTAAGATTAAAACTTCACCTCTTGACGTATTGATTATGTAGTTTAATGCACGAAATTTAGATATAAATTTAGAATTAACAATACCTTTATTTTCAGCATTCATAGGAATATGTATACTTAAAATTTGAGCGCTTTCTTGCATTTTTTCTAAGCTTACTTCTTCTACAAAGTCATTAGAAAAGCCTGTTTTTTCAGCATCATATGCTATTATTTTACAACCAAAACTACTCAACCTTTTAGCTAATGCGCTCCCCATATTCCCAAAACCTAACAGACCTATGGTTTTGCCCATTAATTCTACGCCTCTATTTCCCTCTCTATCCCATTTTCCATTTCTTACTTCCTGGTCTGATGTGTTAATTTTATTAAAAAGAGAAAGCATCATACCCATAGTATGCTCGGCCAATGCGTCCCTATTCCCTTCTGGAGCATTTAATAATTGTATGTTTCTTTTTTGTAATTCTTCTAATTCTACATTATCAACACCAGCGCCAGCTCTTGCTACAAATATGAGTTTATTTGCATTTTTAAGTAATTCAGCATCAATTGGAGTTTTACTTCTAACAATCAATCCTTCATAATTCCCTATGATTTGGAGGATTTCCGAACGCTTTATGGCAGGTTGATAATCTACCTCTAGGTTGAGCTTGGTCAACAATGGCGTTATGCTCTCATGCATTTCATCAATTATAAGTACTTTCATTTTCTGATTCAATAAAATTAGATTAATAAAAGATGTGCAACAGAGAAATATACCAATAATCCAAGCAAATCATTTGCAGTAGTGATAAATGGGCCAGCGGCTAGAGCTGGATTTATTCCCAATTTATCGAGTACTAAAGGAGTCACAGTTCCCATAAAAGAAGCCAATAAAACGACTGTAAATAGAGCGATTGAAACTACAATTGCTAATTTTATTTCTTGACCCAAAATAAGGTTCATGCCCATCACAATTCCAGCAATTACAATTCCATTTAAAATGGCAACTGCCAACACTTTTGCTATTCTCTTAAGAAATGAATCATCAAAAACAGATTTGCTAGCCAAACTTTGCAAGACGATAGAAGAAGATTGTATTCCTACGTTCCCACCGGTTGCAGTAATTAAAGGAATAAAAAATGCCATTGCGGGTACAATTAAAATATCTTCTTCAAAAACCCCTATAAATTGAGCGCCTAAAAGTCCACCAAACATTCCAATTATTAACCAGGGCAATCGGGCTCGGGTCAGCATCCAAACGCTATCATCTTCCTCAACATCTTCGGAAATACCAGCCATCATCTGTCTTTCCTCTTCCGCTAATTCAGTGATTACGTCCACAATATCATCAATGGTAATACGTCCCATCAATTTACCTTGTACATTCACTACGGGAACTGCATCCAAGTCATATTTTCGCATTATTTCTGCAACATCGACTTCATCCATGTAGGTTTCAACAGAAATAACATCATCATCATAAAGGTCTTTTACTTTTAAGTGGTCATCAGCTAAGATTATTTTCTTCAAAGAAACCCTTCCCAGTAGCACGTTCTGGTTATCGACCACATAAACAGAATAGATTTTCTCTACATTTTCAGCTTGTCTTCTAATTTCCTCTATACATTGGTTGATAGACCAATTGACATTAGCTTTAATAAGCTCTTTTGCCATCAAACCTCCCGCTACATCTTCTTCATAGCGTAATAGGTCTAGAATGTTCTTGGCTTTTTCTTTATTTTCCAGCGAAGCAATTACTTCTTCCCTGTCTTTTAACGGTAATTCATTAATGATATCCACCGCATCATCTGAATCCAATTCGTTGAGCATTGCAGCTATCTCAGCAGAATTAAATTCTTTTAGATATTTTGAACGGACATCCTCATCTAAATCATTTATAACCTCTGCGCTGACCTCATTTTCCAGCACTTCCAAAACATAGCGAGATTCTTCTGTCTCGAATTCCAATAAAATAGTGGAGATATCGGCAGGGTTAGTATCGTCTAGTGTATTCTTAATAAATTGCTCATCCTGCTCTGTAATGGCAGTTTGCAATTTCTCCAGATACTCTTTTGAAAGTTCAAATTGGTCAATATGCTCTTTTTCCTCAAGATTATCCATTAGCAATGTGGTTAGTCAATTCTACAAAATCATTAACGGTCAGTTGCTCGGCACGTTTATCCAATACAGATAATGATTTTATTTCATCAGATAAATCGAAAGTCTTTAAAGCATTTCTCAATGTTTTTCTTCTATTATTGAAGCCTTGTTTCACAACCCTAAAAAACAACTTCTCATCACAGTCTAAAGTTTGGGTTTTGTTTCTTTTCAATCTTAAAACAGCAGAAGTCACCTTTGGAGGAGGATTAAAAACATGAGGAGGAACAGAAAATAGATATTCTATATCATAAAAAGCTTGAAGTAGTACACTTAAGATACCATACGTTTTATTGCCTTCTTTTGCAGCTATTCGTTCTGCTACTTCTTTTTGAATCATCCCCACTACTTCAGGGATTTGGTCTCTGTATTCCAGTACCTTGAAAAATATTTGTGAGGAAATATTGTAGGGGAAATTTCCAATGATGCCAAATGACTCCTTATAATAATGACCTAAATCAATTCTTAAAAAGTCTTCTTTAATAAATTGGTCCCTGTGGTCAGGGTAAAGATTTTGAAGATAATCAACTGATTCCTGGTCAACATCCATGAAAAGCAATTCGTACTTCGCTTTATCGATTAAAAAATTACTGAGCACACCAGTTCCAGGGCCAATTTCCAATAACTTTTTATAATTATTATGCCCTTCAAGGCTTTCCACAATTTTTTGGGCTATATTTTGGTCTTTTAAAAAATGTTGTCCTAAATGTTTTTTCGCTCTAACTCCCTTCATTTTTCAAAGCAGATAAAAAAAAACTAAATTGCACAGAAATTAATCATAATTATTTCAGAATTCGACATCAAGCGCGTATTTAAGATATGGAAGAAATTAATAAACCAACCATTGCCATTACCATCGGAGATGTGAATAGTATTTCCCCTGAAGTGATCATAAAAGCTTTGGAGGATCCAAGAATTATAAAAATGATGACTCCCGTAGTCTATGGTTCCGGTAAAATTCTCTCTTATTATAGAAAAGCTCTAAACATTCGGGATTTCAATTATTTTCAGTTGAAGAAATTAGAAGAATTGAGCGATAAAAAATTGAATGTTTTGAATTTATGGGAGGAAACGGTGAATATTACCATGGGGCAATCTTCAGAAGAAGCTGGGAAATATGCTTTTATTAGCATCAAAAAAGCGGTGGAGGATGCAATGGAAGGAAAAGTTGATGCAATCGTTACGGCTCCCATCAATAAACATAATATTCAGTCGGAAGAATTTAAATTCGCAGGCCATACAGAATATCTTGCCCAAGAGGCAGGAGTAAAAGATAGTTTAATGCTGTTGGTAGATGGTGATTTGAGGGTAGGCGTTGTGACAGGCCATATTCCAATAAGTGAAGTAAGTGAAAAGGTGACTGCTGAAAAGATAGACAGCAAACTGGATGTTTTAGAAAAATCTCTAAAGCAAGATTTTGGCATAAAGAAGCCTAAAATTGCTGTTTTAGGTTTAAATCCGCATGCTGGAGATGGGGGAGTGATAGGGAAGGAGGAGGAAGAAATGATTAAGCCATTGATTGAAAAAAGAAAAGAAAAAGGAAAATTGGTTTTTGGTCCTTTTTCTGCTGATGGTTTCTTTGGGAATCAACAATATAAGAATTTTGATGCCGTTTTGGCAATGTATCACGATCAAGGCTTGATTCCATTTAAAACGTTGGCTTTTTCAAATGGTGTTAATTTTACAGCAGGACTCCCTTTTGTGAGGACTTCACCTGACCACGGAACTGCTTATGATTTAACAGGAAAAGGCCTAGCAGATGAAACTTCTATGCGGCAAGCCTTGTTTTTGGCAATCGATATCATTAAGAATAGAAAAGAATATTCTTAAAGCTGTTTAGTAATATCAAATAATATTTTTATCTTTGCGCTCTTAATTTAAGATGGGATGGAAAAGTTGAAGGATTTCGACATTCAGGTTTATAAGCTTGGTATCAAGCAGCATGAATATGAATTTACAGTAAATTCAGACTTTTTCAGTGAGTATGAAGGTGAATTGGTTGAAAGTGGGGAGATTAAAGTTCAAGCTCTATTAGATAAGAGAGAAAATCTAATGGAATTGGAATTGAATTTCTCAGGTTATGTTGACTTAATTAGTGACAGAAGCTTAGAGCCTTTTCAATATCCTATAGATATCAACAAAAAGCTGTTGTATAAATATGGGGAAGAAGAGCAAGAGCTGGAAGAAGATGTTATGGTTATCACAAAAAACACGCAAGTGATTAATGTGGGACATTTCATTTACGAAACCATCGCTTTGCAAATACCTTTAAAAAAGTTGCACCCAGATGAAATTGAGGAAGACGAAGAGCATAATGATTATATTTATATAGACGATGCTGAAGAGGAAATTGAAGAAGAGGAAGAAAATATAGACCCACGATGGGCAGCATTAAAAAATTTGAAAAAAGGAAATAAGAATTAAAATTTAGAATAAAATGGCGCATCCTAAGAGAAAAATATCCAGAACCAGAAGAGATAAAAGAAGGACTCATAAAAAAGGAACGGCAAAATTATTGGCGATTTGTCCTACTACAGGCGAGGCGCATTTGCCACACAGAGCTTTCTGGCATGAAGGTAAACTTTACTATAAAGGAAATGTAGTAATGGAAAAAGAAGTATTGGCTTAATTTAGTCAATTTAAAATCTTAAAGCTTTGCTTGGCAGCAAAGCTTTTTTTATTGACTTTATTATTTGGGAATAAATTAATTATGGTATTCTACCATGTTTAACTTTAATTATTCTTTAAAAAATAATTATCAATCTTTCGCTAAGCCTTGCATTTCTTACATTTTTGTCGGGCTTGAAGGCATTATTATATATATTAGCGACTGGATAGCCAAAGAAACTACGATTAAATCATGACAAAAATAACTGCAGCTATTACCGGAGTTCATGGGTGGGTGCCTGATTATGTGTTGACCAACAAAGAGTTGGAAACCATGGTGGAAACCAATGATGAGTGGATTACCTCTCGCACTGGAATAAAAGAAAGAAGGATTCTAAAAGGTGAAAATCAAGGGACTTCAGTAATTGGAACTCAAGCCGTTAAAGGATTACTTGAAAAAACAGGTAATGAAGCCGAAGATATTGATCTTTTGATTTGTGCAACTACCACTCCTGATATGCTTTTCCCTGCCACTGCAAATGTTATCAGTAATAATTTAGGTGCAAAAAATGCTTTCAGCTATGACTTACAAGCCGCATGTTCAGGTTTTATTTTTGCCCTAGCAACAGCATCTCAATTTATTGAAACAGGTAAGTACAAAAAAGTTGTCGTGGTTGGAGCCGATAAAATGTCTTCTATCATCGATTACCAAGACCGACAAACCTGTATCATTTTTGGTGATGGAGGTGGAGCAGTTTTACTAGAGCCAAATACGGAAGGCTTCGGAATAAAAGATTCTATTCTTCATACTGATGGCTCTGGGGAACAATTTTTGCACATGAAAGCTGGTGGAAGTAGGAAACCTGCTACTCATGAAACCTTGGATAATCGCGAACATTATGTTTTTCAGGAAGGAAGTCAGGTATTTAAATTTGCTGTAACCAACATGGCAGATGTTGCTGCAGATATTATGGCAAAAAATAATTTGACTTCTGATGATGTCTCTTGGTTAGTTCCTCATCAAGCAAATAAGAGAATTATAGATGCCACTGCCAATCGAATGGGAGTAAGCTCAGATAAAGTAATGCTCAATATTCATAAATTTGGTAATACAACCAGTGGCACAATTCCGTTATGTTTATGGGAGTACGAAAATCAAATGAAAAAAGGCGATAATATTATATTAGCTGCTTTTGGAGGAGGTTTTACCTGGGGTTCCATTTATATAAAATGGGCATACGATTCTAAATAATTTTATTAAATTAATGTTTACAATATATGGCAGATACTTCTGATTTTAAAAATGGTCTTTGCATCGAGTTTAATCACGATTTGTTCACTATTGTTGAATTTCAACATGTGAAGCCTGGTAAAGGTCCTGCATTTGTAAGAACTAAATTAAAAAGTCTTACAACGGGGAAAGTTTTAGATAATACCTTCACATCAGGTCATAAAGTGACAACAGCAAGAATTGAAAGAAGACCGCATCAGTTTTTATATAAAGATGACATAGGCATGCATTTTATGGATGCTGAAACTTTTGAGCAAATCTCGATTCCAGATGAATCCATTGATAATGTAGATTTGTATAAAGAAGGACAGGAAGTGGATATTCTAATCCATGCTGAAACAGAGAAACCTCTAAGTTGTGAATTGCCTCCATTTGTTGAAATGAAAGTGACTTATACTGAGCCCGGGATTAAAGGCGATACGGCTACTAATGCTACAAAACCTGCAACCGTAGAAACAGGAGCAGAAATAAAAGTGCCTCTATTTATCGACCAAGATGAGTTGATAAAAGTAGATACCAGAACTCGTTCTTATGCGGAAAGAGTAAAAAAATAAATTGTAATTTAAAATTTTGACTTTTAACTAAACCAACAGCTATGAAAGCGAAAGAGATTCAAGACCTAATTGATTTTATTTCTAAATCCGGATTGGATGAAGTAAATATAGAAACCGAAGAATTTAAAATTAAAGTAAAAAAGAATTCTGAGGCTAAAGTTATTCAAGCTGCAGCACCAGCACCTCAACCTGCAGCCGCACCTGCTCCTGCACCTTCAGCCCCAGCTCCAGCACCGAATGCTGGTGGTGAAGAGAAGCCAGCAGCTTCTGATGATGATAAATATGTTGCAATCAAATCACCAATGATTGGAACTTTCTACAGAACACCAAATCCTGATAACCCTGCATTCGTAAATGTTGGTGATTCTGTAAAAGCTGGTGATACAGTTTGTATCGTGGAAGCAATGAAATTATTCAATGAAATTGAATCGGATATTTCTGGTAAAATCGTTAAAATATTGGTGGATAATGCAACACCAGTAGAATACGACCAACCATTATTTTTAGTGGATCCTTCTTGATAAGCTTTTATTCAAGAATTGTTACAAATGTTTCATTAAAATAAAGAAATCGTGTTTAAAAAGATATTAATTGCCAATAGAGGTGAAATAGCTTTGCGAATTATAAGAACTTGCAAAGAAATGGGAATCAGTACTGTGGCAGTATATTCCACCGCTGATAAAGACAGTTTGCATGTGCGTTTTGCCGATGAAGCTGTTTGTATAGGACCAGCCGCCAGTAAAGATTCATACTTAAATATTCCAAATATTATTTCTGCTGCAGAAATCACGAATGCAGACGCAATTCATCCAGGATATGGATTTTTATCCGAAAATGCTGAATTTTCTAAAATTTGTGGTGAATATGGTATAAAGTTTATTGGAGCAGACCCGGTGATGATTAGTAAAATGGGTGATAAAGCTACTGCAAAAGCAACCATGAAAGCAGCAGGAGTTCCTACCATTCCTGGTTCAGAAGGATTATTAGAATCTATTGAAGAAGGACAAAAAATAGCAAAGGATATGGGTTATCCTGTAATTCTGAAAGCTACAGCTGGTGGTGGTGGTAAAGGGATGCGTATTGTAAATGATGAAGAGGCTTTCAAAAAAGCTTGGGACTCAGCTCGTCAGGAGGCAGGTGCATCTTTTGGAAATGAAGGTCTTTATCTGGAGAAATTTGTTGAAGAGCCTCGTCACGTGGAAATTCAAATAGTAGGAGATAAAAATGGTAAAGCTTGCCACTTATCAGAGAGAGATTGTTCAATCCAGAGAAGACATCAAAAATTAATAGAAGAAACGCCTTGCCCGGTAATGACTGATGAATTGCGTGATGCAATGGGAAAAGCGGCTATTAAAGGTGCAGAAGCTGTAGGTTATGAAGGTGCTGGAACCATAGAATTCTTGTTGGATAAGCATAATAATTTCTATTTTATGGAAATGAATACACGGATCCAAGTAGAGCATCCAATTACAGAAGAAGTTACTGATTTTGATTTGATTAAAGAACAAATCAAAGTGGCTGCTGGAATTACAATTTCTGGTGAAAATTATTTCCCTCACCTATGTGCAATGGAATGTAGAATTAATGCGGAAGATCCTGCAAATGGTTTCAGACCAAGCCCGGGGAAAATAACCAATTTACACTTGCCAGGTGGTCATGGTGTAAGGGTTGACAGCCATGTTTACGCAGGTTATACGATTCCTCCATTCTATGATTCCATGATTGCCAAGCTGATTGTTTCAGGGCAAACAAGAGAAGAAGTGATGGTAAGAATGAAAAGAGCATTAGAAGAATTTGTGATAGAAGGAGTGAAAACTACTATTCCTTTTCACATTGAAATGATGGATAATGAGATTTTCAAATCGGGTAATTTCACTACTAAGTTTTTGGATGATTATGATTTCACTAAATTGAAGAGTGGAAAATAAATAGACCTAAATTCATACATATGAGAAAGCAAGCAGGAATTTTAACTTTTTTAATTTTCTCGCTTGCTTTTTCTGTTTCTGGGCAAGATTCTACTTTCACTAAGTTTGCAGGGATAAGTTTTGGATCAAGTATTCCTAAAACGGATTTAGAGCCTACTTATAAAAAACCAGGAGTTCAGCTTTCTGCTTTTTTACAGTTTACTCCTAATCGTTGGCTAAATGTGGGGCTTTGGTTTAGTGCAGGAGAAGCACAGTCTGAAAATAGAGAAGTCCGTTTTTTTGACCAAAGTGAGTTTCAAATCAATGATTTTGCTAGGGCAAATTACCAGTCACTACATGTAGAGCCTAGTTTTCACCTTCTCAAGAAATCTAATTATTCTATTTACATGGCTCAAGGCTTTGGATTCATGAGATACGCAGTTTATGATAGAGATAATAGTAATTTAGCCAGTCAACTTGATAGTCGATCACAAGGAGAAGAGTATTCAAATTTCGCTGTTTTGTTGCCCACAACCTTGAATGCTTATTATTTTTTACCTAATGATTTCGGTTTGCACCTCAGAACTGGCTTTCTAAATCCTCAAACTGATTATTTAGATAATATTTCCAATTTCGGAAATCCCGAGAATAATGATAATTTGTTTATTCTTCAATTGTCCATTTTAAAACGTTTCTCAATTAAAGATCCAGATGATGAAAAGTAGTCTATTATTAATAATTGTTGCTTTGATAACATTTTCTTGTCAAAAAGTTAAGGAAGCTAAAGAAATCAAAAGAATTGACCGACCGGAATCCAGTATTTTGAAGGGAGTATTTGTGCCAGAAGGGAAAGATTTATTCTATACATCAGGTTTAGTAAGTGAAGTTTTGAATCCAGATGCTCCTGCGGGTGATATGTCAAAATATGGGAATACTTATCAACAAAGCATTGGCACTTTAAAAAGAATAAAAGAAACCATTGAAGCAGAAGGATATACAATGGAAGACGTATTCTTTTTAAGAGTATATTTAGCACCTGATGAAACAGGAGAAATTGACTGGGATGCTTGGTTTAAAGCTTATGGGGAATATTTCAATAATGAGGATAACCCTAATAAAGTAGCCCGGTCCACTATAGGGGTTTATAAATTAGCACGACCAGAATTGTTGGTTGAGGTGGAGGCTGTTGCTGCTCATTAAGTTTTTTAATTATAATATAAGTTTTTTACTTACTTAATAAATCTGACATACTATCTTTAGGACTTTAAAAAATTATAGTCCATGAAAATTATTTTCAGCCAACTCCTTATAGTTGTCCTTTTTACGAGTCATTTATTTAGTCAGTCATTTTATGTGGGTAATACCTTACCTAATAATGGCACCGTAAATAAACCAGAAACTGAGCCTATTCAGCTTGCTTTTAGCCAAGATGTAGATTTTTCTACCGTAAATTCCTCAAACATAAAGATATTGGGAAGTCAAGGAGAGACAATTGAAGGAAACTTTGAAACAACTTCTTCGACAAATATTGCTTTTAGGCCAAATGGAAAATACAAAAAAGGAGATAGAATTACTGTTATAGTTACTGATAAAGTAAAGTCGGAAACTGCTGAAAATTGCGTCCCCTACACCTTTCAATTTTCTATAGAAAGTCCAAAAGGATCAGGGACATTTTCAGAAAATATTGAAGTTCACCCTAATATAAATATTAATGATTACCACAAAATTGCTGACCTAGACAATGATGGCGATAACGATATTATAGGGAGTAGTCTTACCGGTCAAGGGACTAGGCAAACATGGTTTGAAAATTTAGGGAATAATATATTTGAGGAGAGGCAGCTTCATTCATTTTACACGCTCGGCTCACCTAAAATATTAAAGATTAAAGATATTGATGCTGATGGTGACTTAGATTTGATTGGATTTAATGAAGGGGCCAATATACTGTACATATTATTAAATGATGGCAGTGGTGGATTTCCTACAAAGATTGATGTTACCGCTAGTCTGACTAATGTTACCGATATATCAGTTGATGATATAGACAATGATGGTGATTTTGATATAAATGTTTCAGACCAGGGAACAGGTTCTATTTATAGTTTCTTAAATGATGGAAATCTAAACCTCACTCAATCTTTAATCACAAATATTCTTTCTACCCCTACGGATATAATTTTGAGAGATTTCAATAAGGATGGATGGTTAGATTTTATTGTTTATGAATCGAATGACAGAGCTACTTTTTTATTTTTATTTAATAAATCTACAGGTACTTATGATCTATCGACATTGATTGATCCTATTTATTCACGAACAGTTGTGCCGGCTGGTACCGTGTTCGTAGATGATTATGATAATGATGGTGATTTTGATTTAATTACGGAGCAATTTTATGATGATGGTACTGGCACTGCCTTAAGCATAATTTGGTTTAAAAATGATGGTAATCAAAACTTTACCAAGCATTTGGTTCACAAACATGCTACGATTGCAATTTACAGTTTTGAAGTATTAGATGTTGATGGTGATGGAGATTTTGATGTATATGTAAATGGATATTCTGAAAGCTATCAAAATAAAATTTACCTTAATAATGGAGACGAAACCTTTGAATTGGTTACCCTACCTGGTGAAGCGAATAGAGAGAATTCAACTGCATTTGGTGATTTGGATAATAATGGATCTACTGATGTTGTTTATACCTCGGATGGCTATGCAATCGGCTATTCATTGCAACTTGATACACTTCAGTTGGTATCTACTTCTCCCGTAAACAATGGACAATTGCAAGACCCCTCAGGGGCTATTAGTTTTGAGTTTGAAAATTCCATTGATCCAAACTCTTTTAGTCCTGACATGCTCACAGTTCGAAGTAGTAATGGTCAAATAAAAGGTGGACAGGTTGTATTGACTGATAATATAGTCAGCTTCACTCCGGCTTTTCCATTTAGTGCGGCTGATGAAGTTACTGTTTATCTAGAGGGATATTTAAAAGATCTTTCCTTACAAAAACACTCTATTGCTCGTAATTTATCCTTTTCAGTTGCTTCAGATACTCTTGGTGAGTTAGCGTTTAAGGAAAACATAATAGAAACCATTGGTAATGGCACTTATCTTATGCCTAAAAAAGCCTATATGCTTGATTTTAATGGCGATTCAAAAGAGGAGGTCGCTTTTGTTTCAGTAGCTAGTGGTCTAAGTGAAATAAATCTATTGAATTTTCATGGGCAAGATTCTACAAGTATAACCCGTATTGCAACTGCGGTGAATCCATCCAAACCTAGCGACTTCAATAATGATGGTTTCTTAGATATGGTAACTCATGATGGATATAAATCCTACATCAAAATAAATCAAGGAGATAATACTTTTACTACAGCTACATCATTTGTCGGAAAGACAACTTCAACCATTGGATATGATATAAATTTTGATGGTTATGAAGCGCCTATATTAACCCCCGATAATTATATGATTCCCACCTCTGTGTATGATAATTTCTCCAATGAGAATCTAAAAAGAATTAGTTTGTTGCTACCAAGTCTAAATATCCAGGCTAAACAATTTAGGAAGGGAGACATTAACAATGATGCTCAACTAGATATTTTAGTTGATTATGATTATTATGATAAATTATCTGTTTTAGAAAGGAATAATGATCGATTTGCGGAGCATGTAATTTCCACAACTTTTAATAGTGGTACTTTGGAGTTGGCTGATTTAGATAATGATTATGATTTAGATATACTTTCAATAGCAGAAGGTGACAGCGCTGTGACCCTATTTGAAAATCAAGGAAATTTTACCTTTACACAATCAAGGCTAGACATTTATACAAGTAATCCTCAGCATCTTCAAATCGTTGATGTTGACGGTGATAATTATAAAGATATAGTAGTCGGTAGCTTTTCTCAGGATTCTTTAAAATGGTATAAAAACCAGCAAGATTTAACTTTTAGCCCTGTTGTAATTAAATCAGAAGTTAAAGAAGCTCAAGTCTTGATGGCTTTTGACTATGAAGGCGATGGGCATATGGATTTTGTAGGAACCCGTTACAATTCTGAAACTCTTACGAATGATCTTTTTATAATCAAACAAGAAAACAACCCTCCTTATATAAAGCAGGACATTGATAAGCTGATTCTCACTGAAAATTTTGCTCAACATGAAATTGATTTAGATTCTATATTCGGTGATTATTATCAAGAGAACCTTACTTATGAAATCACTGAATTTGCTGATAGTGTTGTCAATTTAACGCTCAATAACAATTTATTAAACATAGAAGAAGTTGCTACAGGTTTAAGTGTAGTTAAAATAAAGGCCACGGATGCAGTGGGACAATCCGTTCTTTTAGATTTTGAACTCAAGAATAATGCAAAGCCACGAATTATAGCAGATTCATCGATGTTCGTTCTGGGTAACTATAGCACCTTAAATTTCACTGGAGATCAGTTATTTGAAGATGTTGATGGCAATAGAGTTACTTTTTCTATCGAAGTTGAGGAAAATAGTTTACTGACATTTACTCCTAATTCTTCTGCAACAGAGGATTATAAATTTTCTTCACTTGAAATATACTCAGCAGAAAATTATGGACAAGTATCCTTTAAACTGAAAGTAGATGATGGTGAAGGCGGGAAAGATAGTGCAAATTTTGTGGTAATTATTAATAAAAGTCCTGAGCTTATTAATGACTTTCCTAATCTGGTTGTGAATCAAGGTGCTGTTGCGGATACTATCCAATTGGCTGCGTATTTCAGTGATTTGGAAGATGAAAAATTGCGTTACAGCATTGAATATAATCCAAATTCAGTTTCTGATAGTGTTAGTAATTTGAGTTTTCTGAATGATTCTTTGATGATTATATCAGAAGATTCAGTGATTGGTCGAGATTTCTACATCTTAAAAGCATCCGATACTTACGGATTTTATGCGAGAGCATTCTTTTCTGTAAAAATTAATGGAGCTCCATTTGCAATAGATACCATTCCTGATACTATGATTCCACTGGATAATACGGCTAGCTTCGATTTGTACGACTATTTTGATGATGTTGATTCCTACAGACGTCTAAGTTTTAGTGCTGTAGCAGAAGACAGTACGATAACCGATATTAATATATATTCAGCTTATCGACTTAGTCTTGATCCAAAGAAAAGTGGACAAACTTCAATAGAAGTAATTGCTACTGATGAAAATGGTTTAAGTTTTACCCAGCGTTTTGAATTTGAAGCCAATGCCGGACCGGAGATTGCGGTCAATTGGACAGAGTTGTATTTAAATGAGGGTTTTGGAACTTATCAAATAGATCTTGATTCGGTTTTCTCAGATTTTGAAAACGATCAACTGAAGTATGAATTAATCCAAGGATATAGTTTAGTAGTTTCGGAATTATCTGAAAATATTTTAACTATCACTGAAACTGATTTAACGGGCTCATCCAATTTTTACTTACGTGCATATGATTCTTTATCTCAATCCAATAGTTTTAATTTCCAACTATTTGTAAATGATAGACCAGAGTTGGTTACTAATTTTGATTCTTTAAAATTAAATGAAAGCGACTCAATCTTCAGCTCGATTTATTTTTATGAGTATTTTCAAGATAATGGAAACTTAACGTATAACGTTAGTTCTTCCAATCCTGAAGTTGTGGGAGTTAATTATTCTACAAATTCAATTCTTAATCTTAATGCATATTCAAAAGGTGAAAGCATTATAAATATTGTAGCTACGGATGAAAGAGGATTGCTTGTTGAAACCGAATTTCCTGTCGTTGTAAATGGTAAGCCAATTATTTTAAATTCCATTGAAGATGTTGTAATCAACGAGGATTCTGATGGTATATACTTTACTTTTTCCGAAATTTTCGAAGACCCTGAAGACGATTCTTTAACATATGAAGTAATTACATACAATAACTACCTGCAAACAGAAAAATCAGCTACTGGTGTTTTACTTGCGCCTATGGAATTGGGCAGTCTTACAGTGAGGTTTGAGGCGAGAGATGAATTCGGGGCAATAAATAATATGTCTTTTAATGTTTTAATTAATGGAATCCCAAAAGTAGAAAATAGTTATGATACTCTGTATTTTACGGAAGGTTTTAAAACATCTCAGCTAAATTTGAATAACTTATTTTCGCATAGCACTCAAGATGTAGAAGATACTTTATCATATGAATTAATTGGAGAAAGTGATGAGATTATTACATACAATCTAATTGATGATATGCTGAATCTAACGGAAAATGGATGTGGTAAGAGTAATTTCAAAATAAAGGCTACCGATATACATCATGCAAATGCAACTATCAATTTTCATGTTGTGGTAAATAAAATACCTGAAGTTATAGCCCAACAACCTTTTAAATTAGTATTTAATGAGGGATTTGAACAAGAAGAAATAGATGTAAAACCATTTTTCACTGACGATAACGAGCTTTCTTATCAATACTTAATTTTAGATGAAGGACTTGATTTTATAAATATTTCAATGTCCGGGCAAAATCTAATTATTACTGAATTAGGTTATTTGGGTTCGCATAACTTTAAAATTATAGCTCAAGATCCATATGGTCAAAAAACAGAACTCGAAGTTGAAGTCATTGTAAATGGAATACCAATTCAGAATAGACAGATTGAAGACGTTGAAGTGAAAAAAGGGTTTGTTTTTTATGAGTTAGATTTGAAAACAGTTTTTTCAGATCCTGAAAATAGTACTCTTGATTTTGATATTACTGTAGAGAATTCAAATCTGATTTCTGCTTCTATTTCAAATCAACAAATTTTAACCATACAAGAACAGGAGTCAGTCGGTTCTTCTCTTATTTATTTATCCGTTGTAGATTCCTATGGTGCAAGCGACAGTACATCTTTTAGATTCACGATTTTGGATAAGGTAACTTCAAATAGTTCTAAAGAGCTTGAAAAATTAATTAGCTATCCGAATCCAGTAATTGAAAAAGTAACAGTTGAAAATATTCCTACTGATTTTCAGGATGCATTTATAATCGATTTACAGGGAAAATTAATTCATTCATCATTTGAAATTGATAATGGTAAGTTGCTCATAAATACAAAGTCTTTACATCACGGAGTCTATATTTTAACCATTAAAGGAAAAAATAAGCATCATCATATGAGATTTGTTAAAAAATAAGTTGTGATTTTTTGGAGGTTGCTTGAATTCAATAAAAGAAGTTTGGAATATAATCCAGACTTCTTTTATTCATCATGATGTTTGAAATAGTGGGTAGATAAGAAATGATTGTTATAAGCTGGGATATATTTTCATTATGATTCTAATTTATCTTTATTCCTCTCGTACAAAACTTGCATAATACCATCTTTTAGTCCACTATCAGGTACAATTATGCTTGGTGATTTTGACCAAGCCATTGCATTAATATAAATGTCTAAGGCAGGTATTATAACATCCGCTCTGTCAGGATTCAATTGTAACTTATTGATTCTTTCGCTCATAGTGAAGCTTTTTATATAAGCTTGAATCTCTTTTACTTTATTTAAACTAATAGGCTTACCAGCTTTTTTTCTTGCCAAATCCTGAACTTTATTAATATTTCCTCCGGTTCCTATGGCATGGATTTTCAATGATTTTTTTATTACTTTCTGCATAATCCAATTTTTCATGTCATCCCACATGTGATGACTGCTATCTGTTTCCAAATGCCTCACCGAACCAATCCTGAAAGACTTAGAAAGGAGTTTTTCATTATTTTGGTAAAAATTAAATTCTGTGCTTCCACCACCAACATCAATATGTAGGTATGCCTTATCATCCATATATGGAAAAATAGCCTTATTAATCATATCAGCCTCTTTATCCCCATCTATAATTTCAATATCTAAATTGAATTCATCCTTTACTTGATCAATTATTTCCTTTCCATTTTCAGCTTCTCTCATAGCTGAAGTAGCGCAGCCCATGTAATCGTCTACTTCATACAAGTCAATTAATATTTTAAAGGCTTGCATTAGTTTAATAAATTTAGCTTTTGATGGGTCACTTATTCTACCGGTAGTAAAAACATCTTGACCCAAACGAAGAGGAAAACGAACATATTCAAGTCTCTTGAACGTAATATTTCCTTCGTATAATGTAACTCTCGTTAATTGTATTCTAATAGCGTTGGAGCCTATGTCAATAGCAGCTAATTTTAACATTCCCAAAAAAACAAAAAATTGCTTGATTTGTATCTATTATCCAGGATAAAAGCTTCGAATATTTTGTAGTTTTGTCTTTTCTTAAGATAATAATTTTAAGAAAGCTATTATTCTAAAAAAATAATTATATTTGTTATTGGCAAAATATTATGAAAAGAATACTTCTAATATCGATATTATTAATACTTGGGACAGAAATGTTTGCTCAAAGTTTCTATTCCAATAGAATTAATAGACGTTGGATGGCTACTGGCGGTCTTGGTTATGCAAGAAGTTTAGGTGATTTGACTAATCCAGGTTCTTATTTTGATACTAAACTGAATATAGTTGGTGGTATCCAATATCGTGTTAATAACCGAGTTAATGTTGGTTTAAATTTAATGGCCTTTCAATTATCAGGAGATGACCAGGACATTGACCCAGAATTAAACACTCGTTCTAGAGGGTTATCTTTTATATCCAATAATCTGGAGTTAAGTGCTATTACTTCTTTATCTCTTTTTCCTACCGAAACTCGTTTTACCCAAAGAAGATTATTTAATCCTTATGTGGTAGCTGGAATTGGAGTTGTTCTTTTTGATCCAAGAGCAGAGGTTCCACAATATGCAATAATTGGCGGAGATAGTATCCCCGCTCCAAGGGCTGGCGAAATGGTATCTTTAAGACAATACCAAACAGAAAGACCAAATGATTATGGTCGTTTTGCATTAGTAGTACCTGTAGGCGTTGGGTTAAGAGTGAAAGTAACGGAGTTTATAGATGTGACCGCACAGGTAAGTAACCGTATTACTTTTACCGATTACATGGATGATGTAAGTGGTAGAGGATATCCAGAAAGAGCACTATTTGATTTAAATAATCCTGAAGATATAACTGCAGCTGCTTTATCTGACCCAACTGGTCTTGGCGAGATTAGAGGAAATCCAGAAAATAATGATCATTATTTTATTGTAAATGTAAGAGCAGAATTTTATATCCAAGGCGCATTTCTTAACAAAATTTTTGGTAAAGGAGGTAAAAGATATAATATTAAACCTAAGAGAGGAAGAAGAGGTGGAGGAATATTCAATCGGAGAAGATTTTAAAACAAAAAAGGGCTAATTTTTATCAGCCCTTTTTTGTTTTAAGATTTTACCACTTGTACATTCAATATTAATCTTACCTCATCACCCACTACAACTCCACCTGCTTCGGTTACTGCATTCCATGTTAATCCAAATTCTTTCCTATTGATTTTTCCGGTTATTTCAAAACCAGCTTTGTTTTGTCCGTATCCATCAACCATTGAGCCACCATATTCTACATCTAATGTGATGCTTTTTGTATTTTCTTTGATGGTTAAATCTCCAGTCAATTTATATTCTGAACCAGTTTTAGTTAGTTTACCATTTTCAAATTTAATGTGTGGAAATTTTTCAGCATCAAAAAATTCTGCAGATTTCAAATGATTATCTCTATCTGCAACATTAGTGTCAATACTTGCTGATTCTAATTTGAATGCTGCTTTTGCACCATCAAAGTCTTCCTTGTCTGATTCTAAGCTGCCTTCAAACTTGTTAAATTGACCAGTTACGGTTGAGATTACCAAGTGTTTTACCTTAAATTGTACTTCACTGTGGGTTGGATCGATATTCCATTTAGTAGCCATAATAATTTTAATTAACGTTTTGTTATTGTATGTATCAACAATTAACGTAGATACATTAATAAAGTTTGTACCTATTATAAATTAATTATCACCTTCATCATAATATTGTCATAGGTTAAGAATACAATTAGTAACTTGCAGTTTTTAGTGATAAAATCATTGCTATGACTGAGGAAGAAAAACTACATTTGAAGACATCCTTAAGGAATTGAAAGAAGCAATTAAACCACAAGGTTTTGATAACTCAGTTGGTAGACTTAGTCGGATGGATTATATCAATAATAAAGCAATAAGTGAATCACAGATCCAAAAAGCAGAGAGCGAATTGAATGGTTTAAACCGTTGGCTTTCAATTTATGATTCACCTAAATTTGGCAAGTGTTCTAGGTGTGGAAATGAAATTAATAACAATAAATTATTATTGATGCCTTCTAGTTCTATATGTTTAAAATGTGCAAATCTATAGTAGTAAAGACAGATGAAAGTAGTAGTAATAAAGTATAATGCTGGTAATATTAAGTCAGTGATGTTGGCTTTGAAGCGGTTAGGAATTGAAGGAGAATTGACCGATAATCCTGAAAAGATTTTAGCAGCAGATCGAGTTATTTTTCCTGGCCAAGGGGAGGCAAAATCTGCCATGAAATATTTAAAAGAAAGAGAGTTAGATAAAGTAATTCAATCTATTGAAAAACCTTTTTTAGGTATCTGCCTAGGTTTACAATTACTTTGTACACATTCAGAGGAAAAGGATACTGAATGTTTGGGGGTATTCAATGCCAAAGTAAAGAAGTTTCCTAATGAATTGAAAGTTCCACACATGGGATGGAATACAGGTAGTTTATCAGAAGATATTATTTTTAGAGGTATTGAGTCACCTGCTTATTTTTATTTTGTACACTCGTTTTATGCGGAATTATGTAATCAAACTATTTCGCAAACAGATTATATGTTGCCTTTCAGTAATGTATTAAAAAAGGATAATTTCTACGCTATCCAGCCACATCCTGAAAAAAGTGCAGAAGCTGGGGAACAGTTTTTAAAGAATTTTTTATTCGAATTATAAGATTATGCATATTATACCAGCCATTGATATTATAGGGGGAAAATGTGTTCGCCTCACGAAAGGAGATTACAATCAAAAAACAGAATACAATGATAATCCATTGGAAGTAGCCAAAGAGTTTGAAGCAGCTGGAATTAAAAGATTACATTTGGTCGATCTAGACGGGGCAAAGGCAAAGAAAGTAGTGAATTTGGAGGTACTTAAAACAATAGCCAGTAATACCAATTTAACAATTGATTTTGGAGGAGGTGTACAAAGTACAGAAGATTTAAAATCGGTATTTGAGGCAGGAGCAAATCAAATAACAGGCGGGAGCATAGCCGTAAAAAATGAAAGTCTGTTTACGGAATGGATTGATGAATTTGGAGGTGAAAAAATCATTTTAGGTGCTGATGTCAAAGGTGAACATATCGCCATCCATGGTTGGCAGGAAAGTTCAGAAAAGCATATTTTTGATTTTTTAGAGCATTATTTAGCAAAGGGTTTGAGATATGTGATTTGCACTGATGTTTCAAAAGATGGAGCTCTCCAGGGTACTTCCAATCAATTATATCAAAATATTCTAGATAGATTCCCTGAGGTGAAATTAATTGCGAGTGGAGGTGTAAGTAACGTAAATGACTTGCAAATTTTGCAGGAAATGAATGTTTATGGTGCGATAGTAGGAAAGGCTATTTACGAAAAAAGAATTGACCTATCAGAATTAAAGCAATTTCAATAATATGTTGACAAAAAGAATAATTCCTTGCTTGGATATCAAAAATGGTCGTACTGTAAAAGGCGTAAATTTTTTAGAGTTAAGAGACGCGGGTGATCCTGTTGAATTGGCCAAAATTTACGCAAAAGAAGGAGCAGATGAGCTGGTTTTTTTAGATATCACAGCCACTAATGAGAAGAGAAAAACATTGGTCGAGTTGGTTGAAAAAGTAGCTGAAGCGATCAATATTCCTTTTACAGTAGGTGGAGGAATCAGCACGGTGGAAGATGTTTCTATTCTTTTAGCAGCTGGAGCAGATAAAGTATCTGTAAATTCTGCTGCTGTTCGAAATCCACAAATTATCAAAGAGATGTCTGATGAATTCGGTTCTCAGTGCATAGTGGTGGCCGTAGATTCCAGAAGAGTTGGCGATAAAAATATCGTACATACCCACGGTGGTTCAAAGCCTACAGAGTGGGAAACTGAAGTCTGGATTCAAAAAGCAGTAGAATTAGGAGCAGGAGAGATTTTACTGACTTCTATGGACCATGACGGTACAAAATCAGGCTTTGCAGATGAATTGCTGAGCAAAATTTCAAGCTTAGTGAATGTTCCTGTGATTGCCTCTGGTGGCGCAGGGAATATGCAACATTTTTATGATACCTTTACTACTGGGAAATCTGATGCCGCTTTAGCAGCAAGTATATTTCATTTCAAAGAAATTGGTATACCCGACTTGAAAACATATTTAAAGAATAAAAATATACCAACAAGAATCTAATCTATAGATTTAATAATAGTTAAATTATGCAAAAACCCGATTTTTCAAAAGGTGAAAATGGTTTACTACCCGCAGTTATTCAAGATGCTGTAACTGGAAAAGTCTTGATGCTTGGCTATATGAATGAGGAAGCATTAGGGAAAACCCAGTCTTCCGGAAAAGTAACGTTCTACAGCAGGTCAAAAAATAGACTTTGGATGAAAGGTGAATCCTCTTCAAATTTTCTAAACCTGGTAGATATTTCATTAGACTGCGATCAGGATACTTTTCTTATTAAAGTAAATCCAGATGGACCTACCTGTCATACTGGTGCTGATACCTGTTGGGATGAAAAAAATGAAGGAATTGGATTCATTGATCATTTAGAATCTGTAATTGAGGCTCGGAAGAATGGAGATAGCGAGAAATCTTATGTGAAAAGTTTGTTTGATAAAGGAATCAATAAAATTGCTCAAAAAGTAGGTGAAGAGGCTGTGGAAGTGGTTATAGAAGCTAAAGATGATAATGAAGAACTATTTCTCAATGAATCAGCAGATTTACTATTTCATTACCTGATTTTACTGCAAGCAAAAGGATATAAATTACAAGATGTGGTGAAAATATTAGAAGAAAGACATCGTTAGTAGAATAAAATATCATGAAATTCCAAAGGTTACATTTTTTTGTAGTGCTTTTTGCCTTTTCATTCATCTCTTGTGAGGAAGAAAAAGTAGATGCAGATGATTGTCAACGGGAACTATTACTTTGCACAGAAGAATTCAAGACAATTCTTTTGGAAATAGTAGATTCTGAAGGAAATCCTGTGGTACTAGATGATTTTTATACCTTTTACGATTCAAGAAAGAAGTTTGAATATGAATACAATGAGGCTCAGGCAATAGAAGGAATATATCCTGTGATCACTGATGCAGAAATAGACGAATTAGAAAGAGAAGGAACTACCTTGATTTTTGTCGGAGTTAAGAATGGTGATAATTTGGTAGAACACCAAATGGTTATCGGCCATGATTGCTGTCATATTCAATTAATTGAAGGGGAAGCCAACATCGTAATATCAGAATGATGAAAAATTTATTCATACTTTTTTGCTTTATTTCTATGGCAGCCACATGCCAGGATACAAATTCTAAGGTGCAGGATAAAAATGAAGAGCCTTGCGATCCGGATATAATGTGCACTATGGAATTCAAAATTATTGATTTGGAAATAGTAGATTCTGAAGGAAAGGCTGTTTTGCTAGATGAATTTTATATCGAAATTGAAGGAGAAAAAATAGACATTCCAGACGATGTATACGAAACAAAAGATGGCTTTTATCCAGTTGCCACAGATGGACAAATGGAAATCTTATCTTTTGATGGAAATGAAGTTGTTTTCTTTGGTGCAATCAATGGTGCAAATGTCGTTGAACATAAAATGATTATTGGAAAAGATTGCTGTCATATTCAACTTGTAGAAGGAGACCAGAAACTCATAATTTCACCTTAACTATAAAAATCAGCTATCTCATTTAAGCTCTTTCTCTCAAGCTTAGGGACATAAGTCTCTTCGGCTGGATAACCGACAGGTAATAACAAATAAGGCCTTTCATTTTTGGGTATTTTTAAAATTTTTGATAAAAAATTCATGGGACTTGGTGTATGCGTTAAGGTTACCAAACCAACCTGGTGAATTGCAGCTATCAAAAACCCACAAGCGATTCCAACTGATTCATTTACATAATAATTGGTTTTCTTTTCGCCATTGTCTTCATCAAAAATCTTTTTAAAGACAATGATAAGGTAGGGCGCAGTTTCCAGAAATGGTTTTTCCCAATCCGTACCAATAGGTTCTAAGTCTTTCAACCACTGTTCAGTCATTCGGTTTTGATAGCTTTTTTGTTCTTCTTTTTCTGCTGCTTCTCGAATTTTCTTTTTCAATCCAGGATTAGATATGATACAAAATGTCCAAGGTTGTTTGTGAGCTCCTGATGGTGCCGTTGAAGCTGTTTTAATAATATTTTCAATTACTTCTTTTGGAATATCTTGGTCCGAAAAATCGCGAACTGATCTTCTTTTATTCATTGATAAATAGAAATCTTCACTTCTAGTAATTATGGTTCTGATATCGGGATTATCAAATTTTAATTGAATGTGAGGATGACCATTTATTAACTTTTCCTTCATAATTTCATTTCTTTCAAGGCTTTTTCAAGGTCAGCAGGACTATCAATTCCTACAGTTTCAATAGGTGTGATTGCAGTCTTTATTCTGTATCCATTTTCAATCCAGCGTAATTGCTCAAGTGATTCAGCTAGTTCTAATGGAGTAGGAGAAAGTGTTACTAATTTGGCAAGAATATCTACTCGATAGGCATAAATCCCTATGTGCTTGTAATGCTGATGGCTTTTCATCCAGTCCTCCGTAGGGATATTTCTCATATGAGGTATAGGTGATCTAGAGAAATATAATGCTAATCCACTATCAGCTTTTAGAGCCTTTATGACATTAGGATTTTGGAGATCTTCTAATTCATCTATATTTTTAATTAAAGTAGCAATTTCAGTTTTTCTATCCAGAACGCTAGCCAAAAGATTTATTTGTTCAGGATCAATAAAGGGCTCATCTCCTTGAATATTAATGACATAATCAAAGCTTTCTGTTATTAATTTTAAGGCTTCATGACATCTTTCAGTTCCATTTTTATGGGTAGAACTTGTCATATACACCTCATGTCCCAAGCTTTTAACATGATCCAAAATTCTATCGTCATCGGTAGCTACAATCACCTTTTTTAAAGCGCTCGACTTTTTGCATTGTTCGATAACTCTCTGAATCATGGTCTTTCCAGCAATATCTACTAATGGCTTACCAGGAAATCTGGTTGATGCAAATCGTGCTGGTATTATTCCAATTATGTCCATATTTTCTTAGTTTTCAGCTTTTTTTACTTTAAGGCTTGTTCCACTTTCATCGACCACTACTATTTTTTCTCCTTGTTCCAGATATTCACCTCTGGTATTGGCATCATATAATTCACCCTCTATTTCTACTTTTCCACTTGGTCGAAGTACTGAAAAAACCGTCCCTGTTTTTCCTGCCATTTTTTCAACTATAAATCTTGATGAGTAACCTTCCGTTTTTGCTTGAACTCCTTGCAAAGCAACTCTTTTAAAGAATTTACTATTTGTAAGTCGTACTCCTCCAATAAACATCAGAACTATACTTCCGAATAATCCAGTTAATGTGGTAAGTAGCGCACTAGTAATATTTTCGCTCGGTACAAAATCAAAATCAAAAGCTTCATTATTTAACATGATGAATACCAAAGAGCCGAGCGATAAAATCAGTCCTAAAATTCCGAAAATTCCAAAACCTGGAATGACAAACACCTCAACAGCTATTAAGATTAATCCTATTATAAAAGCTAATATCTCCCAGTTTTCAGCCAGACCATTTAAATAATATGGTACTAAATAAAGCACTAAAGCAATTATAGAAGCCATAATTGGAAAGCCAACTCCTGGTGTTTGTAATTCAAAATATATTCCTCCTATGATAATTAATATTAATATTCCGCTTATAAATGGATTAATGAAAAATGAAATTATTGCTTCTGTTGTGCTGACTTCATATCGATAAACATTCTCGTTTAAATTTAAATAGGTTAACAATTCATTAGTGCTGGTGAACTGACCTTCGCAAAAATCGTATTTAATAGCTTCTGAGGTGGAAAAAGTAATGACTTCACCGGCTTTAGTAATTCCTTCAATTTCAATTTTCTCGTCTACCATAGCTTCCGCTATCTGAGGATTCCTTCCCGATGCTTCTGCTGTTGCCCGCATCATGGAGCGCATATAAGATTGGTACTTATCCGGAGCTGCTTCACCAGTCTGATTAACAACTGTAGCCGCTCCAATGCTTCCACCAGGTGCCATGTATATACTATCACAAGCAATAGAAATAAGCGCCCCAGCAGAAGCTGCATTATTATCAATAAAAACATAAACTGGAATATCTAAATTTAAAAGTGCAGAGCGAATATCATCCGCATCATAGAGCGCTCCACCATAGGTATTAATTACAATAAGAATATGTGTAGAATTCCGATCTTTGGCCTCTTGAAGTGCTAATTCTACATAACGAGTGGTTCTAGCATCTATCTGGTCTTTTATTTCCATGATAAATACCTCTTTTTTTGTGGATAAAGTGTCGGCAAAAACTTGGATTTGAATTATTCCCAGAATAAATAAAATAAAGGCTGTTTTTTTCATGTATAAAAATTATGCATTCAATTTAAGAGAATAGTAGTTAAGCAACAATAATATATTGTGACATTTTTAAAAATTTTGAGAAGAAGCTATTACTTAATATAATTTTAAATTCAGTTTTCTATAATCCACAAAGCAAAATCACGTTTTCTTCATTGATTCGAGAATTAAAACCGAGTTTTGTTTTACTTATCATTACATAATAACCATTTTTGTAAAGGAATTCGATACCCTAAAAAACATGAAGATAAAAATTTTATTAGCCAGTTTATTTTTCATATTTATTGCCTCTCTTAATTTAAATGCATCCGCTGTAGATTCTGTAGGGATCAAAGTTATTGATGGAAGGAAATATATTATCCACAAACTAGAGCCGAGAGAAACTCTTTATTCCTTAGGTAAGCGATATCATGTATCTGTTGCTGAAATTGAAGAAGTTAATCCAAAAGAAAAGGATGGATATAATATTGATCAAATTGGTCGTGAACTTTTAATTCCATATAAAGAAGAAGAATTTGCATCATCTGCAGTTGTTAATTCAGCAGATTCAAATTTAAAAAAGCATACTGTTAAAGCTGGAGAAACCATTTATTCTATCTCAAAACTATATAATGTCAGTCAAGATGATATTATGAAATGGAATGATTTGCAATCATCCAATCTTAATATTGGACAAATTTTATGGGTTAGTGATCCATCAAAATTCCCTACGAATAAAAAGCAAAATCGCGAATTAGCAAAAGCAGACAATAATGAGCAAATCGTCCATGTTGTAGATTTAGGAGAAACAATTTATAGTATTTCAAAACAATATGAAGTTACACAAAGTGATATTATCGAACTCAATGGCTTGAAAGATAATAATATTGCAGTTGGGCAGAAATTAATAATCAAATCCGCTCAATCAGATAAAAAAGAAGAGGTTAAACCTGAAGTGACGGAACGCTATTCTTCAAGTGTCCAGACCTTTCATAATGCTAAGAGAGGAGAAACTTATGAGAAAGTAGCAAATCTGTATAACTTGGAAGAATCAGACCTTAAGAAATGGAATAAGTTTAAAGAGCCTTTTATAGGTGGAGAAGTTATCAAAATTGTAGCACCAAAAGTTGAGGAGGAGACAGCAGAAGAAATTGAAAAGGAGGAAGTAGTTGAAAAAGTAAAACTCGATTCAAAAACTCATACGGTTCAATCAGGAGAAACATTATTTAGTTTGGCTGAAAAATATAATGTTGAGGTAGAAGATCTAAGGAAATGGAATAGTTTAGATAATTATAAGTTAAGCTTAGGTCAAAGGTTATATATAAAAAATCCGGATGCCCTAACCGTAGATATTGTAATGGGTGAAAAAGTAGATAAAGAAGAAGATGTTGAGTTGAGCAAAGAAAAGTCTAAACTGACTGAAAATCCACAAAAACAGGATACAAAAGCTTATTTCACGGTAGAGGAGGATGATATGCCCAAAATAAATAAGATTGAAGAGACAGGAATAGCAGAAGTTATAGAGGGTTCGGAAGGAACGGAAAAATATCTGGCGTTACATAGAACTGCAAAAATTGGAACCATCATGCAAGTTCGAAATGATTTAAACGACCAATTTGTATTCGTGAGAGTATTAGGAAAGTTGCCTAATACAGGGGTCGATGAAAGGGTAATTATTAGAATCTCTAAAAGTGCATTTGAAAAACTAGGTGGGGTTGATTACAAATTCCCTGTGGAAATCAGCTACCTGCCGTTGAAAGATTGAAAATGATTGATTTCGATCAAGTAAAATCATTATTAGATGAAAAGTACGATTTATATAATCGTCCTGATTTCATTGAAAACGATCCAATTTGCATCCCTCATTTTTTCTCCAAAAAGCAGGATATAGAAGTTTCTGCTTTTTTTGCTTCTATTTTAGCGTGGGGTCAACGAAAAACTATTATTAATAAGTGCGAAGAGTTGATGGCCATGATGGGCAATAGTCCACATGAATTTATATTAAATCATTCTGATCAAGATTTGAAGGTGTTAATGCAGTTCAAGCATCGAACTTTCAATGATATTGATACCCTTTATTTTATCCATTTCTTTAAAGAATTTTATCAAAAACATGAAAGTCTTGAAGATGCTTTTTTGCTCGGTAAATCTTCGGAAACGGATTTTATGAAGCAGAGCCTGATAGCTTTCCACCATTTCTTTTTTGCTTCCGAATTGGCTCCTCAAAGAACCCGCAAACACATAGCAACTCCTGAAAGAAAGTCTGCTTGCAAAAGAATTAACATGTTCTTGAGGTGGATGGTAAGGCAAGATGATAGAGGTGTTGATTTTGGAATCTGGCATAATATCAAACCAGCTGATTTAATTTGTCCTTGCGATTTGCATGTGGATCGAGTAGCCCGAAAATTAGGTTTAATCCAAAGAAAACAAACCGATTGGCAAACAGCTGAAGAGTTGACACAAGCCTTAAGAAAAATGGATGCTAATGACCCAGTGAAATATGATTTTGCGCTTTTCGGGCTGGGAATAATGGAAGGATACGGGAAGTAATTACGAATTGGTAGTAGTCGGCAGTGCGTATTGTGCATTGGGATTAGTTTTAAGCACTAGGTACTAAGTCGTAAGGAAATCTCAATCTAATAGATTCATATTGCTATTATTATTTGCGCATGAACTTAAATATATACCTGCCGATTGCATTTAGCAAGTGGTAATTACTTTTTTCTGCGAAACAATCACTACAATTTTTTTAAGTGATAGTTTTTAAAAACATACTCTAATCCCTATTTTCAGCAGATTCCACAGTACTTCTAATTTCCTGCTTAGCAGTGATGGTCTTCAATTCATCACCTTTTTTAAGCTTCTGACCCATAATGCTTTTGCCATTCAGGCTAGTATAAGAATAGCCTTTTTTGAAAACCGTTTCAGGATTGATTAATTCTAATGTCTTTTGGTAGATTTCTAGCTTCTGATGAGTATTTTGGAGGTTTTTACGAACGTTATATTGTAACTTTTGCTCATAGCGAGCCAGCTGATTTTCAGCTTTATTGAAATGCTTATTTAATGAATACCTTATAGAATGTTTGCGATCATTCAATTTATGTTGCTCTCTTTCAACTTTTTGATTGAGATGAGCCAATATATTTTGAGTTGCTAAATTAATTTTTTCATCATAAATCCTCATTCCTCTAATTAGAAATTCTGCCACTGCAGTAGGCGTTTTTAGTTTTGTATGCGCCACCAAATCACAAATGGTTTCATCTCGTTCATGCCCAATTCCTGTAAAAATAGGTATTGGGAATTGCGCAATGTGCGAAGCTAATTCGTAATCATCAAAACAGTCCAAATCTACCTGAGCGCCACCACCTCGAATTAATACTACCGCATCAAAATTATCTACTTGCTCATTGATTTGATGCAGAGCCTCAATTATTGTTTTAGCTGCTTTATCACCTTGCATAGTGGCGATAAAAAGCTTGCTGTGCAATTTGAAGTTAAAATCGTTATCTAAGATTTGATTCATGAAATCACCGTAACCTGCTGCTGATTCAGCGCTGATAACGGCTATTCGCTGTGGAACCAAAGGCAAAACATGGCTTTTATTCATCTCAAAAACACCGTCTTCCTTCAACTGAGCGATAATCTCTTGTTTTTTCCTGGCTCTTTCCCCTAAAGTGAAGTTAGGATCAATATCCTTCACATTAAGGCTTAAACCATAAACTTCATGGAATTGTATCTGCACATTAGCCAAAACAGTCATGCCTGCTTTCAGGCTTTCCCCTGTAATAGACTGAAACCAAGCGCTAATGCTTCTGTAACTGTATGACCAAATCGTAGCTCTGCTCTTTGACAGTAATTGATTACTTTCTTCATATTTTTCTACAAATTCAATGTAGCAATGCCCGTTTCTTGCTTCTCTTAGTTCACCAATTTCTGCCACTACCCAATAGGAAGGCTCCAATTGAGTGTTTAGTGTATCTTTAATTAACAGGTTAAGGTCTGTAAGAGAAATGTGCTGCATTATGGTTGCACGTTTTGGATGTTTTTAACTACATCTTTAATGATGAAAAAGAGTACTATTGCAAAACTGATGATGGAAAACCAAAACATAAATCGTTTGTTGGCATATGGCACTTCCTCCTCACTTTCTTTATCTGCAAAAAGCCAGCCGTAGAATTTTTCTATGGTTTTACGCATTACAATTCTTTTAGAAACTCTATAAATCCTGCATTTTTTCCTTTGGGCCTTACAATCATTAATGGAATATCATTGTCCAACTGAATTAATCTTTCCGCTATGCTTCCCAAGAAAAAGGCTGTGGTAGAGGTTCTGCCTTTTGCACCAATAATAATTGCATTGGCCTTTATTTCATGCGCTTTATCAATCATGTCGGTGGTTACATCCTCATTTGTGTCTTGAGAATATACAGACTTGATTTTGATATCTTTTGTATCAATTTTACTAATAAAATTTTTATAGCTTTTAACAGCATTTTTTCTCATTACCTCAGTAAATTCTTCAAAAGATTTTCCAGTGTAATGATAACCTGTTGGAACGGTGAATACGTTTTGAATTGTGATTTCTGTAACATTCTGATTTAGACGAGCAACATTGATAGCTTCTTCCAAAGCCAGCTTGGAATAGTCAGAGAAATCACTTGGTACTAAAATCTTGTCCATTTTTGGGGTAGTTCCTTCTGGGATAATCAAAAGGCTACATGCTGCTCTTCTTGCCAATCTTTGAGAAAGAGCGCCACTCTGCGCAGCCTTTTCCCTTCTCCCCATCACTATCAGATCAATGTCTTTTTCTTTTGTGAATTTTAATATACTGTCCGCAATTTTTCCAGTAAGTATATTGAAAGTAAATTTTTCGTTTTGCTCCCCTTTTGAAAATTCTGCCGCCTTTTTTTCCATCTCTTTTTTCCTTTCTTTGATGACATTGTCTACCATATCAGGAAATTCTTTGAGCACCTCTTTAGGTACGTAAAGGTTTTTTATCACATTTACAAAATAAACCTCCTCAACAGCCGAGGCATTTGCTAAAAAATCCGCAAACTCCACCATAGTTTTATCGAGGTCACTTAAATCTAATCCTATTATTACTTTTTTGATTGGGTACATAAGGGTAAAATCTGAATTCGGTTACAAAGGTACAAACACTAATTTCCAAACTAATTAAAAATGTAATAAAAATCACTCTATTTCTTGCTTTTCCTTTTCTTCAAAAGCTCGCATTTCGTCCTCATTATATAATTTTTGTAGTTTTCGTTTGAGCTTAAAATAGCGAACCAATCCATAAACGATCATCAGAAAACTTATTGCGAAGGATAAATAGGCTAGCCATTCAATAGTTTCTAAGCTTTGCATTTTTAAAAATGCAATTCCGCCTAAAATTAAATATAAGCTTGTGCGAATGTATGCAAAAAGTGTTCTTTCATTGGCTAAGGTAGTTCTCTCTAAAGCTAAGAAGTCTCTTAAGATTATTTTCTCCCTGTTTTGGTAATCGGGCACTATTTTAGGCATCCTTATTTTTTTCATCATAGTAAAAAGTCCTTCATTTGTAAAAAATCTTGAAGTGAATTAATGATTTATCACTAATTATTTTACTTATTTTTATGAAAATTGTTCAATTTTATTAGAATTATAAAACATTAATCAATTTTTAGTTATGACTTTTTTGCTTAGAATATCGTTTAAAACCATTCTGTTTCTCTTTTTATTATGTTTTTCACATAAATCTTTTGCGCAATTTGGAATTGGAGACGTTTTGAAAAAGAAAGCTGAAAAGTTAGTAAAGGAAAAATTACAAGAAAAAACAGAAGAAAAGCGAGATAGCTATGATACACTTTCCTTTAATTACGCGATAGCATTTTTAGATAAAACAGAGTCTTTTGAAAATCAACAAAAAGGAGAAGGGCTTATTAAAGCTGCTGATTTTCTTTTAAGTGAAGACGAGCCACAAACTGCGCTAGAGGAGGTACGGGATATTTATAATTTTGGTCGCTTCAATTATAAAATAGGAAATCAGTTTTTGGCTGAGACGAATTTGAAATTGGCAAAATACGAATATGAACAAATATCAGCAAGCAGTGAACCCAATTATCTTAAAACAATTGGTTTATTAGGATTGCTTTACAGCGACATGGGGAGGTTCAATAAAGCGGAGGAATACACTCAAAAAGCATTGGAGGGATGGGAGAATCTTCAAGGAAAAACTAGCATTGGTTATCTTGCGGAATTGAATAATTATGCTGTGTTGCAGTTGAACTTAGGTAATTTTCTAAAGGCAGAAAAATTGATGCGAGAATTAGGTGAAAATTTGAACTCAGAAAAGGATAATGAAAAACTTCCTTATGCCATTTATTTAAATAATGACGCGATTTTAAATCAATATATGGGCAGGGCAGACGAAGCTTTAGGCTTGATGCAGGAATGTTCCATAATTGCTAAAGAGAGTTTAACCGAAAAAAACGCGACTTATCTTCAATTTTTGACTAATAAAGCCATATTAGAACAAGAGAATGGCGACTTAGAAACTGCAGAAAATACCTTTCAGGAAGTGCTAGATTTACAGGAAAGCCGATTAAAGCTTAATGCAAAAAATGATCCTGACTACGCACATATGAAATCGAATATCGCTGCTTTATACGTAACAAAAGGAGAATATCAAAAGGCAGAGGAGGCTTTAAAATTAGCGTTGGAAATATATGAAAATGAATTTGGAGCTGAGCATCTGACTACGGCTGGAACACAATCAGACTTAGGAAATCTTTATCGCTTCTTGGGAAAACATGAAGAAGCAGAGCCTTTGCTTCAATCGGCACTTTATACGCGAGAAAGAAAATTATCTAATACGCATCCTAAAGTGGTTAAAAGTCAGGAAGATTTGGCTTTATGGTTTTGGGCAAATGGTCAGACAGCATCAGCCATAAGCTATTTTAGCCGAGTGATGGAAACCAGTCAAGAATTTATAAAAGACTATTTTCCTGCTTTAAGCGAAGCAGAAAAAACTAAATATTGGGAGCAACTTAAACCTCGTTTTTTCCGCTTCTACAATTTTGCTTTAGAAAATCATGAAGAGAATCCTGAATTGCTAGAAGACTTTATGCGCTATAGATTAGCCACCAAAGGTATTTTACTAAGTGCTTCCACTGCATTAAGAAATACAATCTTCAGTCAAAACGATGCGGAATTGACTGCCCTTTACGAACAATGGCTTGATCAAAAACAACAACTAGCTAATGCTTATGCACTCAGCGATGAAGAAATTAAGGAGCAATCACTAAATGTAGATTCTTTAGAGAGTGCCACAAATCAAACAGAAAAGCAACTATCTGTAAAATCAGAAGCATTTTCAACTGCTTATGAAGGACGAAATACGGATTACAAAACCATTTTGAACAAATTAAAAACAGGTCAAGTGATGATGGAAATTGTGCAATATCCAATTTTTGATAAGCAATTGACCACTGAAAATGCATATGCTTATGTGATTTTGAAAAAAGGAGCTGATAAACCTAAAATTGTTATCAACAAAGAAGGTAAACTGCTGGAAAACAGATATTACGCTTACTATAATAACGTCATCAATCAAAAAATGAAAGATGATTATTCCTACGCTCAATATTGGGGAATTGTAGATGAAGAATTGGGTAGTGCGACTAGAATTTATATTTCTCCAGATGGTATTTATAACCAAGTGAATATGAATACTCTTCAGCAACCAAATGGAAAATATTTGATTCAAGATTATGATATTCGATATGTTGGTCATCCAAATGATATTTTATTGGAGAAATCTGCTAAATCTGATGGCCAGCAAACTGCATTTTTGATGGGAGATCCTAATTTCAACAATAATAGTATTGCACAATTGCCCGGTACACGAAAGGAAATAGAGAATATTTCAAAATATCTATCTCCTAGCATGAATATTAAAAAATACTTGGATAATGAAGCAACTGAATCGAATTTAAAACAAGTGAAATCTCCTAAATATTTACATTTGGCAAGCCATGGTTACTTCTTGGAAGATAAACAGACGAATAATAATCTGTTCGGTGTGCAACTGCAGTATATTAATCAAAACCCGTTATTACGCTCAGGTCTTTTGCTAAAGGGTGCTGGAGCTGAAGAAAGTTCAAGTACCTCACAGTCATTTAATCAAAGTAATAATGGTTTTTTCTCTGCTTATGAAGCCATAAACCTCAATTTGAATAATACAGAAATGGTAGTGCTTTCTGCCTGTGAAACAGGAAAAGGAGATGTAAAAGCAGGAGAGGGTGTTTATGGACTGCAAAGAGCATTTATAGTAGCAGGTGCAGAATCATTGGTGATGAGTTTGTGGAAAGTAGATGATATGGCCACCCAAAAATTAATGTCAGGATTTTATAAAGACAATGTTCAAGGAAAAGCTATTCCAGATGCTTTCCGTTCGGCTCAATTGGCAATGCTTAACGAATATCAACATCCTTATTATTGGGGTGCTTTCATAATGTTTAGTAGATGATTTTAAGAACTAGAATTGTTCGATTAGTCCGTCATTCCTGAAATTTCTGAAGCGTAGCGGAAGAAATTATCAGGAATCTTCTGGATCAAGATGGTTAAAGATTTGATAATAGCACTTTATCTATTTTTTTACTTTAGTGTTTAGAAAAGAGTTACAATCTTATTCATTTCTACAAGATTAAATTTGTGAGACCTGTCCACTGCAGGGTATTATCAATAGGATTAAGTTAAGCTTTTGAGCCTCAACTTTTACCATAATTCTTAAAAATAACTTTGGTTATTTTCTTTTGTGTTCTCTTTCCACTTTTGTGGTGAGAATGTGCTACCGATAACAGAACAAGTAAATACTGATTTTTAACCACAATAGATACTGAAGAAAACAATAGAATTTTCGCTTTAGCGATAATCTTATTAATTGAATATGCATAATTGAATTGTATTTAGGGGATTAATGGGGTTTTACCGCTCTAGATGAAATGTGAATGTCTTAAAGAAATCAAATCTTTCACTTTATAATTCTAAATTAAATTAAACCTAAAACAGGAAATTTCAGCATCTTTGTCTTTACAAATTAAAACACTATATCAGAATAAATGCTGAAATTTTTCCAATTTATCTATACCGTTTGGGCTTTGTTGGTTTTTCATGTTTTCATGATTATCCTTTTTCCTGTTTTTATTATTCCGTCACTTATTTCTAAAAAAGGAGCCCCATTAAGCTTTAAAGCTATTCGCTTGTGGTCATTCCTTTTCAGCTTTTTTAATCGAATCATTTATAAAGTAGAGGGAAAACAGAATTTCACAAAAGGTCAGAATTATGTGATTATCTCAAATCATACTTCATTTCTGGATACACCTGCCATTCCCCAGGCAATAGACGCTCCTTTTAAAGCTTTGGCTAAAAAGGAACTTACGAAAATTCCAATCTTCGGAATAATTATTAAAACGATAACTGAGGTGGTGGATAGGTCAAATCCAAAAAGTAGACAAGCGAGTAAAGACCGACTGAACGAAGTGTTGAAAAATGAAAATTCGATTTTGGTATTTCCTGAAGGAACAATGAACAGAACCGACAAACCGCTTCAAGGCTTTTATGATGGTGCTTTCCGAATAGCCATAGATGCACAAGCCCCAATATTGCCTGTAGTGATTAAAGGTGCAGGCAAATTGATGAATCCAAACAGTTTCTTAATGAAACCCGGAAAAATCCATGTAAAATTACTAGCGCCCATCTCCACAGTAGGCTTAACTCAAAAACAATTACCTCAACTTAAAGCAGAAGTGGTGGAGAAGATGCAGGCTGAGTTGTTAGGATGATGGGCTGACCATTATCATCAGAAATTTTGAGGATAAAAGATTAATAATGATGTTTCTTTAAAATTAGTCAAAAACTTAGTTTCTATCAGATGTAGGAATGTTGTCGGTCCTAAACCCTTATAAATTAAGGTCTTCCATTACTAATTCTTTATTGCCACTATCAAGATAAAATTGTAATTTAGTAAAAAATAAACTATCAAATCATGAAAAATTTATTCAAAGGACTGGCACTAATTTTTATTTTATCAATTTCGTTTGAGTCGTTGGCTCAATCAGATTGCAATCCTTATTTCTTATTAGAAGAAGGAAGGAAATGGACGATGGCAAACTACAATGCCAAAGATAAATACCAAGGAAAGCAAAGCTATGAGGTTTTATCGCTCAAAGAAGAGAATGGTGGCATTACTGCTAACGTGATGCTGATTTCTTATGATAAGAAAGATAAAGTGGAAATGGAAAAAGAAGTAGAGTTCTCTTGTAAAGATGGCGTGGTTGAAATGGATATGTCTAAATATATTCCCGAGGAAATGATGGAGAGCTTTGAAAGCATGGATATAGAAATGGAATTTGATGCTATTACAATACCCGAAAATCTGGAAGCAGGTCAATATTTAGAAGATGGAGGTGTGAAAATGACCATGAAAGGACCTATGCAAATGAATATGGGAGTTAAAATTCAGGATAGAAAAGTTATGGCTAAGGAGAATATTGAAGTACCAGCCGGAAACTTCGAAGCTTGGAGAATTAATTCAGTTGTGAGATTTGATGCAATGGTTACAAGAGAAACTAAAAATGTAGAGTGGATTGCCAAAAACGTTGGTCTTGTTAGAAGTGAACAATACGATAAAAAAGGTAAACTGATTAACTATACTCTTTTAACTGAAATTAATTAATATAACATACATTATGACCTGTCAGATAATATTTTATTCGTAAATAAGGCCTAATATATTTTCTACTATATTGGTAACTGTAAACCTGACAGGTCTATTTATTTTATATTGTAATAAACTTCTTACCAAATCTACTGACTAACTCGATTACAAAATGAAAAGCAAATTAATTTACACTATAATAATATCTTTTTTTATCATTCAAAACACTTTAGCTCAATATCCAGAAATTCTAAGTCTGGAGGAACAAGCTAAAGTTGAAGATGAAATTTTGAAGGAACGTTTTGAAACGGTCCTGCCTGAAATAATGGAACGTACTGGCATAGATATGTGGCTCATCATTTCAAGCGAATATAATGAAGATCCTGTGATTAAAACCATGTTGCCTTCTACCTGGATGGCTGCACGAAGAACAACCATGTTAGTCATTTATCAGCCAGAAAAAGGTGCTGAACTCCAAACGCAGGCTGTAGCCAGATACGATGTAGGGGAGATTTTCAAAAGAGCCTGGAATCCTGAAATGCAATCTGACCAATGGAAAAGATTGGCAGAAATTATAGAAGAGAAAAACCCAGAAAAAATCGGGGTTAATATGTCCAATGATTTTTCTCATGCCGATGGGTTGGTAAAATCAGAGCATGATTTATTGATGAATGCACTTTCAAAATCACAACAGAAAAAAGTGGTTTCTGCTGAAAAATTAGCAGTAGGTTGGCTAGAAACACGCACAGAAAGAGAAAGAATACTATACGAGCAGCTATGCAATATTGCGCATAAAATTATAGCCAAAGGATTTTCATTAGAAGCCATTACCCCTGGAGTGAGTACTACTGATGATTTGGTTTGGTGGTATCGTCAGGAAATCAATAAACTTGGATTAAAAACCTGGTTTCATCCAACAGTGGATGTACAAAGAGCAGATCCTGAAAGTTTTGATCATTTACGAAGCTTCAGCAAAAGGCCTGATTTGCAAATTATTCAGCCCGGTGATTTATTGCATGTAGATTTTGGTATTACTTATTTAAGATTGAATACGGATACACAACAGCACGCTTATGTATTGAAGCCAGGAGAAACTCGAATCCCTAATTATCTGGTAAAAGCATTTGAAGAAGGGAAGAAAGTGCAAGACCATTTGACCAATCAATTTAAAATTGGCAGAACAGGGAATGAAATGTTGTTAGCAGCATTGGAAGAAGCTAAAGCAGAAGGATTGAAGCCTTCAATTTACACGCACCCGATTGGCTATCATGGTCACGCTGCAGGTCCAACTATCGGAATGTGGGATTCACAGGGTGGAGTTCCGGGAAGTGGCGACTATCCTTTATATCCTAATACAGCCTATTCTATAGAGTTAAATGCATCGGTTTTCATTAAAGAATGGAATAAAGAAATCCGCATCATGCTGGAAGAAGAAGCCTTTTTTGATGGAGAGAATATTTACTATATTGATGGAAGGCAGGAAGCTATCTATGCTATTCCTAGGTAAGTCAAACTTTTTCTCATAATCTACTTAGGAGATTCCTGAAATTTATTTCTCGTTTCCTTCATCACGAGTTATAAATTTCGGGAATGAAGATACTGGTTGACTTGTGCTTTGTTACTTTTAACTCAAAGCACTTTTATTCTAATTTTCCTTTTCTTTAAATGGGTATTATTTAATTTGCTGACCAGATTATTAGCTTTATCAGACTTCACAGCCACAAAAGCACAATCTTGCTTGAGTTCAATTATACCCAATTCTTCTTTCGTTAATTTTCCTTCTTTCATAAAAAGCCCAGCTATATCGCCTTTTGAAATTTTATCTTTCCTTCCGCCTGAAATGAAGAGTGTTTCAAATTTTTGACTTCCATCTTCGCCTTTTTCAATTTCTTGAAGGGAGATATAATCTGATGGAATAAAATCAGGCAATTGCTCATCGGGCGATTGCAGGACATAGGCCGTCCCGCTTTGATGCATTCTTGCTGTTCGGCCATTTCTGTGCGTGAATTCTTCTGCTTTTATGGGAAGGTGATAATGGATGATAAATTTGATTTCTGGCACATCTATTCCTCTTGCAGCCAAATCTGTGGCTAAAAGTAAATGATAAGTTCCATTTCGGAATTTGATTAAAGCTCGTTCTCTGTCATTCTGCTCCAGTCCTCCATAAAAACTTCCATGCGGAATATTCATTGAATTTAAAAATTCACTTACTCTATCGATGCTGTCTTTAAAATTACAGAATACGATACTTGGTTGGTTTCCGATTTGATTTATCAATTCAACTAGCGTTTCCAGCTTATCCTTTTTGGCACTTTTCACCACTTTGATGGAAAGCTTTTTGTTGCCTTCATGAAGATAGTTGATAAAAAACGGATCTCTCAACCCAACAAATGCAGGAATTTTCTTAGGTTCGGTTGCTGAGGTTAAAATTTTTCTTCGGATTTGAGGAAGTTCCCAGATAATGGCTTTCATTTCAGCTTCAAACCCTATTTCTAAGGATTTATCAAATTCATCTAAAACCAGCGTCTTAATACTTTTTACCGCAAAACTTTCTCGTTCAATATGGTCTGCAATTCGGCCGGGTGTTCCAATTAAAATGGCAGGTGGATGTTGTAAATCAATTTTATCTTTCGATCCTGCTCTTCCTCCGTATATTGCGTTTGCCTTATAACCACTTCCCATTTCTCTCACCACTTGCTCAATTTGCAAGGCTAATTCGCGCGAAGGAACGATAATCAATACTTGAATTTCTTTAGATTCTGGATCGAGCGATTCAATGATCGGCAGTAAAAAAGCTAATGTTTTCCCACTGCCGGTTGGTGAAAGTAGAATGGTATCTTCTGAAGTTTTCAGCACTTGAAGTGCTTCTTTTTGCATGGGATTTAAGCCATTAATACCCAATTTAGCTAAAATTTCAGCCTGAGATTTGATTTTTTGAACCATTTAGCAAAGCTACGGAAAATAAGCTGAAATGCTTTTATTTATCAATTTGAAGAAATCTCACTATTATATTCCTTGGCTAAAGCATAAGTAGAGCAAAATTGAATACCTTTGATGCTCCATTATAATTATAATTGCTCTTCTTTATGTCTTTTTCAGGATTTAATTTACCACTTGCTCTTCACACTGCATTAGAAAAACAAAATATTAAAACCCCATTTCCTATTCAGAAGGAAGTAATACCATTGGCACTAAATGGGAAAGATGTTTTAGGAATTGCCAAAACAGGTTCCGGTAAAACATTAGCTTATATTTTGCCTATTCTTACCAAATTAAACTTTTTTCCTGACAGTAAAAATCGGCATCCGCAAGTTTTAATATTAGTGCCTACGCGTGAATTAGCACAACAGATATTGGAAGTATTTAAGCTTTTTGTAGATCCCAATAGAAATCAAAGCAAAGTATTAGCTGCCTTTGGCGGCACCTCTATTAACCCTCAGATGCAGGGGATGGGAGAAGTGAAAATCTTAATTTCCACACCAGGAAGATTATTGGACCTGGTTTCTTCCAATGCTTTAAAATTAGGTGGTTTACAGCTTCTAGTGATTGATGAGGCAGATAAATTATTAAATTCTAATTTCAAAAAAGAGCTGGATGATATTTTAAAACTCATTTCCGGTACTGTCCAGAAATTATTATTTTCAGCAACTTTAAGTCTTGAAGTACAAAAATTAAATCAATTATACCTTAATAAACCTGCTATCATTCAAATAGCCCAAGAGGAAGAAAAAACTGAATTAATTAAGCAATCAGCTTTTGCGGTGGAAGCCAGTCAAAAAGGCCCTTTTCTTCGCTATCTAATTAAGTCAAAGGACTTAAAGCAAGTGATGGTTTTTACTTCATCCATAACTACTGCTGATAAAGTAGCAGATAAATTAAGAAAGAATGGGGTAGATGCTTTAGCGGTCCACAGTAAGAAAAGTCAGCAAGCCCGTAAAGAATCATTGCAGGATTTTAAAGAAGGAAAAATTAATGTATTGGTTACCACCGATTTACTTTCGAGAGGTATTGATATTGCATATTTGCCTTTTGTGATTAATTATGAATTACCTCGGTCGCCTAAAGATTTTGTTCACAGAGTAGGAAGAACAGGCAGAGCAGAACATTCAGGAGAGGCCATATCCTTGATTTCTTCAGAAGAGCATCATCATTTTGAGGTCATTCAAAAGAAAATAAAGCAAAAAATAGAATTGCAAGATATTTCCGGATTTGATTTACACGGCTATTAAGAAATCCAGTAAAGAAAAAGTAGATTGATAGATATTTCTTCAAATTCGTTATCTTTAATCTTATGAAGAATGGCCAAAATGATATGACAAGAGTATATAGCGATACAGAACTTATTATAAACAGGCTAAGTGCTGAATTAGCTAAATTTGGAATACCGTCTATAGTGAAAAATGAATTTCATTCAGCTGTAATGGCAGGTTTTGGCGCCTCTCCCCATTCTGTTGATTTGTACGTTAAAGCCTCGGATTTGGAGGAGGCAAAGCGGTTAATTCAGGATTTAATGAAGGAAAATTGAGTCTTAATTTTCCGGCATGACGTAGCTCTATTAATCGAAATCAGGTTATTAAGATTTGTTTACCATAGTAGAAGCCGCCTGTGCAGTTGGGAAAATCAACACATCTGCTAAGTTTACGTGTGCAGGTCTCGTTGCCATAAATAAAATTAAATCAGCTATATCTTCTGGTTTTAAAGCATCGTATCCTTCATAAACGGATTTTGAACGATTTTCATCTCCCTTAAATCTCACTAAAGAAAATTCAGTTTCCACCAAGCCTGGCGCCACTTGTGAAACTTTAATACCGTGTTTATTCAAATCCATTCGCATAGAGCTGTTCAAAGCATCTACAGCATGTTTGGAAGCACAATAAACATTTCCATTCGGATAAGCTTCTTTTCCAGCTACTGAACCGATATTAATGATATGTCCGGATTTTTGCGCGATCATTTTTTGTATAATAGGTTGAGAAACGTACAATAACCCTTTTACATTAATGTCAATCATGGCTTCCCAGTCTTCCATATTACCATTTTCTATGGAAGCCAAACCATGAGCATTTCCGGCATTATTAATCAATACATCAATAGTTGCCCATTCTTTAGGCAAGCTTTCAATTGCATTTAAAACTGCTTTTTGGTCACGAACATCAAAATTGAGGGTTTGAATTTCTGTATGTTTGCTTAATTCACTTTTTAATTCATCCAATCGTTCTTGTCTCCTGCCAGTAGCAATAATTCTAAAGCCATTCTGACCTAAAAGTAAAGCAGTAGCTCGTCCGATTCCTGATGTTGCGCCTGTTATAAATGCTGTTTTTTTCATATTTCTTATTTTCATACCAAAATTCTCTCATAGAAGACACAGAAGGTCACAGAAAGAAATTTCATTGATTAAAAATAGTAAATAGATATTGATTGCTATAATCAGAATTGATTTAATTAATGATCCGTACTAAGCTTTCATTATCAACTAATTTTGAAACATTGAAGTTAACCAATAAGCCTAATTTTTTATTGGACAGTTTTAGGTAGGAGAGCAGCTGTTTTTTATGAACATTATGAAGAAATTCTACTGATTTGATTTCTACGATGATGTGATTCTCTACTAAAACATCTATTTTGTAGCCTAATTCTAATTTAATCCCTTTGTAAACCACTGGTAAACCAACTTGGCTTCTTGCAGTATGCCCTATTTTATGTAGTTCATACATCAGTGCAGCCTCATATACACTTTCTAATAATCCTGTTCCTAATTCTTTAAAGACAGTGAATATTGCTCCTCTAATTTGGTAGGTTAAGTCGTTTAAACTCATGGGCTTGATTTAATGGTTGAAAATTCAATAGAATTTCTAAACTAAAAAAATATCTTTAATCCTGAAAATATTATGCTTTTGCTGAATGTGAGTGCTCACAGAATACTCAGAAAAACACAGAAATTGAGGTTTAATTCTTATTTTTTACAAGGAAGGTATTTGAAGCAACAAAAGGTAGACAAAGCCATTAATTAGTAAATAGATATAATTACTTTTCTGTGGTCTTCCGTGTCTTCTGTGAGCGTTACCTTTTCCCAAAGACAAACCGATCTTTTCCCTGCATGTCCCCCATAACTTTCACATCTTTGAAACCGTTATCTTGCATTAGCTTTTTAACTTCTTTCCCGAATTGCTCATTAATTTCAAAGTATAATGCTCCACCTTGTACTAAATGCTTAAAAGCAAGTTGTGTGATTCTTTCATAAAATTTTAAAGCATCATGGTCGGGTACAAATAAAGCTGTATAGGGCTCATGCTCATATACTTTTGCTTCCATCTCTATTTTCTCTTTGTTCATGATGTAGGGCGGGTTGCTAATCCAGATATTGGACTTAGGCAGGTCCAAATCGTCTTCCAAAATATTTGCTTGAATAAAACTAACATTAGCATGATTAAGCATCGCATTTCTTTTGGCTGTTGCCAATGCTGAAGTGCTAATATCCACAGCATATACCTCACAATGTTTTCTTTCCTTTGCAATGGTTATAGGAATTATTCCACTACCTGTTCCAATATCTATAATTAACTGTTCGCTTAAATCCGGATGGTTTTCCAATACTAAGTGGACTAATTCCTCTGTTTCTCTTCTGGGGATCAAAACGTTTGGATTTACTAAAAACTGTCTTCCATAAAACTCTACTTTTCCTAAAATATGTTGAATAGGTTTACCAGTCTTCAGTTGAGATAAAATAGATTCTATTTTTTCATGATCCGTTGAAGAAACTTCAATTTCTTTTTCCATCAATACATCCATTCTCGAAAGCTTAAATAGGTATTCTATAATCAAGAAGGAAATAGCTTCTGCTTCACCTTCAGCTTCAAATTCTTGGATAGTTTTTTTAGTATTTTCTAAGAGTAGTTTAGTGTTCATTTGAGAATGCTTTCCTTAAAGTTCATGATTTTTTATTTAGTTTTGTCAGTGATGCGCAAAGTTGACCAATTATTTATGCAACGTGCCCTGCAATTGGCTGGTTACGGTAAACCTTCTGTTACTCCTAACCCTATGGTGGGTTGTGTAATTGTTCATGAGGGAAAAATAATTGGCGAAGGTTGGCATCAGAAAGCTGGGGAACCACACGCTGAAGTTTTGGCGATTCGCTCCGTGAAAAATCAAGGTTTGCTGAAATCTTCAATTGCTTATGTCACCTTAGAACCTTGTGCACATTATGGTAAAACACCTCCCTGTGCGGAATTACTAGTTCAAAAAGAGATAAAAAAGGTGGTAATTGGAGCAGTCGACTCTAATCCTTTGGTGGCAGGAAAGGGGATTGAAATTTTGAAAAATGCTGGAATAAAAGTGGAATCTGGAGTATTGGAGCAAGAATGTTTAGCTCAGAATAAACCATTCTTTACTTTTATGCAAAAAAATCGTCCGTATATTATTTTAAAATGGGCGCAAACGGCTGATGGTTTTATTGCAAGAGATAATTTTAACTCCAAATGGATAAGCAATACTTTATCTAGGCAATTAGTACATAAATGGCGGACAGAAATTGATGCTATTTTAATAGGTAAAAATACTGCTAAATATGATAATCCAACTCTTACAGCTCGTGATTGGCCGGGTAAAAATCCTATTCGGTTCGTAATTGATCATCAATTAGCTTTAGATAAAGATTTAAACGTTTTTGATGGTCAGCAAAAAACTATTGTGTTTCATTCTAAAGCGGAACAAATCAAAAGGCAGGGATTGGAAATGATTGAGTTGGAGGAGGAAGATTTTTTAACAGATATGATAAAATATCTGCATCAAAAAAAAATTCAGTCTGTTTTGGTGGAAGGGGGAGCGCAAACTATTCAATCTTTTATTAATGCAGGATTATGGGACGAAGCTAGAATTTTCACAGCGCCCATCATATTTGAAAAAGGAATAAAAGTTGCGGAACTAAAAAATCATCAACTCGTTTCCCAAGAAAATATTCAAGATAAAAACCAAACTGATGTTTTATCAATTTATTATAATTCATCGAATAATATAAAATCTTAAATCTAGTATCTAAATATCTCAAAAAATGTCAGAATCATTATTAATAGATGTAAACGCATCGAAAGAAGAAAAATACAAAGCGTTAATTCCACAAATAAATGCTTTAGTAGATGGAGAAGAGGATGTGGTGGCAAATCTGGCCAATATTTCAGCTGCTTTAAAAGAAGCTTTTGGCTTTTTATGGATAGGTTTTTACATGGTGAAAAATGGTGAACTGGTGTTAGGGCCATTCCAGGGACCGATTGCTTGTACACGTATTCAAAAAGGAAAAGGTGTTTGTGGTTCTGTTTGGGCAAATGCTGAAACTATCATAGTGCCTGATGTTGAAGCTTTTCCAGGACATATTGCGTGTAGTTCTGCTTCTAAATCTGAAATAGTAGTGCCAGGTTTTAAAAATAATGAAGTGGCATTGGTTTTGGATATTGATAGCGATGAGCTCAATACATTTGATAAAACTGACCAGCAATATCTGGAAGAATTGATGAAAACAGTTTCTAAATTTTTATAAATAGAGCCTATTAGGCAATTATCAATGCAATTAAGTTAAGGAAATTTCTTTAACGCCATTTTCGCTAAAGCGAAAAAAAATAACCTTGGTTATTTTTTTTCGAATTCTAGGGAAACACTTGACATCAAAGCTTAACTTAATACCATTGAGGCAATTACAAGAGGGTCACTTGTAGTGAGTTGAAATCAAGAAGCTAATGACACACGTTTTTTGCAATTTAATTTTAGAATCCATTTAAGAATTATTTAATGAATACTGATAAAGCATCCATAGGTCACTTTTTTCAGGAATTACAGTCTGACATTTGTGATAAAATCACCGCAACTGATGGGAAAGGTAAATTTCAAATTGATGATTGGAGGCATGCAAAAGGTGGCGGGGGAAAATCTCGATTATTGCAAAATGGAAATATTCTTGAAAAGGCGGGCGTAAATTATTCTGCTGTTGAAGGTCCAGCACCAAAAGGATTGTTGAAAACCTTAGAAATTAACGATAGTCAGACGGATGACTTAAGTTTTTTCGCAACTGGTGTTTCCATAGTGATGCACCCATTCAGCCCGTTGGTACCTATCATTCACATGAATGTGCGCTACTTCGAATTAAGCAATGGAACGTATTGGTTTGGAGGCGGTATAGATTTAACTCCACATATTATTGATAAATCACAAGCACAGTATTTCCATCAAGAAATTAAAAAAGTCTGTGATAAACATGATGCTGACTACTATCCCAAATTCAAAAAATGGGCGGATGATTATTTCTATTTACCCCATCGACAGGAAACACGCGGGGTGGGAGGTATTTTCTTTGATCGGCTTTCTGATGATGAAAAGCACAGCAAAGAAGATATTTTTGCTTTTGTGCAAGACATAGGTAATCTATTTGCACCTGTCTACAGTCAACTTATGGAAATCAATAAAGACAAAAGCTTTTCTGAGGAACATAAAAAGTGGCAGTATTTGAGAAGAGGAAGATATGTGGAATTCAATTTGGTGTGGGACAGAGGAACAAAATTCGGCTTGCAAACAAATGGTAGAACAGAATCCATTTTAATGAGTATGCCGCCTCAAGCTAATTGGGCATATGATTATGAGCCGAAATTGGATTTTGAAATGGATACATCTTCTTTATTAAATAAAGAAATAGACTGGGTGAATATTCTGTGAGTTCTTTTTAGGTCATTTGTGAGTAAACTCTTAATTTCCCCAAATTTTTAAAGAATGCTAGAAACTTTAATTGAATTAGATAAAGAGCTTTTCTTATTTCTGAATGGTTTACATGCTGATTGGTTAGATCCCATCATGCTTTTTATCACAGAGCGTAATCCGTGGATTCCACTTTATGCATTGATTTTGTTTTTTGTAATTAGAAGATTGAGGTGGCAAAGCTGGTCAATGATGCTTGCATTTGCCTTATTAATTACCTTGGCTGATCAAGCATCCTCTGGTTTTTTTAAACCATTTTTTGAAAGATTAAGACCTTGCCATGAGCCAGGAATTCAGGATTTAGTTCACATGGTAAAAGGTTGTGGCGGCCAATATGGTTTTGCCTCAAGTCATGCATCTAATACTTTTGCTTTAGCATTCTTTCTATGGTTTATTTATAGAAATATTTATGCTAAAATAATGATCGGTTGGGCTATAGTGGTTTCCTATTCAAGAATTTATGTGGGAGTTCACTATCCTGGAGATATAATAATGGGAGCTATCTTAGGGGTGTTAGCTGCTTGGATTACCTATCAATTATACAAAAGAATTTTCCCTAATCACTTAGAGAAAATTCATGGTATTGTATAGTGTCTCCTTGTAGGAAGCTCCGATAGGGATAGATTTTGCTTTTATATGCACAGTCAAATCTTCAATGAAATCTATTTTTTCAATGTTTACAATAAATGATCGGTGCACTCTAACAAATCTATGGAGAGGTAATTTCTTTTCAACACCTTTCATGGTGTGATGTACTATATATTTTTTTGCTTCTGTATTAATTACTACATAATCAGCTAAAGCTTCCACAAACAGAACATCTTGTAATTTTAAATGAACGATTTTGCCATCACTCTTGATGAAAATATGTTCTATTACATCTTTTTTCTTTCTAAAGGCTTCAATATTTTTTTGTGCTTTGGTGATGGCTTGAGCAAATCTGTCGTATTCAAAAGGTTTTACTAGATAATCAGTTACTTTTTGTTCAAATGCATCAACCGCATAGCTATCATTTGCAGTTACAAGGATGACTTCATAGCCATTATTTAATCGCTGGGTTAATTCAATACCGGTCATTTCTGGCATCTGTACATCCAGGAAAATAATATCAACTTCGTGTTCTTCTAGTAATTCAAGAGCCTTCGCAGCGCTTTCTGCCTCCGTTACTAATTTAAGTCCATTAGTTTCTTTGATTTGTTTAGAAATATATTGTCTGAAAATGGGATCATCATCCACAATCATACAATTCAATTCTGAAGCCATAGTGTAGTTGGTTAGTTAGTTTTATTGATCAGTTTGTGTACATATTTCCCAATTATATCGAATTCTAAGTTCACTTCATCGTTTTTTTTCATTTTTTTAAAGCTTGTATGCTCAAATGTGTAAGGGATGATTGCGACACTAAACTTTTCTTCCGTAACGTTGAAACAAGTGAGACTCACGCCATTGATGCAAATGGAGCCTTTTTCAACCAAAACATTCTCAGTGGAATCATAAGAAAAGTCAAAAAGCCAGCTTCCATCTTCATCTTTGATATTTAGGCATTTTCCTTTCCCATCTACATGACCTTGAACTATATGTCCGTCTAATCTACCATTCATAATCATGCATCTTTCCAGGTTAATGAAATCGCCTTCTTTTAAAGCTCCTATGGAAGATTTTTGTAGTGTTTCATTTACAGCTATAACTGTATGGGCATTAGGATGCAATTCTACTACGGTTAAGCAAACACCATTATGAGAAATACTTTGGTCTATTTTTAATTCATTTGAGATATCGCTCTGTATGGTAAGCTTTAAATTGCTTCCCTCTTTTCCAGCTGATTTAATTTCTCCCAATGATTCTATTATTCCTGTAAACATTATGTAATATTAATAAAAGTAAATGGATTGGAAAACAGCTTTTTCTCTAAATGGTTTACAATTTCAAATTAGATTATCGCATTTTATTTCTTTTAATAAGAAATTCTGCCAATACCTTTTGAATATCATCATTTATATTGACTCTTGTTAAATCCACTTTGTACTGATGACATTTCAATGCGATTTGTTTATAGTATTCGCCTACTTTCTCGTGATAAGTTTCTTTTATTTGAGAGGGGTTTAATTTCATTTTTTGCCCACTTTCTAAGTCTTCAATAATGTAAGGGCGGTCTTCCAAATCAAAATCTAATTCTGTTGCAGGCTCATTTACCTGGAAAAATAATACTTCATGTTTACGGTGCTTAATGTGTTGAATGGATTTAAAAAATTCTTCTAATTGCTCTGGTTTCGTCATCAAATCACTAAAAATGATAACAAGAGAACGTTTATGGATTTTTTCTGCTACAATATGAAGACTTTGACTTATTTCAGTGCTTTTGTGTTGTTGGTTTTGGTGCAGGATATTTTGGAGATGTACAAAAATGTTTTGTAGATGTGCTCTGGTTGACTTGGCTTCAGTGAAGACATCGATTTTATCTGAAAAAGAAATTAAACCGACTGCATCTCTTTGTCTTTGTAGTAAATAGGCAAGGGTAGAAGCCGCCAAAATACTAAACCTAATTTTCCCATTATTTTGAGTAGGATAATACATAGAAGAGCTATTGTCCAACAAGATATAGGCTCTTAAATTAGTCTCCTCATCGTATCTTTTAGTGTAAAGTCTGTCCGTTTTAGCATATACTTTCCAATCAATATGTCGGGTGCTTTCTCCAGTATTGTACAATCTATGCTCTGCAAATTCTACCGAGAATCCATGGAAAGGGGATTTATGCATACCCGTAATAAATCCTTCTACAAGCTGTTTAGCCAATAAATCTAATGAAGGTATTTCAGGCAGATTTTCTAAGGATATATTCATAGATATTATATACTTATTTATTTAAAGTTATGTTTTGGCAATTTAATAAGGTCAATTTGCAAAAGTGTAAGGGTTTATACTATATTTAAGCCAAATAATAAAAAAACAACATTTAAGAAAGAGTAGTGAAAGAGTTTATGGAAAGAGAACAGGAAGAATTATTTTCAAAGAGAGTAAGGGCAGGAAAGAGAACTTATTTTTTTGATGTAAGAACAACGAAGGCTAACGATTATTACTTAACCATCACTGAAAGCAAAAGAAAACCTAAAGATGATGGGTTTACTTTTGAAAAGCACAAAATATTCTTGTACAAGGAAGATTTTAACAAATTTGTAAATGCTTTAAACGAAAGTGTTGACCATATCAAAACTGATTTAATGCCAGAATTTGACTTCACTCAATTCGACAGAGAAGAAGATGATGATTCAAGCTGGGATTAATTTCATTTAAAATATTATAAAATCAATAAAGCTTCTATCTACTTATAGGAGCTTTATTTCTTATTTTCGTTGATTGAATTTTAATTTTCAATCAATTGCATTGATTTATAAATTCTATGTCAGAACTTTGAAACTCTTTGTAGAATTTCAATTTCTGAACTTTGATTTGATGTATAAATCCATAATTAGACCTTTATTATTTCAGCTATCTGCTGAAAAAGCCCACCACTCTACCTTTTCTTTAGCTAAATTTTTCTTCAATATACCTGGAATAAAATCTTTCAATCGAAATTTATTTCAATTAAAATCCCCAAATCTAGAAAAAGAGCTTTTCGGTTTAAAATTCCCTAATCCAGTTGGCTTAGCTGCAGGTTTTGATAAGGATGCAAAGTTAATTGATGAATTGGCATCCTTGGGTTTCGGCTTTATCGAAATCGGAACCATCACACCAAAAGCACAGCCAGGCAACCCGAAACCAAGATTGTTCCGACTTCAAGAAGATGGTGGTATCATCAATCGAATGGGCTTTAATAATCAAGGAATTGAATCAGCTATCAAGAATCTGAAAAAGAGAAAAAGCAAAGTAATCATTGGTGGAAATATTGGTAAGAACAAAGTGACTCCTAATGATGAAGCTTTTAATGATTATGAAAAATGCTTCCTTCAACTTTATCCTTATGTGGATTATTTTGTAGTGAATGTAAGTTCTCCTAATACACCTGGATTGCGCGAATTGCAAGAAAAAGAGCCGCTTATGCAGTTGCTTAATCATTTAATGCAGCTCAATCAGCAGCAAGAAAAAACGAAACCAATATTACTAAAAATTGCTCCTGATTTAACCAATCAGCAACTGGATGATATCATTGAGATTGTTAGAGAAACTAAAATTAATGGTGTAATAGCTACTAATACCACCATCAGCCGTGATGGGTTAAAAACCTCACAATCAACTATTGAGAAAATAGGAAATGGCGGATTGAGTGGAAAACCTTTAGGGAAAAGAGCTACGGAAGTAATCCGATATTTAAGTGAAAAATCTAATCAAGCTTTTCCAATCATTGGAGTTGGAGGAATCATGACAGCCGAAGATGCGCTAGAAAAACTAGAAGCAGGCGCAAGTTTGGTGCAACTCTACACTGGTTTTATTTACGAAGGGCCAGGCTTGATTAAAAAAATCAATAAGGCTATTCTTGAAAAATCAATGGCTTAAAATTACTATCTGCTAATTGCAGAATAGAAATAAAATCAGCATTTTTCGGGTAAAAAACTGTTTATCATGGAACAAAGTGCTGTAACTGCCATATTACTTCCTTTAGCTTTAGGAATAATCATGCTGGGTATGGGAATGACTCTCACTCTCAATGATTTTAAGAAAGTAGCCCTCTATCCAAAAGCAGCTTTAGTTGGATTGGTAAGTCAACTCATTCTATTGCCTTTGATTGGTTTTGGTTTAGCCGCTTTGCTTTTTACGATTCCAGAACTGGCAGTGGGTTTGATTTTAATAGCGCTTTGTCCAGGTGGAGCAACTTCCAATTTAATATCTCATTTAGCGAAAGCTGATTTAGCTTTATCTATAAGTTTAACAGCTATAAGCAGCATCATAACCAATTTCAGCATTCCGATTTTATTGAATATTGCATTAGCGCATTATATGACAGGTGAAAAAGCAATTACACTTCCTTTCTTTAAAACCTTTATTCAAATCTTTTTAGTCACTATTTTTCCTGTGGTAATAGGAATGATTATCAAGAAAAAAAGTCCTCAATTTGCATTGAAATCTGAAAAAGCAATGAATATAATTTCTACTGTTTTTTTCATCTTGATTTTGTTAGCTGCAATATTGAAAGAAAGAGAGAATATTATCCCTTATTTTGAGCAAGCAGGAGTGGCGGCTATTATTTTGAATATATCAGCATTATTGATAGGCTTTATTTTAGGAAAATTATTTGGCTTAAATAAAAGGCAAAGAAGCTCCATTGCTATTGAGACGGGTATTCAAAATGGAACCTTAGCTATTGCTCTGGCGCTGAGTCCTGCCATATTGAATAACACACAAATGGCGGTACCCGCAGCAATCTACAGCTTATTGATGTTTGTGACCGCTGCTGTAGTTATTCTGATTTCTAAAAAACAAAATTCGCAAGAGGCTTTAAAAGAACTATCTTTATCATAAATCTAAAATTATCAAACATGACTAAAAAATTATGGATTATTGGAGCTTTAATGCTGACATCCCTGTGGGTTATTGCGCAAGATCAAGCCGAATTAGTAAAAAACACTATTCAAAAAAGTACCATTAAAGGACATATTTACTTTTTAGCTTCTGATGAACTAGCTGGAAGAGAAACAGGAACCCCAGGAATTGATGTTGCTGCTAAGTATTTAGCCACCACTTTTATAAGATATGGAGTTTCTCCTGTTGAAGGAGCTACGGAAGGTTATTTTCAAGAAGTTCCATTAGTTAAAAATGTTTCTCCTAATGCTTATGCACTTCAAGTGGGTGATGATGCAGTTAATCCGGAGAACTTATTGAGAGTGGAAGGCTCGGGAGTTGATTTAGAATCAGAATATGTGTTCCTTAATTATGGAACAGAGGAAGATTTCGACAATAAGAAAATTGAAGGTAAGATTGCTGTTGTATTGGCTGGTCAGAAAGATAATCAAGATTACAGATTTGTTTATCAGGCAAGTGCTAAGAAATCAAGCTTGGCGAAAGAAGCTGGTGCTGTAGGGATAGTTGAATTACATACTGATAATCTAGATAATTGGAAGACATTTAAAAGTTTTATGGGGAGAGGTTCTTCCATAGGTTTTAAATCTGAAAATAATGGCAAATCTAGCTTTTTCAAACTTTGGGTAAATGATTCAGACAAACAGTGGTTGGATAAAATTGATACAAGAAAGCAGCCGGAGTTGAATATAATTATTGGTGAAGCCATGCAATTGCCAATTCCTTCCAAAAATGTGGTGGGTATGGTGGAAGGCACTGATCCTGAATTAAAAAATGAATTTGTAATTTATTCCGCTCATTATGACCATTTAGGAATTGGAAAGCCAAATGCTGAGGGAGATTCAATTTACAATGGTGCTCGCGATAATGCTGTAGGAGTTGTAACAGTAATGAGTGCTGCTGAAAGCATTGCAAAAAATCCGACCAAGCGTTCTGCTTTATTTATTTTGTTTACTGCCGAGGAAAAGGGTTTGTTAGGCAGTAAATATTATGTTGAAAATCCACTTTTGCCATTAGACCAAATGGTTTATTGTTTTAATAGTGATAATGGTGGGTATAATGACACTAGCATAGCTACTATTATTGGCTTGGAAAGAACAACGGCTGGAAAGCATATCAAAGAAGCAGCTGAAACCTTTGGACTAAAAGCCATTGATGATCCTGCGGGTGAGCAAGGCCTTTTTGATAGAAGCGACAATGTGAATTTTGCTAAAAAAGGAATTCCTGCGCCAACTTTTAGTTTAGGCTTCACGGCTTTTGATGCTGAAATTGGGAAATACTATCATCAGCAGTCTGATAATCCTGAAAGTATTGATTATGATTATTTAGAGCAGTTCTTTAGAGCTTTTGTTCTATCTGCTCGTTTAATTGCCAATGATGAGGAAACTCCTTTCTGGACGGAAGGTGATAAATATTATGAAGCGGGTATAACGCTTTATGATAAAAAATAATTGCAATAGCTTCCTGAAATAAAAATTCAGGAAGCTATTCTACTTCAATTTCAAAGATCCATTTTTTCTGTTCAGTGAAATTATCAACTCCTATACTAGTCGATAAAACAATTTCAACAGTTTCCAAACCACGAAAACCTTCTTTAGCTTGAAATTGATATTCTCCCCAATTCATTTTACTAATCTGATAATTTTCAGCTTGCTTTCGAATTTCATATCCTCCTTCTGTTGGAATAGCATCTGCTAACTTATACTTATATAACTCTGTTCCCTGAAGTGTTATTTTGATAGTGTCTGTTTCCAATTCACTTTCCATATTATCGTTACAGCTTATGAAACATAAGCTAAATAACGCACTTAATAGATAAATTTTCATAGCTTTTATTTTTTTAAAAGACCCTAAAATAATTTAATAGGTTGTAAGCATCACATCGATGACCGTAAATGTAACTCCTGTTACAAACAAAGCCTCTGCAAAAATCGTATCTTTGAAAAAATTATTGTTTAACTAGTAAATAAATGTTATGAATCATAAAAACATTAGCGCACAGGAATTTGATAGACTTTCAAAAGAGCCTAATACTGAAATTATAGATGTTCGCTCACCGGAAGAAAAGGTAGAGGGTTTTATTGAAGGTGCCAAAGTAATCAATATCATGGGGCCTACTTTTGCAGATGATATCAAAGAATTGGATACAGATAAAACCTATTTAGTGTATTGCAGAAGCGGAAATAGAAGTAGCACAGCTTGTGGGTTTATGGCTAGCAATGGTTTCGATAAACTATATAATTTGGATGGTGGTATCCAAGCTTGGAATCAGTACAAAAAATTATAATTTTTAACAATGGAAGCTTTAGAAGTAAAAAATGTAAAGTGTGGAGGTTGTGCAGACGCTATAAAAAATGGACTTTCTGAACTTGAAGGTGTTGATGTTAAAAATATTGATATACCAACAGGTAGGTTAGAATTTGAAAGTAAAGGACTAACTCCATTATCCACAATAAAGAAAAAATTGGATAGCTTGGGTTATCCTGTAAAATAAGAGTAATGGCAAGTTTTGGAGATTTAATTAAAAGTGATACACCTGTTTTGGTTGATTTCTATGCCGATTGGTGCGGGCCTTGCAAAATGATGGCTCCTTATTTAGAAGAGGTAGCACAAAAAATGAAGGGCAAAGTGAAGGTGATTAAAGTGGATGTTGATAAAAATCAGCAAGCATCTGCAAAATATCAGGTACAAAGTATTCCCACTTTAATTTTATTTCAAAATGGGCAAATCAAGTGGAGGCAAGCAGGAGTAGTGGACCCTAATACCATAATTTCTCATATCAATAATCTTAATACTTGAGATGAAGCAAAATAAATTATTGCTTCCAGTTTTAGCAGTCTTTACTTTAGGTTTAGCTCCTTATTTTCCTGAGCCTCATTTTTTCGGTAAAGTCCGTTGGATTTTAGGTGGGGCAGAAGGTATGCAGGCTGGAGATTACTTTGACTTACTGATGCATGGTGCACCATGGGTCTTTCTATGCTATCGATTGGTGGGGCTGTTGATTAAGCGTTTGAGAAAACAAAAAATATAAAGGAAATGCTCACTTTATTTATGGTGAGCATTTCCTTTTATTTTTAAACAGTCTCCAGGAAAGTCCGAAAGGAGACACATTTGTCTTGAAACTTTTGGTAGTGTTCATCTCTTAATCTAGGGGCTTCTTCTGACATATATTTTTCCAGCTTGTCCAATTCATCAGTAAAATACTGAACAGCATATGTTTCTCCTTCCCCCTCAGTTTCATTAAGTAATCGCAACATTTTATGATCGTGGAAAAAACCAGTAGCCAAAATTTCTGGAATATGGATTTCTTTCATCCAGTTCACCCAGGATTCTTCTACCTCTTTTTCAACATTCACAGTAACATTATAAATAATCATGGTGTTTTTCAATTTTTTTTTTACAAATTTGACACTTTGTTTCGTTTCTAAAAAACATTTTTGTCGTCTTGTTGTTATTTTTTTTACTTATCAATCAATAAATATTTAACGCAAATTATTAAACTTTAATTTAAACAGGTAAGTAGAAAGGAGAGAAGCATTGTGAGCAGTTATTCAATTAAAGATTTAGAGCACCTATCTGGTATTAAAGCACATACACTAAGGATTTGGGAGCAACGTTATAATTTTATCGAACCTAAGAGGACCGATACCAATATTCGCTATTATAGTGATGAAGATTTGAAATTGGTATTAAACATTTCTACTCTTAAGGAAAATGGATATAAAATTTCCAAAATCGCCAAGATGAGCGAAGATGAGTTGGGTAAGGAAGTTTTAAAAATTGCAGAAACTAATCTTAGATTTCCAGACCAGATCAATTCATTAACCTTGAGTATGATTGATATGGATGAAGATAGGTTCGAAAGTATACTCAATAATAATATTCTTAAGTATGGATTTGAAAAAACCATGTTGAATATTATTTATCCATTCTTAGCTAAAATTGGAATGTTATGGCAGACGGGAAGTATACTACCCGCCCAAGAGCATTTCATTTCCAATTTGATTCGTCAGAAAATGACTGTAGCCATTGACGGACAATACGTTACTGAGAGAGAATCAAAAGGCAAATGGTTATTATATTTACCAGAAGGTGAATTACATGAACTTTCTTTGATGTTTGCTTCATTCTTATTGAGAGCTAGAAAGTTTAAAGTGATTTATTTGGGGCAAAATTTACCTATATCAGATTTATACGCTGTTAAAGGAATACATGAACCTGATTACGTTTTAACCATTTGTACTGCTGCACCGAAAAAATCTGAAGTTCAAGAATATATAGATGAAGTTGCTGAATTATTTAGCAGTGCAACAATGTTTGTAGGGGGCTTTCAAGTAATCGGACAAGATATTAAAAGGAAGAAAAACGTGGAATTCATTATGAAGATGGAAGATTTACTTGATTTCATCAATGAAAAAGATATGGAACTTTCTCCAAAAAGGCCAGAAGGTCATAAAAATATGAAGTACGAATAAATAATATTGAAGTGATGAATTAGAAAGCTATCCAAATGGATGGCTTTTTTTATGCGCTCAAATGTAAGTTTTAGCCTTTACGATTTCTTTCCAAACCACAGTTTTGATTAGGGTTATATAAAAGAAATAATTACAGTGAAGTAAAGTTTGATTTTGTTCAACATTTCTTAAACTTTTTTATTAGATGTATATACATGTAAAAATGTGTGTTTAAATCACTTTAATGAGGTTTTATAGTGTTTTGGGTGCTTTTCTTGTGGTAGGTTAGTTGATTATGTTTAACTAAATAATAAAAATAATTAAACAAAATATTTGGTTATTGTTTAATTAAAGTGTAGTTTTGTTAAACAACATTAAAAACTGACAATCATGACAGCATTAGAATTTGGTTACGCGATTAATAACATGACGAAATCTATGAAGCCCTTTGCGCTAAGGCTGACAAAGGACATGGAGCAGGCAAATGATTTAATTCAGGAAACTGTGTTAAAAGCATTTTCAAACCGTGAAAAATTTTCTGAGGGTACTAACTTGAAAGCATGGTTGTTTACCATAATGAAAAACACTTTCATTACTAATTATCAAAGAATGGTTAGAAGAAAGACTTTCATTGATACCACTGAAAATTTACATTTCATTAATTCAACTGAAAATATTGCTCAGAATTCAGCATATGGTTCTTTTGCGATGGCGGATATTGTAGGTCAGATTTCTAAGTTAGATGATGTTTATAAAGAACCATTTATGATGCATTTCAGAGGTTTCAAATACCATGAAATCGCTGAGAAATTAGAAATTCCAATTGGAACTGTAAAAAATAGAATACACATTGCCAGAAAAGAGTTGAAAGATGCTCTTAAAATATACGCTTAATACTAATTTGCTTTTTCATTTAAATTAGAATGATAGTAATTATGTAATCATCTAAATTAAGTGGCGATTTTTGTTTAAATTAGTGTTGAATTTGGTCTAATTAAATTCATTAATGGCAAATAAGAAAGTAGTAGTAATTGGTTCTGGTTTTGCAGGTTTATCTACTGCAACCTACCTCGCCAATGAAGGCTGTGATGTTACAGTTTTAGAAAAAAATAAAGATTTAGGAGGAAGAGCCCGTCAGTTCAAAGCTGAGGGCTTTACTTTTGATATGGGTCCAAGCTGGTACTGGATGCCAGATGTTTTTGAAAAATATTTTGAGACTTTCGGTAAGAAAGTATCAGATTATTATCAGCTCCAAAGGTTGGACCCTTCTTACCATGTAGTTTTCGGTAAAGATGATATTTTGAAAGTGCCTGCCAGTATGCAGGAGTTTAAAAATATGCTAGAGGAACTAGAGGCTGGAAGTGGAGCTCAGCTTGATAAATTCTTAGAACAAGCAGCTTACAAATATGAAAAGGGCATAAACGATTTAGTTTATAAACCTGGTCGATCTCTTACCGAATTTATGAGCATAAAATTGCTTTTCGATATGGTGAGAATGGATATTTTCTCATCCATTTACACTCATGTGAGAAAGTTTTTCAAGCATGAACGTATCATTCGTTTAATGGAATTTCCCATTTTATTCCTTGGGGCTCTTCCAGAAAATACACCTGCACTTTACAGTTTGATGAATTATGCAGATATCAGCTTAGGAACATGGTATCCTAAAGGCGGGATGCATAAAATTGTAGAAGGCATGGTGAAATTGGCAGAAGAGAAAGGTGTGAGATTTATGACTGATCAAGAGGTTCTTTCAGTCGATTGTAAGGGAAATCTAGCCAAAAGAGTTATAACCAAAAATAATGCTTACGAAGCTGATGTAGTGGTTTCTTCTGCTGACTATGAACATACAGACCAAAATATTCTTCCTGAGAATTTAAGAAATTATGATACCGAATATTGGGAAAGTCGAACGATGGCACCATCTTCTCTAATTTTCTATTTAGGAATAGATAAAAGGATTGAAGGATTGGTGCATCATAATTTATTTTTCGATCATGATTTTGGACCTCACGCACAAGAAATTTATGAAAATCCGAAATGGCCAAACGAGCCATTATTTTATGTCAGTGCACCCTCCAAAACAGATGATACCGTAGCTCCATCAGGAAAGGAAAATATTTTTATCCTAATGCCAGTTGCTCCAGGTTTGGAAGATAATGAGGAAATAAGAGAGAAATATTATAACTTGATTATGGACAGAATGGAGAAGATACTAGGAGAAGATATCAAGAAATATGTAATTTATAAGCGAAGCTATGCGCATAATGATTTCATTAAAGATTATCATTCTTTTAAAGGGAATGCTTACGGCTTGGCAAATACTTTAAAGCAAACAGCTATTTTAAAGCCTGCTTTGAAAAACAAAAAACTGAAAAACTTTTATTATGCAGGACAGTTAACTGTGCCCGGACCAGGCGTTCCTCCTTCCTTGATTTCAGGTCAGGTAGTGGGTAAAGAAGTAATGAAAGATTTGAATAAGAATTAAAAGCATGGATGCTAAAGAGTTATTTAATCAAACCACATTTGAATGCAGTAAGCTGATAACCAATAGGTACAGCACTTCCTTCAGTTTGGGCATCAAAAGTCTTGATAAGAAATTTCATTATCCTATTTATGCTGTTTATGGTTTTGTTCGCTATGCGGATGAGATTGTCGATACGTTTCATGAAAAGGACAAAGCTGCGCTTTTAAAAGATTTTAAAGCACAAACTTACGAGGCAATCGAAAATCAAATCAGCTTAAACCCTGTTTTGCATTGCTTCCAAATGGTAGTCAATGAATTTCAGATAGATCATTCATTAATAGAGGCATTTCTACACAGCATGGAGATGGATTTATTGGATATTGACTACGAACAATCTTCTTATGAAGAATACATTTATGGCTCTGCTGAAGTAGTTGGTTTAATGTGTTTAAAGATTTTTTGTGAAGGTGATGAAAATGAATATCAGAGGTTGTTGCCTTCGGGAAAAAGCTTAGGGTCAGCATTTCAAAAAGTAAATTTTTTGCGTGACATTAAATCTGATTATCACGAAAGAGGAAGAGTTTATTTCCCAGGAGTAGATTTTAATGATTTTTCAGTATCTCATAAAGAAAAGATTGAAGCTGATATTCAAAAAGATTTTGACCATGCATACCAAGGAATAGTACAGTTGCCGAGAGGCGCAAGGTGGGGAGTTTATTTAGCCTATACTTATTATTTAAAATTATTTGATAAGATAAAGCGATTTCCTCCTAATAAAATTTTAGAAGAGAGAGTAAGAGTTCCTGATTCAAAAAAACTATTTCTATTGTTGGGTAGTTATGTGAAACACCAGTTTAATACCCTATAAAAGACACCCATGATGAACCTCAACGTTAAAATCGACAATAGTTCCGGATTCTGTTTTGGTGTGGTTTATGCCATCGAAATGGCAGAGGATATGCTTGATGAACAAGGATATCTATATTGCTTGGGAGATATAGTGCATAATGATGAGGAAGTAAAAAGGCTTGAAGCTAAAGGATTGAGAATTATCGACCGAGAAGCTTTAAAAGAATTGAAAGAGGAAAAAGTTTTAATCCGTGCCCACGGAGAACCCCCTTCAACTTACAAATTAGCCATTGAAAACAATCTTACTTTAGTGGATGCTTCTTGTCCAGTGGTGTTGAAATTGCAGAATAGAATTAAGAATTCTTTTGACAAAAAAGAGCTAATCTATATATACGGTAAGCATGGCCACGCAGAAGTAGAAGGTTTATTAGGACAGACCAATCAGGAAGCAGTGGTTTTTCAGGATATTAGTGAATTGGATATTGACAGTTTGCCAAGAGAAATGACCTTATACAGTCAGACCACCAAAAGCACTGACAATTTCTATAAAATAAAAGAAACCTTGACTGAAGCAGGTATAAGCGTAAATGCCAATGATACTATTTGTAGACAAGTTTCCAATAGAGATAAAGAATTAAGGTCATTCGCAGGAGAATTTGACAAAGTTATTTTCGTTTCGGGAACAAAATCATCTAACGGTAAGGTTCTATATAATGTATGCAAGGATAAAAATCCAAATACATATTTCATCTCAAACACTACTGAATTAGAGAAGAGCTGGTTTAAGGCAAACGATTCAGTTGGGATTTGCGGTGCTACTTCCACACCTATGTGGTTGATGGAACAAGTTCGAGATGAGTTAATGAAATATTAATTTTAGTTTAATGAAGTTTTAAAGATGTCAGAAGTATTGACTATATTATTTTATGCTTTTTTAGTTGTAGGAACCTTCTTTTTCATGGAAGGAGTGGCTTGGTTTACGCACAAATACATCATGCACGGATTTCTATGGACATGGCATAAATCCCATCATAAAGTGCATAATCATAAATTGGAAAGAAATGATTTGTTCGCAGTGGTTTTTAGTGTGCCGTCTGCTGGACTAATTATGGCAGGAATTGAATTTCCGGAAGTAAGATGGTTATTGTTTGTTGGAATAGGAGTGGCATGCTATGGCGTATTCTACGTGCTTTTCCACGATATTTTAGTGCATAGAAGAGTAAAGTTAAAATTCAAAGCTGAAAATTCATACCTGAAAAGAATGATGAGAGCACATTACGTCCACCACGAAGTACACACCAAAGAAGGTGCAGAGGCTTTTGGATTTTTATATGCCCCAAAGAAATACGATCCCAAAAAAGAGAAGAGTAAAGCTTAATATTGAATTATTATTCATTTTTTTAAGTAGTCGACCCTTAAAAACTATTTAGTCGACCCTTAAAAACTAATTAATACATTGATTATCAATTATTTAATTAATAAAAAGCTTTGATTTTTTTGCAAGTTTTCGTATTTTCCTGACAGAAACCTTGCAAATATTGATGCATGAAACCCATTAAAAAAG
>NZ_DASSWQ010000029.1:0-27248 GCF_035704835.1 Marivirga sp. | reverse complement strand
TTTTTAACTGAAGTAACCTGGAAATATTCGAGAATCCCTTCTGGCAAAAACAACTCAATTAAACTCTGATCCACTTTGTCTTTTTTTGACAAAGTTAATTCTTCAATCCTAAATCCCCAGAATTATTGCTTGATCCATTTTTTATTCCCCTCCTAATTTTTCAAAATATTTTCTTTTCTCAATTAAAAAGCTATTAATCATCAGTGGTTAAATGTTCCAACTTTACATTTCTACAACCTTTCTGCTTAGGCTGATACAGTTGATGAGCATATTGTTAACATTTGATTTTTTATATTCCTGACATTTCATTCATTTAGTTTGACACGATTAAAAAATTCCGTAATGATAAGCTTCCTGCTCGTTTACAAAATTAACATCCGTGATACCTGTACTCAATTTCCAGATTAAAACCTTACCTTTGCTGCATCATAATTGAACTCAAAAAAAACATTTACTGATATGAAATTTTTTATAGATACCGCTAATTTAGACGAAATAAGAGAAGCTTATGACATGGGCGTTTTGGATGGTGTAACCACAAATCCTAGCCTTATGGCGAAAGAAGGCATCACCGGAAATGCTAAAATCAAAGCGCATTATAAAGCCATTTGCGATATAGTGGATAATAACGTAAGCGCTGAAGTAATAGCAACCGATTATGAAACTATGCTGAAAGAAGGCAGGGAATTAGCCGATATTGATGATAAAATCGTAGTGAAAGTCCCTATGATTAAAGATGGTATTAAAGCCATCAAGCAATTCTCTTCAGAAGGAATTAGAACAAATTGCACGCTCGTTTTCTCATCAGGCCAAGCTTTACTAGCTGCTAAAGCTGGTGCTTCTTATGTTTCTCCATTTATTGGACGATTAGACGATATCTCAACTGACGGTTTGACTTTAATTGAAGATATCATCCGTATTTATGATAATTATGGATACGAAACTGAGGTATTAGCTGCTTCTGTTCGTCACACTATGCACCTAATTGAATGTGCAAATATGGGCGCTGATGTGGTAACTTGTCCGTTGAAAGTAATTACTGGCTTATTGAAACATCCTTTGACTGATTCAGGTTTAGCTCAATTCTTAGCTGACCATAAGAAAGGAAATAAGTAAGAGTTATAGGTTATAAGTATTAAGAAATCAGTAAAAGCTTTTCCAAAGTTTCGAACTTTGGAAAAGCTCTTTATCATCTTAATTCATCCATTTTTAGTCTAGATTCTTGATTCTAGACTCTAGATTCTAAAAAAATGTATATCATAAAAGTAAAAGGAAAAGCAAAAATACCAGATTACATCCAACTTAGGGATAATGATTTTGTATTAATTGCTTATTTTAGAGCAGATCGTCCGTTGAAAAATTTAGATAAATACGGACTGGAAGGCAAGGAAGACGCCTTGGAAAAAGTTATAAATGAATTACCTTTCGGTAAAATTCAAGCTTTAGATATTTAATCGATACTGATTTTGCGTAAATAACTTTTAGAATCCAACTAATAATAATGTCATCATTTTCCAACGAACCCGTAATCCGAATAGAAAACGCTACCATCTTTCAAGAAGATAAAACCATCCTGAGCGATATTACATTGAATATTGGCAAAGGAGAATTTGTTTACCTGATAGGAAGAACGGGAAGTGGAAAAAGCTCATTAATGAAAACCCTCTATGCCGACTTGGATTTGCGATTGGGTCAAATGGAAGTGGCGGGACTTAAAATCAACGGCATCAAATCAAAGCAAGTAGCGCAACTTCGTAGAAAAATAAGTGTCATCTTTCAGGATTTTCAGCTCTTAGCAGACCGTACTGTGGCAGAAAATCTCTATTTCGTAATGAAGGCTACCGGCTGGAAGGAAAAATCCAAAATGAAAACACGTATGGCAGATGTTTTGATGCGGGTTGGATTAGGAGCTGTAGATAATAAAATGCCTCATCAACTTTCAGGTGGTGAGCAACAAAGAGTAGTAATTGCAAGAGCACTAATTAATGAACCTGTACTTTTAATAGCCGATGAACCAACTGGAAATTTAGATCCAGAAGTTTCGGAAGGCATTTTCAAGTTATTTACGGATATTAATAAAAGCGGTACGGCTATTTTGATGGGAACACACGACCACAGCTTTTTGGATACTCATCCTTCAAGGGTATTAAAATGCCATCAAGGTAAATTATTAGATTCCGAAAAAGAGGATTTTGATTTCAAGAGTAATTATTAAATCAACATTTTAGCTAAACAATCTGATTCAATTTTGCTTTTTGGAATATGAATAAAGCTGAAGACCGTCTGAAAATTCCATCTGCAGAAATAAAAATTGGTACTAAAGAAATTGAAGCTTTTCAGAACGAAACGCTCAGACCCATCATAAAAAAGCTTCATAGCTTGTTGCTGAACCATTTTTCAGTTTTGCTTTTCACCAAGAAAAGTGAATATTTTAGAATCTCAGAAGATAAAAAAGGGCATTACATTCATTCTATTTTTCAAACCGAAAATCGATACAAATCGGAATTGAAGGGAATGATCATCGGAAACTTCACCATTCAAGAATATAAAGTATATTCTTTTAATCCAAGAATGTTTGACAAGCGCATATATTCCATCGTAGAAGAACGTATCTTAACCAATCAAAGTGAACTAGATGATTTAAGGTAATAACTTATTTCCAATGTACTTTGGAAGGTAAATTCTCAATTTATTAAGCCGACATCTGATGCCTGCTCAAATAATTTTCCAGCGATGCAGTATCATAAAATTGCTCCACAATAAATCCTGGGATTTCCTGAGCCGATTTGGTTTTAATATTTTTAGCAGATACTTTCGCGAACACTTCTACGGGGTCGAGCAATTGAGCATGAAACAATGGCTTACCTTTTAAGTGCTTCATCAATCCGGGGATTAAATTTTTAACAATCCATTGCTGAGAAGCAACTGAAATAACACCCATCCTCCTAATATCCGCCACAAATTGGTTACAATCTAATTGCTGAAATGCTTTTAACACCTCTGAGTTGATTTCAATGAATTCTGCATCACTTTTCACCTTACTGGTATATTCTAGAAATAAAGCTTTCAGCTTTATATAATAGTATACTCTAGCAGTTTTACATTCATAAAATAATCTTTGATTTTCCATGGCTCAGTATGTTAATATCTCTGTATTTATTTACATTATTGTATGAATGTACTACAATTATTTAAATATTTTCATGATTATTTCATATCAGAAGAGAAATATTTTACAAGACTCACTGACTGAGACAAAACCAAATTAATTATCCAAAAACTATTTACTACCAGTTAAATTAATTGTAAAAATTTAATCTTTAAAAATTTACCATTCATCGAAATCATGCCTCAATTTTATACTTATAAATAGGTATATTTCAAAAAAGAAGGAAGCTATTTTATTGATATTCATTATATTAAAACAAAAACTAATCAAAAGTATCATGAAAAATTTTAGCCTATTAATTATTCTTCTTTTTGCAAGTTTATCACTAGCAGCACAAAAGCTTCCTTTTCAAGGATATTTAGAGGAGTCAGGAGTTCCGGTAAATGGAGCACGAACTTTTATTTTTGAACTACCTGATTATGGTTGGACAGAAACCATTGCTGATGTGTCAATTGATAATGGTATTTACAACGTGGTTTTAGGAGAAAGCACTTTATTGCCTGACAGTATTTTCAGTAATGTAAATGAAACCCCTCTAAGTATTACAGTAGATACTACCAATATAGGTACAGTAACGCTCTACAAACCATTAGGGCTAAATAAGAAGAATTTTGAATTACTCAATGATACTGAATCTAAAAGAGGAGAGCTAAAAGTTGATAATTCAGATGCAGGTGAATTATCATTATACGGAGTAAATGATAGTTTAAATATTCGTATTGGCTCGTTTGCAGGGGGATACTATGGAAATTTAGGTATTTATGATTCCTTAGGGGTTTCCAATGGTTTTATACGGGCAAGAAGTAATGGGGGCTTACTTCAACTCAACAAATTAGATGTTAATGGCAATTTTGCAAGTGCAATTTTAGCTAGTACCAACCCTACAACTAGTGCTTTACTTTTATATGCACAAAACCCTACTAATGACAATGTTTCAAGAATGATTGAAAATTATACCGCAACCAGAGAAATTTTCAATGGTCCTGTTATGTCCAATAATTACAAAAGGTCTGGAACAGACTGGTATGATAATGAGGGTAGAATATTGGCAGCTGTAGGAAATGCAAGAGAAGAAGCTGGCGATCCTGAAGGAGGTTCAGGGTATGTTTCTCTGTGGGGCAAAAACTCTTTTAATGCCGAACTTACTGGTAAAAGGTGGGAAAATAATGACCTCCCTACTTTTCAGCTTTTTGGAAACAGTGATGATGGCGGTACCTGGTGGATGAGAAATTTTGGGGTGGATATAAACGAAGCACCAAGTGGTTATGATTATGCAAATCTGGGTTTATACAATACGGATGTTGGGGGGGTTAGTCAAGAAAACGTATTTATCACATCTAATTTATACGAACAAAAAGCTGGCGGAATTGAATTAAGAGACAGCATAGGAACTACCACAATTACTTTAGAGGGTAATACCGGCATAGGTAATTTTCAGAATGCTGCAATTGGCTCACAGACAAATGGTATTGTCCACCTATACGGAGAAGACAACACGGCAATTGATAATTTAAGACTTCAACTAGAAGTACGCCCAGATGGAATTGGCTCTTCTTTTGGCTTCATTGAATTAAGAGATGCGTCTTATAATACTTCTATTTCAATTGATGGGTCAACTGGAACAATAACTGCCACAGGTACAGTAACTTCAGACAAGCGTCTGAAAAAAGAAATTACCACACTGGAGAATTCCCTATCCAATACGTTAAAGCTAAGAGGTGCCTCCTATTATTGGAAGGATGAAAATAAATCTCAAAAAAGACAGATTGGAGTTATTGCACAAGAAGTAGAAGAAATTTACCCTGAATTTGTGCATACCAATGAAGAAGGATTCAAATCAGTCAATTATGCACAGATGACTGCCGTATTGATTGAATCGATTAAAGAATTAAATCAGAAGATTGAACATTTAGAAAAAGACGTAGCAGGCTTAGAAAAAGAAAATGAAACTTTAACCACTGCACTAAATGAGACGAAAGCTTTATCAGAAAGAATAGGTAAGCTTGAAAAGCTATTAATTCAAGAGCAGAAAGTAGCTTCCAATTAATCAAAATATTCAGTAACTGATTTAAAATCAAGCTTATGAAACGATCTATAATTTTTCTATTACCTTTTCTGCTGTTGGGTTGTCATTTTTTAATGGCTCAACAACAAGTCAGGTATAATTACGGAAATGTAGCGGCAAAAATAGAAAGTGGAAACTCCAGCATGCAAGTTTCTGCCACCACCTACAGCACCCAAAATTTGCAAACCGGAGCTTTCAAAGCTCAGCAGGGATTTCTATCGGTTTTAGCAAGAGCTAATTCCGCAGATTCTTTAGCCCTAGTGGATTTATATCTAGCCACTAATCCTGGTGATACTACGTGGATCAATAATGGTGGATGGCTAACTTCCCCACTAAATGAATGGCAAGGAGTTGGACTAAATGCTGAAGGCAGAGTTACGTATTTGGATGTAAACAATAACAACTTAACGGGAACCTTACCGGAAAGCTTAAAAACGTTAGATTCTCTTGAATTCTTCTTTACCTATATCAATCCAAATTTAGAGGGCAATTTATTCGATTTTCTAACCAATTATTCAAATTTGAGAAGCGTTGTTGCACACGATTGTAGCTTTACAGGTATTATTTTACCAGCTGTATTTCATGCAAATCTACAAGAAGTGCGCATTTTCAATAATCAAATTGAAGGCGAAATTCCAGCTGAAATTAGCAATGCCATAAGGCTTGGGGAGTTAAATATCGCTTCCAATCTTCTATCTGGACAGTTACCTGCTAGCTTAACTGATTTAGCTAATGTAACTTCTATCGATCTATCCTCTAATAATTTTACTGGGAACATACCCGCTAATTTACCAAATTTAGTAAGCCTAGAACACTTGAACCTTGGCAACAATTCTTTAACAGGTGAGATACCGGCAAATATTGGCGATTTACAAAATATTTTGTCCATCAGTTTAAATAATAATCAGCTATCTGGTACGGTTCCTGCCACAATGGAGAACCTAACCACTCTCCAAGTTTTATCTCTATACCAAAATAATTTAGAAGGAACCCTTCCAGATTTGATACATTTACCTTCTTTGGTTGGTTTAGATGTTTGGGGAAATGGAAAATTGCTTGTTGAAATTCCAGATGATATCGGAACGCTAACCAATCTCAATACTTTTGCAATTGGAGCAACTGTGCCCAATAGAGGCGAATTTCCCGCTGGATTATATCAACTTACTAATTTAGTTAGGCTGGATTTAGGCGGACAGCAATTTACAGGAAGCTTAACAGAAGAGGTTGGCAATTGGACTCAGTTAGATAATTTATATTTATGGCAAAATCGACTAACGGGCGATTTACCAGCTGCTTTTACCAATATTGCAAGCCTGAGGGTACTTGATGTAGCTTTAAATCAAATCACTTCAATTCCTGATTTTTCAGCCAGCAGTATTCGGGAATTATATGTTAGTGGCAATCAATTAAGTTTTAACAGCCTGATTCCAAACTTAACTCTCCCCAATTTTAATTTCAGAAATCAAGCAAGAATTGGAGGGGACCAAGATGTTGAATTATCCATCGGCCAGGATTATGAAATAATATCCGCAATTGAAGACCAAGAAGGTACACAATACACCTGGATTTTCAATAATGATACGATAGCCACCAATCAAACCAGTTTATCAATAAATAATTTTTCGCTTACAAATTCAGGAAGTTATCGAGTACTAGCTACGCATCCTGATATTGCCGATTTCGCCTTAAGTTCTGGTTTTAGTAATCTGAAAATTATTGGACAGCCGCGTTCGTGGTATGTAGATAACAGACCCAATACGGCTAGAGATTTTAGTAGTTTGTACCAAGCTGTTTACGCCAGCAAAGCAAATGACACCATATATGTAGCTGGTTCGCCAGAACCTTATCAAACTGCTGGAAGCTTATTGTTAAATTCTCCTAGAGTGATTTTGGGGCCCGGTTATTTCCTGAACGAAAATGCAGGATTACAATTTAATACGGAATCCGCCATTGTTGGTGACCAACTAATTTTAGCACCAGGTTCTGATGGATCACAAGTAATGGGATTAAGCTTTAGTGCCCCAGTAAGATTGAATAATTCATACTTCACTGAAGGCGACACCTTGAAAAATGTAAGCTTTATTGGAAACCGCTTTTTAGCTGGTAGCAATTTTGGTTTTGTAAGTCATATCGATAGTTTAACATTTAAAGGAAATTATGACCCAATTTTTGCTTTTTACATTACTGATGTGCAGGGCGAACCAAGTGGACTTTATGCGAATTATCAAAATTTTGACATCTCTCACAATATCAACATCAGAGTGAGACCGTTCAATTTTCAATTTTCAACATCAGCAGTGAATAATGGAATGAATAATATTGTCTTTTCTAATAACCTAATTGATACTATTGCGAATATAAATGATGCTGTTTTTGTTAATAATATTTTAAAACCACATAGTTCAACTGGAAGTACATTTACCACAAATATTGATTACACAGAAAATCTATTCCAAAATACATCTGGAAATTTGAATGTTGATAATGATTTTATTCCTGTAGATGGTACGCTCGCTCAAGGGCCATATGCCGGAAATAGTCCATATCAATTAAGTGGACTTCCTCCAATTCCATCTATTAATAATATCATTATTGGCAGTAGACTTTCAACCAAAATAAATGTTAAAAGTAATAATGATAATAATATTTTAAGATTGAGATATCAGTTTAGAAGGAACAACCAATCTTCTTCCTCATTCAATGTAAGAGGATTTAACGCCAGTCCAGAAGTGGAAGTAGAATTTTTACCAAACCGCTCTTCCTTACAGCCTAATCAACTATATGATTTAGTGTTTCAAGCAGTTGATGATAATGGAAAAAGAAGTCATAGAACCTATATCCCGTACGAAACAATTGCAGCAAATCTTTCTGGAAATGTGATAGACGTGGATAACAATAATGTGAATGAAGGAAATATTAGATTATTTGCCATCAACCCATTTGCCAATAAATATGATACTGCTGCTGTTCAGGCTTTAGCAGGAACTAATACTTTCAATTTTGAAAATCTGATATTAGGTGATTATATCATTCTGGCAGACCCAGATACAAGTGAATATGCAAATTTAATTCCTACTTATTTGGGCAATACATTGGATTGGCAGCTAGCTGATACACTTTTACTTCAAGGTGACCAGACCAGTATTTCAATAACAGTAGAGAAAAAACCAGAAGTATCCACAACACCAGGTTCTGAAATTTCAGGAATTTTAGAAGAGGAATATGAAGATGCTGATTCAACGCTCAGAAAATTGCCAAGAAGAAGATTAAGTGGTGCTGGTGTAAGTGTCAGAAGACTTGCAGGTTCTTCAAAACCAGCCAACAGCACTTTGCGACTATTGGATGAAGATTATGTAGTTGTGGCCTATGTGAAAACAAATGAAAATGGTGAATTCTCCTTTCCCAACTTACCGCTTGGTGATTATAGGTTGAGAATTGAGTATCCTGGTGTAGAAACAAATGAAACATCTGATATCGATTTTAATCTAACAGGTCAGCAAGGTGAGGTCGTTAATGTGGAGGCACTGGTAAAAGATGGAGTCATAAATGTAAAAGAAACAGGAAGAGTGACCGCCAGCCAACCAGAGGAAAGCTTAGTTTTTAGCTTTTATCCTAACCCAGTAAAAAATGAACTCTATTTGAACCTGGAAAATATGCTAAATGCAAACGAATTAATCATTTTTGACATAAAAGGAATCATTTATAAAAGATTAAAAGTCCAGAATGGTCAAACTAAAATAGATTTATATGACTTACCTACAGGCAGTTACGTTTTACGACTGCAAGATGCAGATGGTAATTATTTGATGTCTAAGATGATAAAGCAATAATTCAATTCTTTAATTCACCAGGCACTATTCATTTTTTAAAAAGTGTGCTTGGTGAATTTAATTTCTAAAATGGTCTAGTTCTCCTCTCCTATTTCTATAGAATCAGACCATTTATATTGTCCTAAAAGCAAGAATATCCATTCAATTTATAATTCATATAAATCTTTTCAATATTTAAATACTCTTTATCCGTTCAAATATATTACAATATTGATCTTCAAAAATATTCACTTTATCGAAATTACTCCATCTAGGATTACTTAATAATGGGTATTTAAAGACCAAACCAATATCAGTATTCTACTTTTTGCATACCTTTCTTAGAATATTATAATCTAAACATCAAATACTATAATGAAAAAAATCTATCTATTGATTTCGCTTTTACTTATCAGCTTATCGGTAATGGCGCAAAAACTTCCATTTCAGGGATATTTGGAAGAGTCAGGAGTACCAGTCAACGGTACTAGAACCTTTAATTTTGAATTAACGGATTATGGCTGGACAGAAACCATCGCCAATGTGCAAATTGACAATGGTTTATACAATGTCGTGCTAGGACAAACTAATTTATTACCTGATTCAATTTTTAGCGATCGAAATGAAACACCTTTAACTATTACCCTTGACACCACATTATTGGGAACGGTAATGCTTTATAAATCACTTGGAGGGCACTCTTCATCAGCTAATTTGGGTTTGGTGACGGTAAAAGACCCAAATGGAAACGTAAAAGGAGAATTAATGCATTTTCCCACCAACAATTCGGGTAGTGTAGTTCTATACGGAGCAAATGATTCAACAAAAGTTATATTAGGTTCAGCTGGAGGCGGATATGGCGGCTTTTTAGGTTTATATGATTCATTGAGAAATTCAGGCTTACAATTAAGGGTTACAAATAAGGGACGTGGTAACTTATTTACTTCCAACGAAAGTCATAAAAATGTAGGTTGGTTTGGAGGTTTAGGAAATGATGGTTTTGTTCAACTTACCTCATACGATGATACAGATACAATTAGCGGAGCAATTTTACTAGGTACCTTATCTAACTCTAGACAACCTGGTCTTTATATCGAAGGTAGCAAACAGCCAAATTATGGGTTGGGCAGACTTGAAATACTTGATTTACCTGATGGACAAGAAGCTGCAAGGTTAGAAATCGCGAGAAGCAATGGTGGAGGTAGAGCAGAAATATTTGTAAATCAGGATAACTCAGGCGGAGACCCAGCTGGCTCGAATGGAGCTTTAAATTTATGGGGCGATTCATCTCCAAATTTCATTTTTAGTTCAGCCTCTTATCAAGACCACGATTTACCCAATGCACAAGTATACGGCTCAATAGGAGATGGAACAGGATGGTATTATACATCATTAGATTATGGAGCAGGCAGAAGCAGCGACAATTCTAGTGAAAGTGGCTTTATGAATTTTCAAAATAATAAAGCGGGCGCCAGCTATGGAACACTTACATTAACAGCTAATTTATATGAAAATGGAGGTGGTGGAATTGAAGTAAGAGATACTGTAGGAAACACCACCATAGTTTTAGAAGGAAAAACAGGAGATATTATATCTAATAGAGGTGCAGTAAGAAGTAGAGAATTAACATTGGACGCTAATAATATCCCAATTATTCACATGAGGTCTAATGGAAACGGAAGTGCCCTAAACGTTTGGACAAATCAACCTGATGGGGGTGGATGGTTCTTCAGTGGTATAAATGCAGATACTTATAATAATGGGACAAATGCTTACGGAGATTTAAACATTTTTAACAATAATACACCTATCATTTCTTTATATGGAGAATCCGGTAGCGCTCATGCTAATCAATTCTATGCTAGAAATGATTTCTCTATGGAAGGCAATTATTTCAACGTTTATAAAACAAATGATCCGAATGGTGCAGATCCTACGGGAACTACAGCTGAACTCTACATTCGAGGTAATGGAACCCCTAATGTGAGACTTGGTGGGAAACCTTGGGAAAACCATGGTCTTGGAAATATAACCGTATTTGGTAGCATTGATACTGGAGGCGGATGGGCTCATGAGGTAGCAAATATTGGAGCAAGTACAGATGGAACTTCTGAATGGGGTAATATAGTGCTTCGCAGAAATGCTACAGACATGATTTCTCTTGATGGTAACGTAGGAACAATAACAGTTGCAGATCCATGGGTGGCAGGTGTTGGAGTTCATATTGAAGGATCAAATGGAAGTATTGTCTTAACAGGTGAAATGAAATCAATGACAGCCAACGTTGGTGATTATTTTGCTGGAACTGGTATTTTCATTGATGGAAATACTGGAAACCTATCAACTACTGGAAGTATATTAACAAATGGAATACTGAATGTAAATGATGAACTAGGTAATCAGTCTGTTTTAGTTAGAGGTAATACTGCAAATCCTTCAATTGAACACCCTAAATTTGTATTGGGAAATGTAGAAAATCAAAATCATGCATTGCTGCATCTTAAAGGAGATGATAATACAGGATTAAATGATTTAAGGATTAGATTAGACGTAATTCCAGATGGTTTAGGCTCATCATTTAGTTCAATGAAAATGTATAATGCATTATATCAAGAGGCTATCACATTAGATGCTTCAACAGGTGTTATTAATGCCACAGGTGGTGTGACCCAAAATTCCGACAGAAGACTAAAAGAAAACATCCTTGTTCTTGACAATGCGTTAAGCAACACCTTAAAAATGCGTGGGGTTTCTTACAACTGGATAGACAAAAATAAATCTCAAAAAAATCAGATTGGTGTAATTGCTCAGGAAGTGGAAGCGATATATCCTGAATTTGTGCATACAGATGAGAACGGAATGAAAGCGGTAAATTATGCTCAAATGACCGCAGTATTAATTGAAGCTATCAAAGAATTGCATCATAAAGTAGAAAACTTAGAGAAAGAAAATGCAGCCTTAACCACTGCTTTAAATGAGACTAAAACACTATCTGAAAAAATCAATAAGCTAGAGAAGTTATTACTGGAAGACAAAAAAGTAGCTTCCAATTAATTAAAACATTTATTCAACTTATTTGAATTCTACGCTTATGAAAAGAGTTATCATTTTTCTAATTCCCCTACTGTTTTTGGGGAGTGAAATCGTAAATGCACAGCAACAGCTCAGGTATAATTATGGGAACTTTGCAGCCAAAATAGAATCAGCAAATGCTAGTGTTCAAACGGCTCCAGCAGCTTATAGTACACAGCCATTAAGCTCAGGGAATTCACAAACACAACTGGGTTTTCTATCAGTTTTGGCCAGCAGCAACTTTGTTGATTCACTGGCTTTGGTAGATTTGTATTATGCCACTAACCCTCGGGATACTGCCTGGGTAAATGCAAACGGCTGGCTTACCGCACCACTCGACCAATGGAATGGTATCAGCCTCGGGCCAGATGGCAGGGTCATTGAAGTTTGGTTAGCTGATAATAATCTTACTGGCACCCTTCCCGAAAGTCTAAAAAATCTTGATTCGCTCAAAAGATTTTACTTTTGGAATAATCCAGAATTATCAGGCAATCTATTTGATTTCCTGATTAATTATCCTGCCTTGGAGCGAGTATCCGCACACGACTGTAGCTTCACTGGCACCATTTTACCCGAAGTATTTCGGCCGAGATTATTGGAAATCAGAGTTTTTAATAATCAATTGACTGGAGAAATCCCTGTGGAAATTGGAAACTCTCCTTTAATGGATCAATTCAATGTAGCAGGAAATCAGCTTACAGGCACGATTCCAACTACAATTGGAGCCTTGAGAAATGTCTGGGATTTTAACCTGTCAAGAAACCAAATCACTGGAAGTATACCAGTAGAAATAGGCCAGATGGACAGTTTGAAATATTTATTTCTGGAAGATATGCTGCTGACGGGAGAAGTACCCACTGAAATCTTAAATTGTCGTAAACTGGAAGGATTCTGGTTTATTAGAAATAATTTTTCAGGCACCCTACCAGATGTGTTGAATCTACCTAATTTCAAAGCAATTCAAGCAGGGGGGAATATTAACCTTTTGGTGGATTTACCAGATAACTTAGGACAGCTTACCCAATTAGAATACCTTTCGATTTGGAATACTAAAGCAAATGGAGGAGCTTTTCCTGAAGGGATTTATAATTTAGTAAATCTAACTGGATTGGACCTGTCCGAACAGGCATTTACAGGAACCATTGATGCTAGAATTGGGAATCTGACTAAACTTGAATCACTTTATTTAAGAAGAAATCAATTAGACGGTGCATTCCCAGTTGAAATTACGGTCGCTCAAAATTTAAACACTTTTGATATCGGCTTCAATAGTTTTGATTTTTTACCTGATATCAGCGCTTTGCCTAATTTGCAAAATGTATTTCTGACAAGTAATCAACTTCAATTTGAAAGCTTAATTCCTTATGTTGGTAGAAATGATTTTAGATATAGTCCACAACGGAATATTGGGACTTTTTCAAATACTGAGCTTGCAATTGGAGCAACATTAGAATTAAGTACCGAAATAGTGGAATTTGAGAATAGCAATTATCAATGGGTTTTTAACAATGATTCTTTAGCTAACTCAAGTAATTTTATTTTAGAAGTGCAAAATTTCACCACCAGCAAAGCTGGTCGATATTTGCTTAGAGCAACACATCCTGATTTACCTAATTTCATTTTAACCTCAGCCCCTATCGATTTAAAGGTTGCAGGAGGAAAATCGAATTGGTACGTGGATAACAGAGAAGGTACAATAGCTGATTTTAGAAAATTAGATCAAGCGGTGTTTGCCACAAAAGTAGGCGATACTATTTATGTGGCAGGTAGTCCCACATCCTACGGATTTGTTCAACTTCCTTCTGCAAGAACACTTATTGGCCCAGGCTATTTTCTAAATGAAAATGCAGAAACGCAATTCAATAAACATTCTGCCACTCTTGATGGCTTACAAATTGTTAGTAACATTAGATTACAAAATGGGTCTTTGAATGCTAGCAATACGAAATTGTTTGGATTGGAAATAGGTCAGCTTACATTTCAAAATATCCTGAGTTTAGTAGACACTTTGGAGAATGTTTTGGTAGATGGAGTGAAAACAAACAGCGTATTTCTTGCTGGAAGTACCAAAAATTTGGAGATGAGAAACTCAGTTATTGGAGATTTTACCATTTTGGCGGAATCATTCAGTCCTACTCAAATTTCATCTTATCGTCAAAACAACTCTTTCAACCGTAATATCATAAGGCGATTTACCACTTTTGGCTCTTCTACTGGTTTTAGTCTAGCACTTACAAATGCTCAAAATGTAGATTGGAACTATAATGTGATTGATACTGTACCTGCTTTAATTGAGAATTTCAATTTTAAAAACTCTCTAATAAGAGTCAATAATTCACCAAATTCCTCTTTAACAAATTCAACTGTTGTAGACTACTCTAACTTGTTGACTAATAGAAGTGGTACTTTCTCTGTTGATAATGATTATTTACCGCTCGATCCAACTTTAGATAAAGGTGTCTTTGCAGGATCTAATCCATATCGATTAAGTGGACTACCTCCAGTTCCCTCAATCTACAGCATTGAAATAGGACCAAGATTATCTGCGAAGCTAAGAGTGAAGTCTAATAATGGAAGCAATATTTCTACTATTCGGTATGTATATAATCGAAACAATCAATCTTCTTCAAGATTCAATGTTTCGGGTTTTAATGCCAGTAATCGAATTGAAGTAGAGTTTTTGCCAAACCGCTCAGCCATTCAGCCCAATCAGATGTATGATTTGGTTTTTCAAGCAGTAGACCAATCCGGAAAGCGCAGTCATAGAACCTATATACCATATGAAACTCTAGCAGCTAGCCTTTCAGGAACAGTTGTAGATATTGATAATAATAATGTAAATGAAGGGAACATTAGATTGTTTGCTATCAATCCATTTGCCAATAAATATGATACTGTTGCGGTTCAGCCTTTAGCAGGAACTAATACGTTCAGTTTTGAAAATCTTATTTTAGGTGATTATATTATTTTGGCAGATCCAGATACCATAGAGTATCCTGATTTAATACCAACCTATTTAGGGAACACATTGGATTGGCAACTTGCTGATACGCTATTCTTACAGGGTGCAGTATCAGGTATAACTATTCAAGTGGAAAAAGAACCTGCACCATTAACAGAAAAAGGTTCGATAATTCAGGGTTTTTTAGAAGAACAATATGAAGATGCTGACTCATCCCTTCGTGTTTTACCAAGAGCAAGGTTAAGCGGAGCTGGTGTAAGTGTACGAAGATTAACCGGCTCTTCAAGACCAGAAAATTCGAGCTTACGCCTACTTGATAATCACTACGAGTTGGTAGCTTATATGAAAACTAATGAAAATGGAGAGTTTTCATTCAGCAATTTACCAGAAGGCGATTATCGGATTAGAATTGAATATCCAGGTGTAGAAACAGATGAAACTTCAGATATTGACTTTAATTTGACAGGTCAACAAGGTGAGATACTTGGTTTTGAGGCATTAGTTGAAGACGGTTCAATTAGTTTAACACGTTATATCATCAACGTAGCAAACACCAACAGTAAAAGCTTAACATTTAGTTTTTACCCTAACCCAGTTCAAAATGAGCTCCATTTAAATATGGAGAATGCATTGGATGCAAACGAATTAATCATTTTCGATTTGAAAGGAACGATTCATAAAAAGTTCAAACTTGAAAATGGTCAAACTAAAATAGAACTTTTTAATTTACCAACAGGCAGTTACATTTTACGATTGCAAGATGATAAAGGGAAATATTTAATCTCAAAAATGATAAAACAATAATACCTAACTCATCCTTTGGCAAATATGCTAAAGGATGAGTTTTTTACTTTCTAAAATCCTTCCTTTTTAATGTACTCCGCTTATCAGAAAACAAAAGAGAATGGAAATAAATCTGCTGGTTTATCAATCAACACAAATTTTCCCTCTGCATCTGTAAACAATATTTCAAAGCCTTGCTGATGGCGCTTTTCAAATTCCAACATGACTTGACGGCAACCACCACAAGGCGGGGCACTCGCTAAAGTTTCAGAATTTCTTCTACTTGCAGTAATGGCAATTCTCTTGAATTTTTGGTCAGGAGCTTGAATTCCAGCTCTATACATGGCTGTTCTTTCAGCGCATAAGCCCGCAGGAAAAGAAGCATTTTCTTGATTGGTTCCAGTTATAATTTGCCCACTTTCTAACTCAATTGCTGCTCCTACTTTAAAATTGGAATAGGGCGAGTGGGAAAATTGCCTTGCCTCTAAAGCTTGTCCCCACAACTTTTGATATTCTGTAGGCAACTCACTAATTGTATCAAATTTTCTATATTCTATTTGAATTAAATCTTTTTTCACTCCAAAATAATTTTAAATGGAACCCAATATACCATATCTTGCAATTTATGTTTAATTATTCAAGACAATAATTTTAAAGAATAACGTTTAAGAATCATGAATAAAAAGTGTTTTGTATATATCATTGCCGTTGTATTTTTAGCTTCATGCCAAAAACAACCCATTAGCCAGTCTCAATCAAATCTAAATAGCCCTCAAAATCCATCGAGTCTTAACCCCGATGCATCAAATCCAAATTATGGGCAAAGACCGACTCAACCACAAGAAACTTGGTTCTTTGGAGTATTTAAAAAGAAAAAGAAATTAAGCTGGGGTGACCAGCTAATTGCAGAATATGAGGACAGGATGAAGCAGAATGCAAAAGATAAACGCAAACAGGCTAAAGAAATGGAAAAACCTCAATATTCTGATTGGACTTATTTTGGGCACAAAAGAAAACCGAAAAAACGCTCTCCAGACAAAATGAAATATTGTGATGAATGTGGCATCCGACACTAAATGCATGATTAAAGCGTAATAATTCTTCTGATTTCACCTATTTGGTTATATATTTGTGAAAAAATATTATAGATGAAGCGCAGATTTTTTCCTTTTGATAAAAATTACTTATTGGAAAATGCTCAGATGGAGCTGAAAGATTCCTTAATGAATCAGATGGTTGAAATCGTTAAAGAAATCTATCTGCTACGCTATAATCCACTTGGTTTGAGAGATAAATCAATTGAGAAAATAACTTCAACTTCTCAATATAACCTAGAGGAGCTATCTACTTTTTATGACGAGTTAGCTGGTTTCTACCGTTATAAATTTAGCTCAAATCAATTAGAATTACTTTTTGATGGAAGAGATCATCACCAAAAATATCAAGATGATTGGTCTGATGTGTTAAAAACATGGGTAATTGAATTTTCTAAATCAAAACACTTTCTAAAAGCAGTGCTAGAAACGGCTATTTTTTACCCAGAAGACAAGCAATCACAAATAGCCTATTCTCGTTTAAAGAATTATATGTCAGAACATTTTGGTATTAAAATTTATAAGCACAAAGGCATTATTCCTATGAAAATCGCTTGATTCCCTCAAGCTTCACTACAAATTTTCGGGCCTGAAGAGGTACCAATTCGATCAGCACCAGCATCAATTAATTCTAAAGCTTGCTGATAAGTTTTTATTCCACCGCTAGCTTTAATTCCAACATGCGCTGGCAATACTGATCTCATCAATTTAACATGCTCCACTTTAGCTCCAGCTGAAGCAAAGCCAGTGGATGTTTTTACAAAATCGGCACCAGCATCTGCACAAATTTTACATACATCCACAATTTCCTTATCCGATAAATAAGCGGTTTCGATAATCACTTTCAATATTTTACCACTTTCATGTGTCAATTTACTCATCTTAGCAATTTCAATTTTTGGCCACATCATTTCTGATTTTACAGCAGATATATTCAGAACCATATCAATTTCATCTGCTCCATCTTTAATAGCTAGGATAGATTCCACTTCTTTAGCTTGACTCATTTGATAGCCTAAAGGAAAGCCAATTACAGTTATAAGTTGAATATTTGATTTACCAATATCTCTTTTTGCCTTTTTCACCCAAAATGGTGGGACACAGATTCCATAAAGATTATTTTCTTTTGCATCCGCTAATAACATTTCAACATCTTTTGAAGTTATATCTGCTTTGAGATTCGTATGCTCAATGTATTTTTGTATATTTCTCATTATTATCATTTATTTTTACATTATGATTAAAAAGTATATATGGTATGCTTTTTTAGCTTTTTTACTATTAGCAGTTCAAATTAATTATATTCTAGGTCAGAATTTAAAGTTTGGTTTTGAAATTAATGAAAATAAAAAAAGCATTACTATTCCATTCGAATTAAATAGTAATCTCATTATTGTAGATGTACTTTTTCAAGGTATAATTCCGCTTAAATACATAGTCGATACTGGAGTATCCAATACTGTTCTTATCGAGAAAGCATATGCTGATATTTTGGATATTGAACCAGACAGGAAAATAACACTCGTTGGAGCAGCTGGTATAAAAGAAGTGGAAGCCTTTATTGTAAATCAAACCTACCTCAAAGTGGGAGGTGTTACAGGTCATAATATCCCTCTTTTAATACTAAAAGAAGATTATCTAAATTTAAAGAAAAACTTAGGTATAAAAATTCACGGTATTCTAGGTTATGATTTTTTTAAAAATTTTATTGTAAAGATTGATTATAAAAATCGTGTTTTAAAACTTTATCAGCCTAGGAAATTCAATAGACCTTTATATTTCTACAAAGAAGTAGAAATGAAGATTGAAAATAATAAGCCGTATGTCATACAAGAAATTAAAATGGCAGAAGAGGATACTGTAAGAGTCTTAAGTAAGCTTATGATTGATACAGGAGCATCACATTCATTAATGCTTCATGCTAATAGTAGTGACTATATAAACTTGCCAGAAGATAATATTAGAGATGTTTTAGGAGCGGGGATTGCTGGAGATATTACTGGTCATTCGGCAAGAATTGCTGACATAAATTTCGGACCATATTATTTGAACCAGGTGGTGACAAGCTTTCCAGATGTTGGTGCTTATGATGATATTATAAAAAGTACAGGAAGAAACGGCACGATTGGTGGAGGTATTCTAAAAAGATTTAATTTTTTCTTTGACTATGAAAATGAAAAAATTCATTTAAGAAGAAATTCTATATTTAAAGAAGACTTTGATTATGATATGAGTGGCATGACTGTTATAGCAAGAGGAGAATATTTCCTAGAACCTTATTATGAGGTAGAAAAAGTAAGAAAAGGAACACCAGCCTACGAAGCAGGAATAAGAGCGAAAGATAAAATTATACGACTAAATGGTCATTCAGGAAAAGAGCTCAGCATTGGATATATCAATAATATGTTGAGAAAAAGAGAAGGAAAAAAAATAAAATTAAAAATAAAAAGAGATGATAAGACTTATAATATCTCCTTTATTCTAGAAAAGTTTATATAAAAACCCTTTTAACTTTCTTTTTACCAGAGTAGTATTTTATTTTAAAAAATTGTTGAGTCTTTTTAAATCTTATTGCGTTTCGTAGTGAATTATAAATTTTCTCACTGCTAATGCCCTCTTTAAGAAGATACTCTTGAACGCCTGATGTTATCTCTTCTTTATTTATTGACTTTAATAAAGTAATTGAAATTGAGCTCTTGTTTAGGCTATTTACCTTGTCAATTAAAATTTTAAGCGGTTTTAACCCTAAATTATCATCCACAATCAAACAATTAGGTTTTATTAGTCCAATTTTCTGTAGTGTGTCTGCTTCAGAAAAAGCGGTCTCAATTGATTTAATCTTATCTTTCAGAGCAAAAAGACTTTCATAAATAGTACTCATTTCGATCGGATTGTTACCTACCAGAAGAACACTAATCTCATTTTCAGCAGCTCCACTTTTCTTAAAACCTAAAACACTCATACCTTTCATACTTACTAAATTTAATACAATTAATTATAATAATAATTTAAATATAATAAAGTAAAAATGGAATTTCTAAATTTATTCTACCACCTCTATATTTTAATCGATAAACGAATCTGACAACATTTCGGATTGGTATTGGTTTCAATAATATGAAAATTTTATTGACAGGTGCTAACGGATATATTGGTAGGAGGCTATTACCAATTTTGGTCATGCAAGGCCATGAGGTTATATGCTTAATCCGTGATAAAAGGCGCATTGAAATAGAAGAAAAGTTAGTAGAAAAAGTGCAATTCTATGAAGCTGACCTATTAAAGCCAGAGCAGCTTCAAGATTTTCCTCAGGATATTGAAGCGGCTTATTATTTAGTTCATTCGCTAGGAAGCTCTTCCAAAAGCTTTCAGCAAATGGAAAAAGATACTGCCCAAAACTTTGTGGAAGGTATCAATAAAACCAATTGCCAACATATTATTTATCTGAGCGGAATTTCAAATGATGATTCACTATCTAAACATTTGAGTTCTAGAAAAAATGCAGAAACCATCTTGGCAAATGCTAATGCTTCTTTAACGGTATTAAGAGCTGCAATTATTATTGGTTCTGGTGGAGCTTCTTTCGAAATAATTAGAGATTTAGTGGAAAAATTACCCATTATGGTAGCTCCAAAATGGTTAAGAACTCGCTGTCAGCCCATTGCTGTCCGAAATGTGATTAACTATCTCTCTGGGATTATAGGAAAAAAAGAATCTTATGGAAAAATTTACGATATAGGTGGGCCAGATATCCTTACTTACAAAGAAATGCTTTTAATATTTGCTGAAGTAAGAGGCTTGCGAAGATATATTTTGACACTACCAGTATTGACTCCTCGACTTAGCACTTACTGGTTACATTTAGTAACTGCAACAAGCTATAAAATTGCGAGCAGTTTGGTGGACAGTATGAAGAATGAAGTGATAGTAGAGAATGAGGGGATAGAAGATATTGTTCCTCAAGAACTTATCATGTACAGTGAAGCAGTAAAATTAGCATTTGACAGAATTGCACAAAACGAAGTTGTATCAAGTTGGAAAGATGCTTTCGCAAGTTCGAAGATCAATCCTGAATTAATGGAATTTGTTAAGGTACCAACTTATGGTTGTTATGTAGATAAAAGAACCACTACTTTTGAAAGAGATCGATTGGAAGTATTACAAAATATCTGGAAAATTGGTGGGAACAGAGGTTGGTATTATTGGAATTTTCTTTGGAAACTAAGAGGCTATATGGATAAAGCTGTAGGTGGAGTTGGCCTAAGAAGAGGTCGAAGAAGTCATGATCAATTAGTTGCTGGAGACTCATTAGACTTTTGGCGAGTGTTAGTTGCAGACAAAAAGGAAGGTCGATTATTGCTATTCGCAGAGATGAAGTTACCAGGAGAAGCTTGGCTGGAATTCAAGATTTCAAAAGAGGGCGGTAAAAATAAAATTACCCAAACTGCTACATTTCGACCTCAAGGATTATTTGGAAGATTATATTGGTACAGCATATATTTCTTCCATGAATTTATTTTTAATGGGATGATGAATAGCATTGTTAATTATCAGGAAAAAGAAAGAGAGTCTGTAGTAACAAGATAACCTAAATTAATATTCTCCATTAAAACTTTTTGTATAATCGCCTCAGTTTCGTCAGGAAAGTTTAAACATGGTTTTTTGTCTTCAATAAGAAATTCAGTAAGTACTGATATATGTTTTATTTTTAAAGATTTAAGAACAGTAACACCCAAGTTATTCAAAGCGGCAGCGTTGCATTGTTGTTCATATTGACCTTTCATAGGAATTACTAGCAGCTTTTTTTGAAGAAATAAAGCTTCTGCTGGCCCTTCAAAACCTGCTCCGCATATAACTCCTTTGCAAGCACTCAAGCTTTCAAGATAAAGCTTATTATTTATCGGAATAATTTCAATGTTCCCTACCTGAAAAGGCTTTTGACTATGTTTGGAAAACACTTTGAACTTAGCTTTTAACTTTGATAAGACCTGTATAATTCGCTCCTCGTTATAAGCGGGTAAATACACGGTATAATAATTTTCCTCACGAACTTCTAATGCACGAACTTCCCTTCGAATGATTGGATAATGTATTTTATTGGAATACGGCATAAAATGAAATCCATAGGCCATTTTTGTAGGCGCATAATATTTCAAAATCAAATAACCTATCCAATCTGTTTTGTCTGGCTTTGGCGAAAATGGATGAATTACAGCAGATTGATGACTTAATCCAATACATTCTTTTGCTTTCAAAAGGCATGCCCATGCTGAAACGGGCTCAAAATCATTGATGATTAAGTCATACTGATGCACATTCAAACTCCAAATTTCACGTAAAAGCCGAAAAAGCTTCATACTTTTCAAAGTTAGTCCAATATCTATTCCTCCTTTCTTCCCGAAAATGAAATTAAGCCCTTGTAATTTATATCGAACTGGATAATCCAACCCAACGTCTGATTGCGTTCCGCTTAAAAGAATATCAAGCTCACCATATTGCCTAAGCACTGGAATAATATCTCTTGCCCGACTAATGTGCCCATTTCCAGTTCCTTGAATTGCGTATAATATCCTCATCTTGAATTTTTATGAAAGATATTAAAGTAAGATGAACTGATTATAAACTAAAAATCATGAAATTATGAAGAATTAAACCTCTAAATACAAACTGTTTAAATTGTGATAATTATACTGACCACAACCTTTTCAATTCATTTAAGTATTTAATGTACTATATTTAAAATTTTAATACTTAATTTTGAAGTATTAAAAATTGTAGTGAAAACGATTCAAATCACCATATCAGCCTTCTTTTTTGTTTGCCTCTTTAATGTGGCTTTCATTCCAAAGCTATGTTTAAATGCCGTAGAAGATCTACAAAAAACAGAAGTTAATAATAATATCGTAGGAGAAGAATCATCATCCTGTGGATTGAACATATTTGAAGAAGAAAGCAAAAAATCTACAAACGAAACAAATGAAGAAGAAAACAATAACCTTCATTTAAAGGACTTTGGAGTATTCCGTACATCTACAATTAATCCTGTAAATGAAACATTGATAAAGAATATATTTCATTTACACTTTTATCAATCTATTTCGATATTAAAAATCACCCCTCCACCAAAAGTTTAAGCTCAAGTTTGAATAATTTTTATTGAGCTAAATAGTCAACACGCTATATCAATAAAAACATCATTAGAATATTTTTTATCTTATTCAATAATTGATTAAACAATGAGTGAATCAAAATTTTCAGAATTTACAGGAATTACGTTTAAACACTTTAAAAATGATTCCCTTTCAAGTATAGTGGTATTTTTTGTTGCTATGCCATTATGTTTGGGTATAGCCTTGGCATCAGGTGCCCCACTTTTTGCTGGTTTAGTTACAGGCATCATTGGTGGTGTGGTGGTATCTATGCTAAGTGGTAGCCAATTAGCTGTCTCAGGACCTGCCGCAGGACTAGCCGTTATTGTATATAATGCTATTGAAAAAATAGGGTTTTTCGAAGGCTTTTTAGTGGCCGTAGTTTTAGCAGGTGTTATTCAATTAATTTTAGGATTCTTAAAAGCGGGTACAATAGGAAATTATTTCCCTTCTTCAGTGATAAAGGGAATGTTAGCTGCTATCGGTATATTACTAATCATCAAACAAATTCCTCATGTTTTTGGGTATGATGAAGATTATCTTGGTGATTTAGCTTTTTGGCAAAATAATGGCGAAAACGCTTTAACTGCTCTAGTATCGGCATTTAATAATATTGACCCTACTGCCTTCCTTATAGCGATTATTTCCTTAATTATTCTAATTGGGTGGAATTACATTAAAATCAATAGTCTCAAATCAATCCCTGCTCCTTTAATTGTGGTATTTGTTGGGGTTGGAATAAATGCACTTTTCATGTTTTTAGATAATGGAATGGCTCTAGCACAAAAACACTTAGTTACCATTCCTGTTCTTGGTGAGGATACATCTTTTAAGGATTTATTTGTTTTTCCTGACTGGTCAGTTCTAACTAATCCAACTATTTATACTGCAGCCATTACAATTGCTATTGTAGCTAGTCTAGAAACATTGCTGAGCATTGATGCAGTTGATAAATTAGACCCACAGAAAAGACGAACTCCCTTGAACAGAGAAATGAAGGCTCAAGGTGTTGGTAACATCATTGCAGGATTAATTGGTGGCCTACCAATGACAGCCGTTATAGTAAGAGGTACAGTAAACATTAACTCAGGGGCTAAAACTAAATTATCTGCTTGGCTTCATGGTATTTTATTAATAGTTGCCATTCTTTTAATCCCAACTATCATCAATATGATTCCTTATGCTAGTTTGGCCGCCATACTATTGGTAACCGGTTACAAGCTGGCCAATATCAACTTGATGAAGGTAATGTATAAGGTAGGTGCTACTCAGTTCTATCCATTTATTATCACTATTGTTGCCATCGTGTTTACCGATTTATTAATAGGTATTATTATAGGATTACTAGCTGGATTTCTTAACATCTTGATTAAAAATATGAAAAATACTTATTCCTTTGATAAGGATTCCCATAAAGAAGGTGAACCAATTCAATTAGTTTTGTCGGATGAGGTTTCTTTTCTGAATAAAGCAAGCATGGTAAAAACGTTGGATGAAATACCTGAAAATTCTAAAGTAATTATTGATGCTAGAAAATCGAAATTCATTGATTTTGACGTTATTGAAGCAATTGAACTATACACAAATGAAGGAGCTAAGTATAAGAATGTAGAAGTGGAATTACTTGGTTTTGATGAATTTCATAAAAAGTACAGTTTTAAAATAAATTAATTAAAATTAAAAATATTAAAGTTATGAATACACAAACGGCAAAAAGTCAGGCGGCACTAAGTCCAAAAGAAGCTCTTACTCTTTTAGAGGAAGGGAATAAACGTTTTATCAATAACTCAACAGCCGACCGTGACCTTTTGAAACAGGTAAATGAAACTAGTCATGGTCAATACCCTTTTGCTGTTGTTCTTAGTTGCATTGACTCACGCGTTCCAGCCGAGATAGTCTTTGACCAAGGTGTAGGCGATATTTTTAGTGCTAGGATTGCAGGTAATTTCGTGAATGAAGATATTTTAGGTAGTTTGGAATTTGCTTGCAAAGCAGCCGGTTCAAAACTTATTGTAGTCTTGGGTCATACTAGTTGTGGAGCTGTAAAAGGCGCTTGCGACCATGTGGAATTAGGTAACTTAACTGGTATGTTGAAAAAACTTAAACCTGCAATAGATGCCGTGTCAACAGATGGCGAGCGCAGCTCTAAAAATGCAGAGTATGTTCAAAAGGTAGCTGATAAAAATGTGGAACTTACCATTCAACAGATTAAAGAAAAAAGCCCTGTTTTAAAAGAGATGCTTGATGATGGTACGATAGGAATTGCGGGTGGAATGTATGATGTGACCAGTGGTAAAGTAAAATTTTCTCAAAGGCCTTAATCCGAATTATTTTTTTTCGGCAGTTCAAGAAAGAACACAGAATAAATTAATGAAGGCTGGATAAATTTTATTCAGCCTTTTTTATTGCCAGCCCTGCTCACCCTTAAGAGGAACAAAACTGAAGTTAGAAAATACTTCTTTCACTATTTTTCTATCTGTATCTTTCGTCAAACGAAGCATTTGCTGTGTTTGATTATCTCCTACGGGAATGATAAGATATCCTCCGATATTTAATTGTTCCAATAAAGCAGTTGGAACACTTGGGGCACCAGCAGTCACAATGATCTTATCGTAAGGCGCATGTGCAGAAATCCCCTTGGAACCGTCCCCGCAAAAGAAAAAAGGCTTATAACCCATTTGTGGTAAGAATACTTTAGTGCGTTCGTACAATGGTTTTTGATATTCTATAGTATAAAGTTTAGCCCCCAGTTCACATAAAACACAAGCTTGGTAACCAGAACCTGTCCCAATTTCTAATATTTTATCCCCCGGCTTTACTTCTAATAATTCAGATTGAAATGCTACAGTATAAGGCTGCGAGATAGTTTGTCCATGCCCAATAGGGAATGCTTTATCTTGATAAGCATGCTCTAAAAAAGCATTATCAAAAAAAACGTGCCGAGGAATCTTTGCCATCGCTGATAAAACACGTTCATTTTGAATACCTTTATCGCGCAGTTTTTGAATTAATTTTCTGCGCATTCCCTGGTGCTTATAGGTGTCTTCCAACATAAATCAAACTTAGGAAAAATTAGGGATAGGAGGAGAGAAAATAAAAATAAAGAAAGTAAAAAAATAAAAACCTTCCAGGAATCAGAAGCCTGGAAGGTTATTTGGATGAGATACAATCAATTATTAAATCTCTTTAAATTCTGCACCTCAACTTTCACTAACTCTTAATTTAAGGATTACTTACTGGTTCTCTCTGCAGCCTATCTTCAATTACTTTTTCAATATGAGGAAGAGTGCTATACAACTGCTCATAATCATCGATTATAAAGTATTTCGTTTGAAATTTATCTTTCCTGTAACTGCTGTCAATAATGGCATCCACATTATAATCAAAATGCTCTGGATCATTCGAAATAGAAAACTTGGTTTCCCCGGGAGAGGAAATAATTCCTGCTCCATAAATTCTCAAATCCCCTTCTTCTCTGATTAAGCCAAATTCAATAGTAAACCAATAAATCCTGCTTAACAAATGTATTGCCCACTCATTATCTAAATGTTTCAAACCGATTTTTGCAAGACCTTGTAGAAAATCAACGAATGGCTGATTCGTCAATAATGGGATATGACCGAATACATCATGGAACATATCAGGCTCCTCCAAGTAATCCAATTGTTCACGAGTTCTCAACCAAGTGGTAGCAGGGAAAATTCTATTACTCAGCAACTCGAAAAATTTATCATCTTCTACTATGCCAGGGACTGCAGCCACTTGCCAGCCAGTCAATTCTTTTAAATACTTATTAGTTTCCTCAAAATTAGGGATGGATTTTTCAGTGAAATGAATTTTATCAATTCCATCTACAAATTCCTTAGTGGCTACTTTCTTAATGTTTTCAAATTGTCTTCCGAAAAGTATCCCCCAAACTTCCTGGTCTTCGGCTGTGTAATTTTCGTAAATCTGTTGCATGATACTAATAATTAATTTTTAATGTTAGTGTTTAAAATTTGAGCAATCGAGTAGGAAGATAGGGATTATTTCCCTATCCGTCCTCTCACACCACCCTGCGTACCGTTCGGTACAGGGCGGTTTGTTAAAATAATGATGGCTGTGTTGCATTAGTCAGCCGTAAGTAAGTTTCGTAAAACCCAATA
>NZ_DASSWQ010000008.1:0-45971 GCF_035704835.1 Marivirga sp. | reverse complement strand
CTGTTGAAGCAGAAATTGTAGAAGAAGCAGTGGATTATAAATACAGTTCAGCAAAGGAATATTCTGGTACAATAAGAGGGTTGTTGGATATTGAATTATTGTGCTAAGCACGCGTTTTGCTTCGCAACGCGCGCTATGGGGAAGGTGTTACGCAGAAATGGAAGATTATAATAAAGCAATACTCTATTTTGAAGAATCTTTGGCGTTAGCAGAACGATTTCCAGAAGCCTATTACCAATTAGGCTTGATCTATAAAAAACTTAATAATAATGAAAAGGCTTATGATAATTTTAAAGTAGCAAAGGAATATATTAGGTATAGCATGAATGAACCATATATAGAACGTTTTGACGAAGTTTTTGAGTATATGATAGATGATAAATTGAAAGAAAAACAGATAAATTAAAAACTAAAATTCAATCACCTGATTGAAAGATTCCGCTTGAGAGGACATGCAAAATAATCACAAATTCTTAGGATACTGAAAAAAATGGAGGGAGGCACTTTCAGGAGAGGCTTCACTCCATTTTTGTATATCCAATTTCATACTGACAATTCCAGTAGTAGGGATATTATCTGGAAAACCAGAGAGCAAATAATTAGCTAAATCATTTAAACCAGGATTATGACTTACTAATATCAGACAATCTACTTCATTTTTAGTCTGTTTTACTAGGCTCATTAATTTAGAATGGCTTGCATGATAAAGATTATCATCTATTTCCATTGGTGCATGTAATACAGCCTCAAAAGCCATTGCGGTATTCTTAGCTCTTTCAGCACCACTGCTAATGATTAAATCAACTTTCCTTACTTGCGAAGAAAGCCATTTTGCCATTTTTGGAGCATCTCTTTTACCTCTTTCATTTAATGGTCGATTATAATCATTTAAATGGGGATAATCCCAACTTGATTTAGCGTGACGAATAATTATTAATTTCTTCATATAAAATTAATTTCCAACAATAGTAACAGAATTAATCAAAAAACGTATATTGCCTTAAATTTATAATAATTAATAACAATTTATTTTATGAGTACTGGAACAGTAAAGTTCTTCAATGAAGACAAAGGATTTGGATTTATTGTAGAAGACGAAACAGAGAACGAAATCTTCGTTCACGTAAGTGGTTTAGAAGACGATATCGAGAAAAACGATAAAGTTACCTTCGAAACTACAGATGGTAAAAAAGGCTTAAATGCCATTGGTGTCAGAAGAGTATAATTCTATTTATAGATTCTGAATGTAAAGCTGATTGGTCGCCAATCGGCTTTTTTTATGCCTCTAAAAAATAAAAAAAGGTTATTGCTGTTTTAGAACAATAACCTCTTCCATTTACCTTAGTTGCTTTTACTGCAAATTCCCTTTTACGACCTTTATCTCATTTAGTGCTTCTTTATCGGTTAGTTTACCTGATTTTAAATCTTTTAAGGTCTTAGATTTGATCTGTAGTTCTAAAGTTTCCGGTATTTTGCATCCCTCACATTTAGTAATACCTACCTTAAAGATTAATTGCTCATTCTCAGCTAAGCTACTTACGTTTTTTCCATATTCAATAATATTCTTTTTAAGCTCTTCCTCAAATTTAGGATATATGTTTTTAATTAAATCATCCCTTTCTGCTTGATTTAAATTCTCTTTATTTTGGGTAGGGATATTCCAACTTTCATTTCCATTCCGAATGGAAGAAACCATATCCATATAAAAAATCACACCTAATCCTTCAATCTGTTCGGTTGGCATTCCGCCATTCAGGTAGTAGGTTTCAGATAAATCCTGAGCATAAAGTCGTTTTAAGATGGTGTTAAGTAAGGTTAGATCCTTTTGTAAAGGTATCTCTTCCTTTTCTGTATTAACTACAATTCTACTTTTTGCTTCCTCTCTATCTATTTTTCCTTCTTGAAAAGCTAGAATATCTTTTACGTTTGCTTCAACAGATAATCGATTTGTTTTTAATCTTTCTACTCTTCCTGCATCTCTGAAATATCTAATATCGTGCCCTTTTTCCATGACTAGTATTTTATCAGAAGGGTTTAATTGACTAATCAAATGACCGTAATCTAATAGGAAATCAATTACATTTTCAGTTCTTTTTACGCTGTTTTGTTCTCTCATGCTGTCCATATCCTGGATTTTGGATTGCGCTCTTGCTATTGCTATTGCTGCTCTTTTTTCCAATTCGGCTTGCCGCTCCACCAATTCCTGCCTTCTTACTTCTCTTATTTCTACGATTTCAGTCTTGTCTTCTTCGTCCAATTCCTCCTCATATTCATCAAGTTGAATTTCTTCTATGACACCAAATCCTTTAGCGATTGCTGCAGAAATATCTGGCATTGGTGGAGCGGTTGGTCCAAAATTGAAAGCAAACACATTACTTTTAGGTAAAGTCAAAATTACTCCATAATCTTCAATGTACTGAGTTTGTTGTTCGCGTTCATAGTTCCAGTGCATTGCATTATTTTCATTGACCAAACTATTTAAAACTGTCTGAGCAACTTTCAAATCCTTATTCATTCTTTCATTATCAACTCCTTGAGCTGAAATTGTGCCTACAAAAAGGCTTAATGCTATTAATAATCTATATTTCTTCATTTTTCTATATTTTTGTTTTTAAAATTTTAGCGCAAGCTTTTGCCAACTTCATACCAGTGGTCGCTGATTTTTTCCTTTTATATTTAATAAGCTTTTTCTTCCTTTTGATTATTGGCTAAGCTGTTAATCATTTGACCCGTTTCAATTTTGAATAAATCTTTGTCTGATTCCATTAATTCCATTTTTGCAAATAGGTAGTTCATATCTTCTTTTCTTTGCTCATCAATATATTCAGCAAAATTTGTTAATAGTGTTTCAGTGTAAATCTGTTGTTGTTGATTGCTTTCCTTCCAATATGCTTGCATTATTTTTACATTACTTTCTTGCATTCCTGTGAGATAATTATTGATGAACTGCTTGTTTTCCATGCTCTGTTTGGTCAAATAATTTTCTAATTCCTGTTTGTCTTCCTGTCTTTTAGCATCAAGTTTTTCCTCATAAGTTGAAAGTGCTGAGTTCACCATTAACTGAATTTGGTCTTCATCAATTTTATTAGCAGTTGAAATTTGTTGGCCGATAGCAATTCTAAACTCGCCATTATGATTGTTAATTTCTAAGCCTGTAAACCTAGCTGCTAAAAGTAGAATCAAAATAGAGGCGGCTATGGATATAAACCATTTGAAAGAAGACTGGGAATGATGCTTTTCTTTGTTTTTATAAACATTGAAAAATGGTGGAGCACTCACTTTCTTATCCTCCCATTTCTGGATAGTATGCTGTGCATTCTCAAATCCTTCCAATTCTTGTTTTAGCTCAGGATTTAAAGCCAACTCATTTTCAAAAGCTTTTCTTTCATCTGGATTTAATTCATCATAGAGATAATCCATCATTTTCGCTTTCCAATCTTCAGTTTTCATATCTTAAACTTTTTTCAGTAATATTTTCTTTCGCTAATAATTTTCTCATATGAGAAAACGCATAATACAATCTTGATTTAACTGTGTTTTCAGAAACACTTAAGGCTTCTGCTATTTCTCTAAATTTTAATCCTTCATATTCTTTCATAATTAAAACTTCTCGCTGATCCTTGCTAAGTTGCTGTAGGCACTTTGTCAAAATATCCCCTAATTCTCCCTGAAGATATGTTTGTTCAGGATTATTTTCATTAGGTATCGAAACTTCCCAATCTGGACTATTACCATCATCATTTTGCGGTAAAAGTTGGTCAAAACTTAACCATCTATGTCGCTTTCCTTTTCTGCTTTCCTGCCGACAAATATTTGTTACAATTGTGTAAATCCACGATTTGAATTTGCTACAATCGTTTAATTGGTTGATTTTATGATGCATTGCAATAAAGGTTTGCTGAGCCGCCTCTTGTGCTAAATCAGCCTTGCCAAAATATTTATAAGCAAAATTATAAATTCTTGGATACCACTGACGAACCAATTCTCCCTGGGCGAAACTGTCACCCGTTTGAGCTTGTGATATTAAATCTTCATTTTGCACTGCATACATTTTGATAAAGCCACTAAGGCATTTACATAAAAAAACTGGTATCCAATTTGTGAATTTTAGCAGATTTCCACAGCTTCATTTTAACTTGGAAATTTATACTTATTCAATTTATAGCTTATTTGAATTTAGGATGTTGAGAGAATGAAAAAAGTTTTAATTCATTTTAAATTATTTCACTTAAGGTGTCTTGCATGGAGAGAAGCTGATTTTAGAAGTTAGTAGTATAGCTGTAGTTAAAATAAGATGTGTAAATTTGATGAAAGATTAAATTTGAGAAAGTCACTTCATGAAAGCTATATTTTCTAGTATTTTAATCGACCTATTATTAATTTCAATAACTTTTAAAACTGAATTTTTACTTTTTCAAAAATGGAGAAAAATAGCAAATGGCTAGAAGAACTTGAATTATTGAGATCAATAATTCGTAAGACTGAACTAGAGAAAACAACTAAATGGGGTGGGGAGGTTTATACTTTCAATAAAGGTAATGTTTTGTCAATAGCAGGATTTAAGAATTATGTAAGTTTATGGTTTTTCAATGGTGTATTTTTAAAAGACCCATTTCAGGTCTTAGGAAATTCTCAAGAAGGTAAAACGAAAGCACTTCGGTATTGGCAATTCACCTCATTAGATGAGATGGAAGAGGAAAAGATTCTGCAATATATTCAAGAGGCAATCGAAAATGAAAAGAAAGGATTAAAATGGAAAGCTGAAAAATCAAGCGATTTAGAAATTCCTGAAATTTTTAGTAATTATTTAACGGCAGATAAATCCTTAAAATCCACTTTTGAAAATTTGACTCCTTTCAAACAAAAGGAATACATTGAATATATTTCCTCAGCCAAAAGAGACGCTACTAAAGTCAGTAGGATAGAGAAAATAATACCTATGATTTTGGAGGGAATTGGGTTGAATGACAAATACAGGAAATGATAATTATATAATATTTTATCGCGCTGAGATAAATTTATTGTAAGGCTTCCTAAATATTTAAAAGCTTCTTTTCTTCCAAATACTCAATTCTTTAGTACTTTAGCGATTCATATATTTTAACATAGATGACTTTAAAAGAAATTTTAGTTGGTTTTGGTAATGCTATGTGGGGTACGCCCCTTTTATTATTGTTAATGGGCGGAGGCCTCTTTTTCCTCTTGTATTCCCGTTTTCTTCCTTTTCGATTTTTCAAACATGCTGTTCAAATTTTAAGAGGGAAGTATGATGGTGAGAAAAGCGAAGGCGATATTAATCATTATCAAGCACTTTCAACTGCATTAGCTGCTACTGTGGGAATGGGTAACATCAGTGGTGTGGCGGTAGCTATTACTATGGGTGGTCCTGGAGCTATTTTTTGGATGTGGGTAAGTGCTTTTGTAGGAATGGCTACAAAATTTTTTACTTGTACATTAGCGGTGATGTATAGAGGAAAAGATTCTCTTGGACAGCTGCAAGGTGGACCAATGTATGTTATACGAGAAGGATTAGGTAAAAAATGGCAACCCATGGCTGTCTTATTTTGCGTGGCAGGTATGTTTGGAACTATCCCTAGTTTTCAATCCAATCAATTGACTGCTGCAATAGGAGAAGGGCTTTTAATACCCATGGGAATTGAATTGACTTTTGGAATAAAATTAGCTATCGGTATCATTTTAGCTATTATAGTAGGTTTAGTAATTCTGGGGGGGATTAAAAGAATTGGTAATGTGGCTGGAAGTATGGTACCTGCTATGGTTGGTATTTATGTAATAGCAGTGGTTGCTATATTAGTATTGAATTATCAATTAGTACCACAATATTTAAAACTTATTTTTGTAGATGCTTTTACAGCTAACTCAGTACTGGGCGGAGCAGTTGGAGCAATTGTAATAGCAGGAGCCAGGAGAGCTGCATTTTCCAATGAAGCTGGAATAGGAACTGCTCCAATGGCACATGGAGCTGCCAAAACAAATGAACCGGTTCGTGAAGGTTTAGTTGCTATGATGGGGCCCGCAATAGACACCATAATCGTTTGTACCATGACTGCTTTAGCCATTTTAATAACTGGAATATGGCAAGATCATACGGAAGGCATAAGCGGAGTAACTTTAACTATCAAGGCTTTTGATGATTCTTTATGGGGCGGTAGATATTTGTTGGTTTTGGCTTTATTCATTTTCGCTATAACTTCTCTTTTCAGTTATTCATATTACGGTGGAAAATGTTTTTCCTATTTATTTGGAGCCCAGCATGTGCGCTGGTACCAGTATTTTTATATCGGAATGGTGGTTTGGGGCTCAGTAGCCTCTTTGGGAGCAGTGATCGGATTAATTGATGGAATGTATGCCTTGATGGCATTCCCTACTATGATTTCAGCTTTTATATTAGCACCAAAAGTAATGAAGGCTGCTAAGGTTTATTTTTCTAAGGATGACTTGGATTGATTTATTGAATTTGATTATGCTGAATTAAAGACTGAAACAACTCAAAATCAAATTTACTAAAAATACCGAAAGCAGTTTTTTGATCGACTACTACATGACTGATTCTACCGCCAGTCATTTTTCCATGTTTTTGAAAGTTTTTAATTGTAGATAGAACTATACCACCAACCCCCTTATAAAGAGCTTCTCGTTCAAGTTTAGTGAATTTATCTTGGTCTAAGATTGGTTCTAGAGTTTTTCCAGTATGTTGGTAATATAATCGGTTATCAGGCCTGACACTTAAAACTGCATCTGACTTGAAAAGCGTCAAAGTATTAATTGCCTCATCTATGGTTTCCGCATCTAGAAATGGGTATTCAATGGCAATCGTCATGATGGCTTTATACTCTCTACCATGATCATGTTCAAAATTCAATGATTGTTCAATTGTATCATTCAAACTTTGATTTTTCTCCGCAAAAGCTTTAGGTCTTTCAATAATGCTGATTTTATCGTCCCCACTGAACTTTTCTGAAGCATAACTTAAAATATCTTCATCTGCACTAGAGATAACTATTTGATTAAGTTTTTGGCTTTCTAAACAAGATTTAATTTTTCTTTCTAGAAGGCTTTTTCCTTCTATTTCAAATAATGGAAGATTAATTCCATAAATAAAAGTATTTCTTACCGGAATAATGGCTAAAGTGGCTGGAGAGTTAAAGTGTTCATCTACAAATACTGATTTTATTTGCTTACGTGTTTTAAGGATTTTTTCTTCATTTGTAGTCAGATTCTGGCCATGTCTGCGATATGAAAATAATGGAATGTTAATATTGCTGACTTTATGGTGGGTGATAAATTTAATCCATAAATCGTAACCGTCTTGGCAGGTGAAGCTTTCATTATATCCTCCCAATTCTTTTAAGAATTGAAGCCTTATCATTGTGCAGGCACCGTGAGCGGGTTGATCATAGAGGGAAACTTCTTTTTCAAAATTATGTCTTTGTTCTATCCCTGTTCTATTACCTTCGGCATCCACATAATAATAATCAGGAAAAACAAGACCTAGTTCTTTATCACTCTCTAATGCTTGACTCATTTTTTCAAGCGCCTCTTTTTCCAGAAAATCATCAGCATCCAAGCGCATCAAATATTTGCCATTTGCAGCGCGCATAGCCACATTATTAGTGATATTTAAACCTTTGTTTTGTTGGTATATAATGGAAATATTTTCAATATCCCGATAATTTTCAATTATTGATTTGCTATCATCAGTTGAGCCATCATCAATTATGAAAAGCTCATAATCTTGAATAGATTGTGCTAGAACACTCTCAATAGCATTTTTTATAAATTTTTCGTAATTAAAATTAGTTATGTAGATTGTAATCAATGGATTTCTCATTGCATTCGTTCTTTTATAATTTTTGCCGGAATCCCACCAACTATATTGTATTCACCCACATTTTTTGTAACCACAGCATTACTTCCTACTACGGCTCCTTTTTCTAAAATAATACCTGGCAAAATTACTACGTGAGTCCCTAACCAACAGTCATTTTTTAATATAACTGGTGCATGGTCAAACCCCTGATCTTGAACAGCTTTATATTGTGAACTGAAAGCATGCATACTAGTTTGTAAATAAACAAAACCTGATATCAGACATTTTTCACCCACAGTTATGTTTGCACCGCCATTGAAAACAGCATTTAATCCTATTCTTGTTCGTTTTCCAATTGAAATAGTAGATTCATTTGTACTTAAAAACCTAACCCCTCTATCTATTCTACAATCATCCTCAATGATAATATTGGAATTATTATGAGCTCTTATTTCAATATTTCTTCTAAATTCTACATTATTCCCTATTTCTATCTTGCACCCTTTGTCCACTAGTATACGCGGGATACTATCTGTTCTAAAGTATTTACCAATTTTCACTCTTCCACTGTATAAAATACGAGTAAGGAACGCATAAAATGCAGGTCTTAGTTTTCTAATAAAATATTGAGTGATTACCACCATTATTTAAAATAATCCCAGCTTAGTTTCTGATATTTCTCTAAATCCTTCAGTGCTTTTTTACCAATTAGTTGGTCGAATTCCCTAGCGTCAATCCCATGACTTGGTCTTAATACAGTTAAATGTTCAACTGTTAATATTTCTCCTTTTTTAATATCTTTTAAAGGATAAACTGCCCTTCGAAAAGATTTGTCATGACCATTATCTATTTCAATAGGCAAGGCTTTCTTCTGTGAAGAGCCTTTTAAAGTATTGATTAATTTAATTTTCTTAATTAATTCTTGAACCTCATCTTTGGTAAGTGATACTTTATGATCTCTGAATGTTTTTCCATTTCTATCATCCGTAAAATGAAACTCTAATACTTCAGCCCCCATAGCAACTGCAATTTCCATGGCGTAACTGCCTTCGGTATGATCTGAATAGCCAACAGAACAATTCAAAATCTCTTTAAAACGATGCATTACATTTAAATTTGCATCTGAATTATTGATAGGGTACATGGATGTACATTGCAATACTGCTATGCTGTCCTCTTTTTTGTAGAATTGATTTTGTTGCCTTAAAAAGGCTATAGCTTCTACTACTTCATTTTCGCTGGCTAGTCCAGTTGAAATCAAAATCGGCTTCTTAAATTTTGCTAACTCCCTTATCATAGAGTAGGCGGTTAAATCCCCAGACCCTACTTTGAAGAAGTCCATATAAGGATTTATCCAATCTAAAGCATCAAAATTCCATACTGAGGCAGTATAACCAACATTCTGATTGCGGCACATTTCTGCCAACTTAATATGTTGCTCGGGACTTAATTCAAATTTCTTAAAATGTTGATTTCGATCAGGACTTTCTAGTTTACTTACCAATTTGTCTCCAGTGTATATTTGAAATTTCACATAATCAGCTCCAGAATCAATGGCTAATTGCGTTAATTTTTTAGCATATTCAAAATCACCTTCATGGTTTCCTCCGATTTCTGCTATGAGTAATGGCCCGTGTTTTCCCCTCCAATTATTGTTCATTCAAATAAATTTTTGTAATTGCTTTCCAATCATATGAAAAGTGTGGTTTTTCCATCCTTTTTATGATTGAACTAACAAAGTTAAAATCATTTTGGGTATCTACAGCCATTTTTAGACCTTTTGCTTCATCCATTTCTTCATTCGTAAAAAAATGAAAGTTTCCCGCTTTTTCATTTTCATAAAAATAGAGTGTAACATGTTCAAAATGACGTTCTTCTTTGAAATTTTGAATTTGTTGATAGTAAAATTGAGATGAAACCACTTCCACACTCATGCCAGTAGGAAAAGTTCTACCTTTTACATTGGAAACAAAGTCATAATTTTTTCCCATTGCCAAGTCGATAGCCTTATCTACTAATTTAGAATCAGTAAAAATGTTATCGCCATTTATCCTCACACCAAAATCGAAATCAAAATGATGCATGCAATCTGCAAATCGTTGACTTACATTTATTAAATCGCCTCTAAAATAGGGGATATCATTTTTTTGACAATATTCCACTATTGGCTGATCGGTCAATTCGTTTGAAGTAGCAATCACTATATTTTCATGATAGATTGATTGCTTCAGTCTTTCAAGAATGTAGGTGAGTAATGGTTTTCCATTAATTTCTTTCAGGATTTTACCTGGTAATCTAGAAGAATTAAATCGACAAATGACAATAATTCCTACTTTCATTTTCGCTCACTGATTTTTTTTGCTGGGATTCCACCGAATATTTCATAGCTTTTTACGTGACTAGAAACTACAGCTCCTGCTGCAATTACTGCACCATCTTCAATCGTAGTTCCTTTTAAAATTTTTGCTCCCGTTCCTATCCATACATCATTGCCAATGGATACAGCTGAGGTCATATTGGGCTGTTGATTAATAAGCTTTCCTTTTTCAGCTGTGTGATCGCTATCTACTATATAAACAAAAGGTGCGATTAGGCAATCATCTCCAATTGTGATTTTTTCAGAAGCAAAAATGAAAGTATGAAAGCCTATTGTAGTGTTTTTTCCTATGTTAATTTCAGCCTTTTCATTGCAAGCACAAATCCTACTGCCTTCCTTTAAAACTGTATGATTATCAATTGAAATATTTTTTGGAAATCGCTGTAATTCTACATTCTTATCAATGAAAACTCCATTTCCCAAAAAGCCAATTCTTTTTTTTTCTTGGAATGCTCTCCAACGGTTTTTCCAGGTGAATTTTAGATGTTTTCGAAGTTGGTTCATTTATTTTGAATCTGAGGACATATTTAATCTTTCAAAGGCATCAATATAGCTAATTGGTGTGATATTATAAATCTCTACTTTCTTTGATTTAGCATAGGGCTTTAATCTCCAATAAGAGCGAAAGGTGTAATAAAACTTTTCTAATACTTCATGTAACTTCCTTGTTTCGCTACTCCCACCATGATACATGGGTTGTGCAACTGACATATCTCTATATTGAGATTGCTGTTTTGCTTGTTTATCATAGAAGTGCTTCTGACTTAATAAGACTTCATTGTCCTGATCTACATAGATTTCTTTTAACCAACTGTGATCGGCACCTGCTATGTATATCTTAGAAAAACTCATTTTAATTGATAAAATTAGAGATGGAATCAAAACGTTATGGGGTCTAGGCATTCCTAAGTTTTTGGAGTAACAAAAGTTAGTGAATAAATCGAAGCCTGCTACTGGAGTGGTATTGAAATAGTATATCGAGATATTGGAATTATGAGCAAAAATCTTTTTCCATTCATCCTGCTGTTTTGCTTTTGCAGGAATAAAAAGAATTAATGGCCATTCAGTTCTTTCAGCAATACTTTCTAATGTTTTCTTTCTCTCTACAGCAAAATCTTTTTTGTCTTCATTAAAGAAATATTCTAATGAAGTGATTACATAAAATGAAGGCTTTAAAGTTTTGTATTCTTCAGTTCTACAGAAATAATTTACACAAAGAAGCTTATGTTTACTAATGAAATCTTTGTTATATAGGGTAGTATTCAGAGATGGACCATTTCCTAAAATTATCAAAGATTGATTTCGATAGGATTTTAATTTGAAATTAAAGGTGATTTTAGTTAGGAAAATAATCTTAATAAGGGAGATCAGTACCTCAAATATGTTAATTATAAAATCTCTTATTTTTATTAAAGACATCTACTCTTATTTTAAATACCCTTGTAAAACCCAAAATCTAAACTTCACCAACATTTTCGCCTGAGCAAATTTACCTTGAATAAAATAGAAAAAGAAAAGTATAAAGGTAGCACAGACTTTTATGGTTTCACTGATGATTTTTTTCATAGTTTCTGTGAACCCTGAATTTGTCACTCTTCTTTTTTCACTGCTTCCTACTCCTATTCCCAAGCCTTTAATATATTCCATTGTCAATCTTTTTTCGGGTATGATATGATCAACTTTTACTTTTGGTACGTAATGAATTTCTTCATTTTCTTTTTTGAGTCTTAGGAATACTTCTTTTTCATCTCCACCCTCTAATCCACTTCCTCTTCTTCCTAAATCAGTATTAAAATGGCCATATTTTTCAAATACATCAGCACGAAAAGCCATATTGGCTCCAATAGGAAATTTGCTCCCCTTAAATTTCTTGGGACTATTTCCCATGTCCAATGCCGAAACTAATGTTAATAAATATTTCGACATCCATTTTGGATGTTTTCCTTCATAAACAGGTAAAATTTTACCACCTATTGCGCTGACTTCAGCGTGTTGCTTAAAATAAAATTGGATTTCCTTTATGAAATTGTAATCTACAAAAGCATCATCATCTATAAAACTAAGTATCTCACCTTTGGCTTCTTTTATCCCTCTGTTTCTAGCATAAGTGTGCCCTTGATTCATTTCGCAAAAATATTGCGCATTCAAATCAGGGTGATCCTTTATTAAATCCTGTGCAATAGTTGCTGTATTATCGGTACTGTTATTATCAATAATCAATACCTCATAATCTTCATGTTGGGCTGATTGCTTAACCAAGTGTTTTAAGCAATCTGGTAAATATTCTCGCCTGTTATAGGTACAAACTATTACGGATATCAAGTTTCTTTTCTTTTAGAAATAAATGAATAAATAACACCAACAATGACTACTATTATTAAGATAATCGAGCCTATCCACATTATGGTATTACTAGTATAATAAGCAACAGGCTTAAATTCAAAACGGATTTCATGCTGACCAGCTGGAATTTCTAATCCTCTAAGCACATAATTTGCTTGGAAGATTTCAGCTTCCTTTCCATCTATATAAGCTTTCCAACCTTTAGGGTAGTAGATTTCTGAAAATAACGCAAAACCTGATTGTGGATTATTGGATTGATAAACCAATTCATTTGGAGCATAGCTTTTCAGGTTGATTGTACCTTCAGAAAAATCGCCTTGAGGAATATCAAATCGAGATTTATTGATAACAGCCGTTTCATTTGGACTGATTTGCCCCAAAGTTTCAATTTCTTCATCAGGATTATTTACTGCCCGAATATCTTCTACAAACCATGCATTACCATAACTGCTATTGTTTTGTATGACTTGACCAGCCTGATTTCCAAATTTAATATACTTTGTATTTAGCATATTTAATACTCCAAATTCACTTAAATCAGTATTGCCACTTCTTAGTTTCTCGATCAAGCCATTCATTTCTTGCTGAATATGAAGGTTAATGAGGTCTTGATAGCGTCTCATTTTTGCACCATGATATCCACCTATACTGGAATGATAGTATGAAGTCTTTGCTTCATTAAAAGGGTTATTCAGATTTAAAACCCTATAGTGACCATTATCTTTAAGAATTCGTTGGTCAGCTTCTGTTTTCTGAAAGAAATTGCTTTTCACATTTTTTTGGAAATTTTCATCATTCAAATATCTTTTTCCAACTGGTACATAATCAACCAATAAAGCAAGGATGAATAATCCAATAGCTAAATTTGGTTTGATTTTTCCCGCTTTCCAGAAATATAGAATACCACCGCCAACAATGATAAAGAAAAATGAACGAAAAGCATCTGTACGGAACATTCCGGCTCGGTGCTCACGAATCAATTCAACCAACCAAGCCTGTTGGTCACCCATTTGCGCATCAACAGCACCTCTGAAACGAATCATAAATGATGCAATTACCATTAATAAACAAAGTCCAGCAGTAATACCTATAGCGGTTAATAACTTCTTTTTACTTTCTTTCCAATCTGATTCAATTAATTTTTTGACACCCAAAAATCCCAATAATGGCATGGTTAAGAATGGAATTGCAACCGTCATGGAAACAGATCTGAATTTGTTGTAGCCAGGGAAATAATCAAACATAAAGTAATTAAAGGCTTCGAAATTTTTTCCCCATGATAAAATAATTCCTAAAATTGAAGCAGTTATTAACCACCACTTTTCTGGCCCCTTAACCAAGATTATTCCTAAAGTAAAAAGAAAGATTACAATAGCTCCCATGTAATATGGTCCACTTGTAAATGGTTGGTCTCCCCAATAGGTAGGTACATTTTTCACAAATGACCTTACCTGTGCATTTGCAGCACCTCGTTGCTTCAGACCTTCAGCCAAATCCGAATCCATGGAAACTTCTTCCTGACTTGCCCCACCATAGAAATTTGGAATTAAAAAAGTAAATGGTTCCCAGATACCATTGCTCCATGCAAAAGCGTAGTCTCTATCTAATCCTCCAGATGATTCAGTGTTACTGGTTAATTCTGCAGGGCCCCTTATTGAGAATTTACCATATTCGTAAGCCGTCCAGATTTTACCAATATTTGTACTTACACCTAATAAAACGGCCAAAACTAAAACTCCCATAGCTTTAAAGAAATCAGGTAGTGTTTTGTTTCGAATAGCATTAATTATTTGAAAAAGCCCTAAAACCAATACAATTAATAGCAAATAGTAGGTGATTTGTAAGTGATTTGAACGTATTTCCATTGCCATTGCAAGTGAGGTGAGGATAAATGCCCATAAGTATTTCCTTCTAAAGGCTAAAATGATTCCTCCCAAAACAGCAGGCATCCAACTGATAGCAGCTACTTTCCAAATATGACCAGCTTCAATTGAAATTAAGAAAAAGGTATTTAAACCATATACTAATCCTCCTCCAATGGCCAAATATGGTTTGACTCTGAATACTATTAGCAGAATATAAAAGCTGAGCATGGCCACAAAAGTATGACTAGCTGGACTTGGCAACCATAAGCTGATAGCTTTCTGAATGTAATAAGTGAGATCACCTGACCATTGAACATTAATCAAGTAAGCGGGCATTCCACTGAACATGCTATTCGTCCAAAGTGCTTCTTCTCCTGTTTTCGCTCTATAATCAACTACTTCTTGATTAGCCCCTGCACCTTGAAGTATATCATTCTGATTGAGCCCTTTATTTTCCATGAAAATAGGCCAATACATGATTAAATTGATAATGATAAATAATAGTACCGCAACTATATGAGGAGTGACGTTTTTAATATTCATATTTCAATGGTTTTTAGAAATACAATAATAGTTATTTCTTTATCCTGTGCCAAGATGAATGGCTCGAAAGCAGTTAAATTGGTTGGGATTATTTAGGATTTAGAGAATAAATTCTCTGTGTTTAACTTGTTATAAGATTTTCATGATTTAAGAACAGAAATATGAAGTCACTTTTTTTAATTTCCTTTTTATTTTCAGTTTAATTTCACGTCAAGCACAAATTTTTGAAAGTGATGGATAAATTGCTGTTGCGGTACAAGCTGTTCCACCAGTAGAATATGAAGAGGTGACCAATTACTACCTTTATAAAGATGGAATTTAGCTATCACTTTCATAAAGAACTAATTTAAATGATAGAAGGGTCTTATAAAGAGGTATTTAGCGTAGCTTGTTTAAATAAAGATTTGTATCCTTTCATGTAAAGGCGAGATTAATTGAAGGCAGAAGGCCAGATGCAATTTTTCAAATAAGAGAGAAAAAAGCAAAATCAGGTAAATTGAAAATGCCTGACAATCCAACTACTCTACATGTTTTATCTGGAATTGAAGGAAAGTACAATCCTGAAACTGGTAAAGTAGAAAATGCCAATTTGAGATATGTGGTTTATATTCCTTTTGCTACAACAGAATCAACAGGTTTGCCAACCTGACCTTTAGTACCTGGTGGAGCTTGGATTATGGATCCAGGAACACACAGAGCTCATATAATGATTACGCCACAGAATGATTGAGAATCAATTTATCCATGGCAGTTTGCACTTCTGCCGTGGATTATCCTTAGTATTAGTTGAAGTTGAATTGCAATGGATAAATAGTATTTCATAGCAAACAGAAGGGCTTTTGCTATAAAGTAGGAAATGAAATAATGCGACCACTTCCGAGGAACTCGGAAAAGCGGGAGGGAGGAAAGTTTAGCGGGCCAGCTTGGGCATTGAGGGTGGAAGCATTAAACTTTCTTGAATTTTTGTTTCTTTTTGTTCAAGTCATCGCAGTTTTTCGAACTGAACTTCAAAGGAGATAACTTGAAGTTTACTAAAGCAGATTGCGACACCCCCCGTAGCCCCCCTCAAGGGGGGAGCCGCACGGAATCACAGTTGATTCTTTGATTTGAATTAACATATCTCTTTGTTAATTTTTTTTTAATAATTGAAAAAAACATTTAAAGCTTAAAATTTCCTAATAATTTAAATCTGTGAGGACTATCCCCTTGAGGGGATTATAGGGGTGTTGCTAGAGAGATTTAAAGGAGTTGACTGGAAAAATAAAATCTTGTTATATAATAGCAAAAAGAAAGGTAAAAAATAGAAGTAATGAGATTTACTCTAGAGATTTTATATTGATACAAACAATTAAAAAAAGAATTGAAAAAGGTTGAGCTTGTCAAAACTCAACCTTTTCTATTTTCAATTCATCACTAATTTTTATCCTTTATAAGTCACCTTATAAATCAGTCCAGCTAAATCATCAGAAATCAGCATTTCTCCTTTATCATTTAAAATTACATCTACTGGTCTTCCCCATGCATCTTGCTCTTCTTCATTTAACCAACCATCAATAAAAGTTTCGTAAGTAGGCTGCCCTTCTGTGGTATTGCTTATCATTTGAATTCTATAACCAATTTTTTTAGAACGGTTCCAGCTACCATGCTCAGCAATAAAAATTTGGTTTTTATACTTTGCTGGGAATAAATCAGCAGTGTAAAATTTGATTCCCAAAGGTGCAACGTGTGCCCCAAGGTTTCTATAAGGTTTTTTGAATTCGCTACAATCCCTTAATTCACCAAACTCAGGGTCAGCAATGTAGCCTCCGTGGCAAAATGGATAGCCAAAATGCTGTCCTTTTTCAGTAGCAACATTTAGCTCGCATGGCGGAATACTATCGCCCATCATATCTCGTCCATTGTCGGTAAAATATAAGTCTTCCGTTTCTGGATGCCATGTAAAACCGACAGTATTTCTGATACCCTCAGCGTAAATTTCCATATCCGTTCCGTCAGGATTCATACGAGTGATAGTAGCATAAATTGGCTTGTCAGGATTATTGCAAATATTGCATGGCGCACCTACCGCTACGTATAATTTACCGTCAGGACCAAAAGCAATATATTTCCAACCGTGGTGTTTATCTGTTGGATATTCATCATAAATCACTTCGTATTCTGGATTTTCTAAATTATTTTCAATGTCAGAAAATTTTAAAATACGGCTTACTTCGGCCACATATAAGTCCCCATCCTTAAAAGCTACTCCATTTGGCATATTTAGGCTATCAGCTAATATGTATTTTTTGTCTGCAGTCCCGTCACCGTCCGTATCTTGCACAGCATAAACTTTATCTTCTTGTCTGTTCCCCACGAATAAAGTTCCGTTTTTAGATAAAGCCATTGAGCGAGCGTTTTCAACCTCTGCATAAATTGAAATTTCAAATCCCTCAGGTAGGTTTAATGTGGAAAGTTTATTTTCCTTTTTATCATCTCCACAGGCAAATATTACTACAATAGCAATAATGGGAAATATTAGTTTTAGGTGTTTCATGTTTATAGATTTAATGGAATCGTTTTATCGGTATAAGATTTTTGTTTTATTTTTTAAGAAGAACTTTATAATTAATAATTTGTTGAAATTTATCATTTAGCCTCCTCATCCTCAGCCATCAATTTCTCTAAAATTTGAGTTGCTGCTTTAGCAATATTTGTTCCTGGGCCAAAAACTGCACTTACTCCAGCTTCATACAAGAAATCATAATCTTTAGGTGGAATCACACCGCCCGCAATGACCATAATATCTTCTCTTCCTATTCTTTTTAATTCATTAATCAGTTTAGGAATTAGCATTTTATGTCCAGCTGCTAAGCTTGATGCGCCTACTATGTGCACATCGTTTTCAGCTGCCTGCATGGCAGACTCTTCAGGGGTTTGAAAAAGTGGTCCTATGTCCACATCAAAACCTAAGTCGGCAAAGCTAGTGGCAATTACTTTAGCGCCTCTATCGTGTCCATCTTGCCCCATTTTGGCAATCAGAATCCTGGGTCTTCTACCTTCTAATTCCGCAAAATCATTCGCTAATTTTTGTGCTTTTTTGAAGTCATCGCTATTTCCTGCTTCACCTGAATAGACTCCTTGAATAGAGCGAATGGTTGCTTTATGTCTGCCAAATGATTTTTCCATAGCATCTGAGATTTCACCTAATGTAGCTCTTTTTCGGGCTGCTTCCACTGCAAATTCCAATAAATTTCCTTTTCCTGACTTGGCACATTTTGCTAAATTATCAAGAGCAGTTTGTACTTCAGAGTTGTTTCTATCAGTTTTAAGCTTTTCAAGTCGCTTGACCTGAGATCTTAAAACGGCAGTATTATCAACCTCACGCAATTCAATATCACTTTCTTCATCCGTCTGATAGCGGTTTATGCCCACAATAACTTCCCGTCCTGAATCAATTCCAGCTTGCTTTCTGGCAGAAGCTTCTTCAATTCTCATTTTCGGAAGTCCTGATTCAATGGCTTTAGTCATACCGCCCATTTCTTCAACTTCCTCAATCAATTTCCAAGCCTTTTTCACCAACTGGTCTGTCAAAAATTCCACATAATAGGAACCTCCCCAAGGATCAACGGTCTTGGTAATTTGTGTTTCATTTTGCAGAAATAGCTGAGTATTCCGCGCAATTCGAGCTGAGAAATCTGTTGGCAGAGCAATGGCTTCATCCAGTGCATTGGTGTGCAAAGATTGAGTATGCCCTAGAACAGCTGCTTTTGCCTCAATATAGGTTCTGGCAACATTATTATATGGGTCTTGCTCTGTTAAGCTGTAGCCGGAAGTTTGACTGTGTGTTCTCAAAGCCAGTGATTTCGGATTTTCAGGATTAAATTGTTTTACAATCTTCGCCCAAAGCAATCTTCCAGCTCTCATTTTGGCAATTTCCATAAAGTGGTTCATGCCAATTGCCCAGAAAAAGGATAGGCGAGGGGCAAACTTATCAATGGTCAAACCTGATTTTAATCCGGCTCGGATGTATTCCAATCCATCTGCTAAAGTATAAGCTAATTCTAAATCTGCTGTAGCACCCGCTTCATGCATGTGATATCCACTGATACTGATGGAATTAAATTTCGGCATGTTTTTACTGCTGTATTCGAAAATATCTGAGATAATTCGAACAGATGGGGCAGGCGGGTAGATATAAGTATTCCTTACCATAAATTCCTTCAAAATGTCATTTTGAATGGTCCCTGATAGTTGCTCAGGTTTTACTCCTTGCTCTTCTGCAGCCACTATATAAAATGCCATAATCGGAATTACAGCACCGTTCATGGTCATAGAAACAGACATTTTATCTAAAGGAATTTGGTCGAATAGCAATTTCATATCTAAAATACTATCAATGGCTACTCCTGCTTTCCCTACATCTCCTTCAACTCTTGGATGGTCTGAATCATAACCTCTGTGAGTGGCTAGGTCAAAAGCTACGGAAAGTCCTTTTTGACCTGCTGCTAAATTCTTTCTATAAAATTCATTAGATTCTTCCGCTGTGGAAAATCCAGCGTATTGACGGATAGTCCAGGGCCTTTGCACATACATCGTACTGTAAGGACCTCTTAAATAAGGAGCTTTTCCCGCAATAAAACCAATATGTTCAGCACCTTCTATAGTGGAGGCATCAATCACAGGAGGAACTACTATGCTTTCAGCTGTTTTCCACTCTGGTCTTGAGTTAGCTGTGCTATCCGCTTTATCTAAATTTATATTTTGTATTTTTGAAAAATCAGGTTTCATGTGTATTAGTTTATTTTCATAGGCCACATGGAATTCGTTACAAATTTTATTCATCTTAGGTTAGTAAGTTGAGATGTATAAAATTTATGCTCATTTCATAGTAACGCTATTCCTAAGTCTTTTAATAATTGGTCTAAAAATCTTTTGGTATCAACTTTTCGGTTGATACATCCATATAAGCCAGCTTTTTGCAATTCCGCTTCATTCGGTTCTTGTCCGGCTACTAACAGGATTCCTTTATGTTTAGCAATATACTCTTCTAAATTTTCAGGTGTTTCTGGGTAACATAAAACAGTGATGCTTGCATTATCATCTAATTTTATATTTCCATCTAACTTATTAATGAATTCTTCAGATGAAATGCCAATTCCTGCTATTCCTAAAAAGCTGTAGGCAAAATCCGATTTGGCTTTGCTCACTGGGTCAGTTCCCAATAAAATGATTTGAGCCAAAGGTCTGGCTTTTTCGCCTTTTTCTTCCACCAATTTCTCCACCCTATATCGCATGTGCTCAATAGTGGCAGTCAGTCTTTTGGCTTCCAGGCTTTTTCCGCTTTCTTCAGTATCCAAATAAGCGCTGATTTTTTCGCCTATTAATTGATATGTATTAGCACCAATCATTAAATCTTTTCTAGCCCATAGGTTTTGTTCAGCTTTTCCAGCGTCCGTATCCACTATTTGATGAACATTTCCATTGTCAAAATGATGACTGTAAGAACCATCTTCCTCCAATTCAATAAATATCTTCCAGGATAATGAAGAAATCTCTTTAATTAAATTTTCTATGTAATAGCTGCCTTTTGTAGGATCAACAACTTTATCTAAATGAGATTCCTCTTTTAAAATATTGGAAATATTTAAAGCAATTCTTTTGAAGGTCTTGCTCGGTGGTTTTCCTGCAGATTCATCATGTGGCTGAACCCATAAACTATTGCATCCACCTAAAACTGAAGCCATGGCTTCATTGGTGTTTCTTAATAGATTTACATTAAAATCCAATGCAGATTTACTCCTGAAACTGGTGTTGCAATGAATAAAAATATCATCAGCCTTTACTTTACTATTGTAAGCTTCTGCAATTTTCAATAGGTTCAGTTTGAAAGCTTTTAATTTAGCGATTTCAAAAAAGTAATTGCTTCCTACTGCGATTGAGAAAACTGTGGATTTTAGAATTTGATTAAGCTCAAGTTTCAAATCCGTCAGCTTATCAAAAAACTCTACAGATTTGGAAAGCAATAATCCCGATTCATTGGTGATATTCGCTCCTGAATTATGGAATAAATTGCTGCTGATGCATAAAGACTTGAAATTGGGATAATCATCAGCATGTCTGATTAATTCGGCTATACTTTTAAAGTCATTGTCATTTAAACCAATTTTACCAGCATTGCTGCATTCAATAATATCACAATGATAAAAGCCACTTATTTTATGACTGTCAATATCGTGTGCGCTTAAGAAGTTAAAATATTGGGAGATAAGAGAATAAAAAGGCTCATTGGATTCAAATGAAATCATGCAATATTCTGGCTGGATTTCTTTTAATAGAGTGTCTAGATTTAAATCAGCTTTTTCAATTACGAAAATGATGCCTTCAGCACCTCCATTTAAAGCTTCTAAGGCAGCTTGATTTGCATTTTTTTCGCTTTTTACTACAACCTTAGCTTGATTTGCCCAATATCGAGGTGGTAAAGCCTCATTCACCTTTTGAATTGAATTTTGGATGTTTAATTCTGAATCCTCAGCAGTATCTTTATGATAAAAGGGCTGAATCGAAATTCCTTCAGGTGTTTTGCTAACCAGATTTTCAAAAGGTTTATCTTTTAATTCTTTTAAGATTTGATTCTTCCATTCAATGGCAGAACTTTTTTCAAAATCTTCAAATAATTTAGTGTCGCTCATTTCCAGTTTTGTCGTTTCAATTCATAAAGTTAATATAATTCCTGCTATCGGTAAACGTAATAGTTATAAATGGTGGATGCAATTAGAAATCATCTCATCTTATATCAATTTAATCAGTTGAAGGAAAAGGTTTTAAATAATAAAATGTAATTTTTTAAAGAAATTTCAACTGTTTTTCAAACATAAATTGACTGAATTGTATTTAACGGCTTGTCAAGTAAAATTGCATTTTTTTCTTCACTATTTTTTTATCATTTTTGTCAGCCCTGATACAAAATCAGGGATTCAAATTAACAATCCGTCAATTATTAGTGTGAATGGTTAAAGACTGTCAATCGGTATGGAATAATTGTCTTCACTCCATAAAGGAGGGTGTTGGAGAGCAGAGTTATAATACTTGGTTTTCCCCTATTGACCCTATAAAGCTTGAAAATAACGTATTAACGATTCAAGTACCTAGTCAGTTCTTTTATGAGTGGTTGGAGGAGCATTATGTCCATATTTTGCGGAAAGTCATTCACCAGGAATTAGGACCTGAGGGCAGATTAGAGTATTCAGTTATTGTTGACAAGGGAAATGATAAGTACAAACCGTTTACCATCAATTTACCCAATAACAACAAATCCAATAAACCTAAAGAGCAACAAAGAGAACAGCCTTTAAATCCATTTGCTTTAAATGGTGTGGATTTAAGTCAGCAAAATTCTCAGCTAAACCCAAACTATACTTTCGATACTTTTATTGAAGGGGATTGTAACCGTTTGGCAAGGTCGGCTGGATATGCAGTGGCCAAAAAGCCAGGAATTACTTCTTTCAATCCATTGATGATTTATGGTGGGGTAGGATTAGGAAAAACCCATTTGGTGCAAGCCATTGGGAATGAAATAAAAGATACGTTAAATGGTAAATTCGTTTTGTATGTTTCTTCCGAGAAATTTACCAATCAATTTATAGATGCTTTAAGAAATAATAAAATTCAGGATTTCTCTAACTACTATTTACATATTGATGCTTTAATCATTGATGATGTTCAATTTTTAGGGGGTAAAGAGAGAACGCAGGAAATATTTTTCCATATTTTCAACCATTTACATCAGAACGGTAAGCAAATTATCATGACTTCTGACCGTCCTCCAAGAGATTTGAAAGGATTGGAAGATAGATTGCTTTCCCGTTTTAAATGGGGATTAACTGCCGATTTGCAACAGCCAGATTTGGAAACTAGAATTGCTATTATCCAGAATAAAATGGAAAGTGATGGTATTCACATTCCGGAAGATGTGATTGAATACTTAGCTTATTCAGTTGATACCAACATCAGAGAATTAGAAGGCGTATTGATTTCATTGATTGCTCATGCTTCTTTAAATCGAAAGGAAATTGATTTGGAGTTGGCTAAGCAGACATTGAAAAATATCGTTCATGACATTGAATCTGAAGTAGGAATTGATTTTATTCAAAAAACCATTGCAGAACATTTCGCTGTGAAAATTGATGATTTGAAAGCAAAAACCAGAAAGAAAGAAATTGTGATAGCCCGTCAGGTTTCTATGTATTTCTGCAAGGAACACACCAATCATTCCTTAAAATCAATTGGTTACCACTTTGGTGGCAGAGACCATTCCACCGTTATCCATGCAGTGCAGTCAGTAAATGACATGATGCAAGTGGATAAACGATTCAGAGAAGAAATGGAAGAGTTGAAGAAGAGGTTTAAAATGAAGAAGGTTTAAGGCCCCCTAACCCGTCAGCTGGCGGGGATTAATGCACTGAAACGAAATAATAATTACTAGCAATCGACACCCCTGTAGTCCCCTCGAGGGGACAATCTCACAGATTTAAGTCGGTAGAATATAAAAAATTTATCACTATTTTTAATTGTTTGATGTAACAACATTATCAAATTAAAATGTCAAAAATAATTATATGCGTCTCCCCCCTTGAGGGGGGTGAAGGGGGGTGTCCTATTTGTTAAATTGATTTGTCCTAAATAAAAGCTTCATGATATCCTGTATTAAATTTCAGTCCTTTTTCTTTGGGTAATTAATGATAGTGTTTGAAATCGAAGCGTTTTAATCCAGTGTATTTCAAGCTGACTCCTTCCTCTTCAAAAAAACCTCCTTTTTAATTTTTTTATAATTCTTAGTAGCATGCTCACTACTTAAAATCTTATAAATTTCTGGATGGTCAGGATATTGAATCAGGTAATTACTGAAATCTTCCCAATGTTCGATAGCATCTTCCTGAGGGTAAAAGCCAAAGCCTTTGTAAAAACCTTCTTCTACTAATACAAAAGCAGATTCGTTGATATTTCTACCATCTCCAATCAAGATATAATCACTTTTTTCAGCTTTGCAATAATCAATAAAAGCTTGAATTTTTTCATTATGTTGAGTCACTGATTCTTCACCAGCACATGCTCCTTCACAAAGGTTCAAGCTATAAGCAAAGCAAGTCCCCAGGCTTGATTGGATGCCTGCAAACTTTGGACAAATCTTTAGTTTTTTACTGACTTCATTTAAGAAGCTAAAACCAGAAGCATGATTTGGGAAACGCATTACACTTTGCATTCCAGCTTGTTTTCTGCCCAATTGTAATCTTTTATAGCCTTGCCTGTCTTCATAGAGATAAATGGAATAGCCTGGATTATTGGTTTTTTGAGCTCTGTTATATCTGGGCCAGTTCTTCCTGATTTCATGTGATTCATGCAGGAGCGCAATCAGTTCATTTCCAGTCAAATAATAATCTACATGATGAATCTGACTTTGAAAGGCTTGTTTGGCTACTTCTAGTTTACTGCCACCAAAATGATTGCTCACTCTCTTTTTAATATTTTTGGCTTTGCCTACGTATAAAATCTGGCTTTTCTGATTCAGAAAGTAATATACACCGGGAGATTCAGGCAAAGCTTCAAAGACTGTTCTATCCAAATTTTCAGGAATATTGACAACAGAAGCATTTTTCTTTAAAGATTTTTCGATGATGTCATCTTTATCGTGCTGAACCAATTGCGTAAAAAGTTCTGCTGTTGCAATAGCATCTCCGAAGGCTCGATGTCGGTCATTAATTTTGATTCCTCTATTTTCGCAAATATTCCCAAGACTATAGCTTTTCAATCCCGGAAATATTTTCCTGCTCAAACGGACTGTGCAGAGTTTTTTCAGATTCAGCTCATAGCCTAAATCCTGAAAGGCAGCTTTTACGAATGAGTAATCAAAATTTACACTATGCGCTACAAAAATATTCCCTTCTAATAATTCATGAATGGTTTTTGCTTCCTCATAGAATTTAGGAGCTTCTGCCACCATTTGGTCGTTAATTCCATGAATTGCTGAAAGTTGTGGTGGGATATGACGCTCAGGATTAATTAAGGATTGATATTCTTTAACCACTTTTTCTCCATCATGCAAAATAATGGCTATTTCGCATATTCTATTTCTGGCTGCATAGCCTCCCGTGGTTTCAATATCAACTATGGCGTACATGAATGGATTTCTAAATGAGTGTTTTTGGTCAATAAAAATAGATAAAAATTAAAACACAAATCAGTGGTTTCGGTTCCAATTGAACAAAAAAACCTTGCAGGTCTAAAAATAGAGCCTGCAAGGTTTTCTTTTAAATTGCTATAAGTAAAATTACTCCGTCCAACTCATGGGATATTTCTTATCCATAAATTCTTTACCTTCTTCTGTAACAAAGAGTGGTCTGAAGGTATCTAGCATTACGGCCAGCTCTTCAGTTTCTTTTGCTCCAATGCTTTTTTCTACTGTTCCAGGATGTGGCCCATGTGGCAAACCTCCCGGGTGAAGTGTAAAAGAGCCTCTTTCAATTCCTTTTCTACTCATGAAGTTTCCTTCCACATAATACAATACCTCATCAGAATCAATATTGCTGTGATTATACGGTGCTGGAATAGCATCTGGATGATAATCAAATAACCTTGGTACAAAAGAACAAATCACATAACCTGCTGCCTGAAAAGTTTGATGTACGGGAGGTGGCTGATGAATTCTTCCCGTAATTGGCTCAAAATCATGGATAGATAAAGTATAAGGATATAAAAATCCATCCCAGCCTACCAAATCAAATGGACTGTGGTCGTAAACATAATGATGTATATAACCGCCTTTTTTGATTTTTACGTGATAATCTCCTTTACTCTCTTCCGTAATCAATTCCTGTGGGGGATGAATATCACGCTCACAATATGGAGAATGTTCCAATAGCTGACCTAATTCATTTCTGTATCTGCTAACCGTTTCGATGGGACTGGCAGATTCAATGGTTAAATACCTGATTTCACTTGTATCCCACTCTAATTTATAAATGGTAGTTCTAGGAATCATTACATAATCACCCGCTTTGATTTTTAATTTGCCAAACTGGGAATACATATATCCGCTGCCATCGTGAATGAATAACAACTCATCTGCTTCGGCATTTTTGTAATAATAATCCATGCTTTGGCGGCTCGGCATGCAAAGCGCCATGGAAACATCATCATTCATCAATAATATTTTACGGCTATTAAGAAAATCACTACCTGTATTCTTAACTCCTGAAGTATTTAAGTGGATTTGTTGTAGTGGTAAATCTTTGTCAGGCTTGGTTCCATAAGCCACAGATTTTTTGATCTCCTTTACTCGCGTTGGAGGATTAATATGATACAGATTTGAATAAATACCTGAAAATCCCAAAGAACTTACTAATTCTTCAGCATACAAACTTCCATCTGGCTGCCTGAATTGTGTATGTCTTTTAGGGGGTATGTTCCCTTTTTTAACGTAGTATGCCATATTATGTATCTTCTAAAAAAACAAATGGTAGTTAATTAATACTTCCTATTATTTAAATATTTTGATTAAAAAGTTATTTTTTAGCTAGTGATTCAGCCCTATCAAAAAGCTTAATTGCTTCCATGAATACTTCATTTTGCTTATTGAAAATAGGATAGAAGCCTTCATTATCCCAAATATTTCTAGCAATGTAAGCCTTGCTGTACAACTTTATTAATTCTTTAGATTTGTTAAAACCTTCTTCATCAAACTCAACATTATTTTTTTTGGACATGCTAATTAGTTCTTTTAGCATTTTATCAGTTACCTGAAAATTATCTATGTAGCGCTCTAGTCCCATGTTCTCCAACATTTTTTGATTTTTTTCATAATAGTAGAAAGTATACTGTCTTAGGGTATTGCTCAAAAATAATCTATTCAGAAAAGTAGAAGTTTTAGAGGTATCCAATGGAACAAAATAATCTGGCATTATGCCCCCTCCACCATATACAATTCTACCGTTTGAAGTGGTATATCTCAAAGAGTCATCAAATTCTATGCTATCCGCAACAAAGTATTCCCCATGCTCATATCTATAATTCATTTCATCTCTGTATTCATCTGGATCTTCACCAAAAGGCTTTTGTATTGATCTTCCAGAAGGCGTGTAATATCTGGAAATGGTCAATCTCAATTCTGAACCATCTTTCAAGGGAATCGGCATTTGAACCAAGCCTTTACCGAATGACCTTCTACCCACAATCAAGCCTCTGTCATTATCTTGTATGGCACCAGAAACAATTTCAGAAGCCGAAGCACTCCCTTCATTTATTAATATAATTAAAGGGTTTTCCTCAAATTTTCCATCTTTAATTGCCCTAGCTTCGGAGTTATATCTTTTCTCTTTTCCTTTGGTGTAGACAATCATAGCATTATCTTTCAAAAACTCATCTGCCATGCTGATGGCCTTATCCATATAACCTCCAGGATTATCCTGCAAATCCACAATCAATTTTTGTAAGCCTTGATCTTTTAATTTATTTAGAGCATCCATAAATTCATTATAGGTAGTAGCAGAAAAACGACTCACTTTAATGTATCCGATTTCATCATCTACCATATAGCTCACATCAACAGAGTATTGAGGAATTTTATCTCTTATAATGGTATACTCAACAGGCTCATCCGAACCAGAACGCATAACTTTTAATTTCACTTCACTTCCTTTTTCGCCTCTCAAGTTTTCATGAACCTGTCTATTGGTCAAGCCTATTCCAGCAATATTTTTACCATCAACAGCAATTATTTTGTCTCCAGATTGTAAACCGGCAGTCTCTGACGGTCCACCACTTAAAGGTGCTACAACATAAAGAGTGTCATTGAAAATATTGAATTCAATACCAATACCTTCAAAGTTGCCTTTCAAATCAGCAGAAACCATTTCTAAATCCTTTGCTGGAATGTAGGAAGTATGCGGGTCTAATTCTTTTACGATTCCTTCAATCGCGCTATTCACCAACTTATCAGTATCAACTTCTTCAACATAGTTTTGGTCAACCTGTAAAAGAATCTCTTTTATCCTTGTAATTCCCTCTAAAACAGTATCTTTATTGGAAGATGGATTTGCCATTGTGGCACCAATCAATATTCCTGCAGCCAAAGTTGAGAAAATGATGATGGGCAGTTTAATTTGGAATGAACTATTTTTATTGTTGTGCACGTTTAAATATTTTTATTTTAACAAATAACGCAGGAATTAAGTAAATCGTTGGATTGAAAAGCCTTAAAATTAATTTACCTTTGTAACACCTAAATTAGTCAAAGTGGAATACTCTCAAAAGAAAATAAAGGAATTAGTTGCAGAAAATTACGTATTCGCATCCGTTCTTTATTATTTAGGTATTGAATACTATGAATTTGAAGAAGATTCCTTAGAAAAAGTATGCAAATCTAAGAAGGTTGATTTGAAATATGTAGTTTCTGAATTAGAAAAAATTAATCAGAACGAAGAGATTGAGAATATCCGGTTATTATCATTTCCCATTGATTTAGTCATCACTTATCTTAAGCATACACATTTTATATTTGTTAAAAAAGATTTACCATTTTTAGTGAAATTGGTAAATAAATTAGAGAGCATTACGCCTCACCTTGCATCGGTTGAAAGAGAAATTAAGGATGTTTTTCCGCTATTTGTAGAGGATTTCGTCCATCATATTTATGAAGAAGAAGACACACTTTTTGAATACATTTCCCAGCTGAAAGCAATAGAAGACAAAAAGAAAAATCCATCGAGTTTCTTTTATAAATATCCAAATTTTAATATGCAAAAATTTGCAATTGATCATGAGGTTCATGATGATGAAATGAAAGGTATTCGTTTTTTGATGGATCAATACCCTATAAATCAGGATTCTTCCTTGAATGTGAAAGTTCTTTTTTCAGAATTGGAACGTTTTGAAGAGAAATTAAAAATTCATGCTAAAATTGAAAATGAAGTGCTTTTCCCCAAAGCATTAATGCTTGAAAAATCAGTTAGAAAGAAGTTTCATTCCCTTATTCGTTTAAATTGAATGCCCAGAGTTTTAGCAATTGATTACGGTACCAAAAGAGTTGGATTAGCGGTAACCGATCCGCTAAAGATAATAGCTTCACCTTTAGAGATGATACATTCTAAGGATCTGATTCAATACTTAACTGAATATTTCGCTAAAGAAGAGGTGGAAGCCGTAGTATGTGGCTATCCTACCAACGAAGAGGGAGAAGCAACAGATGCTACTCGTCATGTTGATGCATTTATTAATCTTTTTAGAAAGAAGTTCCCAACAATGCCCTTACATTTGCAAGATGAAAGCTTTAGCTCACAAGAAGCTATGCAAGCCATGATTCATTCTGGTTCCAAAAGAAAACAAAGAAATAAGAAATCAGGTAATATAGATAAAATTAGTGCAGCGATTATTTTACAACAATTCTTAGATGAAAATTAGATTATGATTTATCCTATAATAGCGTATGGTCACCCTGTTTTGAAAACAAAGGGGAAAGATATTGAGAAAGATGAAATAGATGTAAAAACATTGGTGGATGACATGTTTGAAACCATGTACAATGCAAATGGTGTTGGTCTTGCTGCTCCGCAAATAGGTAAAAGCTTAAGAGTATTTGTAATTGATACGGATCCTATCGATGATGAAGAAGATGAACCAAAAGTAAAACAAGCCTTTATCAATCCTCAGATTTTGGATGAAGTAGGGGAGGAATGGGCTTTTGAAGAAGGATGTTTAAGCATTCCTAACATCAGAGAGGATGTGAATCGCAAACCTAAAATCAGAATTAAATATTTTGATGAAAATTGGAAAGAACACGAGCAAGAGTTTGATGGTTTTGTGGCTAGAGTAATACAACATGAATATGATCATATTGAAGGTATTCTTTTTACAGACCATGTTTCTGCTTTCAAAAAGAGGATTTTGAAAGGAAAATTAGGGAATATTAGCAAAGGAAAAGTATCAGCTGATTACAAAATGATTTTTCCACTGAAGAAATAAATAGATGTAAGATCGGCTTGATTTTGGCTGATGATTTGTTTAAACTTATATTTACATTTGAATAGTACAATACCATTGATTGCACTTTTAATATTGGCAAACTTATTGTACTAAACATCATTCAACATATTAATCTTCATTATGAATCAATTATCAAAATTATTAGTATTGAGTTTTGCAATGGTTTTTTCCATTTCTTTTGTATCAGCTCAAAATAAAAAAGCGTCCGAATTTATTGAAAATGGCATCAATAAATTTGAAGAGAAAGAATATATGGAGGCTATTGTAAGCTTTAACGAAGCAATAAAGCTTGATGAAGAGGCACACCAAGCCTATTATATGAGAGGAAACATCAAACAAAAATTCGCGGATGTTCATGGTGCTATGAAAGATTATAATAAAGCTATAGAAGCAAAGCCTGATTTTTCTGAGGCTTATTTTGAAAGAGGAAACATAAAGTATCTTCTGCAAGATTATTATGGTGCCATTACTGACTATTCAAAAACAATTGAACTAAATGAGAATAATTTAGATGCTTATTATAAAAGAGGTCAAGCTAAACAGCAATTAGAAGCGTATCAGGATGCCATTAATGACTGTACAAAAATCATTGAAAAGGATAAAGATAATGTAGATGCTTACTATTTGAGAGGTGTTTTACGAATTGAATATGGACAACTTTCTGCGGGTTGTCTCGATTTAAGCAAAGCAGGTGAATTGGGAGATTTAAAAGCTTATGAAATGATTCGTGAAAGATGTAATGATGTGAAATGCTATCCTTCCGAATTTGAATAAGTAATCTGTTATTCAATAAATTACTAGCCCACTTCATAGTTAAGTGGGTTTTTTTTTGTCAAATGTTGAATTTCACTCAAATTTTAAACAAATGATTCCTTTATCTGAAATGATAATTTGGTTAAATATTTAATGATAATAAGAATGCTGCAGTTTCGTTTACCCATCATGCGTTTTAAATTAGTACTGGTTATTATTTTGATAAGTCATTATGCTTCTGCTCAAAAGTACGGAACGGCAGTTGGTGTTAGATTAGGAGATGCTAGATTTGGTATCAGTGTTAAGCAAAGAATCTTACCTAGATTTAGTGCAGAAGCAATCACAGACCTAAAAACAAATTCTTTTCAATTTACGGTTTTACCTAAATATCATTTACCCATCACAGGAGAAGGCTTTAATATATTTTTCGGTGCTGGAATGCATGCAGGAAGTCATAAAGAATATGGAAAAATTTATGGGTTTGATTTAATGGGTGGAATAGAATGGAAGATTCCAGCATTACCCATAGTATTAGCCGCTGATATCAAACCAGCCTATCATATTAATAATGAAGACTGGTTTGATTTTCCAGCATCCGTTTCTATTCATTACGTTATTACTCGGGAGACTAAAGCAAAACGTAAAAAGGACAGAGAAAGACGTAAAAAACGCAAGGAGAGAAAGGAAAGAAGGGAAGAACGAAAAGAAAACAGACAAGAGTGGTGGGATGAGATAAGAAATGGATAGGCCTACTGCTATAATTTATTTTTATATTTTCTTGTTATTTTAATTTAATTCAATGTACTTTGATTTACAAAGTAAAGAGATGAAACAAGAAAAGTATCTTCAAGACATAAAGGAAATTCGTGAAATGATGGATCGCTCAAGTCGGTTTATTTCACTCAGTGGAATTTCAGGAGTTATAGCTGGTATAATTGCATTAGCATCAGCTTTTATAGCATATCAATATATTTTCTTAGCGTCTGATTATTATACCTTGAAGATGGTTAGCTTAACTTCTGAAGGATTATTGGACATAACAATTTTAGCTATTTCAACACTGGTTTTGACGCTAGGTTCTGTGGTCATGCTTACTCGTAGAACTAGCAAAAAGAAAGGCCAGAAGCTATGGAACAAGCAATCTCAAAGATTAATTATTAATCTTGCTATCCCATTATTTACTGGAGGATTTGTATGCATAATCTTAATGTTAAATGGATTTATCGGCATATTAGCGCCATTAACCTTAATTTTTTATGGATTGGCTCTGATCAATGCCAGTAACTACACTTTGGATGATATCAGAAGTCTAGGAATTGCTGAAGTCATATTAGGCTTAACTGGCCTATATTTTATAGAGTATGGTTTGTTCTTTTGGGCTTTAGGCTTTGGACTTTTGCATATAGTATATGGAATAAGAATGCATTTGAAGTACGGCTCGTGAAGAATATACTTAACAATCTTGATAAGGCATTTGAAAATAAAGTGCGCTTGGGAATAATGTCTGTCTTAATGGTAAATGATAAGACAGATTTCATATCCTTGAAAGATTTATTGGGGGTGACTGATGGAAATTTAGCAAGCCATTTAAAGAATCTTGAAAAGAAAGAATATATAGCATTCGAAAAAGATTTTGTGGACAGAAAACCCAATACAACTTATAAGGCTACTGAGTCTGGTAAACGTGCTTTCAAGGCTCACATAAATGCAATTGAAAAATTACTAAATAATAAATAAAATTTTTTATGCTTATACTTTGAAATACAAAGTACTCTTAAATAATATAAATATGGAAAATGAAAACAATTTATTCGAGAAAATGAGCAATTGGCTGAAGAATTCAGTGATGTTAAAGCTTTTAACCATTACAATTTTAATGTTGCTATTGTTGATACCATCAGCCATGATCAATGAGGTCATTACGGATCGGCAAATATTGCAACAAGAAGCTATAGCTGAAGTCAGTAGTAAGTGGGCGGAGAGTCAAGAAATTAATGGCCCAATTTTGACGATACCGCTCTTATATGAATATGAAAAAGATGAAGAAATGATAGAATCCATAGTTTATCATTACGTTTTACCAGAAAAACTTAATATTAATGGTAATATTCAACCCAAAATTTTGAATAGAGGAATTTATGAAGTGGTGGTTTATGATTCAGATTTGAAGGTGAACGGTACATTTAATATGGATTTATCTTTTGATGAAAATCATTTAAAGGAAATTCAATATGAAAAAGCTTTTCTCACTATAGGTTTCTCTGATTTAAGAGGAATAGGGAATAATATCAATTTTAAATGGGGTGAGGAAAGCCTAAAAGTAGAATCAGGTAGTAAAATCACAGATTTAATTAATTCCGGAATCACCATATATCCTAAAGATATAAATCGTCAAAAGGATAAAAACATAGACTTTAATTTTTCGGTGGCTTTGCAAGGAAGTCAGGATTTAACCTTTATTCCGGTAGGAGGGACTACGCAAGTTAATCTGCAATCGGAATGGTCTTCTCCAAGTTTTAAAGGCAATTTCTTACCCAAGAATAGAGAGGTAAATGATGCTGGTTTTAATGCGGTTTGGAATGTTTTGGAACTGAATAGAAACTATCCTCAAAGCTGGTCGGGAAGAAGCATGAAAGATAAACTTGATGCTTCTGCATTTGGAGTCAATCTATTGAATGAAGTAGATGATTATAAAAAAGCCCAACGCTCAGCAAAATATTCTGTGATGACCATAGCGCTTACCTTTTTGGTCTTCTTTTTAGTAGAAGTCATCAATAAGAAAAGAATTCACCCTTTTCAGTACATTTTAGTTGGTCTTGCTTTATGCTTATTTTATATATTACTGGTTTCTATATCAGAGCATTCCAATTTCAATTTGGCTTATGTCATTTCCACATTCGCGATAGTAGGAATGATTTCCTTTTATGCTCTTTATATCATCAAAGCAAGGAAATTGATCATCATTCTAATTATGGCTTTAATAGGTATTTATGGATTTGTATACGTCACCCTTCAATTAGCTGATTATTCTCTCTTAATTGGAAGCTTAGGATTAGTAATCATTTTAGGATTGACCATGTACTTTACGCGAAAAATTGATTGGTATAATTTGAAATCAGATAGTAAAGAAGCAGTTATTGAAGAGGGTAAAGGAGTTGTTTAAATTAGCTTGAAATCTAAATTATATTATGGTTTATTCTTATTGTTAATGTAAATCGGAACCTAATCCCTGCGGAGGCAGGGATATTTCCTATTGAAACAAATTTTCAATAATCTATTTCAAGAGAAATTCTATGTTTTTTATTAGTATAAAAGCTATTTTCAAATAGATATTTTAATCAAAGATAAAAATCATGAGATACCTGCCTTCGCAGGTATGACGCACAGAATAAGTTAATTAGCTTGAATTCGAATTGTCCAATATGTTTTATATTTAAATGCTTTAGAACCTATTAAAGTAGGTTATAAAAAAGGTCTTGGCTTACGAAGCCAAGACCTTTTTATCTTAATTCTTGAATCTTAATTCTAAAATCTAAAATCTCATCAATTACTTACCCTTTTAAACTTTTCAAAATTAGGTTTTCTCTTTTCTAAAAATGCATTTCTACCTTCTTTGGCTTCTTCAGTCATATAGGCTAACCTAGTGGCTTCACCAGCAAATACTTGCTGACCCACCATACCATCATCTGTGGCATTGAATGCAAATTTCAACATTCTGATAGATAGTGGAGATTTTCCTAATACTTCCTGAGCCCAATCGAATGCGGTATCTTCCAAATCCTCATGTGGAACTACAGCATTGACCATTCCCATATCGAAAGCTTCTTGAGCAGAATAATTTCTACCTAAAAAGAAAATCTCACGAGCCCTTTTTTGTCCGACCATCTTTGCCAAATAGGCTGAGCCATAACCACCATCAAAACTGGTTACATCCGCATCGGTTTGTTTAAAAATAGCATGTTCTTTACTGGCTAAGGTCATATCGCAAACTACATGCAAACTATGACCGCCACCCACAGCCCATCCTGGAACCACTGCTATGACCACTTTAGGCATAAAGCGAATCAATCTTTGTACTTCCAGGATATTCAAACGGGCAACTCCATCATCTCCCACATAACCTTGTTCTCCTCTGGCTTTTTGGTCTCCGCCACTGCAAAAGGCATATTTTCCATCCTTAGGTGAAGGGCCTTCAGCTGATAATAAAACGACTCCGATATCATCATCTTCGCGGGCATGCAATAAAGCATCAAAAAGCTCTGCAGTTGTTTTTGGTCTGAATGCATTACGCACTTCAGGGCGATTAAATGCAATTCTAGCCACATGATTGGCTTTTTTGTAGGTGATGTCAGTATATTCTTTTACGGTTGTCCAGTTGATTTTACTCATGATATTAATTGATTTTTAAAGTCTTCAAATATTGTTTGATTGGTTTTAGCGTCAGTTTTAATTTCAATTATGGCTGATTGCGGATATTTCATAAACTTATCCTTTATGGTATTAAAGATTTCAGAATTATGAGCTGAAAAATGAGCTATCCCAAATTCACTGCATAAACTTTTGGCATTCAGCCTCTGCTCCGTTTCGAAAAACTCCTGCAATTCTTTCTGCTCTTTCGGTCCTTTTATCATTCTGAAAATAGAACCTCCTTGATTATTGAGCAGGATGATTTTCAAATTTGGATAAGGATATTTATGCCAAAATGCATTTCGGTCATAAAAGAATGCTACATCCCCTGTGATAAGGAAATGATTTTTATCTTTTTGACTTATGGAATGGCCAATGGCTGAACTAGTAGAACCATCAATTCCACTTGTGCCTCTGTTTCCCCACACCTTAACTTCTTCTTTGTGCTTCAATCCAATAAAATTCGCATAGCGCACACTCAAGCTATTGGCTAAATGCAAATGACTATTTTTTGGTAGATTTTGAACCAATTCATGCAAAGCAGAAAATTCGCTGAAAGATTGAGCGCTTAAAAAACTATTAGTTTTGCTTTCTGCCTCTGTATTTTTCTCCTGCCACAAATTCAAGAATTTAGAAGAAGAGTTCTTGTTCAGGTGTTGTAAAAACGATACAGGCTCAGCTTCAATTTGCTTAGCTAAAGTCTGAAAAGGGTCAGCTATAAAAGCATGATGACTTCGCACATGCCATTGTGATTTTACATTTTTTCGTAAAAATAATTTCAGGTTTTTGGAGATAATACTTTTGCCAAAACTGATAATCAAATCAGGAATTTCTTCTGTTTTGACTTCTTTCATCATCTTCATGCAAATACTATCCGGTAAATGAATAGCATTTTTAAGTCCATGTCCATTGGAAATAATATCTGCAAAAATGGGAATTTCTAACTTTTGAGAAACCTTGTCAAGTGAAATTAAAAACTCTTCGGAGTAATCTTCCTGTCCTAAAACGAAAGCTATTTTATCTTTTTGCTTTAATTCTGTTTGGAGTTCATTGATTTGGCTTTCTGCTAATATTTTTTCTCCAGAAACACTTTTTATAATCTTGACATTTGAATCATAATTCCAATTTTCAGATTTCTCAGGATAGAATGGTTCTCGGAAAGGAATATTTATGTGTATTGGACCTTTTACACCATTTTTACTTTTCAGCACTGCTTCATTTATGATTCTGTAAGTTTGCCACTGCGCATCAGGATGTGATAAATCTACTGCTACATTAAAGCTCTTTTTGACATGCTTTCCATAAATGTTTTCCTGCCTAATCGTTTGTCCGTCCCACTGGTCAATCCATTCAGGTGGTCGGTCGGCCGTGATGACTACCAAAGGGATTTCCTGAAAAAAGGCTTCTGCAATGGCAGGAGCATAATTAAGAGAAGCAGAGCCGGAAGTGCAAATCAAAGCAACTGGTTTATGGCTAGCTTGCGCCATTCCCATTCCAATAAATGCTGCAGACCGTTCATCACTTATAGAAAAGCATTCTATTTTTGAATGACGTGCAAATGCCAAAGTTAACGGGGCATTTCTACTACCAGGAGAAATAATGGCTTTCTCAATCCCTTGCTGATAGCATATTTCCGCAATATTGTTAATAATTTCTTGTTGCATATTCAACACGCAATTTAGGGATTGAGCGGAGTAATTGCACCATATTTCAGTCCTTTTGTGCTTTTTAGAAAGGCTTTTACCCAACCCACCTGAATTTTAGCTTGCACTTTTAAAGGGATTTTATTTTTATCATCTGTAACCCAGACAGTCATGTCCTCGCCACCATCGAAAATGGTGCCTTCCACCAACAAAGCGCTGAATTTTATGGTATTATACACTGTTTCATCAGGCATTTCCAATTGTTCCTTACCCAGATATCTAACATATAAGTTATAGATTTTACCATCTACTATTAAGTTGAAAGGAATTTTTTCATTCTTATCGTAACTTGTAAAATCTAAATTTCGCGCATAGTATATGGCCGTAAGCACATCCCAAATGCAGTCATTATAAGGAACATTTTTTTCTATTTTCTCCTTATCATCGGAATTATAAACCTTAGCTTTTATAATTTCCTTTTCCTTATTATACCAATATTTATTGTTGACTTTGTAACTTCCCTCGCTAGTGTTTCTGTGGAAATAAAGAGGTTTTAATTGTTCTTGAGTCCCAATGGCATCGAAAGTATCTCTTACTTCATACACCCAGTCCCATTTGGGCATGGAGCGACCATAGCCTTTGAACCAATACGTATCAAAACCTTCCCATTTGGCATCCTCCACGGAAAACATCACTTCTCCAGCATCTACCCATATTATGCCCCAATTATATTTGACATCATACCATATTTCCTCTCCCGCTTGATAAGCGGTGGATTGCTCAAGACATTGGCCCGATAAAAGTTTAGGGAAGGATAAAAAGAAAATTAAACAGGAGGAAAACAGGTATTTGTTCATATAATCAATAAACGATTTAAAGGTAGATTGTTAATTTATTTGTCAATTATTTCCTCTTTATTTTTAGCGCCTGGAATTTCATATCCAATTTTACGACTCATCATTTGCTGAATGGATTGCTCTTGCTTCCTTAACTTTAAGGAATTGCCTAATAATTCAATTTTTCCAGCTGACATAAAGCTATCGTAGGGAGTTAATCTAAGAAATTTAATTTTTTGCTGATGGCAATACAAATCTAAACAGAAATTGGCAATGGCGTGCAATTTCCATCCAGAACTACCATTTCCCCCGAAATAGCCTGGTTCATCTGCTTTGCCTAATAATTTTTCTGAAATAGGATTAGTCCAAATTTCATTGGTTAAACCGCCCTTGAAAGCTTCTTTTTCTTTAGAGCGGCAGAAGGTTCTCCATTTTTGTAAATCAAAGAAGGGTATTTCCTGATAAAAACTGTTCCTTAAAGTTTTGAGCCTGTAGCGATTGAAATGATATTCAAGTTCAAAGAATATATGATAATCTGTTGGCTGAAGATGTAGTAAATCAAATGAAAATTTTAAATCTGCTTTTAAGAACTGCTCCCATTCTAGTTCCATTTCTTCTGCCATTTCCTTGAAATAGATATTGTATTGGCCATAAAGCTTTTTAAAGTCAATTTCTATTCTGAAAAAATCGGTTCTTAAGTCAATTTTTTCAAAGTACTGCTGAAGTGGATTTATTAGTTTATTTTGGGAAATGGATTGTTGTGCCATAGAACAAAATTATAAAAAGCTTAGGACATGATTCAGGTTCAATATTTTTATTTTATTAATGTGTTAATTTATTTTCCTCCTAATTTTTTAAAAAGAAAAGCTTGATAGAATAAAAATTACATGTGAATATTTTATCTGATTGATTATTTTTAATTTTATGATTATTTAATTTAACTAGTTTAGTTTGTTTATTTAGTCATTAAAACGAAATTAACAGGTATAATTTGAAACGATTCAGTTTTATATTTTTAATCAATATTGTCTTGTACAGCTCAATGGTATTTTGCTGTGATGAGGAGCAATATTGCATTGAAGATAATCAATTGACTGAATGCGAGGGAGTGAAATCCAAAGAGCATAAAGAAGATTCGCCTTGCTCTCCGTTTTTTGAATGCGGAAATTGCTCAGGTAACATCATCATAATTGCTCCAGTGATATTTCAAAATGATGATTTAGAAAATTTAGATACGTACTCTCCTTTTCACGAAGTTTACCACAAAAAAGAGCTTCTCTTTAAGCTCTTAAAACCCCCGATGCAGATATCCTAATTAGAATTCAATTTTACTTCATTGTAAAATGTTTTAATCAATTTATTAGTTTAACCTGTATTCAATATGTTTAAAAAGATAATTTTTGTTTGCTTATTGATTTTGACAATCAGCAAGTTGGAGGTTCAAGCACAATTTCAATTTACCGCTTTAGTGTTAGATGAAGAAAGCGAGGAACCATTAATAGGAGCCACTATTTATGCGAATAAATTAAAGTTGGGTGGGATTACGGATACCACTGGCAAAACTGAAATAAACGATATTCCGTCTGGGCAGCACGAATTTAAAATAAGTTACGTGGGCTATGAAGCACAATCCGTAAAATTAACCTTCCCCATGGAGGATTCATCCGATATATTAATCTTTAAGCTTCGTCACGGACATGATGAAATGGAGGAGGTAGTGGTCAGTTCCACTAGGTCTAGCCGAACTATTGATGATATTCCTACTAGAATAGAGATGATTGCTGGTGAAGAACTTGCAGAGAAAGGGAATATGAAACCGGGCGATATTAGAATGTTGCTTAATGAAAGTACAGGTATCAGAACACAGCAAACATCAGCCACTAGCTATAATTCAAGTATTCGAATTCAGGGATTAGATGGAAAATATACCCAGCTGCTACGTGATGGATTGCCTCTTTATTCTGGTTTTTCGGGTAGTTTAAGCTTAATGCAAATAGCTCCTTTGGATTTAAAGCAGGTAGAGGTCATTAAAGGTGCCAATTCAACATTATATGGGGGAGGTGCTATAGCCGGATTAGTTAACTTGATATCCAAGGATCCTAAAAGTGAACCTGAGTTAAGTATGATGTTTAATGGGACATCAGCCTTAGGATTGGATGTTAGTAGTTTTTATGCTAACAAAAATGAAAAAATGGGTACCACTATTTTCGCATCCTATAATAAAGGAACAGCCTATGACCCAGCAGGTATAGGATTAACCGCTATACCCGAATTTGATCGTTTCACCCTTAATCCCAAACTTTTCATTTATCCTAGAGAGGAAACCACAGTAGAAATTGGTTTAAATATGGTGAAAGAAGAGCGACTGGGAGGAAATATTGCCTTTATAAATGGAGAGAATGTTAATAATCCATATTTTGAACTAAATGAAACAGATCGTATATCTAGCCAGATTATAATTGATCATTCTTTTGAAGATGAGTTTAAAGCCTCATTTAAAAATAGTTTAAGTTATTTTGACAGAGCAATAGCGATACCTAACTACCATTTTTCAGGACTCCAATTTTCTTCTTTTAGCGAGTTGAATTTCAATTATGTGAAAGAAAGTTCCGAATGGATTGGGGGCTTAAACTTATGGACGGAAAATTTTGACCAAAGTCTGGATAGTTTGGCTTTTGACCACAGTTTCCAAGAATTTACTACAGGAATATTTTTACAAAACACTTATGATTTTACTGAAAATATTACAGTTGAAAGTGGATTAAGGTTGGATTATATATACTCCCAGTAATCAATTAACCTTGCGCTTGGGAGGTGGCTTAGGTTACAAAACCCCAACAGTGTTTTCTGAGGAAGCTGAGACCAGACAATTTCAAAATGTAAGACCTTTAAATAGGTCGGAATTAACTTCAGAGCGATCCTATGGAGCAAATTTCGATGTGAATTATAGCTATAGCTTTACAGAGAAATTATCATTGACATCAAATGCTTTGTTTTTCTACACCCAGATTCAAAATCCTTTAAATTTAGTTCCAGTTCAAAATCAATTTGAGTTTGTTCAGTCTGATTGCTTTATCGATTCTAAAGGAATAGAATTAAACTTAAAATGGGGTTATGAAGATTTCAAGCTTTTTACTGGTTATACTTTTGCAGATGTTAATAGGACCAGTAGTAATAGCACAGTTGAGATGCCATTAGTTGCTAATCATAGATTAAACAATGTGTTGATGTATGAAAAACATGGAAATTTTTGGTTGGGTTTGGAAGCTTATTATTTCAGTTCACAAAAGCTTAATGATGGTGAAACTGGACAGCCTTATTGGATTTTCGGTCTGATGTCTGAAAAAAGATTTACTAAAATGTTTTCAGTTTTCCTGAACTTTGAAAATTTCACCGATACTAGGCAAACTGCTTTTGATACCATCTACAGAGGCAGTATAGATAATCCACAATTTCGTGACATTTATGCTCCTGTTGATGGCTTTGTTATTAATGGTGGAATTAAATTGAATTTACTTTAAAAATAGATGGGAACCATTTATTTCATTTACTTTTTATAAAAGATGAATTATATACTTTATCAGTCTAGCTATTTAGGAAAATAGATTTTGAGAATAACTATTCCATATTTAAGAATAACATTGATTTAATAGTTAAATGAATTTCTCATTATAGAACTTATTTAAATTACTGTAATTTAAATTTAATGCTTATCAAATATTTTGCTCCGTAAACTTATTGTCTCTAACTTTGTTGTTATACTAACTAATTTGAATAAGAGCTAAATTTTTCAGTTATGGCGATAATGATAACAGATGAGTGTATTAATTGTGGTGCTTGCGAACCTGAGTGCCCTAATACAGCAATATATGAAGGCGGAGTGGAGTGGAATTGGGCTGGAGGAACTTCCCTTTCTGGAAAAGCAAAGTTAATAGATGGTACTGAAGTGAATGCAGAAGAGATGCAAGAACCCATCTCTGATGAATTTTATTATATAGTGACTGGTAAGTGTACCGAATGCACTGGCTTCCATGAAGAGCCACAATGCGCGGCTGTTTGCCCTGTTGATTGTTGTGTAGATGACCCAGACAACGAAGAATCTGAGGGTGAATTAATGTCCAAAAAAGAATGGATGCATAAGGAATAAGCTTAAGTCATGCTTAAAATATAGAAACCCGCAAGATTCAAAACCTTGCGGGTTTGGTTTTTTATAACTCCATTAATCCCATTGTACTTTAGTCTATCAGGAAAAGTAGGCCAAAGAAGGCTTTGAGGGTTGAAGCCAGCCTTAGGCTGGTCAGGCTCTAGCCGATATCTTTTTTATAAAGTCTGCGTGGTCTTCCCAACCAAAGGATGGTTAGCCTTTGGCTCAGAATTGAACTTTAAATGAAATAGCAAAATATTTTCTTTGCGAAAACTTTGCGTCTACGAGACTTTGCGAGATTACTAAGGCGTCAAGGATGCCTGCGGACTAGTTTTGTTGTATAGTGGAAAAAAGAATAAAATTTAAACTCAAGGCATAAACAGTAATCATAAAGCAACAATAAATCTACGAAATGAATAAAAGGCTTTTTCATTTTAGTAATCTTCTCATCCCCCAATTCCGTAATAAACAACTTAAGTTTGTATTCGAAATTCTAACAAGAAAAATTTTCCATGGATAACCCATTATTAAAAAACTTTGATACCCCTTTTCAAACTCCTCCATTTGATAAAATTAAGTCCGAGCATTTTATGCCAGCTATAGAAGCAGCCATTAAAGAAGCCAGGCAAGAAATTGAGGACATCACTTCGCAAAGTTCAGCACCTACTTTCGAAAATACTTTGGAAACCATGGAATTTGCGGGCAAAAAATTGAGCTCGGTGACTTCCATATTATTCAACCTCAATAGTGCGGAAACCAATAAAAAAATTCAAGAAGTAGCCAGAGAGGCTTCTCCCATCTTATCTGAATTTGGTAATGACATCTGGCAAAATGCTGATTTATTTGAGCGCGTAAAAAACGTTTATAAACAAAAAGAAAAGCTAGGTCTCGACAATGAACAAGAAATGCTGTTGACTAAAACCTATAAAGCCTTTATTAGAAACGGTGCGGACTTGAATATTAAAGGGAAAGCCCGATTTAAAGAAATCACCAAAAAGCTATCCCAGCTCAGCCTTACTTTTGGTGAAAATGTGCTGGCTGAAACGAACGATTATGAATTAGTGATTTCGGATGAAAAAGACTTAAGTGGTTTACCTGATTCTGCCATCAGACAAGCAGCTGCCACCGCTCTAAGCAAAGGAAAAGAAGGGAAATGGGTCTTTACCCTTCAAGCACCAAGCTTTGTTCCCTTTATGGAAAATGCAGATAATCGTTCATTGAGGGAGAAGCTTTACAAAGCGTATATGTCCAAAGCCAATAAAAATGATGAGCGAGATAATAAAGTCATCATTCAGGAAATCGTAAATCTTAGAAGTGAGAAAGTCAGTCTTTTGGGCTATGGCACTTACGCAGATTATGTGCTGGAAGAAAGAATGGCGGAAAGTAAGGATAAAGTGCAAGCTTTTTTGGATGACCTTTTACAACAAGCCTTACCAAAAGCTAAAGAAGAAGTAGCCGAAGTAAAAGCCTTCGTGAAAAAACTAGGCGAAGAAATTGATTTGCAGCGTTGGGACTGGGCCTATTATTCTGAAAAACTGAAAAAGAAAAAATACGCCATTGACTATGAGCTGCTAAGACCTTATTTCAAATTAGAAAATGTGCTGGATGGCGTATTCCAATCAGCTGAAAAATTATATGATATTCGATTTAAGGAAGTCAAAAATATTCCGCTTTATCATGAAGACGTGACTACTTATGAAGTAAGCACAATTTCAGGGGAGCACCTAGCCATTTTCTATGCGGATTTCCATCCCAGAGAAGGAAAGAGAGGAGGCGCCTGGATGACCACTTATCGGGATCAATACCGAAAAAACGGAAAAGAGAATAGACCATTGGTTTCTAATGTTTGCAATTTCACACCCTCTTCACCAGGCAACCCAAGCCTTTTGACGTTCAATGAAGTCACCACTTTATTTCATGAATTTGGTCATGCTCTGCACGCCATGTTAGGGAACAGCCGCTATGGCAGCTTGTCCGGAGCCAATGTTTACTGGGATTTTGTAGAACTCCCGTCACAGATATTTGAAAACTGGTGTTATGAAAAAGAATGCCTCGATTTATTTGCTAAACATTATGAGACTGGCGAAAAAATTCCACAGGAGTATGTTGAAAAAATAAAAGCCAGCAGTACTTATCATGAAGCCTATGCCACCGTAAGGCAAGTCAGTTTAGCATTATTGGATATGGGGTATTTCAGTTTAGACAGAAAAGAAGCACAAAATATTGAAGATGTAGCCGACTTTGAAGAAAAAGCCATGGCAAAAACAAATTTATTCCCAAAAGTAGAAGGCACTTTGATGAGCACCCAATTCGGACATATTTTTTCCGGTGGCTATGCCTCAGGTTATTACAGCTACAAATGGGCAGAAGTGTTGGATGCAGATGCTTTCTCATTGTTCAAAGAAAAAGGCATTTTCAATAAAGAAGTCGCACAATCCTTTAAAAACAATATCCTTTCAAAAGGAGGAAGCGAGCACCCGATGGAATTATACAAAAGATTCAGAGGCAGAGAACCTAAAATTGAGGCTTTATTGGAACGGGCCGGGTTGAAATAAATTCTTCTAGTTAAGTTGATTTAACTAAAGCGTTTCAAGAGTTGCATGAGACTTTTTTTTCCCAGTTCCCGCCATGCTACGCATGGTGGACTGCCAGAAATTTAAATCGTTGTAACAATTTGAATTCGTGAGCTAATAGCTGAGATATTTATTTTGGGCTTAGTTATATTTAATACCCGCAAGGTTTCCTAAACCTTGCGGGTATTTTGTTTTTATAACACTGTATTTTCATGAATTTCGAAATAGCGTTTGCATTTCAAGCATTTGAGCTCACCTACTAAAAAGCAATTGAATTTCTTGACATATACTTATGTGGGTATTAATTTTCTGATTTAAAAATTGTCAACCAAATAGAAAACAAGATGTCCAAAAAAGACTTTGAAAGTTTAAAAGACCGTATAGAAGCAATACCACTAGCTGAGGCCAAAGCTCCCAAAATGCCAATAGATGTTTATTTGCAGGAAGCCAGAAATTTATATCGTTGGAGTAAAGCGGATCAAGAAAAATTACAAGCGGTAGGCTTAAAATATTTTGAGGAATTTACCCAACGAATGGGTGCCTTGAGTTATGCCCAATCAGTATGGGTCAATAATAGATTTGCCAAAGTGCCTTCCGAAGTAGAATGGGATAAAAAATGTGAGCAAGCAAAGGAGTTAAAAATTGAATTAGAACGTAGTTTTCTTTTCGCCTTCCATGAAAAGCCATTGTTGTTAAATAAAGTAGAGGAGATCAAAAAGGGCACTAGAAATGCGGATATGATACAAGACTTAAGCGATTTATCCTCTCTTGGAAAAGCCAATTTACCATTATTGACAGCCATTAATTTTGATGAAAGCAAATTAGATCAAGCAGCAAATGAGGCTACTGAAATAAGTTTCTTATTAGCTAAAGCTAGGGGAGAGGAAAAAGAAAGATCGAATCTTAAAATCATGAGGGATAAAGCCTATATTCATTTGAAAGAATTGGTGGATGAAGTCTATAGAACAGGCAAATTTGTTTTTTCTAATAATGACAACAAAAGAAAAGGCTATTTCAGTCGATATTTCAATAAGTCTAAACATTAAAACCGCTCCCTAAATAATAAAACTGCTTCCTAAACATTAAAAACTATTTCCTAAGTCTTAGGAATCAAAAAATATAATTTAGGACTTACATTTACCAAATTAGGAAGTTTTAAAATAAATTAGGACAGAATAATATTTTTTAGGACTTAAAAATCAATTTTAGGAAAGAATATTATTTGGTTTCAATGGTTTTGAACCTAAGGTAATAGTTCAAGCGTCCGCTTGGACTCATTTAGTATACCAATCGTCAGGCATTTCGACTAACTCCTGTGTTTTTCGGATGTATTTTGAAATAAATCCTATATATTTACAGTACATCAATTGCCAAAACCTGCATGTTAATTTCAAATAATTTTCTGAGGTCAAGGTGAAAAAGGTGTATGGCGGATAAAGTAAGTTTTGTTATTTTATTCGCAGTATATTAGCGTATAAAGTAACCTTTGTTACTTTATACAATTGTTGAACTAAACCGTTTCTTTGAGGAAACGGTAAAATGAGGTATGATTAAATTGTAATGGTAAACAAAATTTTTACCATTATGAACAATCAAATTAAAAACACCACGATTGAGCTTCTTAAAAGGGAGCTAGAATTCCGC
>NZ_DASSWQ010000093.1:0-33157 GCF_035704835.1 Marivirga sp. | reverse complement strand
TTTTTAATGGGTTTCATGCATCAATATTTGCAAGGTTTCTGTCAGGAAAATACGAAAACTTGCAAAAAAATCAAAGCTTTTTATTAATTAAATAATTGATAATCAATGTATTAAATAGTTTTTAAGGGTCGACTAATTAGATCCTTTAGTTTTGGAAACTAAAGGAAGGATTCAGGTAGTAAAATAAAATAAATCAATTTGTTCGAAGCAGCTCCCCTACTTAAAAAAGGAGGGGTATCCGAAGGATGGGCTGGTTGTTAATAATTAAATACTTCCCCCCAGAATTTCAGATTGGTCCTGAAAAATAACCTTGGTTATTTTCTATTGTGTTCTTTTGTCACTTTTGTGGTGGAAATTTGCTTCCGATTATTGGGGTGTTTTACTAGTGCTTTTTCGAGCTTATCTGAAAATAATTTTTTGCACTTTTTCTTGACCTTGGTAACGGAAGCGAAGGAAGTAGATACCTGAACTTACATTATCCCGTTGGATTTGAAGTTCGTTATAACCTGCCTCTAATTCATAATTAAAAACTTTTACTTGTCGACCATTGGCATCTTCCATGCTAATACGCATCGAGCCACTTTCCGGAACTATCAATGGCACTGTAAACTGATTTATTGCTGGGTTAGGATAAGCATTAAGTATTTGATATTCGCTTTCTAAATTCGTACAGATTCTATTATTCTGCATATTGCTATCTTGATGCGCACCTGCAATGGGAATAGCGTTGATGCATATTTTGGATAATCCATTCAATTGTTCTTCCGTAAGCTTCAAACTCAAAGAAAAATTTCGATTTTTTTCAGGATACAAAGGGGCGCTTAGGGTTTCTGTAAGCGAATAAGAACCTAAGTTAATGTCTAAATCAATTCTTTCAGGCACTAAAGAACCTCTATTGCTGATATTTAAAATAAAAGTAGTGAACTCTCCATCTTCATTGATTCGTAAATTGCTAAGCGATAAATCCAGCCTTGGCTCCCGAACTCTAATTTGCTCATAATGGTTATCCGTACAGCCTGCTTCATTGGTTACGATTAAGCCGAGGAGGTAGGTGCCGGGTTGTTCGATGATGTAGTTTAGTTTTGGGGTAGAAGATATTGTATCGCCATTTAAAGTCCAAAAATAAGTTGACGAGTTGACAAGTTGGCGAGTTGAAAAGTTGAGGGAGGTGGGAAGTTGGAAGTTAGAAGTGGGAAGCGTGAAGTCCGAAGTTCTCCAATCACTATTCCCAGTTCCCTGTACTCTGTTCTTTCTACTATTTTCTCGATACTCTATACTTGATACTTCATACTCTTCCGCATTGAGATTTATCTCAAAAGGATACGCTCCCACATTCTGCTCTAATTCGAAAAAAGCGGATGGCGCTGCGCTGATGTCGATGGTTTTGCTAATGCTTTCTATGCAGCCGTTTTGGGTTTCTACTTCTAGGCTTAGACTGTATTCTCCACTATTCTCGAAAGTATAATTCAATTGCGCATTGGTAGAAATTACCTCTTCATTCAACATCCATCTATAATTTTTGATGCTGTTGCCATTTAAATTGGTGAGGTTTTCAAATGCAATGGCCTCTCCCGTGCAGGCGATGCCCCATGAAAAGTTAGGAACTGGCAGTTCATTGATGCTGAAAGTTTGCGTGGTCGTATTGCTGCAAAGATTCGCATTCTCCTGGCGATAGGTCAGTTGATAAGTACCGGCTTCTATAAAAAGAAAAGAAAAGCTTTCCGATTGACTGCTTTGAATTACCTCGCCCTGACTGTTTTGCAATTCCCAGAAATGAGCAATACTATTGGTGGTGTTCAGTGGACTAAAAAGCCTTGTTTCGCCCAGACAAGATTGCTCAAATTCAAATGTAGCTTCCGGAATGGAATTGACTATTATCATTTGCGTAGTGCTGCTTGTACAACCATCGGAAGTGGTGACTTGCAAACTTACTTCATAGCTACCGGCCGCTAGATAGCTATAAGTTGGATTTGCGTCCGTGGAAATATCAGATTGCGTTCCTGCAACTCCAAAATCCCAGAGGTAATCAGTAATATTGGATTGGGCGATATTGACTTGCTCCGCAAACAGAGTGGGTTGACCTGCACAAGCCACATCTGACTCAAAAGCCACCTCAGCTAAAGGCTGAATTTCCACTGACTGTGAAATGGTAAAATCACAACCATTGGTAGTGAAGGCTGTTAAAAGGACATTATAAACCCCTGCAGTATCGTAGCGGTGATTAGGGTTTGTTTGAGTTGATTGTGTGCCATCCCCAAAATCCCATTCAAAGCCTGCTAAAAAATCTCCCTGACTGGTATTTTCAAATTGCAGTATTTCTCCCAGGCAAGTATTGGCCACTTGAAAGGCAACTGATGGACCCGGATTAATGGTGATAGTGTCTATTTTTTCTATGGCACAACCCGCCATATTAATACTTTGACTGACAATATAATCTCCAGCTGCTGCATAAACATGCTCAGGATTTTCATTTGTGCTGGTATTTCCGTCTCCGAAATCCCAAAAGAAGCTAGCTTCGGTGGGTAAAACCGTTAAATTTTCAAAAATCAAGGGTTTTTGGGAGCACAGACTGCCTTGAGCAGCAGCCTGAAAATCCGGAACGGGTTCTTCAAACACTCTAATAGAATCAACAAAAAGATTATTGCAGCCAGCGGTATCAGTCACATTTAATTTAACAGCATAAGTACCTGCCGAAGCATAAGTATGGCTAGGATTTTCAAGCGAACTTTGAGTACCATCTCCAAAATCCCAATCATAAGTAGCTATTACGCCCTTTGTTGCTGAACTAAAATCAATCGGATTGCTAATACATAAATTCTCCCCTGTAGAAAAGCTAATGTCTGGCGCCTGATTGTTGGTGACTGTAATTTCTTTGGTGATGGAGGCTGAGTTTCCGTTGGGGTGGTAGGCGGTTAGGGTTATTGGGTAGGTGCCGGGTTGGGAGTAGGAGATGGTAGGATTTTTTATTAAACTTGAATTTATGGAAGCACTACAATTTGCCTCAAATAAAATCGACTGAAAATAATTTGATGAAATTAAATTCAAATACCGACCTGATGGACGGTTTGAAAATGAAAATGAAAAATTACTTGGTAAATTTGGTTGATTTATTTTAGTAATAGATGATGAATTCAGGTTGTTTAAATCCCAAACAGTAATTGGACTTGTGTCTGAACCTATTATCGCATAATAATTATCAAGTTCATTAAAAATCCTGATTTTTTTCGCTGACTCTAATCCTAGCGAATAATTTTCTTCTAATAAAGGAGTATTATCGAAGTTACTGCCGAAATTAAATCTTGTAAGATTTCCATTCCCCTGAGAAACAATATAAACCAACCAATTACCATCATGATTTAATGTTGTAATACCCGTAGGTAAATCTAATTGGGAATAACGACCATAAATGCTAATATCATTAATATCGAAACTAGCTTCTAAAGAAGCGTTTAATTTAAGTATAGCAAACTTATCGTTATTATAACCACTAGCTAATAGAAAATAATTCCCTTGATCTTTCACTAAATCTAATCCCCTCGTCCTACCTGGATTAAGCACCCCTATGTTTTCGTATGTTGGGAAATTGTTTGTTATATCATGACCAAAATTAACTCTTGTTATGCCGTAGTCAACATCAAGATGGCCAATAAAAGCAACCCAATTACCATTATAGTTTTCCATAATTACGATAGCTTCAGGGTTTAATAAAGTCCCTTTCAAATCCCCTAAATCGACTATTGTGGGCGTGGAAATTAATGAACTACCAAAATCCAACCTAAACAGATTCGAACCTTTTAGAACGAACCCAAAATAATTATCATTATGATAAACTAATTCCATTCCTTTGCTATTATTGGCATTAAATGGAGTGCTATTAGCCAATACTGCAGTACTATCAAAATCACCAATACAAAAATCCCATTCATAGTTTTCCGTATTTATTGAAGAATTTTCAGTCGATACAAGTTCGTTTAAACAAGCCTCTGATTGTAAATCAAAATTGGCTGTGGGAAATTCGGAGACTTTTACATTAATATTTTTAGCTTTATTAAAAACACACCCAGATGCAGTAGTCACTTGAAGTTGCAATTCATATTCACCAGCTGATAAAGTAAACTCAGCGGTTTCATTTGATTGAATGTTAGAATTAATTACCCATTGATAACTTAAATTTTGTGTACTATCAAAACTATCTAACCAGTCTATAGAGGCTGTAAATGGAAGGTTTTCAATTGCTTCAGTAAATAGGATACTGTCAATAACTTGTTCAAATACCAAAATAGTTTGAGCAGTAGAATTTTCACATCCTGAAGCATTTCTCACAGTCAAATTCACTTCATATTCACCTGGAACAGCAAAATTAGTCAGTGGATTTTCCTCTGTGGATGTTTCTCCATTACCAAAATCCCAAGCATAGTTGGTAATGTTGGCTCCATTACTTAAGTTAGTAAACTGAATATCTTCTCCAAGGCAATTGCTATCATAGGTAAAATCAGGTTGGGGGCCATCAATGACTGACAAGGTGGTTTGAAAAGTTTGTATACATCCTAGTACATTAGCTTCTAAAACAATGGTTTTAGTGCCCTCCGTTTCAAAAATAAAAGAAGGATTCTCTTCAATCGAACTCCCTTCTCCATTGAAGTCCCAGTACCAGTTAATAGTTTCACTATAATCACCTATTGTTGTGTTTAAAAAATCAATAGCTTCAAAAGTGCAATATTCCGTTTTAGTGGTTGAAAACTCTGGAACAGGTTCGGCAAGTATTTCTAATTCCTTTGCATAGGTATTGGTACAACCGTTATCACTTTCTAACGCAAGCGTAATAGTATATCCTCCTGCGCTAGCATATTGATGGGAAGGAGAAACTGCAGTACTGCTATTGCCGTCACCAAAATCCCAAGCATAAGAGACAATAGTATCTGTGGTGCTAAATTCAAAAGATATTTCGTTAGCTATGCAGTATGACTCATTAAGAAGTAAATTTCCAGTTGGTGCATTATCAGAGGTAATGTTTATTTCTTTAGTGATGGTTGAGGAATTGCCTAATGTATCACTTGCAGTAAGGGTTATTGAATATATTCCAGCAGATGAATAAGAAAATACAGGTTCATACTCCGTTCTTATGGGACTTGAATTACCACAATTATTTTGAAAATCAACTCTAACCAAATTTTTTTGATCAAGATTAAAATTAAAGATGTGTAATTGGCTTTCTTCTTGGACTAAATCTAAGGCAAAGTTGCTATTTGATGTGAATTCAGTGACTGATAATTGTGTAGCAGTAAAATCAAAGTTTATAATATCACCTATAAAATCAATTCTATGAAATACTCCCAAGGCTCCCTGAACAAATCCATGAAAGTTACTGCTCTCCTGAACTAATGCGATATTAGAAGGAAAGCTTAAACCCATCCCAGTTGTATTTAGAGGGTTTATAGCAGGTGCGTTATCTAATTTATCACCAAAATTTAATGAAAAAAGTTTATTATTATAAGACAATAATACGCCCACCCAAGTATCACAAGTTTTTAATAAGGATAAGCCTCGTAAAGTGGTGCTTCCGCTTACAGCTACAACTTCTACAATAGGATTATCTTCTAATAAGTTATTTTCGAATTTTAGCTTTATTAATTGATCAGAATTTGAGACAAATAGATAATATTTACCCTTATCATAAAGAGACAATACATGATTTGGATTTGAAATAACCCCAAAATTACCCAAGTCTGTGGTAGTCGGATTATTATTCTCGATACCATCTTTAAACTCTATATTAATTAAATTACCTCCACTAGTATTAGCAACAATCAGATTCCATGTCCCATCAATATTAATTGCATCTAGATCAAAAGCTCCTTGTAAAAGCCCATTTGGATTTCCTAAATTCTCAAAAGTTGGTATATTATTTAAATCCTGTCCAAAGCTAAGCTTAATAAGGTTATTTGATGATTGACTTATTGCAAAACCATACCAGTTCGAACTCTCCTTAATTACTTTAATTGTTCTGGCTCTGAAAAATTCATTGTTATTTAAAACTGATTCCGCATTTGGAATAACTGATAAATCATCTGAACACAAATCCCACTTGTATGAAATCGCATTTGAACTATTGTTTGTGGCAGTAATGTTTTGATCAATACAAGCAGAAGTGGGAATGTCAAAATCAGGAGTTGGACATTGAGAAAAGCTTAATGTATTGTTTAAAAAATGTAGAAGTAAAAAAAATAAAAAAGCTCCTCTAATTATCATAGATTTGAATATAGGTCAGATAATTCTTTTGCTGATTTAATGCTATCGTATTTTTTTGCAATTAAAGCTGCATTATTAGATAATTCTTTTAAAACATTTATATTTTCATATAAGTTTCTCATTTGTTCTCTCATTTCTTTCAAATCACCTTTATTAACTAAAATACCATTGAAATTATGATTAACTAGTTCTTCTGGACCACCACATTTCGTAGCAATTACAGGTGTCCCATATATCATACTTTCTAAAGTTACCATTGAGAATGATTCGGATTCCGAGAATACCAGTGTCACATCGGCTTTGGAATATAGTGAAGGCATATTCTTAACAAAGTTTAAAAATTCTATCTGATGATTTCGGTTACCCTTATTTACTATTTCTTGTAATTCTTCTTTATATGTTATGTTGCTTTTTAGATCCATATCACTCCCTGCAAAATATAATTTAACTTTATCAGTGGGCTTGAATTCGTCACAAAAAGCTTGGATCGCGTAATTTTGTCCTTTCCCATAAATAAAATTAGCGGGAAATAAAAATACAAATGGTTCTTCGCCATCATGGTTTTTCTTAATATTGGCTTTTATTACTGGGTCATAAACAACTTCTTTTTTTGAGGAATCTGGTAGTGAATTGAATACTGCTTTAGACACACATATAACTTTATCGCTAAATCTTATAATTAATTTTGATAGTAATTTATATATTTTCCTGATATACGAATCTGGCAACAACCTTACATGATATAAAACATGAATTTTCGAGTCAAATAATTTCAAAATGACACCTGTCATATTGTATAAATCATTTACATGAATTATATCAATTTTGTGCTTTGTAATTATTCGATATAACTTAAATGAATTGAACAAAAGCAATGGTAGGTATAATATAAGGCTCAAGTTCTTTTGTATCTCAAGAAATTTAACGGAATGAGTATTAAACCCAAGAGCTTTAATTTCTTTGCTTAATCTTTTTGAAGAAATAGCATAATGAAAGTCAAACTCACTTTTTAAACAATTGCTAAAGGTGATAATTGAATTATATGCTCCAGTTATATCTTTAGAATTATCGATTATCAAAACCTTCTTTCTTATCACTTCTTTCTTATCCAAAATGACCCTGGTATCCTTTTAGTATCTTTTCCAAGTACTGGGAATGCCTTATAAATTTCTTTTGGGAATTGATTAGTCATAAAAGTCATTGCTAATATAACTTCAAAACTATCATTATAAGACAAAAAAGCTTCCAATAAATACTGCTCATTCCATAATCTAAATTCTTCTTTTAACCAATCTTGGGGGTAATCAAATGGGGTAAATATATCATGGAAATGGATTAATACACCACTATTTAGATTTGGGAGAATTTCAAAAATTTCATATAATACATCACCATTAGGTCTAATTATATGCGAGGAGTCAATAAAGAGTATATCGTTTTTTTTAAGTTTTTTGAATGTTTCATTTTTAATATTCTCTACTTTCTCTCTTATCAGTTTAATATTCAAATTATCTAACCAAGGCATTTCGTAGGGTTCAATACAAATCAAATCTGTGTTTGTTAAGTTGTCCTGATTATTCTTGTTTATTGCTTCAAATGCGATGAGAGTAGAAAATCCACTTCCTATTTCGATGATATTACTTGGTTGAAATTTTCTAATCATAGAATAATAGCATTCAGAATCACCCGAAGGGTAAGATCCATTATCATAATAATATTTTCCTGATTTAGGTGTATTATTTGAGATTGAAATTAGTTCTTTTTGGTACGAAAACGAACGCAATAAATCAAGTTGAAAAGCATCCTGGAAATTTATTCCTAATATTTTTCTTTTTTTCTGTTTATAATCCCTAAAATCGAATCTAGGCTCATAATAATGGTTGACAATAGGGAAAAAACCAAGTTTAAAAAAAATGCTCTTTGTAACTGGGAAATGCTTAAGCCCAATAAATTTTAAAACCTTAAACCATAAACCAGAAACAATAGTTAAAGGAGAAAAAAGGACGTCAATTGGTAGGGATAAAACATTTAATTTTTTGAGTATTAACTTAATAAATGTCATCATGTTAATTTTCAATTAAGCTTTCCCATTTTTCTAAAATATCTGATTTATTAAATTGTTTTGCTCTCACTAGGCTTTTAATTCCTAATTTTTCTTGCATTACTTTATTATTTAATAGCTCTGATATTTTATTACTCCATAATTCAATAGCCTGTTCATTTTTTGGGATATCCAGTAATATTCCATATTTAGCTTTTTCCTTATTTTTAACTAAGATTTCGGCTGGTCCATAAGGACAATCTGAAGCAACCACAGGAAGAGAACAAGCCATTGCCTCTAATAAAGAATTGCCAAAACCTTCATGCAGCGATGGTAAAACATAAATAGACGCCCTATTAATAAGAGCAATTGGATTTGGTTGATAGCCTAAAAAATAAACATTTTTATTTTGGGGTTCGTTTAGTCCCTTATTCACCCAAAATGTTATTCCTAAACTTTTACACTTGTCAATTAAATTACTTTTTTGCTCCCCTTCTCCAATAATAACGTATTTTGTATTAGGATGATTTTTAAGAATATTTGCAAATATATCAAGCATGTATTCGTAGCCTTTTTCTTTGGCTAATCTGCTATGGCTAACTAAAACCGGGCTATTAGTAAAAATGGATAGTAATCTTTCTTCCAATTCTTCCTCAGCTAGTCCTTTAATTTGATCTGTTTCAATCCAATTATGAATTACCTCTATAGGGTTATTTATTTTGTAGTTATTTATTAACTCATTTTTAATTCCATAATTCAGGGAAATCAAATTATCTGCTTTCTTATAAATAAAAGGTATCAATATTTTATGTCGAATAAACCCGATTAAGCCTCTTATGTTTTGATCATGAATTTTAGATCCACGTATGCTTAAAATAATCTTTTCTTCGTTTCTTCTTGACAATGTATTTATATAATCTGCACCCTCTAAGAAACTAATACTGACTTGTGGACATAGCTTATTTTTGATTTTTTTTAATCGGTTTATTCGTCTAATGAAATTAATGGATTTTTGAAAATTACTTAAACCAGAGTCAATATTAAGTGAAACTATTTTACCACCTACTGGATAGGAAGGTTTTCTTAATAAATTAAAGACCACTACTGTAAGATCATATTTTTTACTAAGCTCAACACTTAAGGCACTAAAAGATTTTTCTGCTCCTCCAAAACCGAACTCAGGTATAATCATCAGAATAGGTCTCAATATTCCTACTTTAGATTTTCTGTTTCAATTAGTTGATCAACAATTTTTTTTGATGCATTGCCATCACCATAAGGGTTACAACTTTTTATGAATGACTGATAATAACTTTCATCATTCAACAACTTTTCAACTTCCTTCTGAATATCTTTAGGTGAAGTCCCAATTAATTTTGCACATCCCGATTCTATTCCTTCCTGGCGCTCTGTTGTATCCCTTGTAACAAGAACGGGGATATTTAAACTTGGAGCCTCTTCCTGAATGCCACCAGAATCAGTAATTACCAAATAAGTTTTTGATAAGGTATATATCATAACATCATAAGACAAAGGATTTATCAAACATATATTTGAATAGTCTTTGAGCATTCTATGAACTGGCTCTATGACATTAGGATTCAAATGGACAGGGTATAAAAATATATTCCGAGGGAATTTCTTAGCTAAAAATTGTAATGATTTACAAATGTTCTCTATTCCTTCACCAAAATTTTCCCTTCTATGCCCTGTTATTAAGATGAGTTTATTATAGTTGTCAATTAGAGAATCAATTTCTAAGTATGATTCCCTTTTTTCGGAATTTTTGATTTTATTAATAGTAAAAAAAAGGGCATCTATAACTGTATTTCCACTGACATATATTTCCCCAGCAGCTCTTTCATTTCTAAGATTAGACGCTGAGAGGTCTGTTGGAGCAAAATTTAGATAACTGATAGCACTTATAATTTTTCTGTTTCCTTCTTCAGGATAAGGGGATTCATTATTAAATGATCTTAAGCCAGCCTCTATATGTATTACCCTAATTTTATTGTAAAATGCAGCTAATGCAGCCGACATAGCCGTAGTTGTATCCCCTTGGACTATTACATAATCAGGGTTTATTTTATGGAATAATGATGAACATTCTTTAATAATTTTAGATGAGAGTAAAGACAATGTTTGGTTTGCTTGCATCAAATCTAAATTATAATCGGGGATGAAATCAAAATAATCATATAATCCATCAAGCAAACCTTTGTGTTGCCCCGTTGATATCCAGGAGATTTCAAACTTCTCCCGTCTTTCTAATTCCTTTAACAACGGAAAAAGTTTAATAACCTCTGGTCTAGTCCCAGCAATAATTATGATTCTAATTTTATTATTCATACTTGCTTAGCTGCTCTTTCATAATATTTAAATCTGAAATTATCCTTTCCTGATTTAACTCGGCATCTAATTGAGCATTTTTATTTAGTTGATCAATTTTTTGAAAAGAATCCTGAACTTTTTCCACTAAAAAAGATGGGCTAAAATTATTCGACATAAGCTGATAAGAATTTTCTAGCATTCGCTGAACTGTTCCTAATTTTGGTTCAATTTCGATGCAAATACCTGGAATCCCTAAACAAGCAGATATAATTGCCCCATGTGCCCTACTGGTGATAGAAAATCTACATTCACTTAGCTGTTCCATAAAATAACTTAGCTTCATCTTATTAGGGGACCAAATTATTAATTGAAGGGATAAATCATTAATACATTTTATATAATGCTTATCAGCATTTTCATCAAAGGAAAAAAACCTTAAACTATACCCTTTATCTTTTAATGCATTTATGGTTGCAAGAAATGTTTTAATATGATAGTGATTATCATAGCTCCAATCTCTAAGAATTATTGCTAAGTCTATTTGCTTCTTATTAATAGATATGGTAAGTTTATTCAACCATGCGTCTCTATGAAAAGCTATATCTGTAGACTGGAATGTTTGATAATCAAAATTATATTCTCTCAAATTAAATATACTCTCCTGATCTCTTAGAAAAAGTAAATCATATGTAGATAAACTCAATATTGACTTATGGAATTTATTAGAACTTTTCGTAAAAGTACCTATACCAACTCCAAATCCTAGCCTATTTTTATATGTGACACGTTTTTTGCAGAGGATTTTCAATAAGAAATTATAAATAATTGTATAAATATTAATTCCAATCGTATTAATAATAAAGTTAAGGAATCTGTATTTAAATCCAGATTCCTTAAAATCAAAATATATACCACCACCCCCATGAACAATCCAATCTACATTAATTCTACTTGCAGATGTAATTATAGATTTTGGTTGAATCAGTTCATTAATATACTTAGAGTTTTTACTTTCAGTTACTATAATAACTTGTGGAGATTTAAACATTTCAGTAATTATTTTCTCTGCTGTAATTAATAAAATGTCATCTCCCAAATTCCCAAACCCATAATAACCTGTCAATGCAATTTTCATATGTTTGATGTAGAGTTAATCCATTCCTTTAGTTTAGAAATATTATTCTTCAATTCATATTCTACAGGTATATATGAATTACTGAAAAAATCTTTGTCTTTGTTATTAAAGTTTTCTAGGCATTTCAATAAATACTCAGCTAAAGAATCCGTCATTTCAGAATTAAAGCATTTCCCACCACTTTTCTCTACAAGCTCACATGTAGAACTAGTTTTTCTAGTAATGGCTATTATTTTCTTTCCCGAAATAAGATAATCTAAAACTTTTGAGGGCAAAAACATGTCATATCTTGGATCAGTCTCTAATGAATCAATTACTAAAAGTATGTGTGCTTGATTTTGTAGATTTTTCGATTCTTTTTGAGTAACATGCCCTAAATACTTTATAATGTCAGTATTTTCTTCCAACAATTTTTTACTTAATTCATCTGCGAAACCAGCAAAAATGAATTCAATTTTTTCGTGAATATCAGGAACTAAAGTTCTTAGTTTTGTTAGTGCAGCGATAAATAGAAAAGGATTTCTTGTCCCATATAACCTTCCAGTAAAGACTATTTTCATTTTACCATCAAAACTATGGTCTACAATAGAAATATCATTTGCGTCATAAACATTGGGTAACCACCTAAATTTGGAAATAATATTTGGATATTTTCTAGAATAAAAATCAATAGTTTTTTTTGATGTAAAAGTAATTATATCCGCATTTTCAAAACATTGTTTTTCCCAATGAGTATCAATAGCCTTTATGTTTTTTGGTCTATTGTAAAAAGGGTTATCTATCCAAGGGTCACTTAAATGCATAATCCAAGGCACATTATATTTATTTTTTAATTTTAGTGCTAGGACTGCTGAACTAAATGGCGTGGATCTAGAAATAATTATATCAGGTCGCTTTATTTTTTTTATAGAAAAATAAGGTAGCCAATGAAAGTACCCATAATGATCAGGTGAAGTTAAGGAAGGGACTATTTTTTCTAATATTTTAATTAGATTGAATGGGAGGCTGGCTACTTCAATAGTTGATTTTACGTAATTCAAATAATGTAATAAGCCCTTATCTTCAGGAGCCCAGCCTTTTTGCGAAGCTGTAGTAAGTAAGGTCATATTATACTTTCTACTTAGGGATTTTATAAATTTCCCAGTTTGGATACTTTCTGGAGAATTTTTAGGAGGTGCGGAAATACTAATAAATAAAACCTTCACTATTCTACAAAATTGATATTATGAAAATATTTAAGTCTCACTTTATAAATAGTAGATAAGATGAATAAAAAATTAATCCAATTATTAACAAACTAAAAAAAACATGCTTAACGGAAATATATTTAACCTTAATAAATGTGAAAAATATCAATAATAGATCTTTAATAGCTATACCAATAGCTATCAACAAAATAAAATCTCTAAATATCAAATTTTTATAGACACCAGTAATAATCATACAAATGAATATGATTGAACCGACAATGCTAGCGTAGAATTGGACTTTCTCCTTCCTTATAACCATCAGCACAGGCCCTATAACTGTACCTACTAATTGCAATGCTAAAGAAATGGATAGTAACTGAGCAACTTCTCCAGCAAATGTCCATTTACTACCTGCTACAAAAGTAAATATTTGGTTTCCAAAGCTAAAGACAATACTATATCCTATTGATGCCACAATAGTAATTAAATAAAATAAGTTGATAAGTTGTTTTTTAAAAAGTAGTAAATCTTTAGAATTATAGGTTTCACTAGCTTTTTGAAAATATACTTTTCCTATTGAAAATCCGATGACCTGAACAGGAATACCTAGTAAACTCATTGCTAATGAATAATAGCCTAATTCTTCTGATAGATATACATAGCTGATTACAAAAACTGGTGCATGAATGGATAACTGATTTAAAATAGTAGTTGGGAAAATATATGTCGGATAATTTTTATAATCTTTAGCTGTGGCTATCAGCTTATTTTTTTTTATATCACTAAATAAATTAGTAAAGAAAGTTTTTACTTCCCTATTTAATAACAAAAATGTGTTTAAAACTCTAATGATTACTTCACCAGATATTAACCCATATATAACTGAACCAAAATTATATCCTATAAATAAAACAACTCCTTTTCCCCCACCAACTGAAAAAAGCTTTGCAATTGCATTTACTTTAAATTCCTTCTTATAAATATTTAATTTATCAGCTATCAATTGAAGTATACTAAATAAGCCTAGGATAGGTAAAAGATAGAGATAATTTGATATCTTATTTAAATTAAATAAATGAACGATTGATGTTTTAAACAATGAAATTAGTACTAATAGTATAGCAGTTATTAAAACAGCAATCACAAGTACAACTCTCGCAAGTCTATAAAATTCTGCTTTTGATTTGGTTAGCAGTAGTGCACTAGCATAATTAAATGACATTATGCTCGAAATGAAAGCAAGTAAAGCATTGAACAATGCAAAAGCCCCATAATCCTCTGGATTGTATATTCGTGTTATAAAAGGGGTAAATAAAAAACCAATTAAATATGCACCTATTGCTCCACTTGCAAAAACAGATGAGTTTCTAATAAAGGACCCTTTAAAAAATAAGCCATTTTTAAAATTAAAATAGAGTTGTTTCAATAGCTATGCTGAAATAATGATTTTTTGAAACTTTTTTTGTGACTAAATAATGGAATTAAGTAATGAAAATAAAAAGATTATGGGGATTTCAAAAAATTGCGAATCTTAGCTATCATAAAAAAGGGGCATTTTAATTAAAGGGAAGTTAGGTAAGGAGTTGTGTATATTGAAATGATAAATTGTATAAATAGACCTAATATTAATTACCAAACATTAATTCAGTAGATCGATTGTTGCTCTCAATTTATCCAATTCACTTCAAATAAACTTTAGGCTCCAAGATCAAGAATATGTCGAAAGTCTCCTAGCTTTTTATGGCCAATGATGTAATGCTTGCCTAAGCCTTGTACGCTGATGGCGGTGTCTGTCATGTTTTGTTTGTTTTCTCGCTAAGTTTTTTTTTGAAAGCCTAAGGCTTTTAAATATTCTCGCAGAGCCGCGGAGCCGCAGAGTTTTACGCAACGTTAATATTTGATTTCTGTGAGCTGGTCTTATCGTTATGTTGCATTCTGTTTTTAATAATTATAACATCTTTTAATTTTCCTTTGCGAGGCCTCAGCGAGCTCTGCGGCTTGGCGAGAGTCGCCCTTCGGCTTTAGCCGAATGAATCTATCTCATTGCGAGGAATCATAAGCCGTTTACTATTCTTTTGATGCCGTCTTTCAACATGTTTTCATTGAAGTTCATCAGAAGTCCCAGTTTGATATCACTTAACTTTAAATAAGTCAATAATTGCTTTTTATGAACTGCTTGTAATGATTCTACTGATTTCAATTCTATGATTACTTTATCTTCTACTATCAAATCAGCTTTGAAACCTAAATCCATTTGATGATTGTCCCAATTGACTGCAATAATGGGTTGTCTTTTGACCTCTAAACCTTCTTTTTCCAGTTCGTAGCTTAAAACTTCTTCATATACTGATTCGAACAATCCTGGCCCTAGCTTGCTATGGATGTTGAAACTACAATCGAGTATTTTTTGACTGATATCATTTTCGGTCATTTTATCTTTGGGTTTTGGTTTTCTTAGGATTTAATTAAATTCTTATGGTTTTTAAGATCTCTCGCTAAGCTAAAGTTTTGGTCGCTTGCGCTCTATGATTTTCTCGCAGAGCCGCGGAGACGCAGAGCTTTACGCAACGTTAAAAAATTTAAAAGAAATATTTGTTGTTTAAAACCTTGTCTGTTTTTATTTAACTTATTTATTTTCTTTGCGAGGCCTTCGCGTCTCTGCGGCTTGGCGAGAGTCGCCTCAAGCCTTTGGCTTGTTTTAGCTTTCATAGGTAATGAGCTTCATCAAGAATATTTTGCTTTATCAATTCTTTTAAAGCATTTGGGGTCACTAAATCTACTTTTTTTCCAAGTTGAGTTTCTAAATAATCTTGCAAATCAAAAAATGACCAGCCAATTGGTTTTTGAAATGAAACTAATATATCAATATCCGATTCTGGTTTTTGCATACCTTTTGCGTATGAACCAAAAATAGCTAATTGCTCTACTGAATATTTTTCTTTCAATTCAGTTTTCAAGGCTGTAAGCTTAGAATATAACTGTTCAGAGGTCATCTTATATGAAAATTAATTTTTTGAAATAAAATAAGTTGATAGATATTACAATTTACCTATTCAAGAGCATTAATCTTTTCTATTAGTTTTTCTTTTATTGTCATAATTTAATTTAACAATGTTTTGGTTGTGAGAGTTCTACCATTCAAATATCCAGCCGTAGGTTATAAAGTTAAATGATGGGGTTCAGCTTCGAATCTTTATGTTTATTTCATTTCCTAATATAATAGATTTACTAAATTAATATCTCATATCAATACAGATTCCAATAACTTCTTTCTCGCTGGCATCGGGCTTGAAAATGTTTTTCAGTTTATTGCCGATGGCATGACGAAAGTCTCCTTCCTTTTTATGTCCGATGATGTAATGCTTGCCTAAGCCTTGTACGCTGATGGCGGTGTCTGTCATGGTTTGTTTTTTGATTTCCTAGTTAGGGTTTTCTGCTTCAAATAACACCCCTATAGTCCCCTCAAGGGGACAGTCGTACGGATTGTATTAAGAAGCAAATTTTAAGACCATTTTTAATTCTTAATCAGAATAAGCACAATAAGAGTAGAGTTTGCGCTACGTTAATATTATATTAAGAAAAGCATCAAGTATATTCTGATCTTTGCTATCTAATCTGCCTAATTTTTCAATAACGGTCTTTTGTTCTATAGTAGCTATAGCAGATTTTAAAATAGATGGCTTGAGTAATCCAGCCAATTCCCAATTAATAATTTCTGGTTCAAATTCCAATTTGTTTTTGATACTACTTGATATTGCCAAAACAATCAAATCCTCTCTTTTGGAATTATTGAAGAGATCACCAGATATAATAATTGCTGGTCGGGCTTTTGTTTCCGTCTGTGATGAAAACGGAAATCTTATGACCACTACATCATACCTACCTAACGAATTGATTATAGATGTCATCTTCTGTATTATCCCAAACTTTTTTTAAACTCTGCTCAGATGCTGCTCTGAAGACATTATCTTCTTCCTGTGATTCCAGATAAGAAAGATAGTTATAAGCTTCATTTAGCAACTTTTCTTGCTTTTCCAGCGCATTAATCTTCTCTATTAGTTTTTCTTTTATTGTCATAATTTAATTTAACAATGTTTTGGTTATGAGAGTTCTACAATTCAAATATCCAGCTTTAGGCTGTAAAGATAAATTTTGGAGTTCAGCTTCGAATCTTTATGTTTATTTCATTTCCTAATATAATAGATTTACTAAATTAATATCTCATATCAATACAGATTCCAAAAGACTTCTTTCTCGCTGGCATCGGGCTTGAAAATGTTTTTCAGTTTATCGCCTAAAGCATGGCGGAAGTCGCCTTGCTTCTTATGGCCAATAATGTATTGCTTGCCTAAGCCTTGTACGCTGATGGTGGTGTCTGTCATGTCTTGTTTGTTACCTAGCTAAGTTTAATTTTGTTGAAAGCCAAAGGCTTTTAAATATTCTCGCAGAGCCGCGGATCTGCCTGTCGGCATACAGGGACGCAGAGTTTACGCAACGTTAATATTTCATTTCTGTGAACTTATCTTATCGTTATGTTGCATTCTGTTTTTAATAATTATAAAGTTTCTCTAATTTTTCTTTGCGAGGCCTCTGCGGCTCTGTGAGAGTTGCCTCAAGCCTTTGGCTTGTTTATATTTTTCAGCTTAGCCGAAATTGTTGAGTTTGTGATTACTAATATGTAAATCCAAAAAGCCACAGAGGGATTTTATTTCCAATTGCATATTCCATATCATCTGCTGCTATCCAGGCATTTTCAATATTTGCTATTTGTTTCTTTGTTTTATTTTTGCCACCTACCTCAAATGTTATAATATCATCAACTATAAAATCACCTGCTTCGGCATAACGAATTTTATGTTTCAATTTTAATTGGTTTACAAAGTAGGATTCTTTTAAACTTCCTTTGTTAATTTGGTCATTCAGCGCATAAGCTAAATTTGAATTATTGAGCAATATTTTCTCCGGTTTATTCAAAATACTAACCCCTCTTGCTTGGCTATAAACCAAACTAATTAAATCTGCTTTATCCAGTAATTGAAGATATTTGACAAGGGTATCTCTCGTAATCCCAATCTTTTCACTCAATTTTTTAATGTTTGGCTTAAAAGGAACCATAGATGCAATTTCAGCCATTAACTTTTTTATTAAATGTGTAGCATTTGCGTCAACTTGAAAATTATCTCTTATATCCAATTCCAAAACAGTGTTAATCACTTGTTGCAATCGCTTGTGAAAACTGTCTTTATCTTCTTTATAAAATGGATAATAGCCGTATTTTAAATAATCATTAAATGCCGGGAATATTTTAGTTTGCTCATTTACCACCTGGCTTATTTTTAAACTTTGAGTTAAGAGGTCGTCCAGCTTATAGGCAACTAGGTCATGATTATATTCAAAATTCAAATATTCACGGAAGGACATGCCGTTTAAATTGTAATATAATGCTCTGCGACTTAAATCTCCCTCTGATTTCAGCAATTCAATTGAAGAAGAACCGCTAACCACTAGTTGTAAATCCGGATAATTGTCATAAATATTCTTAATTTCTTTTGACCATCCCGGATATTTTTGTGCTTCATCAATAAATAGATATTTTCCTCCCTCCCTTATAAATTCTTCCGCAAAATCAATTAAACTGTTTTTGCTAAAATAAATATCATCTAAGCTAACATAAAGCGTTTCCTCATTAACTGGTAGATTTGCTTTTATGTATTGAAGTAAAATTGTGGTTTTCCCAACTCCTCGAGCTCCAGTGATAATGATTAAACGACTATTCCAGTTTATTTCATTCCATAAATACCGCTTAAAAGAGGTATCTACTCTTTGTATGTTCGCATAAAACCATTGTCGTAACCTATCCATAATGCCCTTTTAATAAGGCAATTTAATTTATTTTTTGCATTTTATAAAAGGCAGTATGGGATTCTCCCTGCTTTTTATGTCCGATGATGTAATGCTTGCCTAAGCCTTGTACGCTGATGGCGGTGTCTGTCATGTTTAGTTTTTTGTTAGGTTTTTTGACCTCGATTTTAGCGCTATACTACTAGTTTCCTCTAGGAACACCCCTGTAGTCCCCTCAAGGGGACAGTCGAACGGATTTATCGGAGTAGTATAAAGGCTCTATAAGACTATAAATATTTACTCAATCTAAAATAATTTTTGGTAAGCAAGTCACGCGTTTGGAAACGCGCGCCAGCGGAGATTATTAATTATCTACGGCTCCGCCCTTTCAGTCCCATTTTCTGGTACTTAGCAGGGCACGTGTTGTGAAACGCATGACAGCGGGAGATTGCTTCGTTCCTCGCAATGACGATATAAGCTATCGGTTTTGCGATTAGACGGTTGCATCCTTCAAACCGTTGGAAATAAGCACGCGTTACACTCGCACGCTCAATGTCGTTAAGTTAAGACAATCCTCCTTCTCCAAAAGGAGAAGGATAAAGGATGAGGTGGTAATAAAATCCTTAACTTAACGAAATTGCTTGCACGCTAGTAATCTATTGTCTAGGCTCTAGACTCTAATATCTAGGTTCTAGTTTCTAGGTTCTAATATCTAGGTTCTAATATCTAGGTTCTAATATCTAGTCTCTAATATCTAGTCTCTAATATCTAGGTTCTAACTTCTAGCCTCAAAAATGATACTTTCCACCTTTACCAGCCTCTTCCTTCCCTACTTTTTTCACCTTCGCCTTGCTTACTTCTGCTTTTAAGCTAAGGCCTAAACTTTCAATATATACAATTACTTTGTCTTTTTGCGTTTGAATTACTTTACCTTCTTGTCCTTTCATACCCCCGTGCTGTATTTGCACTTTATCACCTAAATTGAAGGCTTCTACACTTACTTCTTCATATTCCCCTAATAACTGCTGAATCGCATCAATTTCTTTAGTGCGAATTTTTGCATCAGCACCCAGGTGACGTACGAAATTAACCACTCCGGGAGTTTGCAAGATCTTTAAGCGTTCATTATCATCCTCAAATTTCACAAACACATAGGAGGGAAATACGGCCACAGTCACCTTTTTTTTGCGGTCAGACCACTGACGAAGCACTGTTTGGGTAGGGCAATAGACTTCAATTTGTTGTTCGGTAAGCCTATCCGCAACTTTCTTCTCCATTCGGGATTTTGTATAAATGGCAAACCAATATTCCATATTTTTATTCGATAATTAACAAAATTAAGGCTTCTAAGAGTTTATAAAAAATTATTTAATCTATTTCGATAAAGGAAAAATGATTGTAGTGAAGAGAACTTTTTTTGTGGTTGATAATTAGGTAATAACTTGAGTTTTTCATCTCATTATTGATCACTGAGCTAAAATCATCTTCTTTTCACTAATAGGTTATTATATAGGCGGTTAAACTTTCCTTTTATTAAGCAGTTTAAGAAACTTAATGATGATTAAAAAATTATGGAAAAGAAATTATTAACTCTGTTTTTAGGACTCTGTTTTACGTCAGCTTTATTTGCTGAAAACGCATTGAAGTCCGGTTTTGTAAAAGGTAACCCTGAGATTAAGTCCATCAATGCGTTGAGCTTTGGTCCGGAGGGTATTTTGTTTATTGGAGATAGTGAAAACGCCATGGTATTTGCGGTTGATACAGAAGACGAAATGGCTAATGCTGATAAAGCTGATTATGCTGTCGAGCGTTTCGATGAGAAAATTGCAGCCATGATGGGAATTACAGTAGATAATATTACGATTAATGACATTGCTGTCAACCCACTATCAAAGACAATTTATGTGGCTGTTACGCATTCAAATGGAACGCCAGCTTTATTAAAGTTATTGGATAATGAGAATATGGAACTAGTTGATTTGACGGATATTTCCTATTCAGCTCAGTCTTTGGACAAGGCCATTGCTGCTGATGCAAAGGACAGAAGAGGCCGCTCTATGAGAAACTGGGCCATTTCAGATTTGAATTATGCAAATGGAAAAGTGATGCTGACCGGACTATCAAACCAAGAACTTGGTTCAACTTTCCGCTCGATGCCATTTCCATTTAATAACGAACAAGAAATGTCTTCATTGGAAATTTACCATGCTGCCCATGGTCAATTCGAAACAGATTCTCCGGTAAAATCATTTACCACAGCACAAATGGACGGAACAGATTATATCGTTGCAAGCTATACTTGTACCCCTCTAGTGGTATTTCCTGCCTCCGATTTAAAGCCTGGCAAACATGTTAAAGGGAGAACTGTGGCAGAATTAGGAAATTGGAATACTCCTTTAGATATGATTGTGATGGAAAAAGAAAATGAATCATATTTATTAATGGCCAATTCATCGAGAGCGGTGATGAAAATAAAGATTTCTGACGTAGCCAATTTTAATGGTTCATTAACTGAGCCAGTGGAGGAAAGATCCGGAACAGCAGGGGTTGAGTTTATAGCTTTGCCTTTTGTTAATGTTCAACAACTTGAGCAGCTAGATGAAAAAAGATTTGTGATGTTGCAAAGAAAATCTGACGGAAACCTGACCTTATGGACTTCTAATGACAGGTGGTTATAAAACAATTATTTTCCTGTTCCTGAGTTTTTGGATTTACGAATCTAAAGCTCAGGAATATGATTTTTCCATTAACTGGGCAGGTGAAGAAGCCATTTCCCTTACGGTAAATACTCAAGAGTTTTCAGCTTTAAATGTAAGGCTGCAAGGTAAAAATCAAAAAATAACGGGTGCAGTTTCGGCTCATGAAAATACTCAATTCACCCCTTATTTTCCCTTTTCCATTGGAGCAACTTATGAAGTTTTTGATGGAGAAAAGTTATTATTTTCTTTCACTCCTCAGAAAGAATTAAAATCTCCAGAGGTAAAAAATGTGTTCCCCTTAGCAGATGAGTTACCTGAAAATTTTTTAAAATTTTACATCCGATTTGACCAGCCAATGGCTACTGGACATGTTTATGATTATTTGCAATTATTAAGCGATGCGAAAGAAATTGAAAATGCCTTAATCCCGCTTAAACCAGAACTATGGGATGCAAATAAACAATTGTTAACAGTATGGATTGATCCAGGCAGAATAAAAAGAGATCTTGGTCCCAATATAAAATACGGTGCTGTATTAGAAGCAGGTAATAGGTATCAATTAGTAGTGAGGAAAGGATTGAAAGCTGCTAATGGAGCCAATTTGGAAAAAAGCTTTCTGAAATCATTTAAAGTAATCCCCAGAGATGAAAAAATCCCTTCTCTTGATGATTGGTATTTGAAAACCCCTTCAAAGAATACGATAGATTCATTAAGTATCAAAACGCAGGAGGCTGTGGATTATACCAGTCATCTATTCATGACTATATACTGTGAGGGGCAACAATTTGAAGGAGAATTTATTTTTGTTTCAGATACTCAAATCAGTTTTGTGCCTGAAAAAGAATGGTCAGAAGGAGAATATAAGTTACGCGTAGCTTCCAAAGCAGAAGACTTGGCAGGCAATAATTTAAACAGACCTTTTGATTTAGACTTGCAAGAACAAGCCACAATTAGCGAGCAGGAATTTTATGAGATTTCATTTAAAATTTTATAAACTTTAGGTTGAAGTTTGGTTGGCAGCTAAGAACTTATTGAATTTTTCTCAGACGGTTATCAAAAGTCTACAATCCCGATCAAATTAATTTTGGTAGCGCAATTAATAGTTACCTGAGTTACCTATGGTCGATTAATAGAGGTACCGTTCCCGTGAAAAGCTGGGCAGGCTATGCCGGAAAATTAAGACTTAATTTTTCAAAAGTCTTAATTTATCCGGTATCTCCTTCCAAATGCTATCTTAAGATTTCGGACAATTTTGTTTTTTTTGAAAATGTAATCCCGTTACATCGGGACCGAAATGACGCATTGAAGATATTTTGCAGGGATGAAAAGTCGAACTCAGGTTAAGACGTCTAGATTCTAACATCCCACCAATTTCTAATTAAAAAATCACCAATTCACATTTTCAACTTGCTAGAAAGGAATAAGGATATACTTTTTATTTGTCTTGGTTCTAGACTCTAGGCTCTAGGCTCTAGGCTCTAGACTCTAGAAGAATCTTGACTCTATTCTTTTAAATCAAGATATCCTGCTCCAATTCACATTTTTCTTCTTTTGCTGCTCTACTTGTATTCGGATTAGCCTATTTTCTTCTGAGGTTAAATCGGGATCTTTAGAAATGACGGCTTGCGCACTTTCTCGGGCTATGGATAAAATCGGTTCATCTTCTCGTAAATCACCTATCATCAGGTCGAGCTGACCACTTTGCTGGGTGCCCATCATATCTCCTGGGCCTCTTAAATCCATGTCCACTTGTGCGATTTCAAATCCATCGGTAGTACGCACCATAGTATCCACCCGGGTTCTGGCTTCTTTGCTGAGTTTATAGCTGGTCACCAATACACAGTAAGATTGCTCCGCTCCTCTTCCCACTCGGCCTCTCAGCTGGTGCAATTGCGCCAAACCAAATCTTTCAGCATTTTCAATCACCATCACCGAAGCATTGGGAACATTTACGCCCACTTCAATTACCGTAGTCGCCACCATAATTTTGGTTTCTCCCTTCACAAATCTGGCCATTTCAAAATCCTTATCAGCAGCTTTCATTTTTCCATGCACGATGCTGATGGGAAATTCCGGAAATGCTCTTGAGACACTTTCATAGCCATCCATTAAATCTTTTAAATCCAATTTCTCGGATTCTTCGATCAACGGATATACCACATAAACCTGTCTGCCTTTTTCGATTTCTTTCCTGATGAAGCCGTTTAATTTTAAGCGATTAGCATCATATTGATGAATGGTTTTGATTTCTTTTCTTCCGGCCGGTAATTCATCGATGATGGAAATATCTAAATCTCCATAGACCGACATCGATAACGTTCTTGGAATAGGAGTAGCCGTCATAATCAGCACATGTGGCACAAAATTCTCATTCTTTTTCCAGAGACGAGCCCTTTGTGCTACGCCATAGCGATGCTGCTCATCCACTATGGCTAGACCTAAGTTTTCGAATTGCACGACTTCCTCAAGTAAAGCATGAGTACCCACTAAGATTTTAAGCTCCCCTGCTTTTAACTCTTCATGAATAATTCTTCTTGCTTTGGTTTTAGTAGAGCCCGTCAGCAATGCGATGCTTACGCCAATTTTATCTGCAAATTCTTTTAAGCCCTCATAATGTTGGTTGGCCAAAATTTGGGTAGGCGCCATTAGCGCGACTTGTGTTCCGCTATCAATCGCTATCAATGAAGCAATAAAAGCGACTATCGTTTTGCCACTTCCCACATCACCTTGTAAAAGGCGGTTCATTTGCTTTCCACTTTTAAAATCAGCGAAAATTTCCTTAATCACTTTCTTTTGAGCACCTGTCAGATCAAAAGGAAGATGTGTTTTGTAGAATTCGGTGAGTAGATCCGTTTTTTGGAGTACCTGGCCTTTAAATTTTTCTAGCCTGACTTTCTTCTGCATTAGCAGTCGGAGCTGCATAAAAAAGAACTCGTCAAATTTCATTCTGAAGCGCGCCTTCTGCAAAGTTTGCTGGTTTTTAGGCACGTGAATTTGCGCTACGGCATCTTTCTTGGCTAAAAATGCATATTGTTGGATAGTCTGCTGGGGAAGTGTTTCCGGTATCCGATTATAAGCCTCTTTTAAAAGGGTTTTTTGAAGCTTAAAAATAGCTTTGCTGTCCAGAAATTTTCTTCTTAAAGTTTCTGTAGTCGAATATACGGGCTGTAAAAATTCCTGCTGAGCAGCACTTGGCGCTAAAATTTCTATTTCGGGGTGTGCTATATTAAATTTGCTTCCAAAACGGTTAGGCTGGCCAAAAACCACATAATCTATTCCGCTTTTTAATTTAGGGCTAATCCAATTAATGCCTTTAAACCATACCAAATCTACTGTCCCGCTTTCATCAGCAAATTGTACCACCAGTCGTTGCTTTCTTCCGTCCCCAATCAGCTGTTTTGAACGGATTTGTCCTTTAATCTGGACATTCGACATTTGCTGATGTAGTTCTCTTATTTTGTAGAATTGGGTGCGGTCTTCATAGCGGAATGGATAATGCTGTAGTAAATCAGCATAAGTAAAAATATTTAATTCTTTATTCAGTAGGGCACCTTTCTGTGGTCCTACACCTTGTAAAAATTCTATAGGCGTTTTAAAAAAAGATGCCATTTTAATTCCACTCTAAAGTATTTAAACTATGGATAATGTCTTTTTTCACATATTCTATAATAGGAGCCAATGAGTCGTTTTCTGTAGCAGTTCTAAAATAGAGTGCCCCTCTTAAAAAATGGGTGGTAGAATCTGTAGTGTAAAACTGAAACTGGCTAGGCACATCTCCTTCTAATTCGGCTATAGATACTTTTTTACCTTTTGGGGTAAGCATAATAGTTTCCTGTATGGAGCTGGCTTTGATTTGATGCTTGGTGGTCAGTTTGTAAGAATCGTCAATATTTGTTCTCAAAGAATCGCGATTGTTGTGGAGAGGTTTATAGGAATAGTGAACTTCAGCCACAAAATCTGGGTAAAATAATGCAAACCAATAACGTTCTCTGATATAAGAAGAATCGGGTAAAATCTTAGCATGCGTAGAATATTCAAAGCTAAAAGGAAAGGAATCTGGCAATGCTTTATATTGATGATTAGGCAAATCTATTCTGTTAAAACCGGTAGGTTTCGGGTAATAATCTGATTCGCAAGCCATCAACAGTAGGAAAGCAATGATAAATAGACCAGAAATTTTAAATAAACTCATAGCACAAAGTTAAGAGGATCTGCTAATCAAGCTTAACAATCCTACTAATTTTTGAGGGGAAGAATTGAAAACTTTTAAATTTTGTCAGCCAGAGGCTGGGCAGTCTTCAACTGAGATCTGAAATTGAAAGGATATTATTAAAGCAATATTAAGCTCTTTCAGGACTTACTGGTGATTTCCATATGGAGGGTTGCTAAAATTTGACGAATTCCCTTAATTTGATACCAAGAAAAACTTAATATTTAAAGACATAGACCTAGTCCTGAACGGATTTCATATCCTAGCGTGGGGTGAAACCCTAGGCTGAAAAATTAAAATTTAACCAAGTCCTGAAAGGGCGAAATACTTGGAGAGACGTTGAATTAATATGACTCCTATCGCTAGCCTCCGGCTAGTGATGGGTACTTGTGCCTCCGGCAAGGAATGATGCCTTAATAATAATAGAATTATATACCTTAAATTGAAAAATGCCTGGGGCAAAAGTAATTTCCACTAGCGAGACGCTAGCGGAAGTTAATACAAATTCCCTTCTCCATTTAGGAGCAGGATTATGGATGAGACATAAAAAGCCTAACTAAACAAAATTGATATGCACTTACTTATTATCAGCCCTCAATTCTCTATTCACCTTTCTCCGTCCTCTAATCACTACCATCTATTCTTCATACCCCCAATCAACTCCTGTTTTCAAATCCTTAATAATCAATTTATTAGTCTTCAAAATTGCTCTGATTTCATCAACCTGATCGTAATTCTTTTCCGCTTTCGCTTTTTTATAAAATTCTATTAGCGCATTAACGATCGGGTCAACCTCAGTCGGTGTTTCCTCTTTCAAGCCTAAAACTTCCTCCATAAAAGTCTGATAAGTTTCGGATAGCATTTCAAAAGTATCCTGCCCTATTTCACTGAATTGTAATTGCCCTGTATGAAGGGAGTTGATTTTCTTCAATAATTCAAAAAGCTGCGCAATGGTTTTAGCCGTGTTAAAATCATCGTTCATGGATTTGTAGCAGGCATCACAAGCTTGTTCTATCTGGCTGATGGCGTTTTCATTTTTCTTGCCTTCATCTGTTTTGAAAGAGAGGCTTTTGATAATTTTCAGACCATTGGCTAGTCTTCTGTAGCCTTTTTGCGCTGCTTTCAAAGCCTCATTGCTAAAATCCAAAGTACTGGAATAATGCGTTTGCATCATAAAAAAGCGAACCGTCATAGGAGAATAACCCTGATCTAGCATATCATGATTTCCGCTGACTAATTGAGTAGGCAAGAAAGAATTTCCAAGAGATTTACTCATCTTTTGGCCATTTACCGTCAGCATATTGGTATGAATCCAATAATTAACGGGTGATTTTCCATTTGCACCTACTGCTTGAGCTATTTCACACTCATGGTGTGGGAATTTCAAATCCATTCCACCGCCATGAATATCAAAAGTATCTCCTAAATATTTGGTGCTCATAACCGTACATTCCAAATGCCAGCCCGGAAAGCCATCGCTCCAAGGAGAAGGCCAGCGCATGATATGTTCATCTGAAGCTTTTTTCCATAAGGCAAAATCTAGCGGATTCTTTTTGTCATCCTGACCATCTAACGTTCGGGTGTTGCTTTGCAGGTCTTCTATTTTCCTCCCACTTAATTTTCCGTACTCATGCGCTTCATTATATTTAGAGACATCAAAATAGATGGAGCCATTTTTTTCGTAAGCCCATCCATTTTCTAATAATTTCTTATTGATTTCGATTTGTTCTACTATATGTCCAGTTGCGGTTGGTTCGATGTCTGGCTCAAGTATGTTAAATAAATCCATCACTCTGTGGAAACCATTGGCATATCGCTGGACAATTTCCATGGGCTCAACATTTTCCAGCTTGGCTTTTTTGCCGATTTTATCTTCTCCATCATCGGCATCATCCACCAAATGACCAACATCCGTAATATTTCTTACGTACCGTACTTTATACCCGAGATGGCGCAAATAGCGATTAATGATATCAAAACTCATAAATGTTCTGACATTTCCCATATGGGCATCACTATAAACGGTTGGGCCACAAACATACATACCCACAAATGGTGGATTGATAGGTTTGAAGATTTCCTTCTGTCTTGTCAGCGAGTTTTGTATCTTTAATTCTTTGTCCATAAGGCAAAATTATAAATAAGATTCTCTTTTTAGGTACAAAATCATGATTGAATTTATACTTATATAGTAATAATATGTAAATCTGTTAGCCCGGACTATTTGTTTTGCTCAATTATTTACTCTAAATTTGCAACAAAGTTAGTAAAACAACATCATGAGGGGGCTTTTAAGTCCCCTCTTTTTTATCGTAGAATGATAGGTTTAGACGAAAAAATAAAGGCTTATTTAGGAGAGATTATCACAGAACCGCAATATTTTATTGTGGATATTGTAATTAGTGGAAACGATAAATTAAAAATTGTTGTACTACTTGATGGGGATGAAGGCGTGTCGATTGATTATTGCGCGAGCGTGAGTCGTCAATTAGCGCACCGAATGGAAGAAGATGGCGTATTAGAAAATGCCTATGTCTTAGAGGTATCTTCCCCAGGTTTGGATCATCCTCTAATTAATTTGAGGCAGTATTTAAAAAACATTGGCAGAAAAGTAAAAGTAGATACTAGAGATGGAAAAGCCATCCGAGGAGAACTTTTGGAAGCAAAAGAGGACTTTATTCTTGTTAATCAGGAAATAAAGGAAAAAGGAAAAAAGAAAATAAAGTTGGAAGAAACGAAGGTTTCTTTTGAAAATATAGACAAAACAAAAGTCTTAGTTTCATTTAAGTAACATGGACACATCAAATTTAATAGAATCGTTTGCCGATTTTGCAAGGCAAAAAAATATCGACCGTCCCACCATGATTCGTATCCTGGAGGATGTATTTAAAACTATGATTCGTAAAAAATACGAAACGGACGATAACTTTGATATTATTATTAACGCGGATAAGGGTGACCTTGAAATCTGGCGTTTTAGAGAAATTGTTGACGATAACTCTGAGGATATCTGGGATCATGATAAAATCAGCTTAACAGAAGCAAGAAAAATCGAGCCTGATTTTGAAATCGGTGAGGAAGTTGCTGAAGAAGTAGAGTTAGAGCACTTCGGAAGAAGAGCGGTGACTACTGCCCGGCAGACGCTTATTCAGAAGGTAAAAGACCTTGAGAAAGATATTTTATTCAATAAATACAGTGAACTTGTTGGTGAAATCATAGCAGGTGAAGTGTATCAAATCCTTAGCCGTGAAACTTTGTTAACCGATTCGGATGGTAATGAATTGGTATTGTTGAAATCAGAGCAAATCCCAAAAGACAGATTTAGAAAAGGAGATTCTGTTCGAGCAGTTGTCCACAGAGTGGAAATGCACAACGGAAACCCTAAAATCATACTTTCAAGAACTTCACCGGTCTTCTTAGAACGTTTATTCGAGCAAGAAGTACCAGAAGTTTATGATGAGTTAATCACAATGAAAAAAATTGTGAGAGAGCCGGGAGAAAGAGCTAAAGTGGCAGTTGAGTCTTATGACGATAGAATTGACCCAGTAGGTGCTTGTGTAGGAATGAAAGGTTCAAGAATTCACAGTATTGTAAGAGAACTGCAGAATGAAAACATTGATGTAATTAACTTTACAGAAAATATGGAGCTTTACATTCAGCGTGCTTTAAGCCCTGCAAAGTTAAGTTCTATGAAAATAGACGCAGAAAATAAGCGAGTTTCAGTATATTTGAAACCAGATCAAGTCTCTTTAGCAATCGGTAAAGGAGGTCAAAACATCAAGTTGGCTAGTAAATTAGTAGGAATGGAAATAGATGTATTCCGTGAATTAACTGATGCTGAGGAAGAAGATGTTTTGATTGATGAGTTCAATGACGTACTAGAAGACTGGGTTATAGTAGAATTGAAAAAAGTTGGGCTTGACACTGCCAAGAGAGTGTTGGAATTAGGAAAAGAAGAGTTGGTTAGAATGACCGATTTAGAAGAAGAAACAATAGACGAGATATTTAAAATATTTAGTCAAGAATTTGAGTAAGGATTTTTAGTACTCAGGTTCAATAATTTTTTAGCAGAATACAAAGCATTTATGTCAGAAGAAAAAATGATGCGACTCAACCTTGCGGCCAGAAAATTGAATGTAGGATTATCTACAATCACAGACTTTCTGGGCAAAAAAGGTTATGAGGTGGATAGTAAACCAAACTCAAAAATCACAGAAGAGCAATTTGGAATGCTCGCCAAAGAGTTCGCGTCCTCAGCACAAGAGAAAGAGGAGGCATCCAGTCTGTCTATTGGTAAGAAGCATAATAGCAATGTAGTTGTCGATTCAGACACTGACCGCGATGATAATGATGACGAAGAAAAAGTCTTGATTAAAAATGCAGGTGAAGGGAAAGAAAAGTCTACTCAACCAGTGCAGAAATCTGCCGAACAACCTTCTGCTAAAAAGGAAGAAAAGAAAGATGATGATGTTTATAAATCGGAAAGTCCAAAATTATCCGGACCAAAGGTTTTAGGAAAAATTGATTTAGAGGAAAATAGAAGAGGAAAATCTCAGCAAACTGCAAAGCCAGCCGAAGAACCTAAGAAAGAACAAGCGCCTGTTGCGGAAAAGAAAGCACCCGAAGAAGCACCAAAAGGAAAAGTAGAAGAGCAGAAAAAAGCGGAAACTACTAAAGAAGAGCCGAAAACAGAAGACAAAAAAGCAGAGCCTACCAAGCAGGAAGATTCACCTAAAGCTGCACAGCCAAAAGAAGAATCGAAGAAAGAAGAGCCTAAGAAAGTAGAACAGCCAAAAGCTGAAACTCCTAAAGAGGAGGCTCCAAAATCTGAAAAGAAAGCTGAGGATAAACCAACAGAAAAATTACCTCTAACCCAAGAACAACCACAAGAATCCACTATTTCTGCAAAAGCAGATTCATTAAAAGGACTTACCGTTCTGGGTAAAATTGAACTTCCAAAAGAGAAAGAAAGAAAAGGCAAAAAAGGCGTTAAGCCCGTTGCTTCTTCAGATGATAAAAAAGAAGCAAGAAGAGGTAAAAGACCAAGAAAAAGAATTGCTTCCAATAATAAACCTCAGGATGCAAGGCCTAGTAGTGGAGCCCCAGGACAGGGTGCAAATAGAGGTACTGGTTCAGGTCCTGGTCAAAATAGAGCCGGAGGAAGCGATAGAAATAGAGGAAGAAAAGGCAGAGTAGAAAAGGCGGAGCCTACAGAAAAGGAAATTCAAGAACAGATTAAACAGACGATGGCTCGTTTAAGTGGTAAATCACCGGGAGCCAGCGGTAATCGTTCAAAATACAGAAAAGAAAAGCGTCAAACTCAAGCTGATAAAAGAGAGGGTGATCTTCAGCAACAAGAATCGGAATCCAAATTACTTAAAACGACAGAGTTTATTTCTGCTAATGACTTAGCATCTTTAATGGATGTCAGTGTAAACGATGTCATAGCAAAATGTATGAATTTAGGAATTTTTGCATCCATCAATCAGCGATTAGATGCAGAAACCATCACGATCATTGCGGATGAATTCGGTTATGATGTGAAATTCACAGAGGCAGATGATGAAACGGAAGTAATTGAAGAGCAGGATAATCCAGAGGATTTGAAAGATAGAGCGCCTATCGTTACTATTATGGGTCACGTTGATCATGGTAAGACTTCATTACTAGATTTTATTCGTGAATCAAAAGTAACTGCAGGTGAGGCAGGTGGTATTACGCAGCACATTGGTGCTTATGATGTAATGACTGAATCAGGCAAAAAAGTTGCATTCTTGGATACTCCAGGTCACGAGGCTTTTACGGCCATGCGTGCTAGGGGTGCTAAAATTACCGATGTTGCCATTATTGTAGTGGCTGCGGATGATGCAGTAATGCCTCAAACCAAAGAAGCAATTAACCACGCTCAAGTAGCGGGTGTTCCTATGGTAATTGCTATTAATAAAGTGGATAAGCCAAATGCTAATCCTGAAAAAATTAAAGAGCAATTAGCCAATATCAATATTTTAGTTGAGGATTGGGGAGGTAAATATCAGTGTCAGGAAGTATCTGCAAAAACAGGTCAAGGCATTGAAGACTTATTAGAAAAGGTATTGCTTGAAGCAGAAGTATTAGAGCTTAAGGCTAATGCAAATAAATCGGCAGTGGGGACTGTGGTAGAAGCAGAATTAGATAAAGGTAGAGGTTATTTATCAACTATCATGATTCAGGCAGGAACGCTAAGAGTTGGAGATGTAGTGTTAGCAGGTGCCCATTACGGTAAGGTGAAGGCCATGTTCGACCATACAGGACAGAAACTAAAAGAAGCAGGTCCTTCTACTCCAGTATTGATGTTAGGTTTGGACGGAGCACCTCAGGCAGGTGATCGTTTTAATGTAATGGAAACCGACCGAGAAGCGAGAGATATTGCGAATAAACGGGAGCAAATTCAGCGTGAGCAGACGATGCGAACTAAGAAGCATATTACGTTGGATGAAATTGGCCGTAGATTGGCAATTGGTTCATTTAAAGAACTTAATGTTATTGTAAAAGGTGATGTGGATGGTTCTATTGAAGCTTTATCTGATTCATTATTGAAATTATCAACTGAAGAGATTCAGATTAATATTATTCATAAAGCCGTTGGACCAATTTCAGAGTCTGATGTATTATTAGCTTCGGCTTCCGATGCCATTATTTTAGGTTTCCAGGTTAGGCCATCACAAAATGCTCGTAAAATTGCTGAAAATGAAGAAATAGAAATTAGATTATATTCTATTATTTATGATGCAATCAATGAGTTGAAGGATGCCATGGAAGGTATGTTGGCACCAACTACTGAAGAGTTTATCACAGGAAACATTGAAGTTCGTGAGATTTTCAAGATTTCTAAAATCGGTACTGTAGCAGGTTGTATGGTGACAGATGGTTACGTTAAAAGAAACAATAAAATCAGGTTGATTAGAGAAGGTATTGTGAAATACGAAGGAGAAATCGACCAATTGAAACGTTTCAAAGATGACGTACAAGAAGTGAAGAAAGGTTATGAATGTGGTATCAGTATTAAAGGATACAATGACATAGTAGAAGGTGATGTCATTGAAGGGTTTGAAGAAAGAGAAGTAAAAAGAACTTTGAAATAAACTCAGAGTTTTAACATAAAATGGAAAGCCGATTAGATGAAAATTTAATCGGCTTTTTTGTTTAAAATTGGTTTACCCATTTTAATGATTAACTTACTACATATCAAAAATAGTATTGCTTTACTAGCTTTGCTGCAATTCTTAATAAGAAAATAGAACCAAATCAACCAAATGAAAATTTATCCATTCATTACTCTACTTAGTCGACCCTTAAAAACTATTTAATACATTGATTATCAATTATTTAATTAATAAAAAGCTTTGATTTTTTTGCAAGTTTTCGTATTTTCCTGACAGAAACCTTGCAAATATTGATGCATGAAACCCATTAAAAAAGCTC
>NZ_DASSWQ010000025.1:0-26107 GCF_035704835.1 Marivirga sp. | reverse complement strand
CTTGATAATTCTTTCTTCCTTGCATGGCAAAATATAGCAAATAAAATAGACTTATACAACTGATAGTCAGATGTTTATATAGTATATATATATATATACTAAGTCTAAATTACACTACATTTGAGTTGTGCAACAGCCACGAGATGCTAGTTTTGCACCCATCTTCTTCTCTGTCTGTTAACGGTCAGACGCGAAATGCGTCAGACCGCAGTAAAGCTTTTTACACGACAATATTTACAATTTTATTTGGTACGACAATCATTTTCTTAATGGGCTTTCCATCAATCCATTTTTGCACTTTCGGGTTTTCTAATACAGCCTTTTCAATTTCTTCTTTTGGTGCATCAACCGCAAAAGTCATATTATCTCGGTGCTTTCCATTTACGGAAACAGGATAAGTATATTCGTCTTCTTTAATATACGTAGGATTGAATGTTGGCCACCCAGCTTCTGAAATGCTTCCTTCATTACCTAAAAGAGACCATAATTCCTCACAAATATGAGGAGCATAAGGCGCTATAATTCTCACTAAGTCACTTAAAACAGCTTTATTGTTGCATTTTAAATCAGTTAACGTATTCACACAAATCATAAATGTGGAAACAGAAGTATTAAAGGAGAAATGTTCAATATCATATTCTGCTTTTTGAATGGCAAGATGCAAAGCTTTAAGTGCTTCTTTTTTTGGTTCGCCTTCTTCAACTTTGAAATTTTCATCACTATCATGGAATAATCTCCATAGTTTTTTCAGAAATTTAAAAGTACCATCAATTCCATTGGTATTCCAGGGTTTGAATTGCTCCAATGGTCCTAGGAACATTTCATATAATCGCAATGTGTCTGCCCCATATCTTTCAATCACATCATCCGGATTTACTACATTGTATTTGGATTTGGACATTTTTTCGACTTCCGCTCCGCAAATGTATTTTCCGTCTTCTAAAATAAATTCTGCATCAGCATGCTCAGGTCGCCATCTTTTAAATGCTTCTAAATCCAATGCATCATTATGCACAATATTAACATCAACATGAAGACTTTGCGTTTTGTATTGATCTTTTAATCCATGGGAGACAAACTTATTCTCACCTTCAATTCTAAATACAAAATTGCTTCTGCCTTGAATCATTCCTTGATTAATCATCTTTTGGAATGGCTCATCTACGTTGATGTAACCTAAATCATAAAGGAATTTTGTCCAAAAACGGGAATATAATAAATGACCGGTCGCATGTTCAGAACCACCAATGTATAAATCTACATTTTGCCAATATTTTTGCTTTTCCTCATCTACAAATACATTCTTATTTTGCGCATCCATATAGCGGAACATATACCAGCTTGAACCAGCCCAGCCGGGCATAGTGCTTTTTTCTAAGTCAAAGCCCTGTTCCGTTTTCCAGTTTTTAGCTCTCGCCAGTGGTGGCTCACCATCTTCAGTTGGTAAGTATTTATCTACTTCCGGTAATTCCAGTGGTAATTGGTCTTCTTCCAGTAAGTAAGGAATTCCACCTTTGAAATAAACAGGAACTGGTTCACCCCAGTAGCGCTGACGACTAAAAATAGCATCGCGCATTCTGAAATTAATTTTAGCACGACCAATTCCTTTTTCTTGTAAGAAATCGATGGCTTTTAATTGTGCATCTTTAATGCTGAGCCCAGTTAAGAAATCAGAATTAATGATTTTATCATTTTCTACTACTTGCCTAATTGGTAAATCAAAATGCTTGGCAAATGCTTGGTCTCTGTCATCATCGGAAGGAACAGCCATCACCGCACCTGTTCCATATCCTGCCAATACATAATCTCCAATCCAAACAGGTATTTTTTCTTCTGTAAAAGGGTGAATGGCGTAAGCTCCAGTGAATACTCCAGAAACACGTTTTACTTCAGTCATTCTTTCACGCTCGGAACGATTTTTTGCCACGCTCACATATTCTTCTACTTCTTTCTTCTGCTCAGGTGTGGTGATTTTCTCCACTAGCTCATGCTCGGGAGCTAGCACCATAAAGGTAACTCCGTAGATAGTGTCAATTCTGGTGGTAAAAACCTCAATTTTGACCTCTCGCTTTGGTCCCCTCTCCTCCAGAGAGGGGAGAGTTTCGAGCTCACTAATAATTTTATTAATTACTTTTAGTTTCCCTTTTTCAACCTCTGAATTCCAGAATCTGATGACTTTGTAGCCTAGATTATTTAAGTATTCAGTTCTTAATTTATCTAATTCTTCAATATCCTTGTGGTATTCACCATCAATTTCAATAACTAATTTCTTATCAAGACAAACAAAATCGACAATATACTCACCAATCGCATGTTGTCTTCTAAATTTATATCCTAATTTTTTACCTCTAACTAACTGCCAAATTTCATCTTCAGCATCAGTTTGATTTTTTCTGTTATATCGTGCAAATTGTTTTAGCTGTGCCCATATCACAGGATTTCCAGTTTTAAAACCATCTATTTCCCTCTCCGAAGGGGAGGGATTAAGGGAGGGGCTATCAACACGAAAAGCCATTTGCGCTCCAACGGATTTTCCAATCCAGTTGCGTTGCATTTCTTTAACAGGTTCTGGCCAGTCCAAAGTCTCCAATCCTCTTAACAGTCGGTCCGAAAAAGCAGAAATCCTCATGCTCCATTGCATCATTTTTTTACGTTCAACAGGATGTCCTCCTCTTTCGCTATAGCCATCTTTCACTTCATCATTGGACAGTACGGTGCCCAATTCCGGACACCAATTCACTACAGCTTCGGACAAGTAAGCAATCCGGTATTTTAATAATATCTTCTGTTTCTCCTCTTCGGAAAAATTGAACCAATCTTCAGCTGAAAAGGGCTCTACATCCTCATCGCAAGCAGCTTTGACTAATTGGTTTCCTGTTTTTTCAAAATGTTCTTCTAAGACTACAATATGTCTAGCTTTGTCATCTACCAAATCATACCAGCTATTGAAAAGCTGCATAAATATCCATTGAGTCCATTTATAGAAGGAAGGATCACTGGTACGCACTTCTCTTTCCCAATCGTAGGCAAAACCAATGTTTTTCAATTGCTCAATATATCGACTGATGTTTTGCTCAGTGGTGATAGCAGGATGTTGTCCAGTTTGGATTGCATATTGTTCGGCAGGAAGACCGAATGAATCAAAACCCATAGGATGCAATACATTGAAACCTTGCTGCTTTTTATAACGCGCAACTATGTCTGAAGCAATATAACCTAAAGGATGCCCAACATGCAGACCTGCTCCAGATGGATAGGGGAACATATCTAGTGTATAGTATTTTGGTCTGGTGAAGTCGTCTTCTGCTTTAAAAACTTGGTTTTTCTCCCAGTAGGCTTGCCATTTTTTTTCGGTTTCTCTGAACTGATATTCTGACATAATTCTTTATATGTTAATCCTTTGAAGATTTAAATCTGATTGAAATGCAAAATTAAAGCTTTTGCATTGGGAAGGAATTAAATAAGCTAATCTTTTCGGAAAAGGCATAAAAAAAGGTGCTCGAAAGCACCTTTAATCATTAACCAACCAATCACTAACTAAAACTAACTAAAAAATTTCTTGATAATAGGATTCGGTTCTTGCAGCTGTTTATTATGGAACTGCTGCTTTTGAATTTGACTCAAATTTGCATTGAGTTGTGAACCAAGAAGGAAAATCAACACACCTACTATTATTCCTATGGCAAGGAAGAGGTTTCGGTTTCGGCTAATGTTTCTGCTGTTTTCCATTCTTATCCATTTTAAAATTGTTTTACAATGATTATGCCAAAAACTAAAAAGTTGCAATTGTTTTTTTCTTTTTTCTTAACGAGATAAAATGTACCTTCGTATCTAAACTATAGGAATTATGCGAAAATTATTTTTGTCTTTCATTTTATTGTCATTATTCACAATTGCTTGCAATCAAAAAGAGCAATCAGAAGGGAATTCACAAGCTAATGAGGTGTTAAAAGAAGAGTCCTTTTTGGGAGAATCTTTTAAGCTAGAGGAGGAAACTAAATTAATAAATTTGGTAAGTGAAATGGAAAATTCTGATTCTGTAATAGCAACTATAGAAGCTAAGGTTACGGAAGTTTGTCAGGCTAAAGGTTGCTGGATGAAGGTTAATTTACCAAATGGTGAATCAATGCGTGTTACTTTTAAAGATTATGGTTTTTTCATGCCTAAAGATTTAGCAGGAAAGTCTGTGAAGATGCATGGAGTGGCAAAGAAAGAAGAAACTGACGTTGAAACTTTAAAGCATTTTGCTGAAGATGCCGGTAAATCAGAAGATGAAATTGCCCAAATTACTGAACCGAAAATGGATTATAAATTTGTGGCTTCAGGGGTGAAATTATTGGAATAATGGGGTGATTTTACAATTTGCTAATGTTTTAATCAAGCCATATTTTACCCTCTCCTTCATTTTTAAGAGAGTTTTTTTTAAGTACAAGATACAAAAGCATCTACCAATTAGCGGATGCTTTTGTGTTTTTAATGATATTTTATCTATACAAACCTCTGGTTTTATCTCTGCTAAATAATCTGCGAAAGCGAAATCCACTTAAAGTACTAAAGCCACCAATAATTGCAGCAAGTAATCCGGCTATAATTACCATGAATATACCATCACTAAGACCAAATAACTCCGCAATTTTATCAGATAGAATACCATTAGAATCATTGTGAATGATAAAAGCTTGAATTAGCCATAACATACCTAAGCCTATAAAACCACTAAAAAAAGTGTTTAAATTTTTACCTGAAATAATAGCTCCAGCAAAAAAAGCGCAAATTGCCATAGACCACCAAGGAAAATAAAGCAAAGAAAAGTGAGAGGCGATTATAATAATTATCGTTCTGATGATAAATTTCATTTTGCTTCGGGTGTTAAAGTTTGCGTGAAAATAATGTTGTTTAGATCGGATGCGTTGGATTTATTCTCCAATTCATAATATTCTCCATTGCTCCAACTTTCTATTAAATTGTCATAATAATAGCTGCCTGGATTTCCTGATTGACCTCCAGGATATACTCCATAAGCCTTAATGGGTTGTTCCATAGAAACTATCATTCTCCATGATGGTCCGTGCCTTCCCGATGTTGCATTAATTATATGTCTATTTCCGCCAATGCGGATATTTTCTGTGCTAAACGCAGATAATCGAGCCAAATGCTGAACTGTAGTATTTTTAAAATTACTCCAATTCAGTTCTTTTTGATTTGCCGACTTCCAGTTTTCAATTGAATCGACCGCTGATTTAAAGCTCATTTGATACAAATCAGTGATGCTTTCCTTGGTATCAGTTTTTTGATTGTCGATAAACTTTTCGTCAGGATTTCCTTTCAGGATTTCAATCGTTATAGGAAGTTCAGGCCTTCTTACAGCATTTTCTAAACCATAAAATTCATCCCATAAATTTCTGTATAAGTCATCCCATAGTATCTCAAAATAAGTTGGAGCTACTGCATCTTGGTCAGCCATAAAATTCCAATTGGATAGGGCTGCAAATGCTGTTTTTTCAGGCTCAGTCATGTTATTTCGGTCAAGGCTATCTAAAATACTAGGTAGAATTTCTGATGCTAAAAGAGAATAGTTATCATTTTGTAATCGCATCATATCCTCTACAGTTATGTTTTGGAGTGTCTCTAATTTTTTGTTAATTCTTCTATTCCTGTAGTGTTCATAGCCTCTGTCGTAATGATAATAAGGGTAGGTGCTATCTACGGGAATTTGATTAGCGGAACTTAAATAACCCTGCTCAGGATTTTTCATGTAAGCATTGTGTTCTCGTGGAATAAAGCCTGCCCAATCCATATCTGCTCTAGATCCATCCATTATGAATTTACCTTGTTCTTCCCATCGTAATGGGAATTTTCCATTAACCCATAAGGCTATATCTCCATGGACATCTGCATAAGCAAAATTTTGTGCGGGACAATCATAATAAGTCAAAGCTTTTTCGTAATCGTTATAATTTTTGGCTCTGTTTAGCAAATGGAATGTTAATTGCTCATTCGAAGGGTCATGAGCGGTCCACCTTAACGCAAAGTTTGTTTTGCTATTTCCTGGTCTGAAATCTTCATCATAAACAATAGGACCGTGATGAGTGTAATAAATGGTATCATAAAAATTCTCGTCTCCACGAATTTTAAATTCTTGGATTATTTTTTGGGTTTTCAACCATTTTCCATTGTAGAAATATTCTTTCTTTTCTTTATCCTTAAAAGTGATATGGTACCAATCTCTTACATCGCGAGTTGCATTCGTTACTCCCCAAGAAACGTAGTCATTAAAACCAATAATTACGCCTAAAGCCCCTGGTAGGGTAGCACCAAATACATTCACACTTGGTGAATTTAAATGCATGACGTACCAAATAGACGGAAGATTCAATGCCAAATGTGGGTCATTTGCTAATATTGGCTTTCCTGTGGAAGTTTTGCTTCCATGAACTGTCCAGTTGTTGCTACCATTTTGGGGATCTGGCTGAGGAGCTTTATTGTCAGGAAAAACCAATGGAAATTCAATAGAATCAGGTCTTTCCACAGTTTCAGCTTCAAAATCCCACTCCCTACTTTTTGGGATAACTGGGTCAACATTTTCATATCTATCTGGAAACAAGAAATCAAAACGTTCTTTTCCCAGCATTTTTAAAAGTTGTGTGTTTTCTGCATCGCTATCTCCACCTGCTAAATCATTCGCCATGTATTTCAATAATAGTCCTGATTTTAAAGTGGTCCACTTTTCTGGTTTATAATCAAGTAATTTATATTCTATTGGTAAATCTTGATAGCTGAGAGATGCGATGTATTCATTTACTCCTTCGGTATAGGCTTCTAAAATAGGGCCAATAGTTGGGTCTTCTTCCATCATTTTCACTGCTTTTTCAGCTCCATAGAGCAAACCATTTCTCCTTTGATAGCGATCAAAATCTAATCCATCTTTCCCAATAATTTCAGAAATTCTTCCACCAGCTGCATGAGTTTGAAACTCCATTTGCCATAAACGATTCTGGGCAGTTATATACCCTTGTGCCATGTATAAGTCATGGTCATTATTGGCATATATATGCGGAACTAGTATGGAGTCGTAGTAAATCTTAACAGAATCCTGTAGTCCATTTATATAAGGATTTTCTTCAAACCCTATATCCCGATTTTCCGAATTAGCCCAAAAACCGCTGTAGGGGTCAAGGAATTTGCCTAATGGTGGAACTTGCCCCCACTTTTGATCAAGTCCTACAATTAAAGCTAGCGAAATGAGAAAGGGGAAAAGAAATTTTATGAAATTCATAAGGTCTGATGCATTAAGTCACCGCCTAATGTATAAAAAATTGGATTTATAATATAATAGATGGCTATAAAAATGTTGATAGGCTATAAAAGGTGTAAGGAAATACTTGAATTTCCGCTAAAATGTAGAATTTTTATCGAAATAAGTCTGTGCAGCGGTGAAAAAAAGCAAGAGTCAATAAGGAGTTTATTAACGCTAAGGTAGGAGAGAATATACTGAGATGGAATAGGCTGAAATAAATTAAGCAGACCATTTTGGTCTGCTTAATTTATTGTCATTTGTTTTGGGATTAACCTTGGTAGTAAAAACGTTCGTGAACAATTTTACCATTTTCCCATTTTTGTACACCAACTTGCTCCATTTTCACTCTGTTTCCATCCTGAAAAGTCACATCCATTGTAGTTTCATGCATAACCACACCAGCTTCTTCATCAGAAGTAATGGCTTTTACTTCCATTCCATGAAATTCTTTAATCATTCCAAGGAATTCTTCCTCATGCTTTCTGCATTCTGCTTTACCTTTCCAAGTACCTCTAGGTTCAGTGATTACTACATTTTCTCCATAGTATTTATCAAATGCATCTAATAATTTTCCTTCACCCATTAGGTTGTAAATGTCCTGTGTTTTTTCTCTTAGTGTCATAGTTTTTATATTTAATGTAAATACATATATGTATATACATGTAAATGTGATAAAAGGTTTTAAAAAAAGTTAATTAATCTTTGAGATTTGTTTGAAAGGAGCGGAATATGAACTGATTGATAGGACAGAAATTGGAGTCTTGCTTCAACACAGATTGGAGGGAGGTAGTTATTTTGCTTTTCCACTAGCGACAGCTATCAAGCAATGCCCATCAAACATACATCTTAAATAACTTACAAAAGTTCGTATTTTTTTTGCTATTTTTATAGAGAATCTGGCAGATCCCAAGGAATATTCAGAGAAGAGACCTTTTTGCCACTTATTTATTTTAGTAAAAAAATCTAATCCTTATTCATGAAAAACTATCATTCAATAATTCTAAGCGGATTTTTAATTGCTTTTACTGCTTGTTCGGGAACAGAAACTGCTGAAGAAAAGAAAAACTATAGCCTAAGCATTAAGGAAGCCGAAGAAAAGCACAAAGTTTTCACGAACCGGTTCCAAACCAATTATGAAAAAAATTATTTGGACATAGAGGCAGAGAATATACCCTTAAAAGAAATTGTTGGTCTGTTTTATCAGGTAGATACTTCACAAGTGCGTTTTGAAAATCCTAGCCTCAATAAATTTTATCAATTGGAATTTAAGCAAATGGATAGCAGTAAAAGCACTTTAAATAATGCCATAAATCAAATCTCACAAACTTTGGATATCACTATTGATAGCATAAAAAAGACTTCTTATTTAATCACAGTGATGGATACGGTCAAATTAAATGATTACATAAACAAATCGGGTGATGATTACTCAACGAAAATGTTTAATGATGAAGGTATAAAATTAGAAAACCATAAAATCTCAGGTTTAACAGAGATATTAAGAAATCAATATAGCACCATAACAAAATACGAAGGAGAACCGCTGAGAATTGACTACGAATGGGAGAAAGAATCTTTTGAAGAGCTCAAAGAAAAATTAGAAAACGAACTAGGCCTAAATTTTGAGCCCGCAGGAGAAGTGAATTATTATACCATTAAGGAAAATTAAGGGAGTTAAAGTGTTAGTTTTTCAGAGTGAGAATCAGGTAGCCGTTTTCGATTGACCCCTATGTATTTAAGATATATTGTTAATAATTTGCTACATTTATTTAATAATAGCCAAAACCTACCATTCAATTTATATAAAATTTCCTAGGTTTAAGGCTAATAGTAATATCATTTTCAAAATAATAATTTGAGATTCTATGTATTCAAAAGCCTTTTATAATTTAATCATGAGAAGTTTACTGCTTTTAATTATAATAGCTTCCAATTTCAAAGTTTACAGTAATGGAGGGCCAATTGATGGTTCATCAGTCTATAAAACAGGAGATATTATCCTTGTAAATCAGCCAAATATTGAATTATTGCAAGAGGATTTAAAAATCACAATAGATGGGGACTATTCTTTTGTCAGTGTTACCTATAAATTAAAAAGTAATAACTATTCTGATTCTGATATTACTTATGGTTTTCCAATTCAATTTATTCGAGATGAAGTAAATTATGATTTAAAATGGAAGGATGAATATTTGCCATCCATTGAATTTTTGCTTGATGGAGAAAAACTCGAAATTAAGCATCAGGTTGATATTGCAACTCAACATGTAAAAACAGATTATAATGGAGGAATGTCTGCTGAAATGAGAAAAAGCTGGCATGTAGTTGATTTTAATATCCCCAAAGAGAAAACTGTAATTCTAAAGGTGAATTATAAGATTAAAAATGGTTATCAAGATTGGTCAACCACTAAAAACTTTTTTCCTTCATTTGGTGAACGAAAACTGGTCTATGATTTTAGTCCTGCGAAGAAATGGGGTGATGGAACGGTATCCACTCTAAATGTTGAACTTAATGCGAAGGATATAATTGAGAGTGGTGGTTCTATTTCAATTTCTGGTTTAGAATTGACTAATAATGCTGGAATATACTCCTCTACATTTAATAATTTTAATTTGGCACAACCTGATGAATTAGAAATATCATATTCAAATGAAGTAAAGAAATTATCAAACTACATTTTAAATCACAGAGTAAATAAGAAATACATAAAATCCATCACAGCAACTTCTCAGCTTGAAGGGAACTATGAGGTTAATAATTTGACAGATTTAAATTATAATACCGCTTGGGTTGAAGGAAAAAATGGTGATGGAATAGGGGAGAAAATAGTGATTAATTTGGAGGATTACCCATTAGCTGCAATTTGTCTTATTAATGGTTACACCAAAAATAAAGGAACTTATACTACCAACAACAAAATAAAAAAACTCAGAATCGAAAGAGAGATAGTAGATTACGAAGATTCAACAAAAACAAATATTGAAAGCAGGGAAATATTGTTAGATGATCTTGAATTCAAAGAAGTTTCCAATAATAATCTTAGCGAGATGATGAGTATTGTTGAAGATTATGGGGAAGGTTTTTCTAGAGTCCGAAAAATTACTTTAACAATATTGGAGGTACATAAAGGAAGCAAATACTCTGATACTTGTGTTTCTGAAGTACTATTAATGGGTTTTAAATGATCTATCTATTAATATTAGTAAGCTTCTTTGAACCATCAAATAACATAAAAGTAATAGTAAATGAACAGGAATTAACTGAATCCAGTACTGTTTTTGTCAGGCAAAATGATCGAGTAGATTTAATGACAAAAAAACAAGGTAGGTGGGTTTTTTATCAACCTGTATTCAGAGAGTATGATAACCTTAAAAATGGTGCACTTACCATTTCTGAAATCGAGTATCAGATTAAACCACTTAAAAGTGATTTAACAGATCAAATTAGCTTAAAATTTTCATCCGGCACTTATATTATTGGAATTTCAAATAGTGATACTGCTTTGTCAACTTTTGAGCCTTTGCATTTAACGAGAAAAGATATCATTCAAATTGTGGTTAGGGAAGAGGATAGTTATTTAGGCTATTTAACAGAATTAATAGGACTCCCATTTGTTTTGCCTCCAAAGTCATTAGGAGTATACGGACATCAAACTGACTTAAGAGTTGGAACAGATTGTGCTGAACTCGCAATTTATGGAGCTAGAAGAATGGGCTTCAATATTCCTTATTGTGGTCCAAGAGGCATTTTGGATTATGTGGAATTAACTGATGAATTAAAGATGGGAACTATAATTCACTATGGGTATCAAGTTTCAGTGCTGTATGAAGACCATGGTATCCGGGGGGAATTAGATAATGAGGATTTACTAATCCATGCTTACCAAGATAGGGTATCCATTGAAAAATTAGGAGATATAGAGTTGTCTAAGAAAGAATACAAATTGTATAAATGGAAGGAATAAATCTATAATGAAACTTGAAAATAAGACCCTACATAGCCTCCGACAAAGCAGCCGTTCTTCAATTGTTTGATTTGAACACACCCCAATATTTTGATGAAGCGGAAAGAGCAGATTTAATCCATTACCTGGATAATGAAACGGAAGATTACTTTGTAGTGGAGGATGAAGGCGAGATAGTAGGAGCAGGCGGTATTAACAATGAACTACAAAGCAAAACTGCCATAATTTCATGGGATATTATTAAGCCAAACCAACACGGAAAAGGAATTGGTAGAAAACTGACCCAACACAGAATTCAGCATATCAATACAAAGCCTGAAATTGAAAAGATAATAGTAAGAATCTCCCAACATACTGACAAGTTTTACGAAAAAATGGGCTTTAAACTCCTAAAAGTTGAGCAAGACTATTGGGCAAAGGGTTTTGATTTGTATGAGATGGAGCAGTGGAATGTTAAACTGTAATTTTACATTTTTAGAATAATGTCAACTTACCTATTGACATATATTGTAATTTGTCATTTAATATGTTTACATTTATAGTAATTTGTAAACAAATAGCATTACAATAATGAGGAGCAAACGGAAACTTTTAATAGATCAATTGGATCAGAAACTAAGACCTTTTCAAAATGCAGGAATGATTCAACTGCCAGATCGAGGATGGATACATACGATCCGAACCACACTAAATATGACCATGGCTCAACTTGGTGCCAAGCTCAATGTAACCAGACAGGGAGTTAATAAAATTGAAGAAAGAGAGGCTAATGGCACTATAGCAATTAATTCATTGAAGGAGGTAGCTAAAGCCTTGGATATGAAACTTGTATATGCCTTGATTCCAATTGATGGTACGATTGATAACTTAATAGACAAAAAAGCCGAAAAACTGGCAAAAAAGATAGTTTTAAGGACTAATCAGAATATGAAGCTAGAAGATCAGGGAATCGGAGATGAAAAAATCACCGAAACAATAAAGGAACTTGCTGATGAAATTAAACGAGAAGTAAGAAGGTCTTTATGGGATTAGACTTAGAATATCAAGAGGGACAAACGCCTTTAAATGAAGAAGAAAAGGAAGGTTTGAAAATCAAATCAATAACAACTCAAGGAGAGCTTGATCAATTTGAACAACTGAATATTGAGAAAGCAATTGAGTGGACTATCAGCAAGAAATATGGTTAAGGCAGATCAAACTCGAAAAGAATATATAGCCTGTTTGCAGGAGGCTGATATTGGAAATATAAATCCGCTCTTTGAGTTTGCAAAAAATTAAAGCAGAAAGCGCTCCTAAAGTAGAGCAAAACTATTGGGCTAAGGGTTTTGATTTGTATGAGATGGAGCAGCCTAACGAAAAAGTTTAACAATATTTTTTCAATCTAAATTGATAAAATTAATATACATTTTCATATATTGCCACTTTTTAATCAAGTTCAAAATTATCAAGTTTGATTTATGTCAACATTTGGAGAGTATATTAGAAATCAACGAGACAAAAAAGAGATGACTCAGGATAAGCTCTCTAAACTTTTAGATATTCCATATACAGATGTAAGTAAAATTGAGAATGGGAAAAAGAAATTCAAATTTGACAAGTTACCTGACTTAGCTGAAATTTTGAATATTGACTTACAGGAATTGAAGGATTTATACGGAGCAGATATCATGATTGAGCAAAAGAAAAAATATGAATGTTCTGATAAGGTTTTTTTCGTGGCAGAAAAACAGGAAAATTATTTAAGAAACAAAAGTGCTAAACAAGGGAATTTGAAATTCTAATAGTAATTATGGATTACAAAATACTCATACAGATATTAGGATTTATACCTAAAGAGAATACTTCGGGTATTTTTCATAAAAAATACAATGGCTACGTCATTGAGATTGATTTTGAAAACTCCATTTTCAATTTCGGAAGTAAAGTTAAAGGCGAAAGTAAAACCACTCAAAATTTCTCACAATCTGAAAATTGGGTAGTGTTAGAATGTGTGGATAGGCTTCTAGAAAAGGGTTATCCACCGCAAAATATAGTTTTGGAAAAAACTTGGAGAACAGGACACGGTACAAGCGGTAGGTTAGACGTTTTAGTAACTCGAGATAATGGTTCGGCCTACTTGATGATTGAATGCAAGACTTGGGGAGCGGAATTTGAGAAAGAATTCAAAAATTTAGAACGAAATGGTGGTCAGCTTTTTACTTACTTCCAACAAGATAAAGATGCAGATATTTTGATGCTTTATACTTCTCAATTTCAAGGAAACAGCATAGAGTATAAAAATTTTATAGTAAAAGTTGAAGATGATTACCGTCAAACTGGAAATGTAAAAGACTTTTTTGAACGTTGGAATAAATTGCCTAAAACCAATGGTATTTTTGAAAGTTGGGTAACACCCTATGAATTTCAAAGTAAGGCTTTAACCAAAAACGACTTAAAAGTTTTAAAACAAGAGGACAGTAGTTTTATTTTCAATCGCTTCTTGGAAATATTGAGACATAATGTAGTTTCTGACAAGCCAAACGCATTTAATAAAATATTTACTCTTTTCCTTTGCAAAATTGTTGATGAAAATAGAAATCCTGACGAGCAATTGCATTTCCAATGGCTTGAAGGAGAAGACAATCATATTTCATTTCAAAAAAGATTGACTGACCTTTATAACAGAGGAATGCTTGAGCTTTTGGAAAAGAAAGTTACAGATGTAAGCGACAGCGAATTTGACAAACAGTTTTTACAAGTAGAAACGCAATACAAAGACAAGTTCAAAGAAATATTAACGGAAATCCGACTTAAAAAGAACAACGAATTTGCAATTAAAGAGGTGTATGATGATGCTTCTTTTGAGGAAAACGCCAAAGTAGTGAAGGAAGTCGTTGAACTTCTTCAAGTTTATCAAATACGCTATAATTATCGTCAACAGTTTTTAAGTGATTTCTTTGAATTACTCTTAACTACGGGTTTAAAACAAGAATCAGGACAGTTTTTTACTCCTGTTCCTATTGCCCGTTTCATTATTAAGAGTTTACCATTTAAAGAAATAACAGCTCAGAAAATTGAACAAGGAAACAAAAATGACTTGCTACCAACAATAATTGATTATGCAGCAGGAAGCGGACATTTCCTCACAGAATCAATGGAAGAAGTTCAAACTTACATAGATGCTTTAGACGAAAGTAAATTTAATCCCACAACCCAAAGAGCCATAAAAAAATGGAAAGAAGACCAATTTGATTGGGCTGAAGATTACGTTTACGGAATTGAAAAGGATTACAGACTTGTTAAAACCGCCAAAGTAAGTTGCTACTTACACGGTGATGGTTTGGCAAAAGTGATACACGGTGATGGTTTGGGTGATTTTGCAACTTCAAAGGAGTTCAAAGACTTATTGAAAGAAACCGACAAAACCTATCCGCAAGACAACAAGCAATTTGATATTATCATTTCAAATCCGCCTTACTCCGTTTCGGCTTTTAAAGGATTAATGGATGAAGAAAAAGCGAAATTAGGTTTTGAATTATACAACCGTCTCACCGACCAAAGTTCTGAAATAGAATGTTTGTTTATTGAAAGAACTAAGCAATTACTAAAAGATGGCGGTGTAGCAGGTATCATTTTACCGAGTAGTATTTTGAGCAACACAGGCATTTATTCGCAAACCAGAGAAATACTATTTAAGCACTTTGAAATTTTAGGAATTGCTGAATTAGGCTCTAATACCTTTATGGCAACGGGAACAAATACCGTTACATTGTTCCTAAGACGCAGAAATAATGCAGATGCTTATAATGTTGAAGAAGCTATCAAAAAATGTTTTGTAAGTCTGCAAGATGTAACCATAAACGGCATTGAAAAACCAATTGCAAAATATGTAGCTCACGTTTGGGATACGATTTCTTTTGAAGATTATAAAACACTCTTGCAGAAATCACCAAACAAAAACATAGAGCAACACGAAATTTATAAAGAATACACCAAGAAAATAAAAGCTAAAAACGAAGCAGAGTTTTGGACAAACATACTAGCCCTTGAACAAGATAAATTGCTTTATTTTATTTTGTCATATCCTCAAAAGTTGGTTTTGGTAAAAACAGGCGAGAAAAACGAAGAAAAACGCTTCTTAGGTTATGAGTTTAGCAACCGTAGAGGTAGCGAAGGCATACACCCTATACAAAGAAGTAAAAGCATTGACGAGTGTACTCAATTGTATGATGCCGATAGTTTTACCAACCCCGAAAAAGCCAGCACCTACATTTACAAAGCTTTTAATGGTGAGTTTGATTTAGACTTACCAGAAAATTTACAGCAAAATGTAAGCTACTATAACTTGGTGGATATGTTCACTTTTGACCGAGTGGACTTTGAAAAGAACATTTCACTTTCTGCTAAAAAAAAAGTAAAGTTTGATGATGTTTGGAATACTTCCAATTTAGTTTTTTTGAGCGAAGTAGCCGAAATTCAAAAAGGAAAAACTATCACCGAAGCAAAAGCTATTAAAGGAAATATTCCTGTAATTGCAGGTGGACAAACACCAGCATATTTTCACAATGAATCAAATAGAGACGGAAATATTATAACTGTTAGTGCTTCGGGTGCTTATGCAGGATTTATTAACTACTTTGAAAGACCAATTTTTGCTTCTGATTGCAATACAATTAAGTCAAGAGATGAGAAAATAATTTCTACAAAATTGATTTTTCATTTTTTGAAATCAATTCAAAAAGAAGTTTATAAACTACAAAGAGGGCAAGCACAACCTCACGTTTATGCTGATGATTTATCAAAAGTAAAAATCCCTCTCCCACCTATTGACATTCAGAAAAAAATAGTTTCTGAAATTGAATCAATGGAAAAGCAGGAGCAAAAAGCTGTTGAGGAGATTGAGAAACTTAGAAAATCTGTAGGTAATACAATCAATAACTCAAAAGCTACTTTAACAAAATTAGAAGACATTACCACAAAAATCGGGAGCGGTGCTACTCCAAAAGGTGGCGAAGGTTCTTATCAATCAAGTGGTATAAGTTTAATTAGAAGTCAAAATATTTATGACTATGGTATGATTGAGAAAGGACTTGCTTTCATTAGCGAAGAGCAAGCCCGAAAACTTGATAACGTAACTGTAGAGAAAAATGATATTCTTTTCAATATTACAGGAGCTTCAATTGCAAGATGTTGCATAGTTGAGGACAAATACTTACCAGCAAGAGTAAATCAGCACGTTTCAATAATTAGGACAAACGAAAAAGCACTTCCTATATATGTTCACGCAATTTTAGTCAGTCCAGAGTACAAGGAAAAATTGTTGGAAATTGGCAACGGGGCAACATCAAGACAAGCCATTACAAAATTGCAATTGGAAGAATTTAAAATTCCTTTACCGACTATTGAAAATCAAAAAAAAATAGTTGCAGCAATAGAGAAGATAGAAGCGAAAACAACTGAATTGGAAAAACAGATAGCAGACATTCCAAAGCAGAAAGAGAAAATCTTGAAGAAGTATTTGGAATAATAGGAATTACTATTATTTTTCATCCACATAATTATCATTTTAAGAGAGATTCTTAACCTAGCACCGTTGCTGCCATACTCAACCACCTCGTAGATAATCTCTAGATAGTACATCATAATACACTATTTACCTAAATAGTATCCCGTCTTAACTAAAAATTGCTCTTAAGTGCATTAAAATACACTTTTATTGTTTTTATCTCAAATTTTCTTTACTTTTGATACAAATAGAGCGTTATGTTGCACTTTTTAGAACTAATTGAGACCATTAAAGAGCGGAGAGAAATGCTGCAAGTAAACCAAGAAATGCTTGCAGAACTATCGGGGGTAAGCTTGAGAGCCTTAAAGCAATTTGAAAGTGGAAAAGGCAATCCTACTTTGAAAACCATTAGTAAATTAGCTGATGCACTAGGTTTAGAATTGACTTTGAAGGTAAAAACTTTAAACGCTAACAAATGAGGCAGGCTAAAGTACTTTACAAAAATGAAGAAGCAGGCTTGCTTAGCCAGTTAGATAATGGAAGCTTTGTATTTCGCTACCATGATGCTTGGTTTAATACCGAAGATAAACCTGCGATTAGCCTTACATTGCCTAAAAATCAGCAGGAGTATACCTCATTGCATTTATTCCCATTTTTCTACAATATGTTGCCGGAAGGGAACAATAAGCAAGTGGTTTGCCATGCTATGCACATTGATCAAAAAGATGATTTTGGTTTATTGCTCACAACTGCAGCAAATGACACTATAGGAGCCGTTCAAATTATTAAAATAGATACGGTATGAGTTTGTCCGATATCCAATATTGTCCAGGAACTCTAAAAGAAGGGCATCAAGGCTATTCATCTACTGCTTTGAAGCGTGTTTTTAATGGCAGGAAAGTAAGTAATGTTCTTCCTTATCAATCTCCAGCTTCAAATGATGTTTCGGCTGAACTATTTGAAGATAACCGTAAGAGGATGTCAATTTCAGGTGTGCAAGTAAAGTTTTCGGTTTTGTTGGAAAAGAATAAACTGCGCCTCATTAAAGAAGGGGAGCAAGGACAATACATTCTTAAACCCATTCCGAATGCGGGCAAAAATCCTTATCATATGCCTGCAAATGAACATTTAACGATGCAAATAGCAAGGCAAGTGTATTCAATTGAAACAGCTGAAAACGCGCTTATTTTCTTTAGTAATGGAGACCCAGCTTATATCACTAAACGATTTGATGTGAAGGAAGATGGCTCGAAAAAAGCTCAAGAAGATTTTGCATCCTTAGCGAAAAGAATGCCGCAAACGCATGGAGAACATTATAAATATTTGGGTAATTACTATGAGTTATTTGAACTGCTGAAAAAATATGTTCCGGCTTATCGCGTGGAAGCACCAAAACTTTTTCGACTAATTCTGTTCAACTATTTGTTTTCCAATGGAGATGCTCATTTTAAAAACTTTTCACTAATACAAACAGATTTGGGAGATCATAAATTGAGTCCGGCTTATGATTTACTTAATAGCCGTATGCATATAGAAGATAAAGATTTTGCCTTGGATGAGGGCTTATTGCCTCCAGCTCTAACAAAGGGAAAGTTGCATGAACAGTTTTACTTACTGGGTGAACTAGCTGGAATTAATACAAAAATTATCAATGGTATTTTTTCTTTGCTAACATCCAAAAAGGAAGAGGTACTTGGCTTGATTAGTAACTCTTATTTATCTGAAAAATTAAAACGAAATTACGAACAGGCTTACTTAACCCGTTTGAATAAACTTAATAGGGATTGAAAAAGTAGGTTAAATGTACTGCGATTTAATAGTTGAAACAGTCTATGTCTTGTCCTAAAATAGCTTTACATAAATAAAGCTAAACGCGAGCTAAGTTTCAATCTCTCAACCATTCCAGCACCTCCAGAAAATGATCATCCTTAGCATCCCTGTGTGTTAGTAAATTAATGTGGTCATAATCATTTTTATAACCTTGATTTTTGCCAATTACTTTAAAAGTGAAATTGTTCTGATTACCGAGTTCTTTTAAGAAACGTTTGCAGTCTATGGGGTGACCAGTATGTGTATCGCCAGCGCCAGTGATGGAAAGTATAGGGGGTAAGCTTTTACTTTGTAAGGCAGCTGCATAATCAAAGCCATTCCTAAGGTCTTTCCAGTCTCGGGAGCGTACCCATTTATTCACTTCCAAAAAGTAGTCCTTCGCTTCATCCGCACTGCCGATATTGTATTTTTTTGCAGGCAAGTAGCCTTTGGTCTTGGTAATCAACGTGCAAATGCCTAGCCAAAGGATATTTACATTGATCCACTTTTTCAGATTCTGAACTCGTATATCTCTTTTACTTGCAAAAAAAACGATTGATTTTAAATCGGGAGCATCATTTTTCGCCAGATAAGCCATGAAATGTACTCCTCCCCAACTATGTGAAATCCAGTGTTCGGGTTCTTTGCCGGTATTGTCTTTTATTTTTTCAATGAAATCAGGAATATCTTCCTCAAAAGCAGAGGTATGTCCGAAATTATTATGAACACTCGGGTGAGGAGTACTTTTGCCTCTGCCTCTTAAGTCAGCTACAAACACATTAAAACCGTTTTCTGCTAAAAAAGGGGCAAGACCTTTACCCGACTTGGAATAAAATATTTTCCCGTCTTCTATGCTACCATGGACTAAAAAGACGGAGGGAGCATTTTTAACTGTCCAAAAGTGTTTGAGATGAAGTTTGTAATCTTCCTTTTCAATAAATAGACTTTCTGATTGCATGCTTGAAATTATAGAAAAAGTATTAGGCATGCATAATAAACCACAAGAATATTTTCATTACCAGCCATAGGCTGTATTTTAACCGCAAAGTTGCACGGAGATTTTCACTAAGGATATGAATGGAAGATTCCGTTTTCACCCAATATTCTATCTGATAAAACATCAGGACAGAAATAAGATAGCACAGTGCGTGATTGCGAATCCCTGTATGGTGAAGCAATCTCTATTTTTACTAGTTTAAGATTATTTAGTTCCTCGCAATGAGAGCTGAACTGGATTAATTCGTAATTCCCAAATTGATAAATCGTAATTATTTCCTTCTGTGATAAGATATTGGTGGGAAGACCCAATTGCTAATCTGGTGCATTGGATACAAATCCATTAATTTGGTATTTACTTCCAGTTCCAAGCCGGCATAATTCTCATTATATTTCCCTCTAAAATAAGTGGTTAATCCATCATCTGTGCCTTTGTAGGGGTAATTGAATTTCACGCGCCAAGTGTCCATTTTTTCATCTATACTGGCTTTCCAAGCTTCAGCAAAACCTTGCTCCAGCTTATTTGCAGGATCAAATAAAATACCGATTTCTGTTTTTCTCACCTCACCGTTTAAAATGGGTGTGAAACTATGGAACGAAAGATGAATTACCTGATGGTTATGTTGAAGATATTGTTCTATCTTTCTTTCTAATCTGTTTTTATAAGGTAAATAATATTCTTCAATTAACTGATGATGAACTTCCTGTGGCAGAGATTTGGTAAATTCAGAGAATAATTCTTGATGCCCCAACGTTCTATTACATTCAATTAGTAATCGACTTACGGAATTATCAATAAGCTTAAAGTCAGCTCTTCGGCTGATGTATTTTGCAATTTCTAAAGCACCTTTGTCCCAACCTCTATGACTTTGTAGTACTGTTTTTTGTCCAGTAAAGTAGGATTGGTAAGGTTCGGGGATTTCATAACCCCCGTGCTCACAACTGAAAATGAACTTTGTCATTATCTTAGCTCATAAAGCTTATTATCTGCCAAACAATTAACTAAAACCGCATATTCCTTTTTAATATTATCCACGGACCAGTCTTTTCCTTTCAGGTTTTCTAAAATTCGCTGCGATAAGTTTCCATTGTTCAAGATATGTTGAATAATAGCTTTTTTATCATCTGCCATGTAAACCTGTTTTAAAATATGCTTCCAGATATCCTCAATGCTAATTTCCTTTTCTTTCCCTAAATCGAAAAATCTAAGATACTCTTCACTGGAAATAATAGTTTTTCCACCTTTTTCTAAAGCCATTCTGTAAACGTCATATAGCTCATATTCATCTATTGGGTTGTGCTGTTTTATTTGTGGAATAACAAATTTCAGCGCTTGTACCACAAATTCAGCTAAAGCGATATCAGCTGCTGGGCATTCTTGCAAATCAATGATTCGGATTTCTATAGCGTTTCTGTCAAATCGGGCGATAGCACCTCTTGAATTCAACCATTCGTGCTGGAGACTTTTATCTTTATCAAATGGAGCGATATCCTGAAATATTCTTTTGAAAATAACTTCTTCATATTCTGCTTTATTCGCTACCGATTCCGGGATTACTTTCCCAGTAATGGATGGAATTTTCTTTTGGTTTTGCTCATAGAATGCCAATCTATTATCTAGAATTTCTGACTTCTGTCCCTCAAAAATAGGAGAAGAGGCACTTAAAGCAGGAATTAATGGCATAATATGCCTGATGGCTTCATGTAATAAATAGAATTCCTCATCATTTGCGAAAGGCAAATTGATATGCATACTCTGCAAATTTCCCCATCCATGCCCTTTGCAATCAAATATTTGATTGTATCTGCTGTAAATCTCATTCCTCTCGTGAGGCCAAAGTTTTACATCCTTTATTGGATTAAATAAGGGGTGCATGGCAGTGGGCATCAATTGAGCATCCATTGGCTCTAAAATCTGATTGATTTCTATTATGTTCTTATGAAAATCCTGTGCCAATCCTTTCACTTCTGGCATAGGATCTGTCGTTTTTAATTCTAATACGTGTAAAACCAATTCATTAGACCAGCTAATCGTGCCATTTTCTAGCTCATCGGTAATGTGTCCTAATTTTTTTAATATCAATTGGTCTGAAATAGGGGCAGGCATTAATGTATTGCGGTTCACAATCATGTATTCCAGCTCTATTCCTATGCATTCAAATAGGGAGAAAGGCTTGGTTGGGTTATTTGCTTCCATGTTATTATATGAAATTTATTATTCTAATGATTTTAAATGGGTATTAATGTTAAGTCTACTTCGATATTGATTTTCGAACTAAAGAAAATTAGAATTTCCTCATAAAACGGTGCAGGCTGTGTCAGAAAATTAAAACGTAATTTTTAAAGTTTTAATTTTCCAGGATTGTCCGCTTTGCTTTATTGGCATTCTAACCCATTTTAGTTGAGTATCACCTGTTTTGATTTTTGAATGCGACTTAAAAATACATCCATGATTTTACTGTACAATTTATCTTTAAGAACAGCATCTTCTATACCCGTGTCAATATTTGGGTTATCATTGATTTCGATTACAAAAAATTTATTGCCTTTTTGTTTGATGTCCACCCCGTAAAGACTTTCGCCAATTAATTTAGATAATTTTTCAGCCGTTTTAATCAATGCAGGTGGTGCCATTTCTACGGGCATAGTCTCAACTTTACCGTACTGGCCATTTTTATTCCAATTGACAATTTGCCAATGTTCTTTACTCATATAGTATTTACAAGCATAAATTGCCTCTCCATTGAAAACACCAACTCGCCAATCGAAATCTGTTTGTAAAAATTGCTGTCCTACAATCAAATCAGATTTTTCAAACAAATCAGTTACTTTCTTTTTGTATTCATTCATATTCTCAGCTTTACTTACGCCTTGACTAAAAGCACTGTCTGGCTGCTTTAGAATGATAGGGAATCCTAGAATATCTGGCGCTATACTGATATTATCTTTATGAATAATTAGAGTTTCAGGAGCATCAATTTGATGCATTTTTAAAAGCTCTGCTAAATAAACTTTATTGCTGCACTTAATAATGCTTTCAGGATCATCCACTACTACTAATCCTTCAGCATTTGCACGCTGTGCAAATCGGAAAGTATGATGATTTACGGCTGTTGTTTCCCTAATAAACAAAGCATCATAGGAAGCAAGCGTACTGTAATCATCTTTGGTGATTAAATTTGCTTGTATCCCTTTCTGGCTTGCAGCCTTAATAAATTTTTGCAAAGTCTTTTCAGAACTTGGAGCAGTTTTTTCCAATGGGTCCCATAAAATGGCCATGGAATAAGCAGCTGTTGTACGTTCAGGCACACTGAATTTTTTAGCTTCGAAGTATTTTTTCGTAGCCTCTTCTACAAAGGGTTGGTGATCTTCAGGTATGTCACCAGATGCAATAGGTGAAATATTCTGGATGGTCCATTTCCCATCTCTCAATGCGAAGTGAGCACGGATAAATGGTGATTGAAACAAGTTGAATAGTTGTAAACTTAAGCCGTCATATTTCTTGGAAAGGTTTTTTCCGAAATAGATACTCAAAATAAACTTTTCAGATTTTATATCTTTCAGAGATTTCTGAATCAATGAATCCAGTTCTGTTGATAATATTTTAACGACAGATAAGGTTTTCATCTCCTGGATTGTATTAATACTGGGAATAGCTTTATGCTTTCTGGCTGCAGCTAGTAGAGATACATAATATCCAGTGTTTTGATATTTATAATCTCGGCAGAGGTTAAAAACTCTGGCATTTTTCAATTTTGAATAAACAGGATTAGTCAGGTACTGTTTTCCCGTGACAACTTCTACATCTTTGATGTCAAAATCCCAATCTTTTAGGCTTGTGACGGTTATAATAATTTTCATGCGTATTTACTTTTTTAAGGTTATTTGCCGAAAGGGAGTCCCTTTGGCAGAATCTTTAATTAAAAATTTAAATTCTATAGAAACAAAATTTGAATCTAAATTTTTAATGTCGATTTCATTTTTTTATAATTAACAAATTTGCATCATATGTGATTACACCTAGTAGTATGGCACAAATAAGGTGGTCAATATTTACAGAATAGTTTTGAGTTTCAAAAGGATTGGCATGCAATGGATCTGAAACCATTATTGTTTCTGTTTCATGGTTTATACCACTTAAAACTACAAAATGGCCAGATGGTTGCCCTCTAATATCATCGTAAAAAACAGGCTCATCACCAAATTCTCTTTTCTCATTGTACAGATAAGTTGCACTTAGTCCAGTTAAAATAGGAATGTCTTGAATCAAATAAGATTGTAGTAAATTTTTATTTAATGTTTTATAAGTAATTTTTCCTCCTTTTTCAAGAAAGTGAATGTAGGCTAATGAAGCTTGCTTGAATTTGGGTGTTTTCTTGAATTTAAGCTGGTCTTTTAACTTTTTGATTAAATCAATTGACTCGTCTTGAAACCAACTTGGATCAAAAATTTTAAGATTGAAAGTTACTATTTCAGCTTCAAATCCATTTTTAAGTGCGTCTATTCCTAGCATTACTGCTAGCGTGCCACCAGATTTCAAATATTCAATGGAATCTATTACTTTTTCTAAGCTTATATCTTCATTAAAATAATTGTAAACAGCATGTAAACTTGTGGGTCCGCAGGTGCTGTCATTAGGTTGTCTGGATATGTCCAGTCGAAGTGTATTGTTTTTCAAAATAGTTGTTCAAAATTGAATCGATAACGCTGTAATTTACGATTAGTTTCTTTTAAATAGTTTATTTTAGAGATAATTAGAAATATAATATAAGCATCTGAAATACAGAATGTTAAAAGGTTTATTTTCTTATGAAAATATATCCCATATATGCAATAAAGGTTATCAAGTATAAAATGGCTTCCCAGCGGTCAAGTTTTTTGTTTTTTAGGGTGAACATAAAGATGAAAAGCATGATAGAACCACCTATTAAAACATAAAAATCAAAGTTCATTTCAGTGTTGAAATTCAATGGTTTTACTAGAGAGTTTACGCCCAAAATAAAGGTAAAATTAAATATATTCGATCCTATTACATTTCCAATAGCGATATCTGCTCTATTTCGGTATGCGGCAACAGCGCTGGTTGCCAATTCTGGTAAAGAGGTACCAGCCGCAATAATGGTTAATCCAATTAATTTTTCACTCAGTTGAAAACTTCTGGCAATATCAACTGCATTATCTACTACTAATTTTCCTCCTATAACTAAACCTGCTAATCCGCCTAAAATCATTAACAAGGTAACCCAGTTACTGTAAATCTGGATTTCATTTGGCATATCCAAAGCATGATTATTATTTTTCACGTTTCTAAAGACATAATAGATAAAACCTATGAATAGGGACATAAGAATTAAGCCATCAATAATACCTGTACCATTACTTTCACTTCCAAAGAAAAATGAATCGTTAACAAGGATAAAAAGAATGATAACAAGTGCCATGCTAAAAGGAATTTCCTTCCAGACGGTTTCGGACTGCACGATTAGAGGCCTTATTGTGCCGGCAATTCCCAAAATAAGAAAGAGGTTAAAAATGTTACTTCCGATCAAGTTTCCAAAAACGACATCATCTAAACCTTGCGAGCCTGATACCAAATTAACTACCAACTCAGGGGCAGAGGTACCCATGGCAACTATGGTTAAGCCGATGGCTATTTCTGAAACATTAAACCGTTTGGCAAAAGAGGAAGCACCATTCACCATAAAATCAGCTCCCTTTATCAATAATATAAATCCTAATATTATTAATCCCGTATCTAGTAACAATTCCAAATTAAAGAAATATTATATGTTTGCTCACCAAGTTAGTATAAGTATTTATATTGGGAAACAAGAATTATAAATTATTGCGAAAATAATTTAAATATTCCTATTTTAGGATTTAGAATTAATTACATAATAAAAATTACAACTATGGGAAAAGGAGATAAGAAATCGAAAAAAGGTAAAATATTCAAAGGTAGTTTTGGAAATAGTAGACCTAGACCAAATGCTGATAATGAAAAATTAGCGGCAAGCTCTAGTAAACCTAAAGAAGAGAAAAAGGCTGATGCAGCTAAGAAAGCAGCTCCAGAGAAGAAAACTTCTACTGCCAAAAAAACAACAGCTAAGAAAAAAACTGAAAAAGCTGATAAATAATTTTGCTAATTTAAATTTGGCGTTTACTTTTGTGGAAATGCTAAACAGAAATACAAATATCAACTGGTGGTGGACTTCTAATATTTAGAAGACAGCATTAGTATATAAAATATTCTAAACCTCGCTGTCAAGTGAGGTTTTTTTTTGAATAAAGATTATTAAAAAATGATCAAATTAAATAACGCATGGTGGTGGCAAAAGAAAACATCTAAAATCGGATGAAAGGATATGCCATGCTCAATAGCGAACAAAAAGGCTTACCGGACGTCCGGTAAGCCTTTTTTGTGTGTCAGGCATGGTCATCATGCTATAGGGTGCAAGTCCCGAACGAGAGTTACAGTACTTATCGTTAGCCAATAGCAAGGGTGTCGTGGGCGACTGCGAATCTGAAAGAAGCTGGCGGCAAATATTCGAGC
>NZ_DASSWQ010000054.1:0-8704 GCF_035704835.1 Marivirga sp. | reverse complement strand
AAGGAAGTGACAGCCTATATCGACTATTACAACAATTATCGAATAAAAAGTAAACTAAAAGGAATGAGTCCTGTGAAATACAGAACTCATTCACAAATAAATTAATTTTTAATCCGTCCAACTTTTTGGGGTCAGATCAGATTAACTCGGGCTTTCAAATATGAGCTATAATTCTTAAGATTATTTTTTCTTAAAATCAGTAATTGTTTTTTCGATAATATCACAGCATTCGTTCAATTGCTCTTCAGTTATCACCAAAGGCGGAGCAAATCTGATGATATTTCCGTGAGTCGGCTTAGCCAATAAACCATTTTCTTTTAATGCCATGCAAATATCCCAAGCAGTAGAGCTGTCAGGAGAATCATTTACAACAATTGCATTTAACAAGCCTTTACCTCTCACTAAACTTACAAATTCAGACTTATCTACGAATTTCTGCATTCTATCTCTGAAAAGCTGACCAAGTTTACGTGCATTTTGTGCTAATTTTTCGTCTTTCACTACATCTAATGCCGTAACCGCAATTGCAGCACCTAATGGATTACCTCCAAAAGTAGAACCATGAGTTCCTGGAGTTAATACTTCCATAATTGGGTCGTTTGCTAATACAGCTGATACGGGATAAAAACCACCGGATAGTGCTTTTCCTAAAATCAAGATATCGGGCTCTACATAAGTAGATTGTTTTTCGCAATGTCCTTCACATGTACAATCGCCACAAACAGCTAATAAACTACCTGTTCTGGCAATACCTGTTTGAATTTCATCTGCTATGAATAATACATTGTGCTTATGACAGATTTCTTTACATTTTTTTAAATAATCATTATCAGGTCTGAAAACGCCAGCTTCACCTTGGATTGGCTCCACTAAGAATCCAACAATGTTATCTTCTCCTTGTAAAATTTTATCTAAAGCCTCTGTATCGTTATAAGGTATTTTGATAAACCCAGCGGTGTAAGGTCCGAAGTTATTTTTGGCGGTATCATCGCTGGAGAAAGAAATGATGGTAGTAGTTCTTCCGTGGAAGTTTTGCTCTGCTACAATAATTTTACCTGCATTAGGAGCTACTCCATTTTTCTCATAAGCCCACTTTCTGGCAATTTTTAAAGCAGATTCTACTGCCTCTGCCCCAGAATTCATGGCCAATACTTTATCGAAACCGAAATACTCGGTAATGTATTTTTCAAAAGGACCTAAAATATTATTGTGGAAAGCTCTTGAAGTCAAAGTTAAAGTCTCCGCTTGTTTCTTAAGCGTTTCTAAAATTCTTGGATGACTGTGCCCTTGGTTAACTGCACTGTATGAAGATAGGAAATCATAATATTTTTTTCCTTCCACATCCCAAAGGAAAACTCCATCACCTTTAGCCAAAACGGCAGGTAGTGGATGGTAATTATGAGCACCATATTTATCTTCCATGTCAATGGCTTGTTGACTGTTCTTGATTTCTTCAATCATAGCTTTGTTGTTTAAAAATTAGTAATTTGCATTCAGTTAAATAGTAAATCTACTAAAATGAGACGTCAATCCCTTGTAAATTAAAAAAAATAAGGTGGTATTTTAAGCTAAGGTTTGTGATTATCAAAATATTGCCGATATTTGCAGACCAATTTGAAATCGACAACAAAAATAATTTAGATAGATATGGCACGAGTTTGTCAAATAACCGGAAAAAGACCGCAAGTGGGAAATAACGTTTCGCACTCCAATAATAAAACCAGAAGAAGGTTTTTGCCAAATTTGCAAAAGAAAAGGTTTTACCTTCCTGAGGAGGATAAGTGGATTACGTTGAAAGTATCTACTAGCGCAATCAGAACCATCAATAAGAATGGTCTTACTTCAGTATTGAAGAAAGCACGTGAAAACGGTAACGTACTAGTATAATTTTCTATTGCTCAAAAATATAAAGCACAATGGCTAAAAAAGGAAATAGAGTTCAGGTAATTTTAGAATGCACTGAACATAAAGCAAGTGGTGCTCCGGGTACATCTCGTTACATCACTACTAAAAACAGAAAAAACACTACAGAAAGATTGGAGTTAAAAAAATATAATCCAATTTTAAAGAAAAATACTGTTCACAAAGAAATTAAGTAATCATGGCTAAGAAAGTAGTAGCAAGTTTAAAAGACAAAGATGCTAAAGGTTACGCTAAAGTAATCAAAGCGGTGAAATCAAAAAACGGAGGTTATTCTTTCCGTGAAGAGATGGTGCCTTTAGATATGGCTCAAGAAGCGCTTAAAAAATAATTTAGTTTTTAAGGTTTGAATTGATTAAGTCCCTCTATTGGGACTTTTTTTGTTTATACACTTCTCTTCTTTCCTTTTCTTAATTACTTTAGAACTTTAATTGCGTATAGAATAATAGCCTCTAACTACCATTACCCTTAAAACTTAATAGAATGAGTATTTTTAATATTTTCTCCAAAGAAAAAAAAGAGTCGCTTGACAAAGGCCTTGAAAAAACAAAAGAAAGTTTTTTTTCAAAATTAGGGCGATCCGTAGTCGGAAAATCAGAAGTTGATGAAGATGTTTTGGATGATTTGGAGGAAATTTTAATTAGCTCAGATTTAGGGGTAAAGACAACAGTTAAGATAATTAGCAGAATAGAGGAGCGAGTTGCTCGAGATAAGTATTTGGGAACTGCCGAATTAGATAAAATTCTAAGAGAAGAAATTGCTGGACTTTTGTCGGAAAATAATACAAAAGACCTTAAAGACTTTTCACTTCCCGAAAATGTCAAAAAGCCTTATGTTTTATTAGTTGTTGGCGTAAATGGAGTAGGTAAAACGACTACTATTGGGAAACTAGCTGCTCAATATAAAAAACAAGGTAAAAAAGTGATATTAGGTGCGGCAGACACATTTAGAGCTGCTGCAGTTGATCAGTTGAAAATGTGGGGTGAAAGAATTGACGTTCCTGTAGTTTCGCACGGAATGAATACTGACCCTGCTTCCGTAGCTTTTGATGCCGTAAAACTAGGCGTTGAAGAAGAAGCGGATATCGTTATCATCGATACTGCAGGTAGATTGCACACCAAGGTGAATTTGATGAATGAATTATCCAAGATTAAAAGGGTAATTCAGAAGTTCGTTAATGAAGCTCCTCATGAAGTATTACTTGTTTTGGATGGTTCTACTGGTCAAAATGCTATGATTCAAGCCAGAGAATTTACGAAAGCTACTGAAGTTACTGCTTTAGCGATTACAAAATTAGACGGTACTGCCAAAGGTGGTGTTGTGATTGGCATTTCGGAAGAATTTAAAATCCCTGTAAAATATATTGGTGTAGGTGAAAAAGTAGAGGATTTACAGGTGTTCAATAAAATGGAATTTGTTGATTCCTTCTTCAAGCGGGTTTAACGACTTTTTTCCATTACCTGTTTTTCTCTCCAGGCAATTCTGTATACGAGATAATAATTGAAAGTCCATCTATTGTTAAATTCGGCTCTTCCGAATCCTGGGACATCATATGTTCTGAAATTTTCAGAATCGAAAATTCTTCTATTTAATTGAATCCGAAAGGTGTAACCCATATATAAGTTTTGTAGAACCATAACTCTCAATCCAGTAGTCATTTCGAACCATCTCGCCCTAACTGCATCATTGGTCAAGTTTTCTTCATACGGTCCGTAAACAGGACTTACCATATCAGTGGTTAACGTCTCAGAAAATTTAGCTCTTGCATAACGAAGTCCAAAAGTTAGTGTGTTGTGGTCAGGGTCAAATTTTAAAAAGTCAGCATCTAAACCAATTCTGAAATAATTTCCATCATTGGAATAGTTGAATCCATCCCCACTGGTTTGATACTGATTTATTCCATAAGAACCAGCTAAATAAATTCTATGAAAATCGACATCAGCCTGCACTTCATAACGTTGCCTGTTATTGCCAAAAGTATTTACACCTAAAGCCACTACATCTGTTCCAATTCTGATGCCTGTTGGGATATAAAATGATTTAGGGACTCTCGGTTCTTTTGTTGGTTGTTCTATTCTTTGCTCTGTCGAATCTATTTCAGCAGAACTGTCTGAAATTTGGGCGAATAGCGTTGAACTAATAAAACTAAAAAATAAACAACTTAATATTAGGCGCATTTAGAGTTCTTTTCAGAGTGTCGTTTACAATAATTAAGGAATCAAAAGTTTGAAAGGCGGTGTCCAAGCCTATGAATTCTGGATTTATCCCGCATTCAGGAGAATCCACACTATTTCGTTTTTCATACGTAAAACGGATAGTATCACCCCTTTCGCCATAATAAAAATAAAAATCTGTATGATTTTCTGCAGGACTTAAAGGAAGTGTAAAGCTTCCAATTGTATCTTGAAGGAAGAAAATACTATCGGTTTGCGGACTAACAATACTGTCAAAAATTACTTCTCTCCTGATTTCTTCTAAGTTAGCATTGAGTGTAACTGGTCTGAACGTAACATAATCTACATTTACGCTTCCACAATTACTGTCCACATCGCAAGCGAAAATGAGGGTAAATAGTATTAACACTATACTTTTTTTGAATAATGACTCCATGTAGCTGCAAAGATATTATATATTCCGAGAAGCTAAACGACTTAAATGGGAATTGATTGTAATTCCTCACATCTGAAACAATTCCTGTAATATTTGATTAACTTTGCACTTTGAAATAGTGCCGAATCTTCATTAGATTATCTTATGATGATTTAGAGGATTTATAAGACCAGCACATTTTAATACTGTATTTTTAAAGAGGAGAATATTTTGAAGACCAAAGGTTTAAAGAAAGACAAAGTAAATGTTATCACGCTAGGATGCTCTAAAAATTTAGTGGATTCTGAAGTAATGATCACACAGTTGAGAGGAAATGATATTGATGTCACGCACGAATCTGATAAAGACGATTCTAATATTATTGTAGTGAACACCTGTGGCTTTATTGATAATGCTAAGCAAGAGTCAATTGATACTATTTTGCGCTATGCAGATGCCAAAGAAGAAGGATTGATTGAGAAGCTTTACGTTACTGGCTGTCTTTCCCAACGATATAAGGATGACTTAGAAAAGGAAATTCCTCAAGTGGATGCGTTTTTCGGCACGATGGAATTACCGATGTTATTGAAAAAATTTAATGCTGATTATAAGCATGAATTGGTAGGAGAAAGAATTACAACCACCGCTAATCATTTTGCTTATATGAAAATTGCGGAAGGCTGCGATAGACCTTGCTCTTTTTGTGCTATCCCAATTATGCGTGGTAAGCACGTTTCTCGCCCGATAGAGGAATTGGTGAAGGAAGCCAAAAACATGGCTAGGAATGGTACAAAAGAAATTTTATTGATCGCGCAGGATTCTACTTATTATGGACTTGACATCTACAAAAAGAGAAATCTTGCAGAGTTGTTAAAGCAGCTTTCTGATGTGGAAGGAATAGAATGGATAAGGTTACATTATGCCTTCCCAACTGGCTTTCCTGAGGATATATTGGATGTGATGGCAGAACGAGACAATATCTGTAATTACTTAGATATGCCGCTTCAGCATGGATCCACCAAAATGCTCAAAATGATGCGCAGAGGAACCACGCGCGAAAAGCAAGAGGCATTGATTCAGCGAATCCGTGAAAAAGTTCCAGGAATAGCACTAAGAACGACCTTAATTGCCGGACATCCTGGTGAAACAGAAGAGGATTTTCAAGATATGATGGATTTTGTGAGAAATACGCGATTTGATCGCTTAGGTATTTTCCCTTATTCACATGAAGAAAATACCCATGCTTTTAGTTTTAAAGATGATGTTCCCGATGAAATCAAACAAGAACGTGCTGATGCCGTAATGGAGTTACAAACTCAAATATCCCAAGAGTTGAATGAAGAGAAAATCGGTAAAACCTTTAAAGTTTTAGTAGATAGAAAAGAAGGTGGATATTTTATTGGTAGAACAGAACATGACTCTCCGGAAGTAGATAATGAAGTTTTAATTGATGCTACAGAAAGTTATGCCAGAATTGGAGATTTCGTTGAGATCGAAATAACCGATGCCACAGAGTTTGATTTATACGGTAATTTGAAATAAGATTAAAATATGAAAGTAGCGTGTATTAATTTTTCTGAAACAGGGCTTTTTGCTCCAATATTTAATGATTTTATACAACAGAAAGAGGAACTTAAAAACTTCTATTATCGCTACCCCACTCTTGATGTATTTCAAGATCAAATAACGGAAAAATCTAAGCATTCTGTTAATAGAGAAGCTTTAGTTAACGTATTAGAATCTCAATACGCTCAAGTTTCCAAAGTCGAAGAATTGGTCGAAAAAAATATAAAAAGCCTTGGCAATCAAAAAACTTTCACGCTTACCACAGGACACCAACTTAATATTTTCACAGGGCCACTTTATTTTCATTTTAAGATAATTACAGTAATTAATGCTTGCAATCAATTAAAAGCCAAATATCCAGATTATAATTTTGTTCCAATTTATTGGATGGCTTCTGAAGATCATGATTTAGATGAGATTAGGAGTGTTCATGTGGAAGGTAAAAAGTATAAGTGGAATACCGAGCAAATGGGTGCTGTAGGAAGAATGAAAACTGATGGCTTAGATGAGTTAGCAAAAGAAATTGCAGGAGAAAAGAGTATTTTCTACCATGCATATTCAAAGTCTGAAAATCTTGCTGATGCAGTTCGTGAATACGTAAATCGATTTTATGGTGAATATGGTTTGGTAGTGCTAGATGCTGATCATGCTGCTCTTAAAAGTGAATTTAAAGACATTATAAAGGAAGATATTCTTTATAATAAACCTAATCAGCTGGTTGAAAAACAATCTGGTAGACTGGACGAAATGGGCTACAAGACCCAGACTTACCCAAGAGAAATCAATTTTTTTTATTTGAAAGAAGGTATACGTGAACGAATCGTTAAAGAAGATAATGTTTACAAAGTATTAGAAACAGACCTTCAATTTTCAGAAGAAGAAATTAGAGCTGAGATAGAAAATCATCCAGATCGATTTAGCCCTAATGTAATTTTGCGACCAGTTTATCAAGAAGCTATTTTGCCGAATTTGTCATATACGGGAGGCCCCGCGGAAGTAGCTTACTGGATGCAGTTAACCCCCATTTTTGAACATTTTAAAATTCCTTTCCCCATTCAATTACCTCGAAACTTCGGGATGATTATTCCTAATAAAATTGGGCATAAAATCAAAAAATTAAAATTACGAGAGCTGGATTTATTCACTGAAAGGGAGCTTCTTAAAAAGCAAATTACCAAAAAGATTACAGCACAGAAATTAAATCTAAATGAAGAGCGCCAGCAGTTAAAATTATTACTCTCTGAAATCAAACAGTATGCTGGAGACATTGACACCACACTTTCTCAAATGACTGAGGCTGAGACAGAGAAAATCAGCAACTCAATAGATAAAATTGAGAAGAAAATGATGGCAGCTGAGAAGAGGAAACACTCTGATAAAATGCGTCAAATAGACGAAATTAAGGATTTTCTGTTTCCAGGAAATGGATTGCAGGAACGCAAAGCGAATTTCCTTCCTTTCTATAAATCGGATGATAAGTTTATTAAAAAATTAATGAAAGCTTTTGATCCATTTAATCTCCAATTTTATATAATGCGATGGGATGGATAAAAACATTCTACGAAAGGTATATCTAGAAAAACGTAAGTTTATCAGTCAAGCTGAATATGAGCGAAGAAATCAGCTGTTATACCAGCGTTTAGTGGAACTCCAAGAAGCGAATCAATTCAAAAGTATTCACATTTTTATTCCTATCAGGAAAAACAAAGAGGCTGATACATTCCCTTTTGCCCAATATTTATGGAGTAAAAAGCCGAACATAGAGGTTGTTACAGCTGTATCCGATTTAAAGAGTCCTGTTCTTCATCATGTCAAAATAACAAAAGAAACCACTTTTCTGGAAAATAAATGGGGTATTCCAGAGCCTCTTAATGGTAGCCCCTATGCTATTGAGGATATTGAATGTGTTTTGGTTCCTATGGTGGTCGGTAGCAAGTCTGGTCACAGGATTGGATATGGTAAAGGCTACTATGATAGATTCCTTCGAGACTGTCAAACTGGAACTCGATTTGCTGGAATTTCTTTAGGGCCTTTATTAGAACATGATCTCTTCTCTAATCATTATGACATCCCAATGCATAACATGATTACTCCTTTTGAAACACATGATATCAACTAATATATTGTCTCAGAATATCCATTTCATAATTATGAGTTCTTTAAAGTTTTAAAATTAACACTTTAAGTCATCCTGTACACTGTTCCTATTTGATTCTGAAAAATCGTGCTGCTCTATACATTTCCTTCCTTTTTTAATGGATTCTATTTCATTCCAACTAAAAAGTCTCTTGTTTTCAATTATTAAGCTTATTAATAAAAGTGATTTTTTCATCAACGAGTGTGTTGAAAGGCTTAATGATTTTAAGGATTGATCAATAGATTATTAATTTCTATATTTTTTAAGTCATCATTAAAGATATTTAATGTGTAAAATATTACATGAATAATAGCTTCAATTTTGATTAATTAGTCGACCCTTAAAAAATAATTAGTCGACCCTTAAAAACTAATTAATACATTGATTATCAATTATTTAATTAATAAAAAGCTTTGATTTTTTTGCAAGTTTTCGTATTTTCCTGACAGAAACCTTGCAAATATTGATGCATGAAACCCATTAAAAAAGCTC
>NZ_DASSWQ010000057.1:0-2354 GCF_035704835.1 Marivirga sp. | reverse complement strand
TCCGGAATTCCAGCTCTCTTTTAAGATGCTCTAAAGCATTGCTTTTTGTTTGAGTTTTCATAATGGTAACTTTTTTGTTTACCATTACAATTTAATCATACCTCATTTTACCGTTTCCTCAAAGAAACGGTTTAGTTCAACACTACATATAGCTTATGGCGGGTGAAGTGGTAAACGAAAACTTTGTACATTTAATTAACTTTGGTGTGGTCAGAGAGGAAAGCGCTTTGAAAACCGCCACCAAGCCATATGCTTAACGTTGTGTGCAAGCTTAAAACTCAGCTGTCATAGACAAAACACAAAATCTTGAATAATGACAAAACAAAATGGAAATGTAAAAGAAATTTCAAGTAAACTGACTATCGAAAAAGATGAGTTTGAAACGCTTATAAGTGAAAGGATTATTATTGGCAATGAACTTTTCATTTATCCAGTTAAAATGTTACATGAAACACGTGATAGTTTTGGTGGAACTCGAGGTATATACGATGAAGCAGAAGAGAAAAAATTTATAGCTCAATATAACAAATGGAAACAATTCAATACTGAATTATTGAAACGTTCATTTGATACACCAGATAATGAATATGTGCAAGAATATGAAAAAGCAGAACGAAGCAGTATTTGGTCAGATTGGGTGAAAGAACGCAAGGAGGATATTCAAAATCAAGTTACTGTATTAGAAAGTTTAATTGAGAGATTGGCATTAATTCCAATGACAAAAGATGCTGTTGCAAAAGATGCCATAATTTCAAAAGATGTAACCAATAAAATTTTTATTGTGCATGGGCATAACAATGAAATAAAACAAACTCTTGCAAGGACTTTATCTCAATTGAAGTTAGAACCAATTATTTTACATGAACAAGCAGAGCAAGGAAGAACTATTATCGAGAAATTTGAAAAAAACAGTTCTGATGTCAATTTCGCAATCATACTTTTAACATCTGATGATGTAGGGAAATCAAATAAAGAGACTGCTTATAAGGCTCGTGCGAGACAAAATGTTGTTTTTGAAATGGGATATTTCATAGGAAAGTTGGGTCGAAATAAAGTATTTCTACTAATTGAGCATGGTGTTGATAAACCAGGAGATTTAGATGGAATTGTATATGTTCCGATAGACGATGCTGATGGATGGAAACTAAAACTTGTAAGAGAATTAAGAATTGCAGGTTATAGTGTAACGGCAGATGATTTGTAAAGATGAATAAATAGCCAGCACACAACACTACATATAGCTTATGGCGAGTTAAGCATAAAGGAAAGTTTTGTACATTTAAATAACATTTGCTTGGATAGGGAGGAAAGTACTTTGAAAACCGCCACCAAGCCATATACTTAACGTTGTACACCATGTCATGAAATGGAAAATTTCACATTAATAATAGAGATTCTAATTGTGCTGTTAATAATTGCAACAGTTGCAGTCATTATAAAATATCCGAAAGATATCGTTAGAGGATTTTTCGGGTTCTTTGAACCAGACCTTGGAAATTTAAAATCTTGGATTTTCTTACCTATCTGGCTTATTGGTCGGACAATTGAATTAGTAACTAAATTCAAAATTTATGAAAATAGCCATGCGGACTTATCAGAAGAGCCATATAAATCAACAAAGAATATGAAATTTGATTTTGAAAATGGTACAAAATATTTAGTTACTAGTAATGGAACAGACAAAATAAATGACATCATAAAAGACTTTTTAGGAATTTCTTATGCTAATATCACTTTTGATGATTTTGTGATTGAACAGATGTCTCCGACTGTAGTTAGGTGTCCATCCAGTATCCCCTTTTATGACTTCAACCTATTAATTCAACATTCAAATAATGAGTTGCAAAAGACAAACTGTTATGGGCTTTTTAAGTCGGACAAACTCAGTTTTTATTGCTATCAAGACCCAAAAACACTACATAACATTATTGGACAAACTCATTCAGGTCAAAATTTTTCGGTTTATACCTTAGACGACTTGAATAAGAAAACCTATTTAAAAATAAATAATAAAATAAAGGTAAAAGAACTGGATATGGACTCAGAAATAAAAGGTGTACAACATCACCTATGAATGAATGGGATTTCATCAGTCAGGGAAGTTTGGAGGCTTTTGGAAAGTCAGCCACAATGTGTAAATTTATTAATGGCTGTGGCTGTGTGCAATTGGCAAGCTTAGTAGTTTCTAAGCCCCACTCATCATAGCCATAACGTTAGATTTAATTTCTTCCTTGGCGGATTTTTCTGCTAGTCGGTGGGCAGAAAATGTGGAGGTTAAAAATTCGGGTGCATTAGCCTGAAAGGCTTAAGTTTTATCGGGCAAGCCGTATAAGCAGTGTGCTTATAAACGGTAA
>NZ_DASSWQ010000030.1:0-10923 GCF_035704835.1 Marivirga sp. | reverse complement strand
TTTTGTACTTTTCATGTACAAAAAAAAGCTCATTGAAACACATTTCAATGAGCTTTAGAAAAAATATATTTATTTACCTATATATCAGAGGATTACAAGATATTTTAAAGCCTTTTACCAACTATTTTTGGCAATTAAATCATTTTTTGTAAATATTAAGGAAGAAATGTTAAACTCATATCCTTATCTAACATCCAGCCAGTAATGCTGTAGCGTTTTTTATAAGCCATTAATACTTCATGTTCAAGTTCACTTCTGAATAGTAACAAACGACCCGCTAAAGGCTGAACTATTTCTGTTTTGTCGTTAAAATAAATAGCTAATTCCCCACCATGATCATTTTGCCAATTTTGGTTCAGGTAAAGCACAAATGAGATTACTCTATGCGCATTTTGCTGAAATCGGTCCACATGCTTTTTGTAGAATGTATTTTCTGGGTAGATGGCGAAATGCGTTTCAAAGTCTTTCAACCCCAAATAGCAGGTTTCATTTAAAGTGCTTTTTAGAAATTCGATTTTATTTAGAAAATGATGAACGCTTTCATTTTGATTTTCTCTATCGAGCCAATTGATGTAGTCACCTCTTACGCTTTTATCTAATTGAAATAAAGCTTGTTTTCCGATTCCTGCCTTTTTAAAATCACCTGATTGGTTTCCTTCATCTGCGATGGAAACAAGTTTTCCCACTTCTTCTTTTGAGATAAAATCATCCCAAATAAAATATCCTGGGTCGCTCAAGTGATCGATAGCGGATTCAAGTATGTCCTGATTGATATGCATTTGACTATTAATTAAGACTAAATTTAAGAAATTATTCTATCATCAATTAGCTAATTGTGGAATTGTGTATAAATATAATATATACAAACTGCTATTTAGCATTACTATTTCCCTACCTTTGCAATCTTTATTTTTCACACCTAAAGTTCCTTGCCGTTAAATCGTTTATAGGAACAATAAAAATCCTAAATATGCGATTCGAAGAACTAAATATTATTGCGCCTATATTAAAAGCGCTAAAAGAAGAAAATTATACGGAACCCACCTCTATTCAAGAACAAGCTATTCCTCTTTTGTTGGAAAAGAATGACATCATGGCAAGTGCCCAAACCGGCACTGGAAAAACAGCAGCATTTGCGATTCCTATTTTGCAGCATCTGGAAAATGAAAAGTCAAATTCAAAAAGAATAAAAGCATTGGTTTTAACGCCAACGCGGGAATTAGCTATTCAAATAGGGGAGAGTTTTACGACTTACGGAAAGTATACCTCTATTAAAAATACGGTGATTTTTGGAGGAGTAAATCAAAATAAGCAAACTGCTGCCATCAAAAATGGAGTAGATGTTTTGATTGCCACTCCAGGTAGATTGCTCGATTTAATGAACCAGGGATTTATTAATTTGCGAGATATTCAATATTTCGTATTAGATGAAGCCGACAGAATGTTAGATATGGGATTTATCCATGATATCCGAAAAGTGATAGCAGTACTACCTCCTAAAAGACATTCCTTATTTTTCTCGGCTACTATGCCAGATACCATTGTGGAGCTTTCCAGAAAAATATTAAATAACCCTAAGAAGATAGCTGTTACGCCAGTTTCTTCTACCGCTCAGACTATTCAGCAGTATTTATACTACACCAATAAATCTGATAAAAAGGATTTGTTACTTCATATTTTAAAAGAGCCTAAAATGGATCAGGTTTTACTTTTTGACAGAACCAAGCACGGTGCTGACAGAATAGTAAAAGAGCTGAAAAAGCATAATATTTCGGCTGCAGCTATCCATGGTGATAAAGCCCAAAATCAAAGACAAAAAGCACTTAATCAATTTAAAGATAAAGAAATAAGAGTTCTGGTAGCGACTGATATTGCAGCTCGTGGAATTGATATTGATAAACTGCAATATGTCATCAATTTCGATATTCCAAATGTAGCGGAAACCTATGTACACAGAATCGGTCGTTCTGGTCGTGCAGGTGAAGCAGGGGTGTCCATTTCCTTATGCGAGCCAGAAGAGAATGATTATTTGAAAGATATCGAGAAATTGATTAATCAAAAAATCCCAGTGGTTAAAAATAATCCCTTTCCGCAAACGGATAAACCAATGACTACGGCTGAGAAGAAGGATTTTGAAAAAGAAAAACAAAGAAGAAAGCAAGAGTTTTTTGCTAATAGAAAGAAAAGTGGAATTAAAGGAGGGAGAAGATAATTTTTTTGTTCTTCTTATTATATTCTAATCAATTCTGATTTTGTAATTTTAAACTTCAACTCAAAATAGTTCATATGATGCGTGCAGTATTTTTCATCCTATTTATTTTAAGTTCATTTTGTTCAAATGCTCAAGAGTTAATGACTGCTTTTGAGGAATCTAATGGAACAGAAACAGCTACCTATCAAGAAGGTATAAATTTCTACAAAAAACTAGCTCAAAGATTCCCACAAATTGATATGCGTGAAATGGGCAAAACAGATAGTGGAGAGCCCTTACATTTGGTGGTTTTTAATAAAGATGAAAAGTTTCGATTTAGCGAATTGCAAGAATCAGGCAAACCAATTTTGTTTATCAATAATGGCATCCATCCTGGTGAATCAGATGGAATAGATGCCTCAATGATGATGCTTAGAAATTGGGCACAAAATATTTCACAGCATTCATTTTTGGATAGTGTAATTGTGGCGGTTATTCCATTTTATAATATTGGTGGAGCACTAAATCGAAACAGCACGACTAGAACAAATCAAAATGGGCCAAAGGCTTATGGCTTCAGAGGAAATGCTCAAAACTATGATTTGAACAGAGATTTCATCAAAATGGACTCTAAAAATGCTTTTGCTTTTGCAGAAATTTTCCACCAGCTGGACCCAGATGTATTTATTGATACGCACGTGACTAACGGTTCTGACCACCAACATGTGGTAACGGTTTTATCCACACAAAAGAATAAATTAGGTGGAGAACTAGGAAGATATCTGGAAGAGGAATTTGAGCCTATGATATTCGAAAGAATGGTGGATAAAGGTAGAAATCCTATCGAATATGTAAATGTTCACGGAACTACTCCAGAAAATGGATGGACGCAATTCTGGGATGCAGCTCGTTATTCTACTGGTTACACCACTTTATTTCAAACTTTCGGATTTATGACGGAAGACCATATGTGGAAAGATTATAAAACCAGAGTTGAAAATATTTATGATTTCTTGACCATAGCATCTGAATTAACAGCTCAGGAGGGTGCTAAAATTCAAGAATTGAAGCAAGAGGATAGAGCTAAAATGCTGCAATCAGATTCCTTACCTATCCTTTGGGAAAATGATAAAGATGAATTTAAAATGATTACTTTAGAAGGTTACAAAACCAGTGAGCCAGAAAGCGAACTAACCGGAAATGCATTATTGAAGTATGATAGAAATGATACTTTTGAAAAAGAAGTGCCATTTTACAATCATTATAAAGTTTCTAAATCAGTTCGGGTTCCTGACTTTTATGTGATCTCACAGGCTTGGAATGAAGTGATAAACCGTTTGAAAGCCAACCATGTGAAAATGGAAGTTTTGAAAAAGGACACCATTATTTCGGTAGAAGTATATCACATAGAAGATTTTAAAACAGTTTCAAATCCTTATGAAGGACATTACTTACATTATGCTACCAATGTGAAATCTTCTAGCCAGGATATAGCTTTCAGAAAAGGAGATTACCTAATCAGCACTCAACAAAAAGCGAAGCGATATTTAGTAGAAACCCTTGAGCCAGAAGCTCAGGATTCATTTTTCAACTGGAATTTTTTCGACAGCATTTTACAGCAAAAGGAAAGCTTTTCGGCTTATGTCTTTGAACCAATGGCTAAAGAAATTTTAGATGAAATGCCAGAAGATGAAAAATCAGCGTTTTACCAAAAACAAGAAAATGATTCTGCTTTTGCTTCAAATAATTACGCTCAATTAGACTGGATTTTCAAGCGCTCAAAGCATTATGAAAAAGCACATAAAAGATATCCTGTTTACAGGCTAATGGCCAAATGAGAAAGCTTTGGCAAAATCCATTTATTAAGGTAGGTTTAAGTACTTTAGCAGGAATGTTAGTCGGCTATTTTTTGCAAAATATTTCACTCTTTACCGGAATTGGCTTTGTTTTAGGTTTGAGCTACTTCTATATTGCGAAGTCAAATGGCTAGGTTAAAAATAAGTTACAGTGAATCCATTTCGGTATTAGGATTAAACCCTGGTGCTTCTCCTGAGGAAATCAAGAATGCCTATCGCAGATTAGCGAAGCAATACCATCCCGATGTTTCTCAATTAGACGGTGGAGAGAAATTTAAAGAAATTAGTGCAGCGTATTATTTTCTAAAAAAGCATCCTGAACCACCAATTCAAACAGAAAATCAAGCTCGTAAAGCTAATCCGCAAAATGATTATGAAAGAAGAAGGCGGGCATATCATCAAAGACAAAGAGATAAAAAAGCGGATGAGGCGGCTCAAAAAGCAGCGATGTTTAAGTGGTTATTTGCCAGATTAAGGTTATTCGTTTTTATAATTCTGATATTCAATTCGCTTCTTGTACTAGATTATTTCTTACCTACTGTATCCGAAGAAGTAAAAATATCCCAAATTGATAAAGTCATGACAATGTCCCGATATGGCTTGAATACAGAGAAATCAAGGTCGGAATACAGTTATAAAGCTAGGCTCAATAACGGCATTGGTTTCAGATTCGGGAAGCAGGAAATATCAAGAATAGATATTAATAGTTCTTTGATATTGAAAAGAAGTATGATTTTCAGGGAAGGGGAGTCCATTAGTAATAAAGAAGGCAGTATTACCATTTATAACGAATATGGCATTTTCAGAGTGTTTGGATTTTTAATTCCCATTTCACTTTTACTGTTAGGTGGGTATTTGTTTTATGTCAAAAATAATGACTACAGACTAACGATATTTTTAATAGCCGCACTCCTTTTTGTAGTCCAACTTGTTCTGGTTTTTTAAATACTTTTCCGTATAGGGTTGATATTAGATATTAATTTCCATACTTTAGAGAGTTAAAAATCGAGATTTTTAAATTATTTTCAATGTTACACGTAACAAAACCATGTCAAATAAATTGCAGAAAAGGGTTAATGGCGGTCTTGCCATTTACTTTGGAATAGGGAGTTTAATAACATCTGTTATGCTTGTTGTAGCTTTATTGGTGCTGACCTATAGAGTGATTTTTATGCAAGATAACTCTACTTGGGGTGTGTTTATCTTCATAATTTTGGCAATTCTAGCAAGTGGTGGATTTGCTTATGCGCTTTTGAGAATTGGATATGAAGAAATTGAAAATTGAGAATTATGAAAGTTATTTTTCAAATTTCAAGTCTCAATAATTAAAATAATAATTTTTACACATCGAAATCTGATTTTTTGATTTCAACTTACTCCGTTTGATGACTAATTTAATTTGAGAAATATTTTTTAATCTTTCAAATTGATGATTTCAATAATGAGGAGCACCAGCTCGTTATTCTAAAGGACTATTGTGACAGTTTTAGAAATTCTTTGCCTTACTTCTGACTCTTCTAATTTATTTCAGAGGCTGCAAAGTACCTATGTAATGAAGAGCAGAATTAGCGATGTCCTTCACATGCCATTATCTCACCCTATCTTTAAATCTAAGCTAAACTCTAGCTGGTCATTAGAACTACTTTTTATCCTTCAATATAACATTGTATCGGTTTCCATAATTAATTCTACTTTAAAAAAAACTTACATATTCTATATGATATTTCATTTGTGGCAATAGCATAAATGTTTGTGGTTAAAAATTAAACTAACCTTTTAAGTAATAAATAGACCGTTCCAACTAAATTTATCTTTTTTAATTAACAATACTAAATATTCTATGTATGATTAAAAACATTTGATATTATACCGAAATAATTGGATTTTAAGATAAAACGTATGGTTATATTGTGTTTTTATTACTATAATATTTGTTTTTGGTAATTGTTTTATTCTCTTTTGGGGAAACTAATTTTTAACTAAATACTTACATTATGTTTTCACTAAAAAAACTAACAAGAAGTGTTTTATCCTTACTAGTGACAGCTGTAATTTTTACGGCTTGTTCTCAGCAGGATGAAATGAAAATCAATGATCCATCAGACCTTATTGAAGTAAGTGATGTGGAAAATGGCCAAATTATACCAGGTCAATACATTGTAACCTACAGTGAAACAACTACCAACCTAACTATGCGTGGATTAGCTTCTCCCGCAGCTAGAAAAGAAGCTATGCTAAACACTACCACTGATTTATTGGCAGACAAAAACATTTCAAATGAAAATGTTTTAGCTGTATTTTCAGAAACAATTAGAGGAGCGGCATTAAAATTAAATGACGCGGAATTAACAGAATTGCGCAAGGATAAAAGAGTTGCACAAATTGAGCCTGACAGAATTGTTACTTTGGCGCCTCCATGTGGAACCCCTAAAGGTGGCCCTTGTGATGATAATCCTACTGAACCAAATCCAGATGATGGAGGAGGAGACACTGGTGGTACTTCTACTCAAACTACTCCATATGGAATTAACAGAGTAAATGGTGGAGTTGCTTATACAGGATCTTCAGTTGCTTGGATTATCGATACGGGTATTGACTTAGATCACGAAGATTTAAATGTTGATGCTTCAAGAGGCTTTAATGCATTTACATCAGGAAGGGATGGGAACAGCTTAGATGATGGAAATGGACATGGTTCTCACGTAGCTGGTACAGTTGCGGCTTTGAATAATAACGTGGGTGTTATTGGTGTTGCCGCTGGAGCAACGGTTGTACCCGTAAAAGTACTTGATTCAAGAGGTAGTGGTTCATATTCTGGCGTAATTGCAGGAGTTGACCATGTTGCAGCTAACGGAAATCCTGGTGATGTAGCAAACTTAAGTTTAGGTGGACCAGCATCAGATGCACTAGACGCAGCAGTTTTAGCAGCGGCTCAAAATGGAATAAGAATGGTTTTAGCTGCTGGTAATTCCAGTACTGATGCTAATACTTCTTCTCCAGCAAGAGTGAACGGAAATAATGTTTATACTATTTCTGCAATGGATATCAATGACAACTTTGCATCATTCTCTAATTTCTCTAATCCTCCAGTGGACTTTTGTTCACCAGGTGTTGCCGTAAATTCAACGTGGAAAGATGGCGGATACAATACTATTAGTGGAACATCTATGGCTGCACCTCATGCTGCAGGCGTATTGTTATTAGGTGGAAATTCTACTGACGGAACGGTTAATAATGATCCTGATGGAACTGCAGATCCAATCTTAGTTTTCTAAATTGGAGATAAATTTTCATCAAGAATTTTACCTAAAAGGAGCTTAACTTTAAGCTCCTTTTTTCTTTAGCTTCTATTTAGAGCAATGTCTCTTTTTAGTTGAGTGTAATCCAAGAAATAGATTAACCGGATACTTAAATTTTGACGGTGTTCTGTGGAAAGCACATTTTTGAAATTTTCTGAGAAATTCATATCCACCATATTATTCACTTCCTGAACAGCATCCTTCCACACAACATTTACGAAACTGCCAGGGGCAATTTGCCAGGAATAAACTGCATCAATATTAAATACATTAAAGTTAGTATCCTGTTTTTCGTAGGGGTCGCCTTTGAAATCCTTACCAGTGTAAGCGATTGATTCTACATCACCTTCATTTGTTAAACGAAAGTAATTAAAGTAATCTACTTTGTTCCAATAATGCCTTAGTCGAAAGTTAAAACCCATTTTGTTGTTGATAGTATAGTTTAAACCTAATATATTAGACAAAATATCTATATCTCGTTCACCAAATACAACTTGTTCTATTGCTCCTTCATCATTTCTGAAATGCTCAGCAAATCCTATGGAACTAAATTGTTTGTTGTAATTAATTCCATAATTAATGGAAAATTGGTCACTTACTCTGTAGCGTGGCGAGAAATCAATCCAATAGTCAAACTGTTCTCTATCAGGAGCATTCCAAATACCTACTGAAAAATTACTCATAAATGCTTTTCTATTATCAGAAGAATGCCTAAAATTTAAACTGTAATTCCAGGTTCTATAATATTTAGCTCCTTCTACTCTTGGTTCAAAATAATCGAAAGTTTTGGTAGGTCTGTAGTTAAAATTAAATGAAAAGGTTTGAAAATCTTTTGTTTGAGCCCAGAAATCAGTCCATATAGAGAAATTTTGATACATTTTAGGGTCATATAACTGGCTATAATCTGCACCAATCCAAATCCTATATTGATTGAAAAGCGTAGAAGGTTGAAATTGATTATAACCAGCCGATACAAAATGGCTTATTTCATTTGGATTCCGCAAAAAACCCATGTCATTTGGGTTATAAGTATCGCTTTCTACATTACGCCCAAAATCGAACTGATATTTACCGCTAATTTTAGCAAAACTCATATTGTATTTATAACCATCTTCAACAAAGCCATCTGGGTTTTGAATATTGTTGTAGACACCAAATCCATCTATTTGGTAGGTATTGCTTTTATCTCTTAATCGGAAGTCAGTTCCAATAACATTAGCATTATTTCCTCCATCAAAACGCTGAACATTAGTATTAATTAAACTAATATTACTATTGTTTTTCAAACTTTGATCCACAACCATCACATTGAAATTGGTTAAATCATCAACCTGTTGAAGTCTTACTTCTTTATTTTCTTTATCGTAAACTTCGGCATAGGTGCGGTTAGTGATCGCATTAAAAAAACCTACTCCTAATCCACCTTTAGTTCTCCCCGTAATTTTGGTTGCATTTAATAAAGGTGCTTCTGTGGGTCTCGATATCAAAGAATCAGAATCTGGTAAATCTACAAAACCGAAGGATTGTCCAACTCTACGGGAATAGAATAATCCTCCCTTTTCAAAAAGCTCCGTTCCTTCTGTAAAGAAAGCTCTGTTTTCGGCATATTGAACTTCGAACGGACCAAGATTATATATTAAATTATCAGAAACAGTCTGTCCAAAATCTGGAATTAGCGTCATATCTAACGTAAAGCTTTCTGTGATACCATATTTTAAATCCATTCCGCCAGTAATTTTGGTACTGCTTGCCTTTCCTGCTTTATTGTAATAAGTGGTAATATAAGGAGAAACAGATAGCCTTAAAGGAGGCTTTATACCGTCTAGCCCTAGTAATATTCCAGATTGATTGACTAATCCATCGATAGAGTTATCTACATAATTCCAATAGGCGGTTTCATTTTTACTTTGAATTTTTCGCATGAAATTTACATTCCAATTTTGTTTGTCATCTTTTGGGAATCGAATGGCAGAATACGGAATTTCCATTTCTACTTGCCATCCGTTTTTGGTTATTTTAGCAGCACTTTTCCAGACGGCATCCCAATTGTAATCACTTCTTCCTCTATTTATGAATATATCTGTTTGAACGCCAGCAGCGCTTACTTTTAAATAAAATGCATTTTGACCGTTTTGATAGGTATCAAGCAGAACTCCGAATTGGTCGGCATTTCTGCTGTCATCATCTCTGATTCCTAATTCTTGTCGAATGGGCTCTCCACTATTATCTTCCATTCTAGCAGAAATGTATAATCCGAAATCTGTATAGGCCGTTTTTATGTAGGTTTTTTGATTGGATTTTGTACCATTATCTGGCATAAAAGCTATGAATCTTTCTTCAACTTCGCTTACATTTTGCCAGAAGATATCATCTAATTCTCCATCAATTTCAGGAGTAATATCTTCAACAAATTGGGTTTTGATTTCACTTACCGCTTCTTTTTCCTCCTCATTTGCCTGAATTGTTACAATTGATAAAAGATAAAATGATAGAAGTACTACTATTTTTTTTGCCATTTAGGTATTGATTTCTAAAAAACGAAGACCTTAAAAGTGCAAATACAACACATTTAATATGTTAAACACTTAAAATTACATTAATACAAAGAAAGGCATTTAAACGGTAGTTTTTAAAGGGTTTTTAGATAGGACCTTACAAACTGAAAAATAAAATCTCTCTAACTATTTAATTTTTTCAAGATTCTTTTTGTAATTCTCCACTACAGATTTCACTTTTTCTAATTCTATGTAAAGTGAATCTATAGAGATTTTTAAACTTTGAAGATTATTAGAATATAAAGTAGAATCATTTCTTAATTCTTTTAGTTTTTCTTCATAAGAAATAATTCTTTCATTTGTTCTCTCAAGATTTCTTTCATTTTTTCGTTCGTCATTTTTGAGATTTTCAAATTCTTTACTCAAATAAGTAGCCGCTTGTTCTGATTCATCTATTTTCAATTGAGCAAGGTCAGTTCTCATTTTAATATTGAAATTATAAATAAATTCTTCCATGGCCTTTTGTAATTCAGGATACACATCCTTTGGAATTCCTTGCGGATCAATTCCTGCCCAAATAGTGCTTTGCTCTTTATTGCCTTTTATTTGACTGTAAATCAGAATCTCAGTTGCATAAATATCTGACTTGAATACTGCTTGATAAGTTTTATGTGCTTGAGTTTCTTCACTTTTTCCGAAATCCTTTGCATAATCTCTCCAGCGTTCCTCTGTTTTTTCTTTTGAAAAAGGGAGATTGATTTCATATCCTTTCACATCAACTCCTAAAAGATAATGTTCAGTTGCGACTGTCTGATACTGGGCAGTCGACATGTTTAAATTAAAAATGAATAAAGCGGAAATTAAAATATATCTAAGCATAATGGATTAGTTCTTACTTGCTACTAAACGCAAATATAGCGAATATGGTGTTCCTAATTAAGTGTTGAACTAAACCGTTTCTTTGAGGAAACGGTAAAATGAGGTATGATTAAATTGTAATGGTAAACAAAATTTTTACCATTATGAACAATCAAATTAAAAACACCACGATTGAGCTTCTTAAAAGGGAGCTAGAATTCCGC
>NZ_DASSWQ010000039.1:0-2054 GCF_035704835.1 Marivirga sp. | reverse complement strand
TAATGTTTTGGCTGAATTAGCCTTGGTGTTTAACCATCCGTAATTTCTACTTAAATTGCTCATAATATTTATATTTTATATCATGAGCTTAACGCTCCGGTAAGTTGAAATACTTCAGCTACCGGAGGTTGAGTTCAACACAGCATATAGCTCATGGCGGGGAAATGGCTACCAGCAAGGTTTTCGCTTTTTAGCCAGCTTTGGTTTCGGTGGACAGGAAAGTACTTCGAAACCGCCACAAGCCATATGCAAACCGTTGTATGCCAGATCAATCAATCACAAACCTATACCAAATGACTAAATTCCTTATCATATTTATTCTTTTGTCAGTTAATATGACATTTGGACAAGCAATTCAGAATGGGCTTATTTTACCAGAGGAAAGGGACAATCAAGAAATCTGTTGTATTTATGCGCCAAAAGAAGGATTTACTATTTATAACCAGCCCGATGGGGAAATAATAGGAAAGTTGACCAGAGATGTGAAACAGAATACTGGTGACCAGTCAAATTATCGAATTTACTATGTCGACTTCAAAACTAAAACAGACACCCAAATTGATTTACAGCATTTTGAACAAATTGGTTATGAAATTTGGGCTTTAAAGTATGCCGAAAAAAGCAACGGATTTGTTAAACTAAGATATGACGAAAGGAACTTATGGTTAAAGGAAAATGATATTATTACAGCTGGATTTGAATTAGTTGATTGGCAGACTTTCCTTTCAGATAATGTTGAGAATTTATTGGGCTTTTATGCGAATGACCCAGGGTTAAATTTAAGAGAACAACCAAGCACAGACTCAAAAATAATTAAAACTTTGAAAGGTGAGACTCACCAAATTTCTCCAACCAAAGAGCATGAAGGACTGTGGACAAAGGTTAAAGTAATCATAAATAAAGAACACCCTTGTCGAACTGACTTCAAAGAAGAAGAAAACATCATTCAAGAACTAGAAGGATGGATAAAAATTATTGATGATAATGGTCAACCAAATGTATGGTACTATTCGAGAGGATGCTAAAAGAAACACGGCATACAACATCAGCTATGAATGAATGGGGTTTCATTAGTCAGGAAAGTTTGGCGGTACTTGGAAAGACAGCCACAATGTGTAAATTTATTAATTGCTGTGACTGTGTGCAAATGGCAAGCTTAGTATTTTTTAAGCCCCACTCATCATAGCCTTAGCGTTGGGCAACATACAGAAATGAACAAACTGCTAATATTAAACATTCTGATTTTATTACTCTTTTCTTGCGTTAATAAAGAAAAAAGCGAAACGGAATTTTATGTAGAAAATCAAATTTCATTTTTCGATTTGAGAAACTCAGATTGGACAAAAAATGCGTGGATTAGAAAACCAGAAAATTTAAAAATGGTTCACGAATCATTTAAGAAATTTGGGTATGACAAACTCGAAAAACTGATTTACAAAAGTGAAAATGAATTCATAATACACGGGATTTACATAAAACGTAATTTCGAGAATTTAATGGACAGTTTGCAACTGACATACAACAATCCCGAAATACAAAGTAAATATTACACTGAATTTTGGGAACGCAGAAAATCGGAAAACAATGACTCAATCGTTTATGAAATCATACGTGAATTCAACTCTCACAAATCCGACCAAAACCAATTGACTTACAAAAATAGATTTGTAAATGACACTTTGGTTGACCTTTTAAAAATTGAGTTCGATAATGATAAACCAAATTCAGAAAAGGCTAAATCGGACTTTTACACATTAAAAAAATACGGACTTCATCAATCTGCATACAATCTACTATATGAACGAGCAGAATATGCAGAATTAGATTTAGACCGAGAAAAATTAAAAAAAGAATTGACAAAAACAACGGAATTTACATATCCTTGGTTGATAGATACTGAAAAATAAGTACGTTGCCCAACATCTAAGCTCTAATGATGCGCGCTAAGGGCGCGGTTCATTAGAGCTTCTGTTGAGCTCAACTTCCAAACCTACACTGTTTTTCTATGGGGATTGAATAAGTTTATTTTGGGCTTTCTTTCCTGTTTTTAGTAA
>NZ_DASSWQ010000037.1:0-2013 GCF_035704835.1 Marivirga sp. | reverse complement strand
TAATGTTTTGGCTGAATTAGCCTTGGTGTTTAACCATCCGTAATTTCTACTTAAATTGCTCATAATATTTATATTTTATATCATGAGCTTAACGCTCCGGTAAGTTGAAATACTTCAGCTACCGGAGGTTGAGTTCAACATAATATAAAACCCATTTGCTCACCACCTTGTAGATAATTGTCTGCTAAACAGCCCATAATTTATGCTTGCTTTTCATAGCTGGCAATCAAGAATAGTGCTTTAGTCAGGCGCGGTACCTAATTATTCTAAGCTTTTGCAATTTATAAAGGGCATCAGTTTGTGGAGAAAGCATAAATTACTACTTTCAGTATTTCATAGCCTAGTATAACAAACGGGTTTTATATTGGCGTTGTGGGTAATGGTTGTATAACATGACATTCAATATTTATTCTATGCAATTATGATTGAGAATACTAATTATATGAAGAGAGGAGTAGCGGTTCTTTTCTTAATAACCTTTGTTTGTTCTGTTTCTCACTCTCAAATAACAGAATACTTTTCAGGTGAACGTTGCTATTATTACAATGCAATATATATCGACTCTATTGGGGATACAATTACGAATGAAACTCTAAAAATTCTTCCAACTAAAAGAAGGTGGATTTTTCAACCTGGGAAGCAAAGGGTAGTTAAATACATTTATAATACAGACACTTCTCAGTACAAAAATTACCTTGATCCAGATGATTTCTTTAGAGAAAAAAATAAAAAATACTATACAAAGAAAAATAAATATAGGCTTAAGGAAGTTGAGAAAACAGGAGGTTACTGCAATGGTGAAATCTTTTATATGCATCCGCCTAGAACTAATCAGTATAGAATGCTTTTTTATTCTGTTCATCCTTTTTTCGCTTTGCGTGCATTGAATAAGAAACATGACGAATTCGAAGGAAGAAGCCTAAATATTCTGGGAATGGGTAAATTCATCCATAATTTCATCGTTGATTCCTTAGGTGAAAAAAAGATTTTTAATGATAAGAAAGTCGAAATATGGCAGGTATATGTTGAATCTGAATTGGAGCCAGCTACGGATTATTTTGATAGAAATAAATGGAAATATCAGTCGACATTCGAAGCGCTTTTTTGTGAAGAATACGGGTTTATTGAAATGAACTACAAATTCAAAACTGGAGTGAAGATCGCATTTAAACTAAAAAATATTGAGGAATTGTGATAGTGATATTTTCATTTGATGGGGACAAAAACACTATTAAAGTAATAGTTTGATTGAATAATACCCACAACATTGTATAAGCGTAATGCGGGTTAAATAGTAAAATTGAGCATTTTTGCTCTTAAGAAACTTTGCGGTGAGCGGATAGTGAAGCATTCTTAAATCCCGCACTACGCTTATACTTAACCGAGCATGAAATCAAATAAAGAATACATTTTTCAGACCTATAACTTCTATCGCTTATGGACTTGGACCAAAAGGGTTTGTGCTATTCTTTTAATTATTGCTAGTATCTATCTTGTTGACAATCCAGACTTCACTCTTACAATCAAGACTGTGATCGCCTTCTTGCTAAGCGGTCTCATAATAATCCAAAGAAAGCACGACTTAGCTGTTGACGAAAATAATCTGTACCTTTTCAAAACATCAATAGTAAAGAGACTTACCAAAATTGATAAATATCCAATTAGCGAAATAAAATCAATCAGGGCATCTGGCTGGCATTCGGACAGATGGGAAATAATTGATACTTTTAATGGAGGAGCTAATTCAGGTGGTAATTATACCGATGTCGAGATCGATTTCATTAACAGAACCTCTTTTAGTGAAAGCCTTTCTATTCATAGAAAGGATATCAATAGAATGATCAAGCTTGTCGATAGACTAAAAAATAAGCCTAATCGAGGTACTGTCTTTAAAAGCAAGTAAATAAATATAATTTTTCTAACTTTGTTCTAGCGAAAAGAGGACTTCAGGCGATTCTTTGCATGGAAGTTCATCTTGTGTAGCCTCAGTATCCGCTGGGGCTACTTGTTTTT
>NZ_DASSWQ010000035.1:0-3583 GCF_035704835.1 Marivirga sp. | reverse complement strand
TAATGTTTTGGCTGAATTAGCCTTGGTGTTTAACCATCCGTAATTTCTACTTAAATTGCTCATAATATTTATATTTTATATCATGAGCTTAACGCTCCGGTAAGTTGAAATACTTCAGCTACCGGAGGTTGAGTTCAACATTGTATAAAAGCAATAGCGGGTGAAGTGGTAAAATCAAGGTCTGTGCATTTAATAAACTTTGGTGGTGGCGGACAGGTAAGCGCCTTGAAATCCGCTACTGCTCTTATACTTGCCCGTTGTGCTTCATGCAAAAAAAGCCAACTCACAAAGCAAAGAGTGCTATTGCACACATTGCTTTTTCCTACCCTGCAATTAATCCTGAATATTGACTATTAATTCGCAAATTATAGTTACATTTGCTAAAAATAGGTCAAGTTAACAATGACAACTTTTGGACAGTTTTTAAGAACAGAGAGAGAAAAACGGAATTGGACTCAATCCGATTTCGGAGAAAAAATAGGCTTGAATACAAGTGCTATCAGCAGAATTGAAAACGAATCTCAAAGGTTTTCAAAGTCTAAACTAAAAGCACTGAGCGACCTATTTCAAATTGACGAACAGGTCATTAAAGACTTGTATTTCGCTGACAAATTCGCAAGAGAAGCTTTTCAGTATAGCTGTTCTGAAACAATATTTTCTGTTGCAGAACAGAACGTGAAGTACATTAAGCAAAAAAAGGAAACTCAAGGTCAAATCGAATTCAAATGAAAAGGAAATATTCTGAAATACGAGAGAAACTAAACTTTGTCATTGACAAAAAGACAACGGATGACATGGCTCATTTAACTCACTATTTCCACAATCATAAAAATGGGGTCTCACAATACTTTAAACCTAAAGCTGAGAAATATCTGTACCAGCTTCATGAAGAACTTGGATTGGTTGAAGAACCAAGCTTCCAATCTTATTTACCATTTGAATGGGACATTCCATTTCCAACACCTAATAACCCTAAATTTAAATTCATTGATTTGTTCGCAGGTATTGGTGGAATTCGCCTAGCCTACCAAAAAAATGGCGGTAAGTGTGTTTTTTCTAGCGAATGGGACTCTTTTGCTAAGAAAACTTACGAAGCAAATTTTGGAGAAGTACCATTTGGAGATATTACAAAGATTTCTGAAACAGAAATTCCTGACCATGACGTTTTGCTTGGTGGGTTTCCTTGTCAGCCTTTTTCTATTGCAGGTGTTTCTAAAAAGAATTCACTTGGCAGGCAACACGGTTTTTTAGATAAGACCCAAGGAACATTATTCTTTGACATTGCTAGAATCATAGAGCATAAACGTCCTAAAGCTTTCATGCTAGAAAACGTCAAAAACCTTGTCTCTCACGACAAGAAAAGAACGTTTAAAGTCATTACCGAAGCATTGACGGAATTAGGCTATTCAATTCATTACAAAGTCCTAGACGCTAAGTACTACGTTCCACAACACAGGGAGAGAATAATAATTGTTGGATTCGACAAAGCAGTATTTAACGAGCAAGAGCAGTTCAAATTTCCACAACCTAAAGATGTTGAATTAAGAATTCGAGACATTTTGGAGCCGGTTGTTGATGATAAATATACTCTTTCTGATAAACTGTGGAACTACCTTAAAGAATACAAGAAAAAGCACCAAGCTAAAGGAAATGGTTTTGGTTTTGGACTGACAAACTTAAACGGAGTTTCTAGAACTCTGAGTGCAAGATATTACAAAGACGGTGCTGAAATTTTAATACCTCAAGAAGGCAAAAACCCACGTAGATTAACTCCAAGAGAATGTGCTAGACTTCAAGGTTTTCCTGATACTTTTAAAATACCAGTTTCAGACAATCAAGGTTACAAGCAATTTGGAAACTCGGTAGCCATGCCTTTGATACAAGCAGTTGGAAAAAATATTATTAAAGAACTACAGAGAATAAATGAACCTGAACAATCTAAAGTCGCTGTTTGCTGATAATGGCTGTACCGAAATTTATGTAAAGTCACTTGCGGCAAATGATAATTCTAAAAACCAGGTTTATTTCGGTGGAAACTTTGAAATAATCAATGTTTTGCCCATTTCAAGTATCGAAACTGTTGAAGCAGGAGATTGGAAAAGAGAACGATTCAAAGCAAAAATAGACTTCGCTTGGCTTGATGATGAAGGTCAAAAATCAATTGCTCCGCATGCTCAATTAATTCTATATCCTAAATATCCAGAAGTACGATTTTCAGGATTTCTTCTTGGTTGTCAAAACGCACCTTCTGATTTGATGGCAAATAGAATTGCTGATAGACTTCTCTTCATTTCAGTCGATAAAAATGGTAGAACTTTAGGTTATGTTGCTGCTCCAGATTCTGAAATAGCAAATGAATTCAAGCACCAAGATAGCCTTGGGGAACACGGTGTTTTTCAAGTAATCGAACTACCACAAATAGCCAACAACCGAAGCGTTCTCTTGAATGAGCTTTGTAGAATTCATGGTCTTGGTTGGATTGACTCCAAAAGACTTGATTCAGCCAGCAATATTCTTCCTTGCAAATCTTCAAATTGTGGTGGTTATACTTTAGAAGCTGAACTTGGTGTAACTCCAAATGGATATTCTGAACCTGACTTCATGGGTTGGGAAATTAAGCAGTTTGGAGTAAACAGATTTGACAAAATTGATGCTTCGGTTATTACCCTTGTGACTCCCGAACCTACTGACGGACTGTACAAAACAGAAGGGACAGAGTTTTTTATCAGAAATTATGGCTACCCAGACAAACTTGGCAGACCAGACAGAATGAACTTTGGCGGTGTCCACAAGGTTGGAGAAGTCCATAAAACCACAAATCTTGAAATGAAGCTTTTAGGCTTTGACATTGAGTCAGGAAAAATTAGAAATTCCAACGGACGAATAGCGCTTTTGGACACCGAAGGAAGCGAAACTGCCTCATGGAGTTTTGCTTCAATGCTTTTACATTGGAATCGCAAACACGACAAAGCGTGTTACGTCCCTTCACTTTCAGAGACAACAGGAGATAGGAAGTATAAATACGGAAATAATGTAGTCCTAGGAACAGGGACAGACTTTCAGCTTTTCCTTTTAGAAATGGCGAAAGGAAATATTTATTACGACCCAGGAATTAAGCTCGAGAACATGTCAACTAAGCCTAAAATAAAGAAAAGAAGTCAGTTCAGAATCAAGTCCAAATTCCTGCCTGACCTTTATAAAAAAAACGAAATTATAGATGTATGCCAGCCATAAGTTCAAGCACATTGCAATCCTCGTTCCTGCGGTTGCAAAGAGCTTTCACGCCTACGCACAGACAGAAAAAAAATAAAGCACGAAAGCACAACAATGGCTATACGTAATGCGGGAGAAAGTGCTGACATGAAAGTAACTACATTAAACAAATATTTCGGTAAGCAGACTGTGAAGTGCCTTGAAATCCCGCACTACGCATAGCCCGGGCGTTGAACTAAACCGTTTCTTTGAGGAAACGGTAAAATGAGGTATGATTAAATTGTAATGGTAAACAAAAAAGTTACCATTATGAAAACTCAAACAAAAAGCAATGCTTTAGAGCATCTTAAAAGAGAGCTGGAATTCCGGA
>NZ_DASSWQ010000020.1:0-57582 GCF_035704835.1 Marivirga sp. | reverse complement strand
TTTCTTTTTAACTGAAGTAACCTGGAAATATTCGAGAATCCCTTCTGGCAAAAACAACTCAATTAAACTCTGATCCACTTTGTCTTTTTTTGACAAAGTTAATTCTTCAATCCTAAATCCCCAGAATTATTGCTTGATCCATTGTACACTGGGCTTTTAATTTTGTTTAGTTTTAAATGTATTCATATGAATACTAAAACCCACTATACATAAAAAAAAAGCAGCATTCACCGAATGCTGCTTTAGTAATTGTCGGGGTGGCAGGATTCGAACCTACGACCTCCTCGTCCCAAACGAGGCGCGATACCGGGCTACGCTACACCCCGAGATTGTTTTGATAATCTCGATATACTTAAAGAACTCTTGCGGAGAGAGGGGGATTACTCATACGCACAAACCTTGCGCCATTCCCCTCGTGAAGCTTCGCTTTCGAACCTTTAGGTTCTCATCTCCCAAACATTTACTGTTTATAAGGAAATTTAGCTTCTCCGAGCCAATTGAATTATGTAAAGAACTCTTGCGGAGAGAGGGGGATTCGAACCCCCGGTACGCTTTAACACGTACGCATGTTTAGCAAACATGTGGTTTCAGCCGCTCACCCACCTCTCCGGGTTTTAACTCAAATCCCCTCCTCGTTTCCGAAAAGTGATGCAAATATAAAAGAAGTTTTTCGTCTATACCAAATCTCTATCATAATAAATCTCACTTTTTTAAGATATAATTTTCATCTTGCTGTCAGCCAGTAAATTAATATGTTAAGAATTTTAATTTCTTTCCAAAAAAGTATCAAGGCATTAATCAATAAAAAAACAAAACAAGCAAATCTTTCTTGCGTTTTATCAATCTTAGCAATAAATCAACGTTGCCCTTTACGTTTGCTTTTATATTTTTGTAAAAATTAAAATCTATGACTTGGATTCACTCCCTCGGGGCGGAAGAAATTATTTTTATTATCATTTTTTTGGTGCTCTATCTGGCTTACACATATAGAGTATTCACAGTAGCCAAAAGGGTAGGGCAAGCCTACTCTAATATCTTACCTAAGTTTCTATTACGTACAGCGATTTTTACATTACTTATTGTCTCACTTTTAGGTCCTTCTTTTGGAGATGATAAAAAAGAAATTAAAGCTGTTGGTAAAGACATTATGATAGCTGTCGATTTATCTGCTTCCATGAATGCCAGGGATGTAGCGCCTACAAGGCTAGAGAAAATCAAATATGAATTGAAAAACATAGTAGATGCTTTCAGCTCAGATAGAATTGGTCTTATAATTTTTTCCTCTGAAGCATTTGTGCAGTGTCCACTTACTTATGATCAAAATGCATTGAATTTATTTATAGAAACACTAAACACTGGGTTGGTTCCAGGGAGTAGTACTGATTTTGGAGATGCACTCAATTTGGCATATGATAAATTAACTTCTGAGGAAGCTCCAAATAATCAACAGAAATCGAAAATAATTATTTTGATCAGTGATGGAGAAGATTTTGGGGATAATACGGAAAGTGCAGTTTCAAAAATCAACGATTCTGGAATTCGTCTTTTTTCATTAGGAGTAGGGACAGAAGCAGGAAGCAAAATAAGAACTAGTAGAGGATTTAGAAAAGATAAAAATGGGAATGATATCGTCACAAAACTGGATTCTCGTTCTTTGAAAAATTTGGCAGACCAAACTGATGGTGAATATTTTGAAATTAATAAGAATGAAAATGAAGTAGGAAGATTAATTTCAACCATCAATAATATTGAAGGGGAATTAAAAGACACCAAAACTGTTGATGTATCAGCTAATAAATATTTTTATTTTTTATTAGCAGCTTTTATTCTATTGATATTTGATTTTGTGACCACTATTAAAATTATTAAAATATGAAGCATATTGTAATCATAATTGCAACATTTATGATGTCTCTTTCCTTATTAGAAATTGACCCAGTAGGCAAAATAGCAAAAGCTAATGCTGCCAAAGAAAGAGCGGAGGAAGCTTTTTCGAATGGTAATTTTGAAAAGGTGATAGTGCATTACACTTATCTTTTAGATTCACTCAATTATGAAAGCCCGAAAGCTGAATTGAACAGAGCCCATGCCTATTTTCAATTGAAAGATACAGTAAATGCTTTTGATGCATATAGAAGAGTTTCTGATGCTGCAAATTCTCAGTTAAAATCTAAGGCAATGTTGCAGATGGGTAATTTATCTGAAATGCAAAAAGAATATGAAAGTGCGCTTTCTTTCTATAAAGAAGCACTGAAGGCCGATCCTACTAATAATAAAGCTCGCTATAATTATGAATTGCTAAAAAAGAAAGTGCAGGAGCAGGATAAGGAAAATCAAGATCAGAATCAGGACCAAAATCAAGATCAGAAAGATCAGGAAAAGCAGGATCAAAAAAATAAGGAACAGCAAAACAAAGAGAATAAGGATTCTGAGAACCAAAAGAAGGACGAAAATCAAGAAAAAAGCCAAGAAGATAAAAAATCAGAAGAGCAGCAACAGAAAGATGATGCTGAAAAACAGGAAGGAGAGCAGAACGAGCAGGATAAAGGCAGAGAGCAAGAGCAAAAAGATAAACAACAACAAGAGCAAAAAGAAGGCGAAGAGAAAAAAGAGGGTAAAGAAAAAGAAATGAGTCCAAGTACCAAACAGAAATTAGAAGAGATGAATATATCAGAAGAAAAAGCTCAAATGATTTTGGAAGCTCTCAGAAATAAAGAATCTCAATATTTTCAGCAGCTTAGAAAAAAAGCTACCGAAAGACCAGAATCTGGTAAACCTGATTGGTAATTTGAATTCAGGTTTTATCTAAGACTTATTTATCGTAATTTTACCTTGAAACGACTAAAATAAAATAATAATGCAAGAAGTATATATTGTGTCCGCAGTAAGGACACCAATCGGAAGCTTTGGAGGAAGTTTAGCCAGTTTAAGTGCCATTGATTTAGGTGCAGCAGCCATAAAAGGTGCTTTATCGAAAGCTAATGTCGATGCAAAGGAAGTTGATGAAGTATTCATGGGAAATGTAGTTTCTGCAAATTTAGGTCAAGCACCGGCAAGACAAGCTGCAATTGCTGCAGGACTTGGTTTTAACGTTCCTTGTACCACTGTAAATAAAGTTTGTTCGTCTGGTATGAAGTCTGTTATGTTTGGCGCTCAAAGTATTATGCTAGGTCATGCTGATACTATTGTTGCTGGTGGAATGGAGAGTATGTCAAATATTCCTTATTACATTCCACAAGCGCGTTACGGTTATAAATACGGTAATGGTGAGATGGTAGACGGTTTATTAAAAGATGGTTTATGGGAGGTGTACAATAAATTTCCAATGGGAAATTGTGCTGACCATACGGCCAAAGAAATGAACATCACCCGTGAGCAACAGGATGAATACGCTATAAATTCATATAAAAGAGTTGCTAAGGCAACTGAAGATGGGAATTTTAAAGAAGAAATTGTTTCGGTTGAAGTTCCACAAAGAAAAGGTGACCCCCTAGTAATCTCAGAAGATGAGGAATATAAAAATGTAAAATTTGAAAAGATTCCGTCCTTGAGACCAGTATTTTCAAAAGAGGGAACTGTTACAGCCGCAAATGCTTCCACTATTAACGATGGAGCTTCAGCTTTAATTTTGATGAGCAGAGAAAAAGCAGATGCTTTAGGTATAAAACCAATTGCCAAAATCAGAGGATTTGGAGATGCAGCTCAAGACCCACTTTGGTTTACAACTGCACCATCTTTAGCAATACCGATTGCGATGAAAAGAGCTGGCGTAAGCAAAGAAGAAGTTGATTTTTATGAAATTAACGAGGCGTTCTCTGCTGTTGCCATTGCAAATAATATGGAATTAGGTTTAGATCCTGAAAAAGTGAATGTATTTGGTGGTGCTGTTGCTTTAGGTCATCCGTTAGGTGCTTCTGGTGCCAGAATAATGACTACACTTCATTCGGTTTTGCGTCAGAAAAATGGTAAAATCGGTGTTGCAGGTATTTGCAATGGTGGTGGAGGTGCTTCTGCTATCGTAATCGAAAAAATGTAAATTAGAAATTTCTAATCGACAATTAGCCATTCTATAATATTTTAACAGCTTGTAATTTATCTTTACAAGCTGTTTCTCATGTGCTCTAGTGTAAATTTTCCTTGTAAAGATATATTCTTATTGGGAGTATGCTGCAAGCAATGATTTTAGCGCAATTAGCACTTTCTATTTAAGAATCTCCTAATTTCTTTAACATACCTATACCTGAAACAAAAAATACAAATCCTAAAATAGTCATAGCCCATGAATTTACGTTGATTATGAGAGTGCCAAATATTCCCAAAACTCCAAAAATCAGTCCAATTGCTCCTGCTATGGTCAGTACTATTCCAATTATCTTAATAGCCATAAAAAATAGATTATTTTAAAAATACTAATGTACAATAAAAAATTGGGCATAGTTATACAAGGTTATTTAGAAAGCTTTAAACCATGATAATAATTCTACTTAAAATAACGACTATTTATTTGCTAAGAAATCAATAAAGATTTTTTACACTGATCTCTTATAAGTCAGCGGTTATTTACAATTGTGAGATAACATCAGACGTTAGATTTAGGAAAATGAAAAATTTCAAATTCTGCTCAAATCATAATTTAATAATATCATAATTTGTGAACTTTATTTACTTTTCAATCATTCTATAATATTTTAACAGCTTGTTAGTTATCTTTACAGGTGTTTTTTAAAGAACTCTATATATTTAAATTTCTCATGCGATCTTATTTCCTTTTCATTTCTTTCTTTTTCTTCTCATATCTTGTTGTTTCTGGTCAGGAATTACAGAAAATCTCAAATTATTACGATAGTCTAGAAAATAAAAAACCTAAGGAGGTCTATTTCATTGCGAATGGAGACAGTAGCCAAATTGAAGGTCAATACAGAAAATATTATGAAAGTGGAGAATTATTGGCTAAAGGTTCATTCGAAAATGGAAAAGAGAATGGAGTGTTTGAAATGTATTATCCTAATGGTAAGCTCATGCGAACTATTGAGTTCATACAAGGAGGTCGAACAGGGAAAACAATAGTATATGGAGAGGAAGGAAATACCTTACAAGAAGCTTATTTTGAAAAGGATACGTTAAATGGAAAGTTAAAATTGTATTATCCTGATGGTCAGTTGAAGAGTGAAAGTGATTTTAAAGATGGGAAACCAGATGGAGAGGTTTTGGAGTATTTTCCCGATGGTAAATTAGCACAGCGTATTATGTATAAAAAAGGAATGCCTAACGGCATAACTGTGCGCTATTATCCCAATGGTCAAATGAAAACGGAAGAGCACTACATTGATGGAAAATTAAGTGGTGAATTTAAGACTTTTTTTAATAATGGACAGCTAGAAACGGTTTTCGAAAATCAAAAAGGGGTGAAAACGGGGGAATTCAGAGCCTATAATCGTGAGGGTAACTTACTTTTAGTGGGGAAATATAAGGACGGCAATTTAGAAGGCGAAAATATATCCTATTATCCAAATGGTACCATTAAAGTAAAGCGTAATTATGAGGATGGATTTCTTTCAGGAGAAGTCTTAGAATTTAATAAAAATGAAGGTTTAGAGGTTAGAACCATTTATTCCAATGAAGGTAAAGATATGGAAGTTGAAAAGTATTGGGAAAATGGAAAGGTAAAATCAAAACAGTATTTTAAGGATGATGAGCGCTTCGGAGAATGGAGCTTTTACAATGAAGAGGGTCAATTAATCAAAACTGAAAATTACAGTAATGGACAATTGCATGGGGTTTATGTGGAGTTTTTTCCTTCTGGAGATTTAAAATACGAAGTGAATTATCAGGCGGGTAAGAAATCTGGATTGGAGGTTAGTTATTATGAAAACGGACAGGAAAAAGAAACTACAATCTATAAATTTGGAAAAGCTCATGGAGAGCATTTTAAATTTCATGAAAATGGTGTGGTTGCACTAAGCGGTGAGCACGCAGGAAATAAAAAGGTAGCAGAATGGAAATATTTTAATAAAGCGGGCGATTTGCTGAAAACTGAAATTTATTTTAATGACCAATTGCAAGAAACTAAATTTCCTGATAAAGAAAATTAACAACTGTTATATTCCTTAAAACGAAGAATCAGACTATCTGCATCAGAGAAATAAATTGATGCAGGATGGACAATTTAAATCCTTTTATCAGGTATTTGCAAATTAAATAATTACAAACTCTTTAATAACTCCAAATATTCATCTTTAACTTTTTTGATAACTAATTTGTAAAAAAGTATCGCACCTACTGAATACATTACCACATCAATCCAATCTGCAGTATATATTGCAGAGTTCATAATTGGTAAAATTCCCTCAAAAAGTATGCAGTAGAAAATTACAGAAATCAGTATGGATACTCTGTCTAAAAAATATAAATCCTTGAGAGGATGAATCCATTGAAGGATCTGCATTCCAAATCCAAGAACTATTGGTATGCATAGTAAATCATCTAAATATGAATGAATGAAAGGAATATAATAATTAAAAACCCTTTCAATTATCTGATTAACTGTGAATAGTAAAATGCTGACGTAAATCAGCGGTTGTTTTAATGTATGAAAACTCATATTACACGGGCACTACAGCTGCTAGCCATGCGAAAAAACCTATTATCGACATAATAACTATGTAACTAATATTACCAGTTTTTTTTGCAAATTTCACAAAAGCATTATCATCCTCTTTGATGTCAAACATCCATTTGTCAAGTTGCTCTTTCTTATATTTTTTAATTTTTTCTAATCTTTCATTTGTAGGGTCTTGAATAGGTTCACCACAATTAGTACATGTTTGTTTACCAGAATTATCGATGGTATTCCACTCCCCACAATTTTTACATTTTACTGAATTTGCCATATTATAAGTACGGCAATAGTATCAAGCAGTTTTATAAATCCCGATAGCTAATAGAACCCAAGCGGCTATCAGAAAAAGTCCTCCTATTGGCGCAATAGCTCCTAATTTAGAAATTCCGGTTGCGCAGAGTAAATATAGACTTCCAGAAAAAATAATGATACCGATTAAGAAAGAATAAGAAGCGTAATTCAAAAATTTATGTTGGAAATGAAGCATCAAAATACCTAGTAAAATCAAGGCGAGGCTGTGATACATTTGATATTTCACCGCAGTTTCATAGGTATCTAAACGATTGGAAGCCGTCAAGCTATCTTTTAAAGCATGTGCGCCAAAAGCGCCCAAAATAACCGATATGGCTCCTGAAATACTTCCGATTAGTATGATTAATTTATGTGACATATTTTTATTTTTGAGTATTCAGTACTAAGCATAAAGATAACTGTTCCCTATGTTTTTCTAATGATTTCACTTTTATTTTGAGTTAAACTGTTTCGGCCTAAGCTTTGGTAGAGACTTTTTAGACCGCATACATCGGCCAATATCAGGCATCAAACTTCCAGCTCCCAACTTCTACTTTACAACTTATCAATACTCCCCAAATTTCACGCTCACCATACTATTATATTCCATACCAAGTAGTTCAGCGGCATTTCCCTGCTTAATGCCGATTTCTAAGACGCCTTGGTCATTAAAAATTGCAAAAGCTTCACCACCTTTGCTATCATGATAATGTTCCTGAACGCCAGTTAAAGCGTAATTTCGGAACTTGATTTGAACGCTTTTTCCTTTGCTTAAAATATCATAATCATACTTGAGAATATCCGTAATCAAATTTCCATAGTCGTCAATATGTACTACATGTCCTTGAATTACTTCTCTGGTGGCCTTTACTTTTGGCGTGATGAATTTCTTGAATTCTTCCTTGCTTAAAGGTTCACCAATTCCTTCCAGATTTCCCGATTTCAGTATTTTCACCGCTGCAGGAGCTAAAATATCTTTAGCAGAAAAATTCCCTTCGATTCCTTCCTTGGGAGATATTTTTATGATTTTATCTGGGTCCTTTTCTCTTAGTAAACTCAAAAGTCCATTATTACTTCCGAGAAAAAAATGATTTTTGATTTCAATAGCAATCATGGCTTCATGAGGTTCGGAAGGGGAGTTGACTGCCACCAAATGAACACTGCCTTCAGGAAAATCTTTGTAAACTGATTTTAAAACATAGGCCGCATGAATGATATCGTGCTTGGTAATGTTATGAGATATGTCAATCACTTGAAGACTAGCATCTTCACTCAGTATTTTGGCTTTCACCGCTGCCACATAATGGTCGCGCCAACCGAAATCTGATAGAAAAGTGATTAAAGACATACAAAAAATCGAATTATTGTTAAATTTGTTAAAAACAAAACTACATAAATTTCAGTACTAACATATTGAGACATCATAAATAAGAAAATCATTTGGTAGAAAAAGTTATTACTTTAGAAAATGTATCCCTTGTAGATTTTTTAGGAGTAGAAAATCGTAATATTAACGAGCTTTCATCAGCTTTTCCTAAATCTAAAATTATCTCTCGTGGAAATGAAATAAGAATTCAAGGGAGTACCCCGGAAATTATTCGCATCAATCAGATTGTTCATTCTCTAGTTACTCATTATCACAAATTTGGTAAAATCACAGAGGAAAGTGTGAAAACCTATTTGAGTGAGGAGCATGAAGAGAGCCAGAAAAAGTTAGATGTTAATGCAGAGGAAACATTAGTTTATGGCATCAAGGGAAATGCAATTAAAGCTAAAACGCCCAATCAAATAAAGTTAGTCGAATCAGTCCGGAAAAATGATTTGGTCTTTGCGATTGGCCCTGCAGGAACTGGAAAAACCTATGTTTCGGTGGCCATGGCAGTTCAAGCATTAAAAAATAAAGAAGTTCGAAAAATCATCATCACCCGTCCGGCTGTGGAAGCAGGTGAAAATCTAGGTTTTTTACCTGGTGATTTGAAAGAAAAAATTGATCCGTATTTACGTCCGATTTACGATGCGTTAGATGATATGGTGCCAGCTGAAAAGTTGAAATATTATCAAGAAAATCGAGTGATTGAAATTGCTCCTTTAGCTTATATGAGAGGGAGAACCCTGCATAATGCCTTTATTTTGTTAGATGAAGCGCAGAATACAACTCCTATGCAAATCAAAATGTTCCTGACCAGAATGGGACCTCATTCAAAAGCAATCATCACAGGAGATATGAGTCAAGTGGACTTGCCAAAAAGACAAAAATCAGGATTGATGGAGTCTACTCAAATATTGAAGGATATTAAAGGGATTGGAATAGTGCATTTAAAAGGGGAGGATGTTGTGAGACATAAATTGGTCAAGCAAATCATTGAGGCCTATGATAAAAATGATGCATTAAATGAAAAAGAAAAAAAATGATTTCAGTAAAAGTTGTTGAAACAGAAGAAGAGCTAAAGCAAATATTTGCCATTCGAGAAGAAGTATTTGTAAAAGAACAAAAGGTTGCTCCTGAAGAGGAATACGATGAATTTGAAGAAATTTCTACTCACTTTATTGCTACTGATGACAACGGAAATTCCTGTGGAACTGCAAGATGGCGATTCACCGAAAAGGGAATAAAATTGGAAAGATTTGCTGTATTAAAAAACTATCGGGGAAAAGGAATCGGCCAAGCTCTAGTGAAAGCAGTAATTGACCATGTAAGAGAAAACCCTCAATCTAAAGGGAAGAAAATGTATATGCATGCTCAAATCCCTGCCATCACACTTTATTCTAGATTTGGTTTCAAAAAAGTAGGCGAACAATTTGAAGAATGTAATATTATGCATTACCAAATGGAGTTGTATTGAAAGCATTTTAGTTGGATGAACTGAAGAACCGAAAAGGTGTGTTAAAACTTTAGGGTTTAAGTTTTCTTTCTATCGTACTGGTTTATAGGATTATAGATTTATCAATGTAACAATTTTTGATAGCATGGGTATAAAATAGTATATCAAAAATCAAAAGAAACATGAAAAATCTGATTACAAGAACAACTATCATGATTTTATTTCTATGGAGTTGTGGCGGTAAGGAGAAAGTAAAATCAACAGAAGTTGAATCTTTAAACGAGGAATTAAAACAACCGGAGGAGATTCTTCTGGAAAATGAATATATCAAAGCCATTGAGGTCGAATTGAAAGCTGGAGAAGCACTTCCTTGGCATGAAGGTAATGAAAGATTAATTTATCCACTGGATGATTTTCAAGTAAAATTTAAGAGCTTTGGTGACGATGAAGGAACTGAAAAATTATTCCAGAAAGATGTCCCAAATTGGTTTCAAGAAAAAATACATAGTGTTATAAATACAGGTGAAGTAACCGCTCATTATTTGATATTAATGAGAAAGGATAAAAGCTTTCCTGAAGGTGAAATGTATGATGTTTCTGAGCTTAAAGAAGCAGAGGGTTTAAGTCAAGTTGTACTTTTTGAAAATCCTTCAATAAGAGTTTCTAGAGCTAAGTTGGAAGCAGGGGTAGAAACTTCAGTTCATAAAGGAATTTATAGACTTGTTTATCCATTAACTGATTACTCTGTCATTTATGATAAAGAAAATCAGGAGGAAGGAATACGTAATATTTATAAAGGAGTGGCTCATTGGCATTTGCCAAGTAATCACTCTATCAAAAATGTTAGTAATCAAGGAGTTGCTGATTTTCTAGTATTTGAATTCCGGATTTAAAATTCATTTTTGATATCTAAATAAGATAAAGGAGCTTGTTAAAAATGCTCCTTTTTTTGTTTCCAAATATGAGGTCTCCCATATTTAACATTCTTTTATTTAAGGGATTTTCTTTAGAATTTTTAATTAAAGAAATTGGCTAATCCCATCTTGTTATTTACTTTAGTATATGCAACAAGCTTGGAATCGATATGCCTTTATCCGTTTTGTGCTATTCATGTCTCTTGGAATAGTAACCGGATCTTTTTTTCCAAACATGGTCGAAATTATTATTCTGATATTTGGAATAATAACGTTCTTATATTTTTCTGCTCAATTTCTCAAAGGGTATCAATTCCCTACTTTCCAATCTGTTACTTTTGCAGTTTTCGCTTTTTTAATATGCTTTTCCTTCGGATTTCTAAATGCTTATTGGAAATCAGAAAAGCATGATGAAACACATTTGCTCAATATAAATGCCAGTAAAGTAGAAGCTTTTGAAGCAACTCTAATAAATGCTGGGAAAGAGACCGCTAAAACCCATGGGTTTAAGGTTGAAATCGAACAGGTTTTAATGGATAAGAAATGGAAAAACTATAGTGGAAAAGCTATGGTGTATTTCCAGAAGGATAGCTTATCGAAAGAATTGAAATATGGCGACCAATTATTGGTCAAGTCTAGGTTAACTGAATTAGAGCCTCCCAAAAACCCCTTGGAATTTAACTATAAACGATTCTTGGGCTTTGATCAAGTCTATCATCAGCAATATGTTCCTTCTAGGAAATGGCTAAAAATAAGCGAGGAAAATGGGGATTTAATTATATCTGCATCCATTAAAACGGGGCAATATCTGGAGGACATCATGAATGAAAATATTCTGAATGAACGCTCCTTAGCTATTGCAAAAGCCTTAACCTTAGGAATTAAAGATGAATTGGACAATGAATTGCGAAATGCATATGCTTCAGCAGGTGCTATGCATGTTTTGGCTGTAAGCGGATTGCATGTTGGAATCATATTTCTGCTTATATCTACCCTTCTTAAAAAATGGAGAAATCATAAAAGAGGGAGATACTTTTTTGCAATCATTAATATTTCGGTTTTGTGGACTTATGCTTTTATTACTGGTCTTTCCCCCTCAGTTCAAAGAGCTGCTATGATGTTTAGTTTTATCATTTTGGCTCAAGCCATGAAGAGACAAACGAACATTTATAATACGCTGGCGGCTTCCGCTTTTGTTTTGCTCAGTTTTAATCCCTTTTTATTATTCTCCGTAGGGTTTCAATTATCTTATTTGGCAGTTTTAGGTATTGTATTCTTTCAACCGAAGCTTTATAGTCTTCTTCAATTTAAATTTATATTATGGGATAAATTATGGGCCATTACCTGTGTTTCTATTGCGGCTCAACTAGCCACTGCTCCATTAGGGTTGCTTTATTTTCATCAATTTCCTACCTATTTCTTTTTATCTAATTTGGTAGTAATTCCTGCTGCTTTTGTCATCTTAAATAGCAGTTTATTTTTACTGATTATTTCTTTTTGGGAATGGGCAGCAGAATGGGTAGGTTTTTTAATTGGCCATTTTATTCAAGTCATTAATTATTTGGTGTTCAGCCTGGATTACCTTCCAAATAGTACGATTGAAGGTATTTTCATTAATACGTCTGAAAGCTGGTTTATTTATATTGCTATTTTTTTTATAGCAATATTTATATCCGAAAAGAAATTAAATTACCTGAAAGTAACTGTATTCAGTTTGTTTTTACTGAGTAGTAGTATTTGCTGGCGTCAATATCAAAATTTTCAAGAGAAGAAGTTGATAGTCTATGATACGGGAGAACATCATGCTATTTCAATTAGAAATGGTTTTTCTCAATATTTGAAAGTTGACGAGGAACTAGCTCTGGATAAAAATAAGCTTCGTTTTCATGTCTATCCTAGTCAATTAGAGGCGGGTATAGCCGATTTTCATCCTGATCGTTTTGAACCTGAAATTCAAAATGAAATTTTTAGAGATTTCAAAGGATTGAAATTTGCGATTTGGGAGAATAAACGAATTGTCCATTGGCATCAGGAAATCAAAAAGGATTTTACTTTACAAAAACCTATTGAAGTGGATTTATTAATTATCAGCAATAATGCTTTACAAAAATATGAAAAGCTGCTTGAATTTTTTAATTCAAAGAAGATTGTCTTGGATGCTTCCAATTCTTATTATAACATTCAAAACTTTAAAGCTAAATTTGAGGAGGAAAATTTAGATTACTACATAGTGCCGGAAGAAGGTGCTTTTGAATGGAAATTATAAACTATGGAATTAATTAAGATTGAAATTAAGGACAGAATAGGTTACATCACACTCAACCGACCTGAAAAGAGAAATGCGTTAAGTTATGAATTTGTTGGAGAACTGAAACAAGCTTTTGCTCAACTTAAAGAAGATGACAAGGTAAAAGTAATCGTGCTTAGAGCAGAAGGAAAAGCATTTTGTGCTGGAGCAGATTTGGCATACATTCAAGGCTTGCAGGATAACACATACGAAGAAAACTTAGAAGACTCGAATCATTTAAAAGAGCTTTTCTACGAAATTTATACTTACCCTAAAGTGGTGATTGCAGAGATCCAAGGACATGCTTTGGCTGGAGGTTGCGGTTTAGCCACAGTTTGTGATTTCTCCTATACCGTTCCTCATGCGAAATTCGGATATACAGAAGTGAAAATTGGATTCATTCCTGCAATCGTTAAGGTCTTTTTATTAAGAAAAATAGGAGAGGGGAAATCGAAAGAACTTCTTTTGTCTGGCAAACTATATGAAGCAGTAGATGCCCAGCAAATGGGATTGGTGAATGAAGTGGTAGAAGCGGAAAAGCTTTCAGAGACCGTATATGAATTTGCACAACAGTTGATTCAGAATAACTCAGGGCAATCCATGGCATTTACCAAGCAGATGATAGCGGAAGTTCAGGAGAAAGGATTGGAAGAAGGTTTGCAATACGCAGCAGAGCAAAATGCCAAAGCCCGATCTTCAGAAGATTGCAAAAAAGGAATAGCGGCCTTTTTGAATAAAGAGACGCCTAGTTGGTGATTTTATAAGATTTCATAAAATATCTTCCCAAACTCCATGCAAAACCCAAAAGCCATTGATGTTCTCCAAAAATACTGGGGTTATGAAGCCTTCAGAAGTATGCAGGAGGATATTATCAATTCCATCAATTCGGGACAGGATACTTTGGCTTTGCTTCCAACCGGTGGAGGAAAATCGATATGCTTTCAGGTACCAGCCTTAATGAGCGAAGGCTTATGCCTGGTGATTTCCCCACTGATTGCTTTGATGAAGGATCAAGTAGAGCAATTAAAAAGAAGAAAAATTCCTGCGGCTGCTGTTTATTCAGGTATGACTTATCGGGAGATTGATATTTTGTTGGATAATGCAGCTCACGGTGCTTATAAATTTCTTTACGTTTCTCCAGAGCGATTAAAAACAGATTTATTTCTAGAAAGAGCAAAGAAAATGAAACTGAATCTGCTCGCAATTGATGAGGCGCATTGTATTTCCCAATGGGGTTATGATTTCCGTCCGCCCTATTTGGAAATCGCTAATTTCAGAGAGTTATTTCCTGCTGTGCCTTGTATAGCTTTAACTGCTACTGCAACTGAGGATGTCAAAATAGACATCCAAGAAAAACTGAACTTCAAAAATGGAAAGGTATTTCAAAAGAGTTTTGCCCGAGATAATCTTTCTTATTCAGTTCGGAAAGTTGAGAACAAGGATGCCAAGCTTTTTGAGATTTTACGAAAAATAGCAGGAACTTCAGTTGTTTACGCAAGAAATAGAAGGCGCACCAAGGAAATCGCTCAACTTTTGCAGAAGAATGGCTTCTCAGCTGATTTCTATCATGCTGGACTTTCCCAAGCCGACCGAAATGCAAAACAAGATGCTTGGTTGACCAATAAAACAAGAATTATTGTGGCGACTAATGCTTTTGGAATGGGCATTGATAAACCTGATGTGCGCACTGTCATTCATTGGGAATTACCTGATAATCTTGAATCCTATTATCAGGAAGCGGGTAGGGCAGGGCGTGATGAAAAGCCAGCTTTTGCAGTAGCGCTTTATCACCCACAGGATTTTAAGGAAATGGAGGAAAGGCATGAATTGGCCCATCCAGATTTCGAATTCCTGAAAAGGCTCTATCAATCTTTAGCTAATTATTTTAAAATAGCTATCGGTTCTGGTGAAATGCAAAATTACAGTTTTGAGATTCAAGATTTTTGCCAGCACTACAAATATGAGATTTACCCCGTTTTTCATGCATTAAAAGTTCTAGAGGAAGAGGGCTTTATTCAATTGAATGAGCAGTTTTATCGTCCTTCAGGCTTACATATCAATCTGGATTTTAAGGATTTATATTCATATGAGATTGCCAATGCCAAATTTGAAAAGCTCATTAAGACTGTGTTGCGGATTTATGGAGGAGATCTCTATCAGCAAGTAATTTTCATAAATGAATTGCAAATAGCCAAAATGGCTGAAATGACTCCACAAGAGGTGGTAAAACAATTGAATTATCTGGATAAAGAAGGAGTAATGGATTATACACCAAAATCCGATTCACCTCAATTAACCTTTTTGGAAGCACGCCATGATGCCAACAAATTGCCACTCAATAAGAAGCGACTGGAAGAAAGGAAAAAAAGCAAGTATGAGAAATTGATGGCAGTTAAAAATTATGTGGAAAATGATTTAGTGTGCCGTACGCTGAAGCTTTTGCAATATTTCGGAGAATATAAAGAAGAAGCCTGCGGTGTTTGCGATGTCTGTCTTGATCAAAAGAAATCAAGTCAACAGGATAAAGACTTAGAGCAAAAAATCATGCATATTCTAAAAGATTCTCATCTGAATATTGAAAGACTGTGTGAAAATATTGAAGGCTATGCCAAAGAAAAAGTGATTACGGCAGTCCGTAAACTAGATAATGAAGGTAAATTGAAAATGGATAAATTAGGGATGTTGAGTTTGGTAGATAGACAATAGATTTTAGAGCCTAGCAAACAGACGATTTACAAAATTATAAATTAATACCTTATTTTATTGTTAATTTGTATTTAAGGTTCCTACATCTCTTCAACACTTCTAACTATCAAATTTATAATTCACACATTTCTTAATTTATCTTTTATTTCAGCCTTGTGAATAAAAACCTTAAATTCGCATCAAATTAAAACCACTACTTTTCCATGATTACCATCGCCAAACCAGAAATTGCACGTGCTATTGCTTTAGAATTATTAGATGTTGGGGCTATCCAAATCAGACCTGCTAAACCCTTTACATGGGCTTCAGGCTGGAAATCTCCAATTTACTGCGACAACAGATTAGCACTTTCTTTTCCTGAAACCAGAAGTATCATTAAGCACTATTTGGCAGATGTAATCCGTGCTCAATTTCCTGATGCAGAAGCCATTGCTGGAGTTGCCACAGCAGGAATACCTCAAGGAGTTTTGGTAGCAGAATCTTTGGATTTACCTTTTATGTATGTCCGTTCCAAGCCAAAAGGACACGGAATGGAAAACTTGGTTGAAGGAAAATTAGAAAAGGATCAGAAAATTGTTTTGGTAGAAGATTTAGTATCTACTGGTGGAAGTTCTATCAAAGCAGCAGAAGCTTTACAATCCGCTGGAGCTAAAGTTTTGGGTATGGCCGCAATTTTTACTTATGGGTTTGATGTTGCAGTTGAGAATTTTAAAAAAGCAAATATTAAATTACTTTGTTTAAGCGATTATCCACATTTGCTTGAGGAGGCCTTAGCAAAGAATTTAATAAAAGAGGATGAGTTAGAAACTTTAAAAGAATGGAGAGATAATCCTTCTGAGTGGGGGTAGGGGCTATACTTCCTTTTTAGCCTTCTTAATATTAGCAACCACTATTGCAAAGAGAATGGTAGCAACGCCTACCCATTGCAAATTAGTTACTTCTTCAGCTAAAAGCCAACTTGAAAAGAAGACTGCCACGGGCAACTCAACTGAACTTAAAATGCTGCTGAGGCCAACTCCAGTTATAGGAATACCATAAGCATAAAATAATGGAGGAATAACAGTTCCGAAGAGCGCGAAAATTAATCCCCACGACCATAAACCGGCTGACAAACTTCCATTCCATAAAAATTCTGGAGGGAATATGACAAAGATGAAAAGACATGCACCAGTAATCATCATGGCACTTTTCTGAACAGGAATCAATGCATTGCCAACTCTGCCATTGGCCCAAATAAATACAGCATAAAAAAATCCTGCTAGTAATCCATAGCCTATTCCTTCTAAGCTGAATGGAATATTTTCCAGACTGTAGACATTTCCTGCTAAATAAGTACCGAAAAGGATAAAAATAACCGAAATCCACTGCATTCGGGTTGGGAATTTTCGATGGATAACAATTTCCAGCAGCATACTTATCCAAGTAAATTGCATCAATAAAAGTATACCTATGGAGGCAGGTAGTTCTTGAATGGATTTATAATAAAATAAACTGACTAATCCTGTGCTGATTCCAATAAGCAATACTTTCCAGCTGTTTTTCCATGTAAAATGGAATTTGACATTTTGAAATAGAGCCTTTCCTGCTAAAATTAGCCATAATAATACTGCTCCAAAAAATACTTGAGAACCCGTAACTTCGGCTAAAGTAAATCCTTCAGAATATGAAATTTTCACTAAAGTGGTTAAGACTCCAAAACTACAAGCTCCTAAAAATACCAATATGGCTCCTCTTATCATTACCTATTTTTTACAAGGCTGCAAATCTGAGGATAATTGTGAATTAATACTAAATCAAACAGTGATTTTTGTGGAAAAGAATGCTAAAAGTTACTATCAATTTGCATTGTTCAGCTTTTCAGCCTGTTCTCTTACTTCTTTTGCTTGATTGTATTGAACCGTTTGGTATACGATATAGCCCGCAATAAGGGTTGAAAGGAAAACTATTATGATGGTTTTGATATTTTTCATCAGTATATCATTTTCAGAAAACATAATGATTTTATTATATTTTTCAAATATAATAATTGCAGACTCAAGGTGGTGCGAACATTATGTTTTTAAGATATTGGTTTATGAAGCTTCATCTCAGATCAACCATTATCCTTATTCATATTAGACTGCCCTTTCACATCTAAAAAAAAACATATCCAGCCATGAAGTTGTGATAATACTTAGGATAGCGATTAGACGGTTTCAACCGTCAAACCGCAGAGCAGGGACAAAGTTGGCGCACGCGTTTCGCGTGTGTCCTACTATTCTAAGCGCCTCGCTTAGACTTCATGTAAATCATTTATCCTTCTCCATATCCGGCTGCCCCTTCACATCAAACCCAAAAACATCATTTCTAGCATAATGGCCAAATACATCAAAATCCATTTTAGCTCTTATGATTTCATCATGGTCAATTTCTGCAGTAAGTAAGCCTTCTTCGTTATATAAAGGGCCTGCCAAAACTTTTCCTAAAGGAGAAATAATCACACTTCCGCCTCTTGATAAAACTTCAGGTCTATCTTCTGCCAATTCTTTTTGAAGTTGCTCAGGATAATCACTTTTGCGGATAAATTGGTTAGAGCCAATTACAAAACATCTGCCTTCGCAAGCAATGTGAATCAAACTACTATTCCAACTGTCCCGTGAATCTGCAGTTGGGGCTACATAAATTTCCACTCCTTTTTGATACATCGCCATTCTGGCTAATGGCATGTAGTTTTCCCAGCAAATCAATCCACCAATTTTACCTATTTCAGTATTGAATGTACTCAAGGTAGTTCCATCTCCTTCGCCCCAAACCAATCTTTCAGCAGCCGTGGGTTTTAATTTTCTATGCTTGCCCATCAATTTTCCCTGAGGTGAAAAATAGAGCAATGTGCAATACAATGTTTTGCTGACCGAATCTCTTTCGGTAATGCCTATGGTGATGAACATTTCGTATTCTTTCGCCCATTTAGCGAGCTTTTCAGTTTCTTCTGCACCTACTTCTACGTTATTCTCCCAATATTCTCTGAATTGTTCTCTTCCAGCTTCTGTTCTACTGCCTACCACAGTTCCGAATCCTAAACCAGCAGGATAAGCAGGAATAAAGCTTTCCGGAAAGACTAATAATTTAACTCCTTGTTCTGATGCTTTTTGAATCCATTTCAAGACGATTTCCATCGTTTTGGCTTTATTAAATAGGGAAGGAGTGGCTTGTACACATCCGACTTTGAATTGTTTCATAAAAGTAGTGTGGTGAATTTTAAGTTGAACAATTACTTCAAAAGTATAAAGTTTTTATTTCTCTTTTAACTCAATTTCATGAATAATCAGTTCTTCTTCAGAGATGTATTTATAATTAGGATGTCCCGCTTGAATGTAAAGTTTATTATTGGCTACAAACCATGTATAAGAGAAATAAGTGTTTTTAGGTAGCTTTAATTCATCAATTATATCAAAATTTTTATTAAAAATTTGCAAAATATATTCCTTTTTTAAAAATCCATTTTCTTTAGGTTTATGTTCTGTTTCCTTCCATAAAATCCTTGTAAAAATATTGTCATTGAGTTTTTCCAATTGATTGTAGAAATTACTTTCCACGGCATGAGGCACCCAATCTTCCGGATTCTTATTTTTCTCATGATAAATTTTATCAGCACTTATTACTTCTGTGAATTCTTGAGTTTTAGAATTGTATTGATAGGTCATGGGTGAATAAATCTGGTTCACGAGAAATTTACCATCAAATGGTTTTGAAATAGTAGGGTAATTCAAAAAACCATATTCAATATCCGATTCAATTGGTTCCGTTTGGAAATAGTCTAATGTAGTAATCTTTAAATCATTTAAATCAAAAAAGCTAATTTGTTCAGTTTCAGCTGATATTTTACTTTTTGGGTCGAAATAAAGATTATAAATGGGTATACTTTTTATTTCAGGGATATAATAAAGTCTGAAATGCTGATTAAATAGCGGTTCAAAATTGATGTTATAATCTTCAATAAGTGCTAATAAATTGGGGTTTGATTCTTTGCTGTAGGATTCATTGATAATATTAATACTTCCTCTGCTGGAGATGAAAATTGAATCTTGATTATGATAATATAAACCAGTTACGTTTCCAATAGCTTTAGGCCCGTCTGATTTTAAAATTATTCTTTTGCTTAGATTTTTTGAGTTCAGATTGAAAAATTCAATGCTGTGACTAGTGTTATTGTAAGTAATTAGCTCTAAATCTTTTTCACTTTTGAATGTAAAAACGCCATAAGTAAATTTCGCTAAGGTATCCGTTTTAATGTTAATGCTGTTTATTTTTATCTCAAGCTCATTTTCTTTACTGTTTTTATGATTGTCTGAATCCTTACAGCTTAAGATTAATATGAAAATGATGAAGGAATAAATTGGGCTTCTGCTCACTTTTTTAACTTTATATTTGACTTAGTAAACTTTATAAAATTTTTTTTATTATTTATCTATCTTTTCCTACAATTCTAGTTTAACCATTTCCATGGTTCTCAAATATCTCCCGCTGCTTCGGCAACAGCTGAAATGATTTTCTATGGTGTTCCGTTATCCCAAACTTCTGAATTCCTGCTCGATGCTGTTTGGTCGGATATCCAACATTTCTTTCCCATGCGTAGTGAGGATGCAATTCAGCTAATTTCCGCATCAAATCATCTCGGTACTCTTTTGCTAAAATAGAAGCGGCCGCTATGCTGAAATATTTGCTATCGCCTTTTATAATGCACTCATGTTTTATTTTTTGGTAGGACGTAAATCGATTTCCATCGATCAGTAGAAAATCAGGTTTTTGTACTAATTGGTCTATGGCTTTATGCATAGCCCAAAAAGAGGCATTCAAAATATTGACTTGGTCTATTTCTTCAGGGCTGCATTCTGCAACGGCCCAGGCAATACTTTCGCTTTTTATTACATCAACCAATTCAGCTCTTTTGTTGGCGCTTAATTTTTTGGAATCAGTAAGATAAGGATGAGTGAACTTTTTTGGTAAAATAACTGCAGCAGCCACTACAGGTCCTGCTAGGCATCCTCTGCCAACTTCATCACAACCAGCTTCTGCATTGTATTTGTTATGGTAATTGGATAAAAGCATATTTTTAAATTGTATTGCTCTGTTTCAAAATAATTAGATTTAATTTTTAGTTGAATTATTCTTAAAGTACGATTCTGAACATGAATTGAGTAGAAATTTTAAAATCCTCAACATACCTAACAAGGATGAATAAAATTTATTGAATTCCATCCCGATAAATACGGGACAAGTTATGACCGTTTGCAATAATAACTATACAGATGAAATATAAAGATACATTTATGTTGAAATCAGTGATTTTTAGCAGAATTGTGAGTGTAAATTTATTTTTTTAAAAAGCTAAAAAAATAAATTGAATATTAGAAAAAATAAAACTCAAAAAAAGTTTTTTATTGATTTATTAATTTACTTTCGCACCGTGATTAAATGGTATAATTTTATATTTTTTACAATAGTTTTCTCAACTGCAATTTTAAGTTTTGCAGCGACAGCGAATTGTAATTCAGTGACTCTAAATTCCACTTTAGACGTACGTAGTCAGCAAACTGAGTTAAAATCTAAAATTGACCAGCATAGTACACTAACAATTCAAACCAAGGGAAATTATTTGAATGAAGCTACAGACGAGTCTGTAGAAACTACTAGAAATCCATCCTTTTCTTTTGTTCCATCTTACGAGTATTCCTTTGAATCATTTATAGCTCAATACATAGGTTACATCAGAAATTGTCTGATTCAGCATAGACAATTAAGTTTTATCTTAATCTTTTATTATTTTTGGTAGACTACAGTATAGGTCACCACCTCTCTTTTGATAAATCAATGCTAGTTAAGTATTGGTGAAATCCATCTTACACCTTTTATTAATCTATTTTCTATTTAATTACATTTAATTTTTATAAAAATGAAAAACATTGTTTTGACAGCAATATTATTATTGTCTACTTCATTATTATTTTCTCAACACTCAGATAATACGTCATCTGATCATATTTCTGATTCTCCATCAAAAAATATAGAGAATCATGAATCTGTTAACTTACACCATACAAAAGATACATTAATGGTAGCTTTTAATGGATATCTGGAAACATTCTATTCCTATAATTTTAATAAACCGTCTAATAATATCAATGCCTTGCGTGGTTTTGATTTTATAGCTAATTCATTAACAGTAGGTAACTTTGTGATAGGCGTGGATGCAAAGTATAATAACTTTAGCACGCGTTTAGCCATTAATATTGGTATGACTCCAAGTCAGTTTTATAAGCAAGAGCCTACAACTCCAGCAAGTTATCAGGTGCCCTCATTAAGTAGTGTAAGCTGGCAATTTATTCAAGAAGCAATTGTCAACTATGATTTTGAAAATGTTAAAGGATTATCTGCCCAAATGGGTATAATGGCAACTCCTATTGGTATAGAAGGATTACCTAGTTTTCAGACATGGGAAACAAGCATGGCCAATCCGGGTATGCATAAAAAAGATTATCGTGAAAACTGGAATTTTTCCAGAAGTAATGCTTTTATCCATGTACCTGATTATCATAGCGGTGTAAGGTTTTTATATAGCCCTTCTCCGAAAAACACATTTTCACTCTATCTAGTCAATGGTCAGAATATGGTAACTGATAATAATGTTAATAAAACAGTCAGTGTTTCTTATTTATGGACGCCAAATAATAATGTTCATTTTAGTGCATTATACATGGGAGGTAATGAAAGACCAACAGACTATACTTTTGAAAATAGCTGGAGACATATTTTTGACTTTCATACTAGGTTTAGTATCACTAAGAATATTGAATTTATGACTCAATTTACACCTGGATTTGAAACTACCGATGCAGGTAATAATCAATTCTTAATCAATGTTGCATATCTGAAATTTATTACCAGCGAAAAAAATTACATTTCATTCAGATATGAACATATGTTTGAGAGAATTTTTGAAGGTTCATCCTCCAATTTTCTGGAAACATTTAATGAAAATAATGAGGCAGGTTTATATGGTATTACAGGCACTATTTCTCATATTCTTGTAAAAGATCATTTAATGATTCGTGGAGAGTATAGACATGATTACGGTACTCAAAACTGGTTTTATAAGGGAACACTTCAACCATCGGGTAAAGAGGATTATCCATTCTTAACAAATGCAAGCCGTCAAAATACAGTTTCCTTTAGTGTAGTCGGTTGGTTTTAATTAAATAATTAATTGTCTAATATCTTTTTGAAATTCCGGAAACTATCAGACCACAGCGAATATTTAAGTGCTCTTGTGGCTCTAGAGTCATTTCACAATCACATCATAATTGTGTTTTGTGGTTCTGACGCAAACAAGACTTTCTGATTTAACAGAATCAAGCGACTATTTAACGTTAGGATTTTAAAAAAATCTGTTTATAAAAATAATTGTGTTGACGCTGGTACTTTTTTATTGAAAAGAGTATCAGCATGCAATTACATTTAAAGCATCACTATTGTCAAATTCATTCTTTCAATAGTTTTAATACGATTATGATGCCAGGTAAAGTTTGGTTTCATTTTCTGCTAACCTCATCTCATAAAGTAACAAATTATTAAAAGTAGTACTTTCTAAAGGTTAAGCGTAACCTTTTCATATCAATTAGGTTATCTAATTTATAAATATATATTTGTATTAAAATATATTTAGATTAATCTAAAAATAAATCATGAGAGTATCAATTTGGATATTTTTACTATTTTCATTCTTTGTTTTTGCCGCTGAAGCACAGGTATTTAAAGCAATCATAGTGGATGAAAAAAATGAGCCCTTACCTTTTTCAAATGCTTATGATTATGATCTGGGCTATGGTGCAACCGCTGATGAGGAAGGATTTATTTTAATGAAAATTCAATCTGAAAGCAAAACGCTCTGGATTTCGCATGTAGGTTTTCAAAAGAGTAAAATAGAGCTTAAAGATTTTGATTTATCTCTAACCCACCGCATTCGGCTTATTCCAGACAAATTAGGATTGAATGAAGTAGTGGTCAGCGGCCAAATGCAAACCAGAAGCTTGCGAAACTCTCCTGTAAAAGTAGAAGTCTTCAAAGCGGACTTCCTAAACGATTTCTCTCAGGGTTCAGGAAATTTGATGGAGAATATTTCCATGATAAATGGGATTCAAGAAAATGTAGCCTGTGGAGTTTGCTATACCAATGAAATCAGTATCAATGGCCTCGAAGGTGCTTATACTTCCCTTTTGATTAATGGAATTCCTATTTACGGTAATTTAGCTACTGTTTATGGACTCAATAGCATCCCTACCGATATGATGGAAAAAGTGGAGGTAGTGCGAGGACCTGGCTCTACCCTCTACGGTTCGGAAGCTATGGCAGGCGTCATCAATATCATCACGCCTGATGCCGAAGAGAATGATTTGAAGTTGAATTCGAGTGTATCGCAATTTGGGGAATGGAGAGGAAATGTGATTTCGCAGTATGCTCAAAAAGATTGGAAGCATTTTTCAGGTTTTCACTGGGACGTGGCCAACCGATTTGTAGACCAAAATGAAGACCTGTTTTCTGATGTGGTTTTAAGAGATCGATTCTCCGTTTTCAATTTTTCAGAAAATGAAAAGCAACAATTTTCATTAGGAGGGAAATACTATTATGAAGACAGAAGAAATGGCGTTTTGGAATATGTAAGAGATCAAAATTATAAGCAGTTGAGAGGCAGCGAAGATGTGTACGGGGAAAGTATTTACACCCACAGATGGGAATTGTTTGGCGATAAGAAATTCGGAGACGGTCCGTTTCGATTGCAATTTTCTGCGAGTCAGCATTGGCAAGATAGTTATTACGGAGATACCTTTTACGAGGCAGAGCAGCATCAGGCTTTTACTAATTTTATTTATGAAAATAAATGGAGAAATCATGATATATTATCGGGCTTTAGTCAACGCGTAAGTTATTATGACGATAATTCTGCGGCAACATCAAGTGAGGCAGGAAATCAACCTGATTTGCAAATCATCCCTGGAGTTTTTCTTCAGGATGAGTGGAAAATAAGTAAAAAATGGAAAGCACTTTCTGGTGTCAGATTAGATTATTACAACCGGCATGGAATGATTTTTTCTCCTAGATTGAATGTGCAATATCAATTGAGTGACTGGACTAATTTTCGCTTTAATAGCGGAACCGGTTTCAGGATAGTTAATCTTTTTACAGAAGACCACGCCTTCGTTTCTGGTCAGAGGGAATTACGTATTGAAGATGATTTAGATCCTGAACGGTCATTCAATGTTGGCTTAGGTTTTCAGCATGTTTATACCATCGGAAACCAGCAGGGAAATATTGAGATAGATGGATTTTACACCTATTTCACCAACAAAATCATTCCAGATTATGATACTCCCGGTTTTATTATCTATGCTAATTCTGAAGCTTACGCCTACACCAGAGGCTTGAGCGCAAATATTAATCATCAATTTGGAGCTAATCTTTATTTGAATTTGGGCGCTCAATGGCAAAATGCCAGACAGGCAGTGCGTAATGAAGTCGGTATTTTGGAGGAAAGACCCATCATATATTCAAGAGATTGGTCTGCCGTAGGTTCTGCAGAATACAGTTTTCCGAAGGGAATAAAACTAAATTATAATTTTAACTGGAATGGACCCACTTCCATGCCTGAAGTATTTGACGTGAATGCAATGGGGAAAATTGTAAACTCTAGACCAGCATCGTCTCCTGCTTTCGCATCACATAATCTGAAAATAAGAAAGGAATTTAAAAGGATTGAAATTTTCGCGGGTTTTAGGAATCTATTTAATAATGTTCAGGAATTTTCACCGTTAAGCGGCACGCAAGATGAAACAGCTCCTTTAGGCTTCGGTCAATATTTTGATACGGCTTACAATTATGGGAGTGTGATGGGGCGAAATTTCTTCGTGGGTTTTGATTGGTCAATTCATTCAAAAAAGTAGAGTAGGAGTTTGATTTAAGACGCTAAATAAATTCAATAATTTATCAAATTCCATTTCTAAAAAATGAACTCACTAAATATTTGAACACTAACCATTTCTGTAGATAGTTTATATCCCTATTTTTATTTTCACTACTTTTTTATTCGCGAACATGACGATAAAATTTTGCTTAACATTTTTAATTAAAGAAGTGAATTGCTTTACTTTGAGTAAGGTAGTTAATGAAAAATTAACAGCTGATGAAGACGAAATATTAATCCAAACATTTTCATCATCAGTCTTGATCGTAATCACTTCTGATTTGCTTCTAATCTCTAAATCAGCTGGTAGTTTAAGTTTTTTCATTTCGATTCTGTCGTGATGCTTAGTTTTCCATTTAATGTCCATTCTGTTTTTTCATCAGAACCTGCTTTTTTAGGAACCCCAATTTTAAAATCACTGAAATCGTAATTAATTTTCGCGTTTCTGCTAGTTAGACCAGTAACTTATCAATAAAAGAGAATAACTGAGAGAAATTCAGCTGTCCGAAGAAACTTGTATTTTCACTGATGTGTATTTGCGGTTGTGGTAAATTACAATACACAAAAAAAGTAAGTTCGTTTCCCAGACTTGCCTAAGTTTTAAAATCGTCCCCGGGACACTAATGATTTAATGTTATTTTAATGTTATGAAATATGTTTATTCCATGTCGTGGCATAGCATTTGCTAAAAAATATTCATGACCGAAAAGATTAGATAAAAATAATTGAAAACAAGAAAAATATGAACTCTATAGCAAAAATATTATTAATGGTATTATTATCAATAATGCTAAGTGGCCAAGTTTCAGCACAAACAAGTCCGAATAAATTAGAAATTGGCTTCAATGTTAGTAGATATCAAAAAGATATTGGACTTGGATTACATTTGATTAGTCCATACTTTATTAAAGAAAAGATTGCTATCAAGGCTGGCGCAAATCTGCTGTGGTTTGAATATTTTAATGGATCAGAAACGACTTTTTCACTGTATCAGAATTTCCAACTTGGGATAAAAGTTAGGAATGCTATTTTTTCCGATAAACTATTTATGTATGGAGAAGGTGGTTTTTTAACCATTTTACCAAATAGTGCCTTTTCTTCAGAAAGTTCCGTTTTTGGTGGATATGGATTATTCGGAATTGAGTTTAGGCCATCCCAAAAAGCAGCCTACTTTGTAGAATTAGGTGGTGTAGGTTCAGGTGCAATTGCAGATAAAATAGCAGGTGAACCCAAATACTCAAATGGTTTTTTAATCAATGTTGGCTATAGAATAGGTTTATAATTATTTGTGGCTGAAATGCTTACAAGATTATGTGACGTTCTAAACTTCAAATGATACCGACCTGATTGATGCTTTAATCTGACATTTACTGGATTAACGTATCAGTAAAAGAAAGTAACTGTGGGAAGACCAGCTGTCCGAAGAAACTTGTTTTACCCATATGCAATTACGATTGTGGTAAACTAAAACTATTCAAAAAAAGCCAGCTCGTTAATTGAGCTTACCTAATTTTTCAAATCGTTTCTCAAGCACAATTGGATTAACTTTGAAATAATCTGTTAACTATTCCTCAAAAGGATTTTATCCTGACAAAATCCCACTTAATTTTGCATCATGCTTTCTATTAATAATTTAGATTACTACATAGGCGACAGAGCCTTATTTAATAATGCCTCTCTACACATCAAACCAAAAGATAAAATTGGATTGATCGGACTTAACGGACAGGGAAAATCCACTTTGCTGAAAATAATCAATGGAGATATTACACCCGATAAGGGTGAAGTGCAGATGAGTAAAGATTGCACCATTGGGTTCTTAAATCAGGATTTACTTTCTTTTCAGTCCGAGGATAGCATTTTGCATGTGGCCATGCAGGCTTTTAAAGAAGCCTTGATATTGCAGGAAAAAATCGAATCTATTTTGAAGAAGATGGAAGAGGATTATTCCGATGATTTAGTAGTTAAGTTAACGAAAGCGCAGGAGCAGTATGAAATGATGGAAGGTTACAGCCTTCAAGCCAAAGCTGAGGAAATCTTGGAAGGAATCGGATTTAAAACGGAAGACCTGAAGCGGCCGCTCAAAACTTTTTCAGGTGGATGGAGAATGCGTGTGATGTTAGCCAAGCTCCTATTGGAAAAGCCTTCTCTACTGATGCTGGATGAGCCTACCAACCACTTGGATCTACCATCTATCCAATGGATTGAAAATTACTTAAAATCTTATGAAGGTGCTTATATTATCGTTTCGCACGATAGGGAGTTTTTGAATAGAACAATCGATATTACAGTTGAGGTAGATCAACAACAGTTAAATCTATATGCTGGTAATTGGAACTTTTATAATGAAGAAAAAGCGCTCAGAGCAGAGCTGCAACAAAATGCTTATGAAAATCAGCAGCAGAAAATAAAGCAGACGGAGCAATTCATCAGTCGTTTCCGTTCCAAAGCCACCAAAGCAAAGCAGGTTCAGTCGAGAGTGAAAGCCTTGGACAGAATGGATAAAGTGGATGCAGTAGTGGACAATAATGCCACCATAAACTTCAGCTTTAATATCAATAATAAATCCGGCAGACATATTGTAAGATTAGAAGATGTGTCCAAATCTTATGGAGACATCAAGATTTTAGAAAATACCGATGCGCATATTGAAAGAGGTGATAAAATTGCGTTGATTGGGGCAAACGGTAAAGGTAAATCTACTTTGCTGAGAATAATAGCTGGGGAGGAGAAGATTGATGGAAAGAGAGAACAAGGCTATAATGTGGAATTCGGATTTTTTGCACAGCACCAGTTAGAATCTTTGAATATCAATAATGAAATTTTAGATGAACTGAAGCAAGCGGGTAGTGACCGAACTGAAATGGAGCTGAGAAATTTGTTGGGTTGTTTCCTTTTCAGGGATGAGGAAGTTTTCAAAAAAATCAAAGTGCTGTCAGGAGGGGAGAAATCGCGTGTGGCTCTATCCAAGACTATGATTTCCAATGCCAATTTCCTTCTGCTGGATGAGCCAACCAATCACTTGGATATGCAATCGGAAAATATTCTGATTCAAGCTTTACAGCAATATGAAGGTTCTTTTATCACCGTTTCCCACAATAGATATTTTGTATCGCATGTGGCGAATAAAATCTGGTGGATAGAAGATTATCAGGTGAAAGAATATCCGGGGACCTATGATGAATTCCAGAATTGGTTTGCTAAAAGAGAAGCAGCAAAAGCCGATAATCAAAAAATTGAGGAGGAGATAAAGAAAGAACAGAAAAAAGAAAAGCAAGCTAAGCCCAGACATCAGCCGGAAGATGCTGAACTAAAAGCCAAGCAAAAAGAGCTGTCCAAACTGGAAACGAATATTGAAAAACTGGAATCCGATAAAAATAGCCTGGAAGAAGAATTAGCAAAACCTGCTGTTTATGGTGATCCGGACAAACTTTTTGAAGTGAACCAGAAATTTGAAAAGGTAAATTCTGAACTGAAAAGCTTAACCGAACAATGGGAAAGTTTGGCGATGGAGTTAGATTCATAATGCAGTTACACCCCCCTTCGCCCCCCTCAAGGGGGGATTCTCACGAATTTTTCTTTTTTCTAAGACAAATTAGTATTGTTTTTTGAAATTTTTATTTAGCATAGGATTTTTAATATTGTATATTGTAATAAAACATATTGTTTCTTACCAATATAAATCGGAGAGATTATCCCCTTGAGGGGATTATAGGGGTGTTTTAGCGTGCAACTCGGTCTGACGCATTTGGCTTCAGACCGATATTGAAGATGTACTTACATCGATTAGACGGTTCCAACCGTCAAACCGCAAGTCAAGACGATTTTTTTAATTTTAAATGCAAACTATACCCAATTAAAATGCAAAGGAATTTCGGTGCGTGTTCCCCTTCTGGAGGTTAGGGGGCTAGGAGGTCGGCAACGAAATAATAAAAGTAGTGCCTTTATTAATCTCGCTTTCAATTTCCATTTTGCCTCCGTTCATTCGGGTGAACTCTTTAACCAGCTGCAGCCCTAAACCAAGTCCTCGTTCTCCTTTAGTCCCCTGGCTTCTTTCGAAATGGTCTTCTGCTAAAATGATATCAATTTTTTGTGGTGACATGCCCATTCCAGTATCTTGAACTTTTATAGCAATAAACTGCCCCGATTTTTGGGCACTTAACTGTATCGTTCCACCTTCATCTGTGAATTTTAATGCATTGCTGACCAAATTTCTGAATATGGTTTTCACACTATTGGCATCTGCCCAAATCTCATAATCATCGGTTATTTCAAGACGTAATTTTGTCTGCTTATTCTCAGCTGTATTGAAAAATAAATCAAGTAGTTCTTCGCTGAGCTGCTGAAGATTAATTTTTTCTGGATTGTACGGGATATTTCCTTGCTGCGTAACCGACCAATCCAGCAAATTGGTAAGTAAAGTAGAGAGGTTGGTGATGGTTTTATCAAAAATTCTGTGGATATCCAATAAGTCTTTTTTATCCTCTTTTTCGATGCTATCCTTCATGATAACCGAAAGGCCTTTAAATGAATTAACAGGTCCCATCAGATCATGCGCAATAATAGATAGGAATTTCTCACGAGTAGCATTAATGGCTTCCAGCTGATCCCTCTGAGCCTCAATTTCTTCTTTTCGTTCCTGTAGTAATGAATTTAGCTTTTGTTTCTTACGGCTATTACGGTAGTATAAAATACTGAGGATACCCAAAAGCAATATGATTACCGCCATGGAAGCAAAAATGATATACTGATTTTCTTGCTCGGTTTTTAAGAGTTGAATCTCCGCTTCGCGTTGATTGACCTCATATTCAGTTCTCATATCCGCTATTTCCCGAATTTTTTCTTCACTATTGATGCTATCTCGGTAAATTAAATACTGGCTTTGATGAAAATAAGCTTGTTGATATTTATTTTGCGCATCATACAATTCGGATAATTTAAGATTGGCATCGCGGATTTGCTCTTTTAATGAATGTTCTTTAGCAATTTTCAGACTATGTTGAGCATATTCTATAGCACGTTCTAAATCATTATTTTCTTTGTAAATGTCGGCTATGTAAATGTCATAAACGGCTATAGGATAAAAATCACCCATATCTCTTAGGATGACAGTGGCTAAATCCATTTTATTTTTGGCAATTCGGTGCTCACCTTTTAAGGCATGCACCATTCCCATATTGCCCAAATTATAGGCAGTGCCTATTAAATATTCCACTTCTTGAAATATTTTTCCTGATTCTTCAAAATAAAGAAGGGCAGAATCTAGTTTTCCTGCATTCAAATATCCATCTCCTGCATTCAATAATGCAGTGGCTAAATTTACAGAGTCTTGCTCTTGACGTAAAATTTTAATAGCTCTGCTGTAATAATGTGAAGAATTTTTATGGTCATCATTTGCATTATATACACCTGCAAGTGCTATATAAGCACCTGCAAAACCTGCTTGATAATTCTCCTTTTCAGCTGCTTTTGCTGCTTTATAAAGGGAATTTATTGCTTTTGAGTAATCTCCTTTTTCTCTTAACGCCTGTCCTTTTTGTAGGTAGCCTCTATGTAAGTACAACTGATTGTTTAGCTTTTCAGCTAAAACAATCAGTTGTTTGGCATAATTAAGCCTTTTGGAGGTGTTTCGTTCGTTAAAAGCTATTTCATGTAAAACTTCTAAACGTATGGTATCAGGTAAATTTTTCTTATTCTGTATCTCTAATAAACTATCAACAAGCTGTTGGTTTTGAGCTTTTATCCCAAAAATGAAAATTATTGAGAAACCAACAGTTAATAGTAATTTTAATAATAAGGTGTGGAATTTAATATTCACCTTTTATTAAGTTTTTACATTCAATTGAGGATCATCCACCAAAGACTCATCACCTATTTTATACCCAATACTATACGATTCTGTACCTGTTGCATCTGGGCTTACAGTTCCAGTCCAATCGGAAGCTGGATCACTGGGATTTACGGGCGCAGGGTCTACTGAAAAAACATCTTGGCTATCCGGTTTTGCAGTAATTCCCGTGATTTGGTCTATTCCTCCATTGGGAACTAGCGTCCAGGTAACGGTATCACCTTTTTTTACATTGGTAGTGATGTTATCTTTTCCAGAATGACCTTCATTGTCCGTTAAGTAAAGGCCGTTGTTACCTTCTTGTTTACTGATTTTGATGATTTCTGATGCCATATGGTTGTAATGAATTGTTTTAATGAAAGTCTAATGTACAATCTTTTAAATGAAGCTAAAGAAATATTCGATAGAATCTTTCAAAGTTTAGATGTATCAACAGTTAAAATAGATTCAAGCATAAAAAAGCAGTATAGGATTTATTATAGGCTGCAATTTGTGACTTATTGATATTTTATTATTCTAGATTGCTTGCAATGACGGTATAACTTTCCCTGTCGGTGATTAACAACCTACATTTGCTCAGAGCGTCATTGCGAATCCCTTTAGGGTGAAGCAATCTATCCTTTGTGCATAGCTGGCAAGAGATTGCTTCGTGCCTCGCAATGACGGATATTGCTTTCGGTATCAATTAACATCTTACCCAACTTGCTCGGAGCGTCCAACATGGTGGGGTAGGCCATTAGGAGAGAGGCACGACTGAAGCAATCAAATAATTCAAATTTTATAGCATAAAAAAACAGCGCAAACCTACATTTGCGCTGTCTTCAATTTTAAAATCTATAGTCTATTATCTTTTAATCTATCATCCTATAATCATCAATCTATTTAAGAACGCTATCCTTCTCCATTTGGAGAAGGACTAAGGATGAGGCTAATCTTCTAGAATATTACCCCAAAAGATATCGCTCTCAATGGATAATCAGGATCTGGTCCTCTTTCTTCAATAAACACTGGACTCAAATCGTAAGTAGCGAATAAATCAACCCCTTTCCATCCAATTTGAGCTTTCACGCCATATTTCCAGTTGTTAAGGTGGAAATTATTTTTCTCAATATCTTTGCCATTATCATCATATTTGAATTTCGATTTGCTGGCAATTCTATAACTTCCATAGGGACCAGCTCCAATTCTAAAGGCATCGCTGTTTTTTCCGAAATGGAACATCGGCACCAAGTTAAAATTCAAATAGGTAATGTTCAATTTACTTCTTTTTGGACTTATATCAGTTCTTGTGGCGGTAGTATTAACCATCTGCACTTGCTCAGGTCCTTTTGTGAACAGAAAGTCGTTGTCTGCTAATGCAAAGTTATTCCATAATAGTCCGAACTGAAAATTAAATTTAACATAAGAGCCAACTGAAACAGCATGATTAGAATGTAAGCAGTAAGTCCAAGAGGTTAATGGGTCTAGCGTAAAATCTTTATTATCCGCATCAGGAAACTGGTTGCTTGAATTTAGATAGTTATTGAGCCCTACTGAAAACTGAACATCCTGGTCATGACTAATTAACTTATCTTTTTTATCCTTTTTCACGACTTCTTCCTCATTAAAAGCCGTATCGAAACCATCTTTAAATCCTTTTTTGAAATCGTCTTTCCAATTATCATCATTTTCTGTTTTATCGAAGATATCTCCTATGGCAAAAGGAATTTCTGAACCCTCATTGAAGTCTCGTATAAATCCGATTCCTGTCTCTGGTATATTAGTAGTGGAGGCTGTCCCGGAAAAACCATCGTTGGAGTTTACTTTCAATGTTATGGCATCTATTTCGCCATTTACAATTTGTAAATTTTCATAATCTACCGTAATTCCTCTTTTACCAGCTTCCGCTCTATATCTTTCTAATTCTTCTCTGGAAGTATTCTCAAATATTCTCACAATATAACGGTCATTATTGCCAGTGCGTAATTCACTAAGGTAGAAAAGTCCATTAGCTTGTTTAAGCAAATAAGTTGTATTTTCGCCAGGTATCAAAACCTCACCATCCTTTAATTCTCCACCACTTGCAGCAATAGTTTCTACTATTTTGTTCAAGTTGAATGCCTTTACTTCTTCCTTATCCTGAATGTTATTCAAAACAATTTTCACCATTTCTCCATTGACCTGTATTACCTTTAAGGTATCTGAATTCCAACCACTTGCGCTAGCCATTTGACTCATAAGGCCAAGGCAAAAAATCATCGATATTTTTATTAAATTTTTCATCTCTTTCTTTTTTTGATTTATTAGTTATTTCCTTTTCGGTTAAATTGAAGTGCAGAAGCAAATAATTCATTTTTTGCACTTCTCAAATCCGATAAACTGAATTCACTGGCCAGCGATTTTAGTTTATTGTTACTCTTTTCAATTAAATTTTCTTCTTTTTTACTATCTGCGTATGCGTAATGAATTTCAACTATTACCTTATTTTCATGTTTTGTAGGTGCAATTCTCAATTCAGGAATTAATTCTTGATTTAAGTTTACCTTGCGGATTTCAAGCTTTTCAAGAGAAGCTATTCTATTGAAGTCTTCTTCTCTTATAGCCTGAGCAGTTTGAAATGGCATTCTAGAAGTCTGAATATCGCTTTTCTGCACTTGACTTTTAACGGCTGGCTTTTGAGCTGTTGAGGTTTCTACTTCCTCAACCTCTGGAATTTCCAGTGTTTTATTTTCATAAAAGCTAAGCTGCGCATCGTTCAATTCTATTTTCGCTAAGTTTTGCTCTTCACTTATACTCAAGTTATACACTAATCCGAATGACAGCACCACTAAAATACTAACACTAGCGGCTATCATCCAGGGGAATCCCTTTTTTTGCTTTTTCCCTTTCATTTGAGCTTGCACTTTGGCAAAAGCATCTGCTGAAACCGGCTCGCTGTGACGCTCCAGTTTTTGCTTAAATAATTGGTCTATTTTATGAGTTTCCATGACTTATTGCTATTTCTTGTTCCATTGCTGCAAGGCGTTTTTGCAAGTATACTCTTGCTCTGCTCAGCTGCGATTTGGATGTATTTTCATTAATATTCAACTGTTCGGCTATCTCCTTATGAGAGTAGCCTTCAATGGCGTAAAGGTTAAAAACCGTTCTGTAGCCTACCGGTAATTCGGCTACCATTTGCATCAAATCTTCCGTTTGCAAATGATCTTCCTTGGCATCCAAGTTTGGCAAATAATGAGCTTCTTCGATATCCATGTTCAGTTGCATATTTTTATGCTTCCGCAGATATTGTAAAGACTCATTCACCATGATGCGCTTCATCCAACCTTCAAAATTTCCTTCTCCCGTATATTGTTCTATTCGTTCGAAGATTTTTGTGAAAGCGGTTATCATTACGCCTTCCGCTTCCAATGCGTCTTTCACGTATCGTCTGCAAAGGCTTAGCATCCTTCCGGAGAACTTGTCAAACAAGGCTCGCTGAGCGCTTGCTTTTTGCTTAATGCATCCTGCGATTAAGTCTTCTTCCGTTTTAGATTTGTTGATAAACACTTTCATTTTTGCTGGTTACATCTTCAAGATGCAGTGGAGTTGCTATCGGTTGCGTGGGTTGATAATATTTTTTGAAATTTAGTGAAATTATATCTGAGAAGCATTTTAAGGCATGTTATTTACAATTGATTTTGCATTTCCACATGAGTATTGTTTATAAAATTCAAAAATTATAAATATTGTAAATTGAAGATTTTATTTAGTATTCTTTTACAACTGCGCCTAATTTCTTAGCAGTCCTCTTGCTGAAACCTGTAAATTTGTCTAAGATAGTTCCTTCCGGATTTACGATTAAAAAAGTGGGATAAGCTTTAACTCGAAGGTAGTGATAGGCGAAACTATATTGGTCCCACAGATTGGTCCATGCTATTTTCTCCTTTTGCTTTCTTTCATCCATTTTCCATGGGGTTCCACTTTGTTCAGCCCAAATTGAGATGATTTCTATTTTATCATTTCCATACTGCGAAACTTGTTCTAGTAGTGAAAGACTAGCTAAAGAGTAATCGCAACCTGATGATAATATTGCAATTATTTTGGTTTTATTTTTCAAAGCCATCATTTCATGTCTTTCACCAGTTTCATCTTTTAGGCTAAAATTTTCCAATGTACTACCCTTTTTTGTTTTTTCTCTTTGTATGGCAGCATAATAAGCGTTAGTTCTTTTTGCATAAAAGTGGCTTTGATTTTGAGCTGGAATTTGTTCCAATATTCGAGCAAGTTCCTCTTGGTCAATGTTTTCTTTTTCTTTATCTAAGAAATAGAGAGCAGGAATATGGCTTGTATTATACTGTATGATCTCAATTCTTTCTTTCTTTTCAGAATTTTCAATCCTTTCTGAAAGTTTCTGCATTTCTGATTTTCTGCTGAGTTTTATGGTATCATCTGTAATTTCCAAAGTAGGATTATTAGATTCAAGCGCTATCCAAATTAGAGGAGCTAAAGATTCTCTTTTATTGCTTTTAGAAATATAGAAAACTGAAATATAAGTTGGAAGCGCTTCTGTTTTAAGTTCCATTTCAAAATCCCCATTTTTATCTGGCTCTACTTTAAAACTAAAATCATGAGTTCTAATATAAAACTGTTTTTCAGAAAGCACTTTTCCTTTTATAAAAAAAGATGCTTTCGCATGTAGTTCAGAAACAAGAAAAAGTAGAAAACAGGAGAACACTAATGATTTCATCAAATTAAATTTTGGGTTAGGCTTGATTTTTCAATTTCCACAACATAAATATAAAACTCTCTTTCAACTGGCATTGAAATCATTCACATTCTTCAACAACTCCCGTGCTAATTTGCAATTGCTGAGAAGCTAATTGCATTTGTTCTTCAGAAGTTTTCTGCATTAATTCTAACTGTTGATTTTTTTTATCCAAGAGCAAAGAATATTGTTGGACAATAACTTTTTGCTCCTCCGCATTTTGCTTTTGGGAATATCCAAATGCTAATGATGCAATTGAAACAATGGCAAGGGCGATGGTAATAAGGTTCTTTTTCATAGGGTTCGTTGATAGTCTACTATGAATTTAGTACTAAAATTTGATTTAGGCAAATCATTTTTTAATTCTTCTCCTATTCCATTTTAACTTCCAACCAATTCAAAGCATCGACCAATCATCAAATTCACACTTCCTGACTTCAAAACCTCATCACCTGCAACACTCATATAATTTCCCTACCATCTTTCCTTCAAATTTCTTAGCTTACTTTTCAAATCAAAAAATCACTTTTTATGAAGAAAATATATTTAGTTCTATTGATGGCTTTTGTTTCTGTTGAAGCATTTGCTCAAGGTATTATGTTATTGCGACAACCTACTTTGTCGACCGATAATGTGGTATTTGTCTATGCCAACGATTTATGGAAAGCGTCACTTTCAGGTGGTGATGCCATTCGCCTGACAACTAATGAAGGTTATGAATCTTCTCCGCATTTCTCAGATGATGGAAAATGGATTGCTTTCAGTGCGGAGTATGACGGCAATACTGATGTTTATGTCATTCCCGCTGAAGGCGGAACACCTAAAAGGTTGACCTATCACCCGGGTGGCGATGATGTTCAAGGCTGGACGCCTGAAGGAGAAATTTTATTCCGAACAGGCAGGAAAGCACATCCTACTAAAACCTCCCAATTATACACTGTTTCTACTGAAGGCAGTTTTCCTCAACCATTAGTGGATATCAGAGCTGCTTACGGAGAAGTTTCTCCAGATGGAAAATATTTGGCTTATACGCCTATCACTTCTTGGGATCCAGAATGGAGAAATTACCGTGGTGGACAGGCTATGCCCATTTGGATTTTGAATTTGCAAAATCAGGAATTAACCAGAACTCCACAATTGGATAAGGAAAGACATTTAGATCCAGTTTGGGTAGGTCAAAAGGTTTATTACTTATCAGAAAGAGATTATGTAAGCAATATCTGGAGTTATGATTTAGCCTCGCAAAAAGAAGAACAAATTACCTTTCATAAAAAATTTGATATAAAAAGTCTGGATGCATTCGGAGAGCAAATTGCTTACGAACAAGGAGGATATCTTCATTTACTAAATACAAATGATAAATCTACTCAGCAGATGGAAATTAATGTAGCAGGAGATTTAAATTTTAGCAGAGAAAGATGGGAAGATGTAAGTGCCAGAAGTGTTAGTAATCCGAATCTTTCACCTAATGGGAAAAGAGCTATTTTTCAGCACAGAGGAGATATTTTCACTTTTCCAAAAGAAGAAGGAAGCTGGAGAAACATCACGCAGAGCAGCGGTGTAGCAGACAGATACCCGATTTGGTCGCCCAAAGGAGATAAAATCGCTTGGTTTTCAGATGCAAGCGGTGAATATCAATTAGTGGTAAGCAATCAATTTGGTGATAATCAAAAATCTTATGCATTAGATAATCCAACTTTCTATTTCACACCTGATTGGTCACCTAACGGAAAATTCATCAGCTATACAGACACAGATTACAACTTATGGTATATCAATCTGGAAAATGGGCAAGTCAAAAAAGTAGATACTGACGGCTATGCGCATCCCAACAGAACCTTAAATCCAAATTGGTCACCAGATAGCCGATTTATTGCGTACGAAAAACAGCAAAATAGTCATTTCAAAGCAATTTTTGTTTATGATACGGAATCTGGGCAGACGCATCAAGTTTCAGATCCTTTAGCGGATGCTACTTCACCTCAGTGGGATCAGTCAGGAGAGTATTTGTATTTCTTAGCCAGCACAGATTATGGTTTGAATACTGGTTGGTTAGATATGAGTTCTTACGATCCATCCATCAATAGAAGTTTGTACGCAGTGGTTTTAAGTGCTGATGGAAAGGCGCCTAACTTGCCGGAAAGCGATGAAGAAATGGCTGAAAAGGCAAAGGATGAAGAAGCCAAAGACAAAAAGGATAAAAACGGAAAAGAAGAAGAAAAAACGACAGCTGTAAAAATTGATTTTGATAATATTCAAGAGCGTACAGTGGCTTTGAGTTTACCGGAAAGAAATTATCAATTTATCCGAAGTGGTCAAGAGCATAAAATCTTCATAGCGGAATCAGTTCCAAATCAGGAAGGCTTAAAAGTGCATAGTTATGATGTAAAAAAAGAAAAAGCAGAAGATTTCGAAGAAGGAGTTAGCCAGATGGTGCTTTCGAAAAATGGTAAATTTACGCTTTTCCAAAAAGGAGGGAACTGGAATATTACCGATACTAAAGGAAAACCAAAACCAGAGGATAAGATTTCAGTATCAGCCAAAATGCATGTAGTTCCTAAAGCGGAGTATGCACAAATTTTCAAAGAAGGCTGGAGATATATGCGAGATTTCCTTTATGTGGATAATGTGCATGGCGCGCCATGGGATAAAGTGTACAGCTGGTACCAGCCATGGGTTAAGCATGTGCATCACCGAACAGATTTGAATTATTTGGTTGATATCTTAAGCGGTGAAGTAGCTATTGGACACTCTTACGTTTCAGGGGGTGATATGCCAGATATTGAAAGAGTGCCTGTAGGATTATTAGGTGCTGATTTCGTAATTGAAAACGGTTTCTATAAAATTAGCAAAATTTACGATGGTGAAACCTGGAATCCAGATATTGATGCACCTCTAGGCTTAACAGGACAAAATGTAAAAGAAGGTGACTACATTTTAGAAGTAAATGGTAGTAGCATCACCGCAGATGATAATATTTTTGAGCATTTTGCGCAGACTGCTGGCAGAACGGTTTCTTTAATGGTCAATAGCTCGGCTTCAAAATCAGGTGCAGAAAGAGTTTATGTAAAGCCTGTAGGCAGTGAATACCGCCTAAGATATATCGATTGGGTAGAAGGCAATAGAAGAAAAGTGGATAAAATGTCGGACGGTAAACTGGCTTATGTTTACATTCCGAACACCAGCAATGCTGGTTTTACGAGCTTTAACCGATATTATTTCTCACAGCAGGATAAAAAGGGAGTGGTATTAGATGAAAGAAATAATGGCGGTGGTTCAGCAGCCGATTATATGATTGACATCATGACTCGCGAGCCGATTGGTTATTTTAACAGTAAAGCAGGTGATAATCGTCCATGGACTTCCCCAATCGCAGGAATCTGGGGACCAAAAGTAATGATAATTAACGAAAGAGCTGGTTCTGGTGGTGATTTGCTTCCTTACATGTTTAAAAAGAAAGATATTGGTCCTTTGGTGGGAACACGCACCTGGGGTGGCTTAGTAGGAACCTGGGATACGCCTCCATTTATTGATGGCGGAAGAATGGTAGCACCAAGAGGAGGTTTTTATGATACAGATGGCGAATGGGCAGTAGAAGGAGTGGGTGTAGCTCCTGATATTGAAGTGATAGATGACCCGAAAATGGCTTTACAAGGCAGAGATATTCAATTGGAAAAAGCAGTTGAGGAAGCTTTGAGACTTTTGGAAACCGAGGAATTTGAAATGCAGCCTGAGCCGGAAGCACCAGTGAGATGGAAAAGACCGAGTGATAATTAGTAATTAGTAATTGAGGAATTAATAATTACGAATTAGGAATTTTGGAATTACGGATTGTGGTGGGTTTGAGAGCCTGCTGCGGTTCGTAATTTTTTTTTACTGAAAATTCATTTTCATAGCACCTTGCGAAGCAAAACGCCCGCTTACTGTTATTCAAAGCTTGGTAATAGATCACAAATAATTAATATTCAAACACTTGTATTCAAACTAATTTTTTGTTAGTTTGAATTAATCAAAAAGTAAACCAAAACAATATGAAAAAATTTCCTCTTTATTTTCTCCTTCTTTTAGTACTCTCATGCCAATCATGCCAGCTTTTCGATAAGGATGGAGATACACTTGACCCGCAACAAGAATTAGCCAAACTCCCACCTGTCACGGCAACTGGTGAAAATACCTTCGGCTGTCTAGTAAACGGTAAAGCTTTTTTACCAGTGCAGGGGTTCTTAGGGGCAAATGCGTTGGATGGGTATGTTAATTTAGACAATAATTTATATTTGACTGCATCTAACATCGAACTTGATTACAAACTAACCATAATAATTCAAAATATAGAAGAGTTTAGCGGAGATTTAACTAAATCAACTACAAATATAAAAACGGGAGCAGGTGACAGGATTTCTTTTACCGCAAATGGTACGGTTACAAGAGAAATCGTCAGTGGAAATCTAGAATTAATTGAAGAAGTAATAGAGCAAAATATAATTGCGGGAACATTTAACATAACTTTTAAAAAAGAGGATGGTAGTTTAATTGAAATTACCGAAGGAAGATTTGATTTTAAATATTAATTTAACTATTTCAACTATGAAAATATTCATAATACCAACAATTTTACTCAGCCTATTTTTATCATTCCGAAGTTATTCACAATGCAATGTTATCCCAATTTCTACCAATTCTGAAGGTCTTTTAATTTCAGGTGATTATAGAATAGAACCAGGCATTGGAAATAATTGTAATAATATTACGAAACCCACTAGCGCGCGTTGCGTAGCAAAACGCCTTCTCCGATATTAATTAAAAAAATATTTCACCGACTCAAATCTGCCGATTACCTAGAATTTACAATTCCTGACCTAATTACAAAAGTATATTTAATAAATCCAAGCTAAGTTTGAATCATCATTTAAACTTGAACACTCATGGAAAACAAACCTCAAAACACGGACAGGAAAAATTTATCATTAGGGGTCGTCCTCTTGATAGTTGGTAGTATTTTATTGCTAGATAGAATGGATATAATTGAATTCAGCTGGATTTTTAGCTGGCCATTCATTCTTATTGGAATTGGTATTTATTCAATTATTCGCCACGGGTTTCAAAATAAATTTGGCATTATTATGCTTGTCATAGGTAGTTTCTCTATAATTAGAAGAGAAAATCTTATACCAACTGAATATTATGATATCCTATTGCCTACAGGTGTCATACTAGTCGGTTTGTATTTAATTTTAAGCCGCAGCTCTAAGGCTGGATTCACAAAAGTGGATACCGAAAATAATGCTAATGAGACGAGTACTGGTTCTGATACAAAATTAGAAAGTAGCGATTTTATAAAAGCAGAAGCAGTTTTTGCGTCTGTGCAAAGGAGATTAATTACGAAAGATTTTAAGGGCGGTAACATAACTTCAGTTTTTGGCGGAGCTGATATCGATTTATCTAAAGCAGATATTAAAGACACTGCGATTCTAGATGTAGAGGTTATTTTTGGAGGCTTGAAACTAATAATTCCGCCTCATTGGGAGATTCAAGCTGATGTCAGTAATATCTTTTCTGGAATTGAAGATAAAAGAGCATTTCCTTCAGTAGATGCAGCCGATAGAAAAGTGCTGCATATCAAAGGTTCCGTTAATTTTGGCGGATTAGAATTTAAATCCTATTAAAATTAAACCATTACTTTATTCAATAAATCCCTTTACATTTAACAATGTTTTTACAATTCATTCGGCATCAGAAAAAAGCATGGATTAAGCTTATCGCTATTTCTATAACATGGACAAGCTTATGCACGCTTTTATTGATGCATTATGGACTAAACCTGGAAGGGGCTCTACTGGATAGTATCATTTTCAGTTTATTGTTTTTGCTCGGATTCATGTTGCTGGAAAATATTTTTAGATTCTATATTCCAACTAAAGGAAATAAAATTCTGGTTTTCATTTTACCTCTATTTTTATCTGTAATTGTTTTATACTCAGGAGATTTTTTGGTTAAATGGACGATTCCTGATGCTCTAATTAATACTGATTTTCTGCATTCCATTTTTGTCGTTCGTGGATTTATTATTCTACTAATTTTCACGGCTTATTCATTAATGCTAAATTTTCAAGGAAAATTGGAAGAGCAAGTAGCAGCAGAAGATAGAGAAGTTAAAATGCAGCAAATGGTTAAAGAATCTGAGCTTTACCAACTTCGCCAACAACTGCAACCTCATTTTTTATTCAACAGCTTAAACTCTATTAGTGCCTTGGTTAAAATGCAACCTGACAAAGCCAGAGAAATGGTTTTGCAGCTATCGGATTTTTTAAGAGGAACAATTCAGAAAGAAGCAAATAAATGGATAACAGTTCAGGAGGAGATAAGCTTTCTCAAACTCTTTACGGATATTGAAAAAGTCCGGTTTGGGCATCGGTTGCAAGTTAATTTTAAGGTTGAGTCTGGAATTGAAGAAATGAAATTACCTCATTTAATGGTTCAGCCGTTACTGGAAAATGCCATCAAACACAGTCTTTATGGATTGACCGGAGAAGTTATTATCCAAGTTGATTTTAGAAAAAGAGAAAAGAATCTGGAAATAATTATTACAAATCCTTTTGACCCAAAGGCTGGACAAGCAAAAGGCTCAGGTTTCGGCTTAGAAGCCGTCCGGAGGAGATTATTTCTTATTTTTGGAAGGTATGATTTATTAAAAACGAATGCCTCAGCTCAGCAATTTACCGTTGAACTTTTAATTCCCCAGCTATCATGATTAGAACCATTATTATAGATGACGAACCCCTGGCAACTAGTGTAGTTCAGGAATATTTATCCGAAAACAAAGATTTTGAAGTACTTGCTATCTGCCATGATGGCTTCGAAGGGGTGAAAGCAATTCAAAAATATCAGCCTGATTTGGTCTTTTTGGATGTGCAAATGCCGAAAATCAGCGGCTTTGAAATGCTGGAACTGCTGGAAATAATCCCTCCAGTCATTTTCACCACCGCTTTTGATGAATATGCGCTACAAGCTTTTGAGGTTCATGCAGTGGATTATTTGCTAAAGCCCTTTTCTCAGGAGCGTTTTAATAAGGCAATCAAAAAATACCTGCAAAGCGGATTAGCTCAAAATGTCCGAGAATTAATAAATAATAATGCAGTTTCTGCTCAGGAATATTTAAGTAGAATTGTGTTGAAAGACCGAAATGATATTAAAATCATTCCCTCTCAAGATATCAAATACCTGGAGGCAAATGACGATTATGTAAACATCCTCACAAAAGAAGGCAAGTACTTGAAAAATAAAACCTTAAGTTATTTTGAAAAGCATCTAGATCCAGAATCATTTGTGAGAGTGCACCGTTCTTATCTGGTAAAAATTGCTGAAATCACGAAAATAGAAGCTTATAAAAAGGATAGTCATATTTTGATATTAAAAAGTGGCGAGCAAATTCCCGTTAGTAAAACAGGCTACCCTAAGTTGAAGGTTGCTTTGGGGATATAGATAGAGGAATGTAGCACGCGTTATGCTTCGCAACGCGCGCTAGTGGGGAAAACGGGTTATCCTAAATTAAAGATTGCTTTAGGAATATAGATAGAGGAATGTAGCACGCGTTATGCTTCGCAACGCGCGCTAGTGGAGAAATTATAACAGAATCATGCCATGACGAAGTGCCATGGCATGAAAAGATTATATTTTAATCTTCGAAGATTTTAGCTGCACTGCTTTCAAATTTCTCTACTTTTCTAGGTTTCCCTCTATAGCCTATTTTAGAGGAACTGCTTGCACTTGCTTCTAAATATTCTGTTACATTAATCTCCGTTTTGGAAGCACTTGAAGCATCAACTTGGGCAGTTCTGGCTATCAAATCAAAAGCTTCGATTCTTGCAGCGCTGCTAATATCGATGCTTAATCTTTCCACTAAACCTTTCATTTTAACATCTGAAGCGCTGGAAACATCTAATATTAAATTCTCATAATTTAAGTCGGCATAAAGTCTGGCTGCTGAGCTGATATCAATATTGAGTTTTTCACCCTCAAAACCATAAATATTAGCTTGAGAAGCAGAGGATAATTCTAAGTCTTTCAGCTCTGGCATCGTAATGATGCATTTCACTTTCGGCACATTTCCTCTCCAACTCCATGAGTCTTTTGAGAAGAAATCCCAGTCCCACTCCTTTTTATTAAAATATACTTTTAGTCTATCGTTTTTCACCTCAAACCTGAATTCTTCCAAATCCGATTCATCTTCCGCCATTACTTGGAAATCGTATCCACTTCCTTGTTTGATTTCAACAAATATTCCGGTGGAAGCTGAAACTTTACTAAAATCAGTGATTTCATAGGTTTGCAAATAAGAACCATCAGAAAAGCTAAAGGGGGAAGAGAAAAACTGGTCTGAGTTTATTTCAGTTTGCCGAGCGGCAGTACTGCTGCTTTTTGTCTTTTCTTCCGGGCAGGTAAGACAATTCAAACCTTCATTTTCCTCGAAAACCCATCTATTATTAGGTATCTGCTGAACATTGTAGCCATTGATATAGATAGTATTTCGCAAAATGTATTGCATTTTTCTATCCATTTCAAACTCTTGACCAAAAGGAATGAACAGTGTCATTCCCAAGCTTTGACCTCTGAAAACTGCATCTTTTGTGAATTGAATATTAGAATCAAACCATAAAACGCTATCGTTTTTTACTTCCACATTATGAAAGGCCATTTTTGCATTCTTTTCAGCATCTATTCTGCTATTACCTTGTGCTTCGTATCGCTTTTCCAGTTTCATTTTTTCGCCATCATAGCCTCTTATTCTAAGCTTGGTAACATCATAATCTTCTAAACCTACTTCCTTTAATTTTAATACTGCTATTTTATCTTGAAGCTCATATTCGTATGTTTCAACAAGCTCACCATCATTTCTGAAATTCAAAGCATGAGATGGAATGAGTACGGCAGCACCTATTAAACTTATAAACCAAACAGCGACCAGGGAAAATCCTACTGTTTTGTTCATCAGCCATTTACGAGCCATGACACTAACTCCTGCTATCATTAAGAAAAGGGCTGGAATTATTAAAGTTAAGAAGCTTACAAGTACTAATTCTAAAGAAAAGGTATTGGCAATTAGTTCATTAGGAATGTCGAAAAAACTCATATTTGCAGATTCAAACCAAATTCCTTGGGAGATAAATAATCCGAAAATAAAAGTGATACCTAATCCTAAACCAAACAAACTCAAGATGAGCCCTAAAATTATTCTGGCAGCATCCACAATGAAATTCAATACAGGCCCCAACGCTTTAGCTAAACCATTTAAAATAATGGCTACTAATCTAAAAGGGAATAATAAAATTTTTACCAATGTAGTTTCTTCTCCATTCTCAACTTTTAAGCTGCTTTTTATATTTTTCTCAATATTGCTAAGCGTGATGGGTGTTCCTTCCATCTGCATTTTTTCAGTTACCGTTTTAGCGGCTGGTGTTATAAACCATAGCACTAGGTAAATAATCAAACCTGCTCCACCAGGGATGAGTAGTAACACAAATAACACTCTAATCACCGCTACATCGGTACCGAAATAGGCAGCTAAACCACGCGCTACACCACCAATCACCTTATTTTCTTGGCTACGGTATAGTTTTTTAACCTTCTCATCTTCCTTTAAATCAGGATTAGAGGGTAGGAAAATCCACATTAAGATGTAAATAAGGAGTATCAGGATTGAAGCGGGTTGGAAAGGAAATAATCCCAAAAAGCTGACAATAAATATTAATCTGACCCATAGCACATCAATTTTAAAATAGTGTGCAACTCCAGATGCTACACCACCGAAAACATTTCGCTTCGTATCTCTGTAAAGTTTTTTAGTTCCAGTAGGCTCTTCATAATCGTAAGTTGTGTTAGTTTTTTCTTCAAAAGCTTCATCAGTTTCCTCTGCTTTCTTGAAATCTTCTATGCTACCTAAAGTCACGATTAAGGCGTTTACGTCCTCCAATTCAATGATTTGCTTATCATCTTTTAGTTTGGCCAAAAAGATTTCAGCTATTCTATTTTCAATGTCGTTTATGATTTCCTGGCTGTCCTTGAAATCTGAAAAGTAACGGTTAATGGCATCCAAATAGTTTTTCAGCTTGTCAAAGCCGTCTTCTTCAATATGAAAAATTATGCCTCCTATATTTATACTTATATTCTTTTTCATTGCTTTAAAATTAAGATTTTTTAGATTAATGTTAATGAGAAATTATCTACCAATTAATTTTCTTCTTTAGGATTCTCGACAGGTTTCAATTGCTCTTCAGTCTTTTTCTTGATTCTTTTGGCTGATTTATTAATCTCATTCCAAGTTTCATCTAATGCCTTAATGGTATTTTGTCCGCTCTCAGTTAGTTGATAATGTTTTTTAGGCAGACCACTTTGCGTTTCATTCCATTCATACTGTACCAAATTCTCTTGTTTTAATCGCATCAACAGTGGATAAATAATGCCTTCCACTTTAATAAGGTCTTCTTCTATAAGTTCGTCAATAATGTCAGAAGCATAAACTTCACCTCTTCTCAAAATTTGCATTACACAATATTCCAGAATCCCAGTCCGCAATTGTGCCTTTATTCTTTCTGCTATCATAAAATTATCCTTTAATGATGAATATTAATCGGCCGCTATGCCAATTCTCTTCATCTTATGCCAAGATGTGTACCAGTTGAAAATTTACGCTATTGTGAAAGTGCATTTTAGCGAGTAAAACAGCCTTCAGTTAATATGAAGCCTGTTTTATTAATTTTGAAGCAGAAAGCAGGATTATGTTGATGAAGTTGACTTTGTACGAAAGAGGTCATTATTTCGATAAAAGTGTACGTTTATGAACAGCTTTACTCTTTACCAAGTGGAGACTCTTGTTTTCTAATTGGTTTAATGAATTTGTAGTGCGCTTGGCTTAATCATTGAGAAAAAAGTGGTATTGTCGTTTTAGGGGAAGGAAAATCTGTGACATCCTCTCGAGGGGATCATAGGGGTGTTAAATAGCAAAGTTGACTCTAATTGGTCTCAAGAATTAATTGTGCGAATTTTATCTGGTAATTTCTTAAGTACTAAAAAGCCTATATACCACAATCTTTTCTTAGGATATTTGTTAATTTTGCTAAATTGTTGGGTTAGATTAAATTAATGCGGATACTGTTTTTCATATTTTTATTTCTTCTAGGTTCTTTGGAGTCGTTTGCTCAGATTTCAAAACCAAAATATGCTAATGAATTTTTGGCAATAGGAGTAGGGGCCAGAGCTTTTGCGCTTGGAGGAGCTACAGTGGCTTCTGTGGAAGGTGCTTCGGCAGGTTATTGGAATCCGGCTAAACTAACAAGTCTTAAAACAGATCATTCCTTAGATTTAATGCATGCCGAATATTTTGCCGGAATAGCTGCTTATGATTATGCCGGTTTTGCCACTTCGATTGACGAAAGCAGCAAAATGGGCTTTTCACTTATCCGATTTGGGGTAGATGATATTCCTGATACTCGCTACATTTACGATGCAAATGGTGCTTTGAATTATGACAATATCCGTTTCTTTTCAGCTGCTGATTATGCTTTTCAGTTTTCTTATGCCCGAAACTTGAAATTTGTTGATGGGCTATCCTTTGGAGCCAATGCGAAAGTAATTCATAGAACAGTAGGTGAATTTGCCAAAGCCTGGGGTTTTGGTTTTGATGTTGGTGCGGCATATAAATGGAAGAATTTGGATATTGGCTTGGTAGCTCGTGATGTGACTGGAACCTTTACGACCTGGTACCATAACATCACGCTAATTGAAGATATTTACACGCAGACCAACAATACAATCCCTGAAAATACTACCGAAATGGCAGTACCAAGAGTGGTTTTAGGAACTGCCTATACTCAACCATTGCCTTATAAATTTTCGATTTTGGCAGAAGTGAATTTTGATGCGACTTTTGATGGCGAACGAAATACTTACATCAGTGAAGAGAAATTTTCAATAGACCCAAGAGCAGGTGTTGAAATAGGATATGATAATATGGCCTTCCTTCGATTCGGGGGAAATAATCTTCAGAAGATAAAAAACTTCAACGGTACAGAAAGATGGAATGGTCAAGCTAATATTGGAGTAGGATTTAAATACAAAACGCTTCAAATTGATTATGCATTTACTGATTTAGGAAACAGTTCCGAATCACTTTATTCCCATGTTTTCACAATGATTTTTAATTGGGATGCAAAAAAATAGGCTTTTATTTTTCATATCGCTTTTTCTCCTGGTTCATTTTAGCAAAGCGCAAGACCCACAAGCTTGGATTAATTTTAATCAATCTTATTATAAAATTTCAGTTGGGACGAATGCCGCTTTTGAATTAAATTATAATGACCTATTGGAAGTGGGAGTTCCATTATCAACGATTGATGCTCGCTCGATTCGGATGTATCACCGTGGGGAAGAAATAGCAATTAGAATAGCAGGGCAAAATGATGGAAGAATTGACCAGGGCGATGTCATTCAATTTTTGGGAAAATCAAATGATGGAGTTTCAGATACACCTTTATACCAAAATCCTCAGGACCAGGCGCATCAGTACTATAATTTATTCTCAGATACTACAGCTTACTTTTTGACCTGGAGATCTGATGGAAGCACTGGGAAAAGAATGATAGAGCGAAATATCATTAATAACACTGAAAACCTTGCCGAAGTATCATCAATTAAACAAACAAAACTACAGCTTTATACCAATAATGGAGACCAGGGTCAACGTTATAACCCACAAAGTGATGTTTATAAATCTGCATTTGATTTAGGAGAAGGTTGGACTGGGTCAGCGTTTACAAACCCGACAAATTTTGTAATCAGTGATATCAGACAAGTCAATCAATCCGCTGCTGTTCCCAGCCTTGAAGTGTTAATTCAAGGAAGAAATATGCAACCACATCAAACTGAAATATTGGTTGGACCTACTGAAAATTCTCTTCGCTCTATTGGCGTTGTCAATTTTGAAAATTATGAATATGATATTTTTACTTCAGAAATAGAATGGTCTGATATTAATGCAAATGGCAGTATGGTCGTGCGCTTAATTCCACAGTCGCAAGCACCTGACAGAATTTCGGTTTCTTATATTAAACTGAATTATCAACGATTTACGGATGTCGTTAATGAATCGGGCAATCAATTTACATTAAGTGCAAATCCTGTTGGTTCTTCCTACCTACGGTTTTTTAATACCAATAGCAGCGCACGTTTATATCGAATTGACAATTTCAACGAACCTGAGTTATTAAGAACTAACAGAATAGGGGCAGAAATAAATACGGTTATTCGAAATACCTTAAATGGAACGCAACTTTATTTACAAAATCAGAATTTTCTAACTCCAAAAATTGAGCGGGTCAGCTTCAGGGATTTGAATAATATTAATCCGGATTATGTAATTATTAGCCATCCTAAATTAATGAGGCCAAGTGGTGAATATGAAAATCCAGTTGCTGCTTATTCAGCTTATCGAGCTTCCGCGGAAGGTGGTGGTTACGATACTTTGACAGCTGATATTCAACGCCTTTATAATCAATTTAATTATGGGGAAACTTCACCCATGGCGGTTTACAGATTTACTGAATTTCTGGTTCAGAATACAAAAGCTAAAATGATTTTCATCATTGGGAAAGGAACGAACTGGTACCATAACTATCATAGAAGGACTACAATTGGTGATAATCTTTATGAAGAATTTGTACCGACTGCTGGGGCCCCGGGATCGGATAATTTATTTGGATTTAATCTCAACGAACAAAATAGAGCTTCCATTTCATTTGGCAGATTGAATGCACACAACAGTCAGATAGTAGCCGATTATTTGGATAAAATAAAGTTAATGGAATCTCAGCCGGTTGATGATTTGAGAAGGAAACACTTTTTGAATTTAAGTGGAGGTGTATCATTTTTTGAAATTAATCGATTCAATAATTACATTAATGATTTCGCAAATTATGCCACAAGTCCTTACATAGGCGGAGATTATTCAAACTTTACGAAAGAAACAACCCAGGTTGTTGAGTTTATAAACGTAGCCGATCAGGTCAATAGAGGATTGAATTTGATTACATTTTTCGGTCATTCGGGCCCTAATACTGCAGATATTGACATTGGAAGAGTATCAGATGAGAATTTAGGCTATAATAATAAGGGCAAGTATCCATTCATTTTAATCAATGGTTGTGATGCAGGAGCTTTCTATCAAATCGCAAGAAATGAAACTACTTTCGGAGAAGATTGGGTAAATACTGCCGAAAAGGGAGCAACTGGACTAATTGCTCATGCTTATTTAGGTTTCCCCAGTGAACTGAAACGATATAGCGATTTATTCTATGCAAAAGCCTATGGAGATTCGGTATTAATTAATCAACCTATCGGATTGGTACAAAAAGAGGTTATAAATGCTTATTTAGCAAATTTCGGCACTAATCCAGCACCATTATATTTATCTCAAGCTCAACAGATGAATTTGCTCTGCGACCCGGGTTACACACTATTTCCAGCAGAGAATCCAGATTATGAAATCACTCCTGAAGGATTGGATGTGGTTTCTTTAGATGGAAATCCTGTTGATGCTCTGAGTTCAGAATTTGGAATTGACGTTATCATCACGAACTACGGAATTACAGATGAAGATTCTATCGGTATTTTAGTGAAGCGAATTTTACCAGATAGTGAAATCATAGTACAGGATACCCAATATGTGGCATCTGTAAAATATCAAGATACGGTTACAGTTCGAGTTGTAAACGATCAGCCAGGAAGTTTTGGACAAAATACATTTGAGCTCACTCTTGACCCGGCAAATAAAATTGACGAAATCAGGAAAGATAATAACGTGGCAGAAATTCAGTTTTTCATCTCTTTAGGAACGACTTTAAATTTATATCCCTACAATAACGGGATAACAAATCAGCAAAATATCAATTTGAAAGCCCAGTCTGTTGATCTATTAGCCAGTGAAAGAGATTTTATATTTGAATTGGACACGACTCAAAACTTCAATAGTCCATTCCTAAAAACCCAAACTATTAATGCGAGGGTTTTAGCAAATTGGGAAACGCAACTACTTGCCATTGAAGACCAGACCTATTACTGGAGAACCAAATTTGCAAATCCGAGAGAGGGAGAATTGGACGAGTGGACCACTACAGGATTTACTTTTGCATCAAATGCTTCACAAGGATGGCGTCAGAATACCTCTGAACAAATCACTTCTAATACCATCGAAGGAATCACCATAAATGATAGTTGGAATTTTGAAGAAAATATTTTTGACTTAGAAGCTAGGGCACCAGGTAATCAAGATATAGCGAATTACAGTGTAAAAATTAATGAAAATGAATATGCAATAACCAATCTGCAAAATGCGAGCTGCGCAGCAAATACCTTGAATTTAATTGCATTTGACAAATCAAGTGGAGTGCCTTATCGCATTTTGACTGATGGAAATAGGTTTGATATAAACGATAATTACACCTGTGGAATTAGGCCACAAGTTATTAACCAGATAAGGAATAGTCAATTGAATCAGCCAGCTGAATTCTTCAAATTATACCATGATGAATTGCCTGACGGAGATTTCGTTTTATTATCCTCTTACGATAGCGTAGCCTGGAATATTTTGAGAGCCAACAATAGGGCAGAACTATTGGATCTGGGTGCAACGGCATCAGCTATTGATAATTTGCAAAATGGAGAGCCTTATATTTTATTAGGAAGAAAAGGTGCAGGAGCCGGTAATGGAACCGAATTAATTGCAGATCCTTCATCCCAAATTCCTGTGAAAGACCAGACTTTATTGCTTGATGAGCAAATAGAAGCTCGCTTCGAATCAGGTTCTATCATTTCCAGAATTATTGGCCCGGCCAAGTCATGGACTTCCGTTAATGCGGATTTTATGAATGTGGAGGCTTCGGATAATATTCGTTTAGATATTTTTGGAATTGATACCTTAAACATTCAAAGTCTTCTATTTTCTGATGCAGCTTTGCCTTTGGATATATCCACTGTCAATGCCAGTTTATATCCTCAGCTAAGACTAAGAGTTACACTTTCCGACCCTGATAATTTAACACCAGTAGAATTATCGGCATGGCAAGTGATCTATGAGGAAGTTCCTGATGCGATCATATTTCCAGCTGAGGAAGGTACCAATCAACCTTCGGAATTGGCAGAAGGGAAGATGTTTAGCAGTTCTTTTCAGGTGTTTAATGTCACGCCTAATGCATTCGATAATCCAATCAAATACAGAAGGCAGGTGTTCAATAGAGATTCACGAACCTTCTTCAATGAAGATATGCAGATTCCACCTCTAGCAGCTGAAGCAGATACCAGTCTGACCGTATCGGTTGACACTCGCGGAAAAGTAGGTGAAAATGATTTAATCATCAATTTCAATTATAATAATCGTTTAAGTGAACAGCGATTTACGAATAATGTCTTGAGCTACGATAATCTATTCGATATAAAAAGAGATTCACTTCCTCCTTTGGTGGAAGTAACTTTTGATGGGATTACTATTTTGAATGGTGATATCGTATCGCCACGGCCATATATTCAAATCAAACTGGAAGATAAAAATACGCTAATCAATAAAACGGATACTACAGGAATAGAAATTCAATTGCGTAGAGATTGCGAAGAATGTGTAGCAGAAAGAATTAGTTTTTCGAATGCAAATGTAGAATGGATTCCCGCTACAGATGAAGATCCTTTCACTGTCAATTATCAACCAGAATCTTTAGAAGATGGAAATTATCAAATGAGCGTACAGGCAACGGATGCCAGTGATAATTTGGCAGGAGAGGAGCCTTACAAAGTGCGATTTGAGGTAGTTAATGCTTCTACCATCACTAATTTCTATCCTTATCCAAATCCTTTCTCCACCAGTACGCGCTTTGTATTTACGCTCACAGGAACTGATTTGCCACAGGAAATTAAAATCCAAATACTAACGGTGACGGGTCGGGTGGTAAGAGAAATTTTGCAAGATGAAATAGGCCCAATTCGAATTGGAAATAACATTACCAATTATGCGTGGGACGGAAAAGATGAGTTTGGCGATAAACTTGCAAATGGAGTCTATTTATACAGAGTACTGGTTCGCAAAGACGGTGCATTTATGGAGCAAAGAGCCACCGCAGGAGACAAAGCCTTTACGAAGGGCTATGGGAAATTGTATATTTTGAGGTAGTTGAGATACTTAGATGAAGCCCCGTCTCGTCCTCCTTTGTGAAGAGGATGCCTAAACCAAGCATTTTCAATGCTTATTTTAATAGATGATAAAGTAGCTAATAGTTTATTTCTGATTATTTTTTGATTTTTACTGTTGTATATTGTTTTGAGTATTAAGACGAAATAGTTACAAAAAAAATAAGTCAATTCTATAAATGAGGTAAAAGGCTTAATGCCAATTAGCTTTCTGAGTTAAAAACTCAATTTTTGAGAATCCTCCTTGCAAACCAGGAATAGCTAGGTGAAATTAAAACAATATGGCTAAATATTGACCGTTGACTCATTTTTCAAATTTAATTGTTAAATTAGATAAACTAATCACTTTGGAGATGAGAAAAAATATATTAACACTAATTTTAGCTTTCACTTTTATCACTTCTTATGCGGCTGATAAAGATATAATTGCAGAAGTTGTGTTTGAAAACTTTACTGAAAAAGAACTTAGCTCAGGTGCATTTTTAATAATCGGAACTAATGAAAGAATTGAAATTAGTAACACTGAAAGTTTTAATGTGAAATTATCAGGCAAAGGAAAATATCAATTTAGCTTTTTAACAGATGAGTTTGCTGCATACACCTATTATCCAGCTAGAATAACAAATAAAAAAAATACCATAACCATCCGATTAGAAGAAAAGAAACAACAGGATGTAGAAAGAGAATATATAGCTATCCCCCAAAGTCAAAATGTAAATCTGACTCACCAGCAAATTGAACAAAAGATTTCGGAAGGTAATTTGAATTTCATTATTCACGGTATTGATAATTCAATACCAAAAGGCTTTGATGACTTTAAAGAAAAATATGGAATTGGAGTAGTAAAAGAAAATTGTGTGATTGATCCACTCTCATTCAAAAGAGCTACCGAAAGCAATCAAATGATTTACGATTATTTAAATGATAAATTTGGGAAAGATTGGCTGAGCGAATTACCATTTAAGCCATTTGGAATTAAATAAAATCTTTGCATAAAATTAGTTTATCATAATTTTTAATTAGACTATATGTGGAATATCATAACGGTAATATTTTGTGCAATGGCACTTTTATTTAACTCCTATCTGTGGTACAAACACAGACAAAAAGCTACTAAAGAGGAGATGAAGAAACAGGGATGGAATGCTTTTCATATGATTTCAACTCTTTTGATTGTTGTTGTTTTGTTACAGAGAATCGGTAAATTTTAGTAAAAATCTGAATTCAATTAATAGAACGACCTTCATACCGGAAAATTAATAGTTAAATTCAATTCAAAAGTAGTATTCATCTGGCAGGTATTCTAAATAGCTGCACGCTCGCCCAATTTTATTAAAAATCCATGAAAAAGACACTAAAAGACTTAAGCAGAGAAGATTGGAATACGTTTTTTCCGATAGAATTGGTTGAACATCAGTCCGAATGGAAAAGTATTTTTGAAACTGAAAAAAAGCTAATTCTTAATGAAATTGGTACCGAAATAATCCAGCGAATAGAACATTTCGGGAGTTCATCCATTCCAGGCATCAAATCAAAACCCTATATCGATCTGATGATTGAAATCCCCAAGCATTTAATGTTTGATGAAACGCTGATAGCAAAATTTTCGGAATTGGGATATACCCATTTCGTAGTTCCAGCCAGAGAAAGTGTTGAAGCCTATTCATCTTTTGGGAAAGGAGATAATCTTGATGGCAAGAAAGAACAGATATTTCATATTCATATGTGTCCCAAAGAAAATGTGATGTGGAGGCAAATTGAATTCAGGGATTATTTGATTCAGAATCCGGCAAGGGCAAAAAAGTATGAGGATTTAAAACTAGAATTAGCCTCGAAGTTCAAAAATGACAGAGGTGCGTATGTACTTGGGAAAACTGATTTTGTAAACGAAACAATAGCATTAATCAGTAATAAAGAAAGTGGGCAACCTCAAGTATAATGCATTAAATTTAGTAATTTCATTACATGAAATAGTCATAAACCCTGCATACCAACCGAAATGAATATAACAGGACACTGAAGCTTGGTTAACTAGGATTTTGAACCTTGACTATTCCATGTGGCAACTTAAAAACAATTACATACACATGAAAGCAGCCACACTATCCGAAATTAAAAAGGAGCTTAAACATAAAACAGAAGAGGAGCTGTTATCTTATTGTTTGAGCATAGCAAGATTCAAGAAGGAGAATAAAGAATTTCTGACCTATTTGTTGTTCGAAGCTGGCGATGAAGATGGCTATATCCAATCTGTCAAAAATGAAATTGATGTGCAATTTTCAGATATCAATAATCAGAACTATTATTGGATGAAAAAGACCATTCGGAAAGTGCTCAGACTGACCCGGAAATATATTCGATATTCAAAAAAGAAAACCACAGAGGTTGAACTGTTGATGTATTTTTGTCAGAAATTACTTGAGCTAAAGCCATCAATTCGTGAAAACACTACCTTGAATAATTTGTATGAACGATTGCTGGTCACCATCGAAAAGACCATCGTCAATATGGACGATGATTTGCAATATGATTACAATCTTTTGTTTGAAGAATTAAGGAAATCAGAAGATTGAAAATGAAATTTACTTTAATTGCAACATGAAAAAAGCACTTCAGCTTTTCGGACTTTTGGATTTAATCGCCTTTGCAGGAATTTTTTCCTTTTTATTTGAAGCGGAATCTTACCCTTTACTTTGGGGGGAAATTGTAATGGTGATTTTAGCTTTATCCTTTTTGATTTCAAGTTATCTTTTATTTACAAAGAGAAAATGGGGAATTTACCTTAACTATATACAACTTCTGCCCAGATTGATGATTTATTCAGGAATGTCTTTTGGATTTATATATCTGCTTTCGGATATGCTCAATATTCAATTGCCTGATTTTACATTTGTGATAGTAGCTACAATTGAAGTCATCAGGTTAGGAATAACGATAGGTATACATAATAGATACTTCACGAGAAATAATGCTGTAGAAGTTAATTGAGTCTCAAACTTTAAATTTCTTTATTATATTTACATGGGTATTTCATATTTCAGACAAATGATTAAAAAACTATTAACCCTAACCATAGTAGTTTTAGGTACTTTAAGTATTCTAAAAGCTCAAGAAATTCAATTCTACAATACTGAAGAAGGAGATAAACATATTTGGGGCACATTTCCTGTTGATTATTTAAAAGAAGATACTACCTATTCTGACTGGTATAGTAAAAGTTATGATACCTTTTCCCTTGCTAATAAAGAGTATGATTGGGCAAAAAACCTTCAAAATGATACGGTTGAAGTTTATTTGGGCACCTGGTGCGGTGATAGTCAGGAATGGGTTCCTCAGTTTGTTAAATTATGGGATGAGTTGGGGTTGAATAGAGCGCAACTTAAATTCATAGGACTCTATGGTTCTGGTGAAAACTATAAGCAAGGTCCAAATCGCGAAGAGAAAGGGTTAAATATTCATAGAGTGCCTACTTTCATTTTCAAAGAAGAAGGGAAAGAATACGCCAGGATAGTAGAGTCGCCTAGCACTGATTTACTAACAGATGTTGCACAAATCGCTTTAGGGTATCCATCAGCCCCAAACTATGCAGGTGCAAATTATATGCTTCAATTGTTTGATAGCATGAGCATGGAGGAAATCTATAAAGATATCAATAACATTTACTTGAAGACTTATTATAAAGCTGGTAGATACAACGAATTGAATACTTTGGGAAGAGTGCTTTCTGCCGCTGATAAAAAGTACGAGGCACTTTTAGTTTTTCAATTTAACACCTATTATCATCCGAGTAATTGGGTAACTCATGATAGCTATGCAGAATTATTGGTTGAGCTAAAAAATTATCCAGAGGCTATAAAGTCATATGAGAAAGTATTGAGCTTAAATGCTGAAAATGAAAAAGCGAAAACAGAACTTGCTCGATTGAAAATATTGAATGAGGAAGCTCAAAAAGAAGAAGAGAAAGGTAGTGGTTCTGATAAGTAAATATGTAATCTTTTCCAAAGTTTAGAATTTTGGGGAGTATCTCATAAACTGTGTAAGTTCTAAATCAGGGCTTACAAAACAGTTATTGAGCCTCGGAAATTTAGGGAGTGATTTTGTAAAAATCGCTACTTAAATTTCGAGGAGCCCGCGGCAGGCGCTTTTCTCAATTTG
>NZ_DASSWQ010000021.1:0-32794 GCF_035704835.1 Marivirga sp. | reverse complement strand
TTTCTTTTTAACTGAAGTAACCCGGAAATATTCGAGAATCCCTTCTGGCAAAAACAACTCAATTAAACTCTGATCCACTTTGTCTTTTTTTGACAAAGTTAATTCTTCAATCCTAAATCCCCAGAATTATTGCTTGATCCAATATAATAGCATTAAAGTGGAGGTAAACTATGATTATTTAATTGAGGATTTCTCCTATTGTAGCTTTTACGAGTATCGAATTGAAGAAAGCACAGCCTTGGAAAATGAAATACTAATGAATTTTAAAGATTCGTTATTAAGTGCAGGTTTCTTTACCGAAGACAATGGGTCTGTTCAAATTTACTCTATTATTAATATGGCTTGGTCTGATAGTGATTATAGTTTTATATTTTATTCGGTTAATTTAGAGGATAACAAGGAATTTAACTTTAAAGGTTTTCAGAACTTAAATGATCCTAAATTGGAAAATATAAGAAATGTACTAAGGCTTCAAAATGATGTGTTTTGGTATTTTTACAATAACGAACCAGATTCAGTATTCCAAGAATTGAATACTATTAGGGTATCTGTAAATGATGAAAATGGTAATTTAAATATATTTGAATTGGCTAGTTTTATTGGTGATAATGAAAATATTTTTAATGAGTATTTCATAGATTAAAGCCTAAATATTTAGTTTTCTGCAATTTTATCATTTTTCATCTTTTTATTTCGGCCCCGTTCCCGCCATGCTCTGCATGGTGGTTGGCAATTTACCTAGAGACGTTTTATCTTTATAGTTTAAGAGTGAAAAAAGGCCAAAGTAATGGCGAACCGTAAGTTTCAAAATCCTAAAAAGCTGGTGTTTTGTGAGTTTTGCCAAGGTATTTTAGCTAATTTTTACTATAAGATTATACTAAGATTGAATCCTTAGCCATTTGAAATTTTGTATAGAGGAAATAAGGATGTAAGCTATGCATCTGATGATGTAGGACGAGCAGTTAGAACCACCATCCGGAGCACGGCGGGAACAGGGAGTATAGAACCTAGAGTATAGATTATAGATTCTAGACTCTAGGTTCTTGATTCCCTCACCACCACTTGATAATTCTTTCGGGTTCGTTGCTCCAAATAAATGTCTTTATCAGTTGTCATCCTGCTGAACAAACTTTTACCGTCCGCCTGTCTCTGGCTGAACATAGCTCTTGGCTTGTTTAGGCACAAGTACTACTCTCACCTTGCCTAATTGCTTTATTAAAAATACTTAATATTTTTAAGGATTGTAAACATACGAGGCACAAGTAGCCATCACCAGCGGGACGCAGGCGATAGGGTGTTTTTCATCTTGAAGGTGAATATTTAAAAGATAAATTTTAGATTCAAGAATAAAGATTTTGTGCATCCCTAAATAGCATTGACCGTTTTTTTTGTCTTGACTCTTGACTCTTGACTCTTGATTCTTGATTCTAGGCTCTAGTTTCTAGGCTCTTCACCACCACTTGATAGTTTTTTCGGGTTCGTTGCTCCAGATAAATGTCTTTTTCAGTTGTCATCCTGTTGATAAGGATTTCATCAAAATTTTTAATGGTAATGAGCTCTAATCCTTTATTGTAAAAAATCGAAAAGTCATTTTTCAATTCACTCGTTAATTGATCTAAACGGTGCAAATCGTCATTTACACAAATAGAAAAAGAAATGGCCGTATTCTGCATCATATTTATTTTGATGTGATGTTTATTTAAAGCCTCAAAAATTTTTCCGATTAAAGCTTCTGTAATAAAAGTAAAATCCGTCAGTTTGAAAGTTATTAAGCTTTGCTTTTCTTTAATGATGATACATGGAATTTCATGAATGACTTTACAATCATGGATAATTGTCCCCCCTTTCTCGGGTGAGCTGAAAGAGCGTACATGCATTGGGATGCCTGCGTTGGCCAACGGCTTTATCGTTTTAGGATGGATGACAGAAGCTCCATAATAAGTCATTTCTGCAGCTTCCTGGTAGGAAAGTTCTTGATACAAAACGGCATCTTTAATTTTTTTCGGATCGCCATTTAATATTCCTGGCACATCTTTCCAAATCGTTACAGCATCGGCATTCGTACAATAAGCAAAAATAGCAGCAGTAAAATCAGAACCTTCTCTGCCTAAAGTAGTGGTTTTTCCTTCTGCAGTTCCGCCCAAAAATCCTTGTGTAATTACAAATTGATTTTGAGTAAGTTCATGGTCGATCGTTCTGCTGATGGTTTGTTGGGTTATGTTCCAGTTAATTAAAGCATCTCTAAAGCTTTCATCTGTCCTGATGCAATCTTTTGCATCCACTTTTGAAATAGAGAAAGCTTCTTTTTTAAGAAATTCCAGTAAAATGGATGAAGAGATTATTTCACCGAAGGAAATAATGCTGTCATAAGATTCATCATATCTTGATTTATCAACCTCAGAAAGTTTTATTTTTAAGTTTTCAAAAATTCTTTCCAATAATGAAATAATATTCGATTCACTTTCTTTAAATAAGTTAGAAACAATTGAAGCATGATATTGAAAAAGATTTTGAATTGCAGTCTCATTTGATAGGCCTTCTAGCGTTAAATGCAGTATTTCTTCTAATGCATTGGTCGTTTTGCCCATGGCGGAAACCACTATAATGATTTTCTCCTCAGGAAATCTCTTCAATATTTCCGACATATTGACCACTGCATCAGCATCTTTTATTGAAGCCCCACCAAATTTAAATACCTGCATAAGTTCCTTTTTGTAATGAATGACAAAATAAGCTGCAATTTTTTCATAATTTAGCGTCAATACAAATAAATATTCCATGCAAACTAAACTAGCCACTTCTGTTGGCATCACCTTAGACCGATTTATTAAAAAGAAACAAAATGATTTCGCCTTTGCTTCTGGTGAACTTTCCCAACTATTAAGAGATATAGCCTTGGCAGGGAAAATCATTCATAGAGAAGTAAACCGTGCGGGTTTGCTAAACATTGGAGGTGCATTTGGTACTGAGAATATTCAAGGTGAAGAACAACAAAAGCTGGATGTTATCGCTAATATTCGTTTTATTAGAGCTTTAAAAAATGGTGGTGAAGTTTGCGCTATTGTATCTGAAGAAGATGATGAAATCCTAGATTTAAATAATCAGGAAGGCAGATATATTGTCGCCATGGATCCGTTGGATGGCTCTTCTAACATTGATGTGAATGTTTCTATAGGAACTATTTTCTCTATTTTCAGAAGAGTTTCTCCCGTGGGAAGCAAAGTAACGAAGGAAGATGTTTTGCAAAAAGGCTCAGAACAAGTAGCAGCAGGATATTTATTGTATGGTTCTTCTACCATGTTGGTTTATACCACTGGAAGAGGAGTGAATGGATTCACTTATGATCCTTCTTTAGGAGAGTTTTTTTTATCTCATGCTGATATGCGAATTCCTGAAGACGGGAATATTTATTCGATAAATGAGGGGAGCTATAGAAGTTTGGAACCAAAAGTACAGCAGTACATTGAAAGCTGTAAAGATAAAAAATACACTGCCCGTTATATCGGTTCATTAGTGGCAGATTTTCATCGAAACTTAATGAAAGGTGGGATTTATATATACCCTTCCACAGAAAAAGCTCCGAACGGAAAATTGAGGCTGAATTATGAATGCAATGCTTTGGCTATGATTTGCGAACAAGCTGGAGGACTGGCAACAGATGGAAATATGAGGATTCTAGATATTCAACCAGAATCTTTGCATCAGCGAGTTCCTTTTTATACGGGCTCAAAAAAAATGGTGGAAGAAGCAGTGAAGTGATTTACTTCTGCTCTTTATAAACCCATTTCTGCAAAGTTGAAAACTTAAACAAGCCAAAGGCATGAGGTGACTCTCGCAAAGGCGCAGAGACGCAACGACCTCGCAACGTTAAAAAAGAGAAGAAATAAAGAGTATTTATATCGCATTTTAATGGTCAATTTTTTCTTTGCGAAAACTTTGCGCCATTGCGGCTTTGCGAGACCTTTTAAGCGTCAAAGACGCCTGCGTTCAAGTTTTTTTCTATAATAGAAAAAATAGTAAGTGAAATTTAATACTAGAAATAGAATAGGAAATCGCACTTTTAAAGAAAACCCCAATTTACTTCTGCTCTTCCCAAGCAGTATTCATTTGATCAATTATACCTAAAATTTCTTCTTTTCCAGTTTGTTTTTCAGCCGAACTGATAAAATAGGGAGGGAATTCATCCCAGTTGCTCAGCATTTGTTTCTTAAATACGGCTATGTTTTGGTGCGTTTTATTTAAAGATTGTTTATCTGCTTTAGTGAAAATTAAAGATAATGGCAATGCATTTTTACCGATAAAATCTAAAAATTGCACATCTGCTTTTTGTGGAGGAAGACGAGAATCGATCAAAACAAATATACAGACCAGATTTTCTCTGTTTAATAAATAATCACTTATCATTTTACCCCAATTCTCATTAGTTTTTTTGCTGACTTTGGCATATCCATATCCTGGTAAATCTACCAGATACCATTTTTCGTCCATCAAAAAATGATTAATGAGTTGTGTTTTACCGGGCCTTGAAGAGGTTTTGGCTAAGCTCTTTCGGTCAGTCAACATATTAATCAAGGATGATTTACCTACATTAGAACGGCCTATAAATGCATATTCAGGAAGAGTCGTTTCAGGACTCTTTTTGTAATCTGTATTACTAATGACAAATTCTGCGTTTTTTATTCTCTTCATTTTGCAAATATAAGGCCTTTCGATGGTAGGGAAAGTGAAGTTGGATAAAGAATTATTCTATTCAAACAAAAATCATTTCTGTGTAAGCTTTTTAAATAAAATTAAAATTTATCTTATATTAGATTTTATAATAAATGTGGGTAAAACCGCATAAAAATGAGCGAACCTTTTTATATTTATCGCTTCTAAGCATATAATTTTAAATAAAAACACGAAGTTTTGCTAACTTTTTTTGATATAACATAAAAAGTAGTTTAATTTAAGTGATTATTTTAGTGAAGCGACCTAACTCGCTATATTTTACCGAATTAAAGAATACGATGATATATAAATTTAGATTCTTTGCAGTCTTTTTACTATCTGTTTTATTTGCTTACCAAGCAAATGCCCAAGAACCCAATCCTGAATTAGCCAATGACTTTATTGAAATGGCCGATGAAGTAATGGCAGATACAAAAGCGCTTACTCAGGCCTTGGAATATTATAAACTAGCTGCAGATGCCGATCCCAATAGCGTACGTGCAAATTATTTAGCAGGTGATACATATTTGCAAACAACTGAAAAAGCAAAAGCAACTCAATTTTTATTACGTGCCTATCAATTAGATTCTGACTATAAATTTAATATGCTTTATAAAATAGGGCAAGGTTATCAATATGGCTATGAATTTGATAAAGCAATTGAGTATTACAATACATACAAACAAAAACTGGAAAGCAATACTGGTTATACTGGTGCCGATAAAACTCCTATGTCGGAAGTTGAAAGGAGAATTGAAGAATGCAATACTGCAAAAAGATTGATGCAAAACCCTGTGAATTATTCCATTACGAATGTTGGGACTGCAATCAATTCCGAGTCATGGGATTTTGCGCCTGTGGTAAATGCAGATGAAACTATAATGATTTTCACTTCAAGGAGAGGACCAGATCAAGGCAACTTAAATGAAAACGTATTTGACGATAATTTCTACTATGAAGATATTTTTATCTCCAAAAAATCAGGAGGAGAATGGCAACCTGCAGAAAATATTGGGCCTGTAGTAAATACAAAATATCATGATTCTAATTTCGGTTTTTCACCCGATGGAGAAACACTTTACATCTATAGCGATGAAGGAAATGGAGATATTTATTTCACCAATAATTTATCTGAGGACACTTGGTCCGAACCAATTGCTTTAAGTGACAATATCAATTCCTCTGGATATAGCGAAAAATCTGTTTCTCAATCTGCAGATGGAAGCACCTTGTTTTTTTCAAGTAACCGTCCTGGAGGTTATGGCGGATTTGATATTTACTATTCAACAAAAAACAGAAAAGACGAATGGGGCCCTTCTAAAAATTTGGGACAAGTAATTAACACTGAAGGTGATGAAGATGGTTCTTTTATTCAATATGATGGAAAAACACTCTATTTTAGCTCAAATGGGCATAGTGGTATGGGTGGATACGATATTTTTAAAGCTGAATATGATAGCGCCAGTAATGAATGGAGTAATCCTGAAAATTTAGGATATCCATTAAACTCGCCTGACGATGATATTTATTTAGTAATGACCAAAGATGGTAAAACGGGTTACTATTCAACTGTTCGTGAAGAAGGAATGGGCTTCACAGATATTTATAGGGTAAAGATTGGAGGCAGTGAAGAAGACTCTGATAAAAGAATGGCCAATAAGAAGGCAAATGTTGATGAAGGTGAAGATAATGATGATTCTGAGAACAAGGTGGATGGAGTAGATGTAGCAGAATCTGAGGATGATGAAATGGATACTGGTGCACCAGTTAAATTAATGGTTAGGGTGGTCGATGCAAGTAATAATCAACAAATTGATGCGAAAGTACAATTAAAAGGACAAATTGATAATATTACCGTTCCAGCTGAAAGCAAAGAAAACGGGATTTTTACTTTTGTGATTCTAAGAGAAGATGCTACTGATTTTATGTTGTCAGCAGAAAAATCAGGCTATATTTTTGCAAATAAAAAAATAAATATACCTGCCTCAACTGGAGAAGAGCAAACAATCCGTCAAACTTTAAGCTTGAGCAAGCCAGAGGTTGGAACCTCCAAAACATTAAGAAATATTTTCTTTGAATTCGGGAAAGCTACTTTTACCTCCGAATCATATGAAGAACTAAACAAAATGGTGAGCTTTTTAGAGGCAAACCCACAAGTAAATGTAGAAATTGCAGGGCACACTGATAATATTGGTTCTGCAGCTGTTAATAAAAGGCTTTCCCAATTAAGGGCTAATAAAGTTGTTGATTATCTAACCAAAAAGGGCATCGATAGAAGAAGATTAAATGCTGTAGGCTATGGTGAGGAAAGACCAATTGTGAGTAATGATGATGAAGTGATGGGTAGGGAGATTAACAGAAGAGTGGAGTTTATAGTGAAAGAATGATTTCTACCATAATATTTTGAATTTAAAAGGGATGTTCATCATCCCTTTTTTGTTTATAAAATTTAGTTTTATTGATTATGATAAAGAAGTACGCGATTATAGTTGCCGGTGGCACGGGGAAAAGAATGGGGGAAAGCCTTCCCAAGCAATTTCTTAAACTTGGGGGCACACCAATATTAATCCATACTTTACAGGCTTTTCATAATGCTGATCCAGAAATTGAATTGATTATTACACTGCCCCAAGAAGAAATTCAGTTTTGGGATGAATTGAATATATGGCATCAAAATTACATAGAACATAAAGTTGTAGCAGGAGGAACGACCCGCTTTCATTCAGTGAAAAATGCTTTAGAGCATGTTGGTGAAGGCATTGTAGCAGTGCACGATGGAGTTAGGCCATTTATTTCAGCCAATATAATCAATCAATCTTTTGAGCAAGCAAAAGAGAAGAAAGCTGTGGTTACGGCTGTCCTTATGAAGGATTCGGTCAGGCAATTGGATGAAAGTGGAAAAAGCGTAAATATTGACCGCAGTTCTTTGAGGATGATTCAAACACCTCAGACTTTCGATGTGGAATTATTAAAATCTGCTTACAACACGGATTACAAATCATCTTTTACGGACGATGCCTCTGTTGTTGAGGCCTTTGGGCAGGATGTCACCTTGATTGATGGCGATTATCAGAATATTAAAATCACCACTCCCGAGGATTTGATTATAGCAGAGGCACTATTAGGAGCAAAGTAAGCTTATAAGCTTACCTTGCTAATACTCATCTTCGTTGAAGAAGAAGTCTTCTTTTGACGGATAATCAGGCCAAATCTCCTCAATGTTTTCATAAGGCTGACCATCATCCTCTAATTCTTGTAAGTTTTCTACTACCTCTAATGGTGCTCCAGAACGAATGGCAAAATCAATTAATTCGTCTTTCGTGGCTGGCCACGGGGCATCTTCTAAGTATGAAGCTAATTCTAATGTCCAATACATATTCTACCGTATTTTTTTGATGCGCAAAAGTATGATAAAAAATTATAAATCAAAGCTTTAATTGCTTATGACTTTACATGCATACTAAAATAATATACGCAAAGTTCAAATTATTTTAAATTTTTGTTCAAATCACGAAGTTCCTCCATGATTTGTTGCTTTACGGCAAGCTTCCTTTTTTGTTTTTCATGTTTGAAACCTACCATTTTATCCAGCTTTTCAGTTCCCAAATTAAATTTCTCAAGATTCTCTTCAAATATATTGAGTTCTCTTTGGTCTCTTGATATCAAATCTCTTAAAATATTCATTTTCAATTTGACTGCTTCTTTCTCAGCTAACTCTTTTTTAGCCTTCCGTTCAAATAGATTTTCTAAGAAGCTCTTTTCAAAAATATAATCATTTAATGTGAAGTATTCTTTATTTAATGACTTATCGAAGGTTTTACCTGAATTTTTCCATTTGGTTTGAATAGCTTTCGCTTTTTCTATGGCCTCAGCAGGATTAAGTTTTTGAGCCTCTTTTAACTCTTCAATTAATGCTTCCTTCTCCTTGTCGTTGTTCTGCTTACCTGAAGCTTTTTTAGCATTTCCTGCTTTTCTGCCAACTTGAGTAAATTTCTTGAAATCCTTTAAAAGAGCAGCGTATTTTTCTTTAGGGATATTTTCTAGAGATTTCCATTCTTCTACCAATACGTTGCTTTTCTCTGCTAATTCATCAGTTGCAGATTTATCATTCTGCAGCTTTTTAGCTTTCTCTATTAAAGTTTCATATTGCTTTTCACGAGCAGTCATCATTTCTTTTTTGGCTTCATGAAAAGCTTTTTTCTTTTCATAAAACTCATCATAAACAGCCTGAAAAGTATTTTCTACTTCTTCCTTTTTATCATCTTCAACCGCTCCAACTCTAATCCATCTTTGGCGAAGTTCTTTCAGTTTATCAGTCGCCTCTCTCCAGTCAGGATTTGATGCATAGCTTTTTGCTTCCTCAATTAAAGTGGATTTTACTTCAAGATTCCGCTTTCTATTTTGACTGATGTAATCTTCCAGCATTTTCTCCAAAGACACTAATCGGTCTTTGAGTGCCACAAAATCGCCTATGCCATCATAAGTAGATAGTGATTCCTTCAAATTCAAGACTTTCATTAAAAAAGAGCCTTTATTCTCTTCCGTTTCAATCTGCTGCTGAACTTTATCTACTTTTGCTTTCAGAGTTTCGAATCGGTCTTGAAAAAACTGCATTGCAGTTGCTTCATCCTCTTTTACTTCGCCTATTTCTCTCTGCGGAAATCCTTCCTGCTCCCTTAAAATCACTTTTCCGCCTTCAATGAAAGCTAATTCTTGCTGTAAATCAGTCAAAATATTATAATTTGGTTTTGTAAATTTGATGCAAAATTAAATTTAATTTGCAATATAGCCATACGGCTGTTGTGTTATTAATGATGTTATCGCTTAATTTGATATTCTAATCGATAGAAAAGTAAAAAAAGTAATTAAAAAACAGATATGAGTGACGAAAAAATAATATTCTCAATGGAGAAGGTTTCCAAAATCTATCCTCCGAAAAAAACTGTCCTTAAAGATATTTACCTATCCTTTTTTTATGGAGCAAAAATAGGTGTTTTAGGTCTGAATGGATCAGGAAAGTCTTCCTTATTAAAAATTATAGCAGGGCTTGATAAAGATTATTTAGGAGAGGTAGTGGCCTCTAAGGAATATTCTGTCGGACTTTTAGAACAGGAACCTGAATTAGATCCTAATAAAACGGTAAAAGAGGTAGTGGAAGAAGGAGTTGCTGAAACGGTTAAGCTTCTGAAAGAATTTGAGGAGATTAATGAAAAGTTTGCAGATCCAGAGATTTTGGATAATCCTGATAAAATGAACGATCTGATTGAGCAGCAATCAAAGGTCCAGGAAAAATTAGATCACGCCAATGCCTGGGAACTTGATAGCAGGTTGGAACAGGCTATGGACGCCTTGCGTACACCACCAGCGGATTCCCCTGTGAAAAACTTATCAGGGGGTGAAAAACGTAGAGTGGCCTTATGTAGATTATTATTGCAGGAGCCAGACGTATTGCTTCTAGATGAGCCTACTAACCACTTGGATGCCGAGTCTGTACATTGGTTGGAGCATCACTTACAGCAATACAAAGGTACTGTGATAGCTGTGACCCACGATCGTTATTTCCTGGATAACGTTGCTGGATGGATTTTAGAATTAGACAGAGGCCATGGAATCCCATGGAAAGGAAATTACTCTAGCTGGTTGGAGCAAAAGCAGAAGCGATTAGCGCAGGAAGAGAAATCAGAATCTAAAAGACAAAAGACTTTACAACGAGAGTTGGAGTGGGTGAGAATGGCGCCTAAAGCTCGTCAAGCGAAATCGAAAGCCCGTTTGAGTTCTTATGAAAAGATGCTAGGCGAGGAAGGACAGGACAAAGAACAAAAACTGGAATTGTTCATTCCGCCAGGACCGCGCTTAGGAAGTAAAGTGATTGAGGCCAATGGAGTAGCAAAGGCTTATGGCGATAAATTATTATACGAAGACCTTAACTTTTCTTTACCGCAAGGGGGAATTGTTGGAATTATTGGCCCGAATGGAGCAGGTAAGACTACTTTATTTAAACTGATAACCGGGAAAGAAGAAGCGGATGCAGGTACTTTTGAGGTTGGGGAAACTGTAAAAATTTCTTATGTAGATCAAGAACATAATACACTCGATCCTAAAAAATCAGTCTGGGAAAATATTTCTGGAGGCAATGAATGGATTCAGCTGGGAAATAACAAAATCAATTCCAGAGCTTATGTAAGTAAGTTTAATTTTGCGGGTTCCGATCAGGAAAAGAAAGTAGGTGTTCTATCAGGTGGAGAAAGGAACAGAGTTCACCTGGCGATGTCTATCAAGCAAGAAGCGAATTTACTTTTACTCGATGAGCCAACTAACGACTTGGATGTCAATACCCTCCGCGCTTTGGAAGAAGGTTTGGAGAATTTCGCAGGATGTGCTGTAATCATCAGTCACGATAGATGGTTCTTAGATAGAATTTGTACGCATATTTTAGCCTTTGAAGGCGATTCTCAAGTGTATTGGTTTGAAGGAAACTTCTCTGATTACGAAGAAAATCGTAAGAAACGCTTAGGCGATGATGCAATTCCTAAAAGGATTAAGTATAAGAAGCTTACGAGATAATGTTATAAAAATAGATGCAAAAAAAACGCATGAAAAATCAATTTCTCATGCGGTTTTTTTGTACATGATACAAATTACATGGATAACGAACGTGTCAAACTAATTCTTAAACATGTCGACTGGAAAACTTGCCAACACGTCAACTTACGTATTGCATAGCTGTCTCCGGTCTGACCTCCGGTACTGACCTAATCCTTCACCTCACTCATCCCCATAGCCTTAAGCATAAATTTTGGCAGTGGCTTTTTAGGATTTCTTTTTTGCAGGTTCAAGTACCAGCCAATTTTTTTCATAATAGGCACTTTATGGGTTTCTACAAATTCTATCAAAGCGCCATCCGGATCTTCAATGTAGGTAAAATGGCCTGCTGCTTCACCCATATCAAAGCTGTTGGCAGAATCTACAGTAAACGGAAATCCTTTTGCCTCACACTCTTCTTTTAGGGCTTGCATTCCGTTGATGTCATAACAAAGATGGATATAGCCTAAATCTCCCCAGAATCGATTTTCAAATATCTTTTTAGGTTGACGATTAACAGCTACTACTAATTCTATTTCAGAAGCTCCTAAAAGTGGGCTGAAGGCACCTTCCATTGGTTTGCTGTGTCGCAATAAAATCCTTTTCACTTTTTTGTCTCCACCTGGTACCGCTTTTAAATCATCAAAAACACCTTCTTCTTCATAAATAATAGTGTCATAACCTAAAATATCAGAATAAAGCGTTCTGGCTTTTTCAATATCGGTTACGCCAATAATAGCGCCATTCGGCCCACCCGGTAAATCAGTTTTTCTTTGCTGAAACCAGGAATTAGAAGTCACAATTTGGAAAATATTGTCCCACGGATCTTTTATGAAGAAAGTAGGTTTACCATATGGGTCTTTTTGTAGTTCACCCAGAACATGGAGCCCTCTTCTGTTGAAAAGATCATAGGTAGCTTCTACATTTTTACTTTTCATTTTGGCGATATTGATTCCTAAATCGCCTAGTTGAGGTTCAAATTTTGGTCCTTCAGGTGTGCGGGAAGTATACTGCCAAATTTCAAATCCGCCTCCGCCTTGCATATTAATTGCTAAAATAGCGTGTCGGCTTCTCGGTTCGCCACCTGTATAAGGTAACATCAATGCAGCTTCTGCAGCTTCCTCAAACACTGGAACGCTCATTCCAAAATTTTGTCTATACCATTTGAAGGCAGCCTGAACATCTGATACTCCGATTCCGATTTGTTGTATTCCGCTAATTATTTTCCCACTCATAATTTCCTGAATTCTATTTTCGGCTAAAATAAGGGAAATGAATGAAATGGCGAGGATTTTTAAAGTAAAAATTAGATACGATTCTTGTTCCCAAGAATTCTATTATGAAGAATTAATTTTGAATTCTTTCGATCAATAAAAAATACCTCACTAAAAACCCAAAAAAAAACCTTTTCCGAAGCTTTGCACTTCAGAAAAGGTTTAAAAAGTAATTGATAAAGAATTCTTTAGTCTAATTTTACAGCTTTCACCTGATTAGCCTGAACCAGTTCGTTGAAAGCGGTCACTTTTTTGTCTAGAATTTCATTCAGATTATCTAAATGCTTATCAATTCTGGCAGTCACCTCTTTGCTAAACTCTATTGCAGATTCTGTCGGCTTATAATCTCCCATTCCCACCAAACTATTCAAATGACCTAATTTATTATTTAATCTGATAGGATAGTTTAAGGGGTCTTGTCCACTTCGGTTTTTGGTTTGATAGAGTGATTCTTCGATTTCCTTCATCTCGTTCAAAATGCTTTTGCCAAAGTTTTTGATAGTGTCTGCTTCAGCTTTTTTGATTACGTCTTCAATCTGAACTCTAGCTCTTCGGATATCTTTTATAGCTAAGTTGGTCTCGGAAAGCTTTGATATTACTCTATTTTGAAAATCAAACTGTGCTTTCAAATCCGCCTGAGAAGAACTTGACCTAGGATCTTTCACTATTTCAAATTCTTGTGTTTGTGTCTTTCCATTTACGGAAAGTTCCACATCATATTTACCAGGAAGTGCAGTTGGCCCGCTCAAAGATGACCACCATAAAATCATACCTTCAAAACCCTCTGCATCAGGATAGCGCATATTCCAAATCAACTGATTGCTACCAGGTTCAACTGTCAATTTTTCTTCCTTTGCCTTTTTATCAGGATGCGTGCTGTAGGTAGCAATTACTTTTCCTGATTTTTCTTTGTAATGGATTCTTACTGTATCAGCAGAACTGGTGTCCTTCAAATGGAAATAGGTGATTACCCCAGAAGGCATATTTTCACCAGCAGTTTTTGATTCGTAATTTCTTCCGCCTATCCTATAAGTTTTCTTTGGTTGAAATAAATATGCATCATTTTGTGTTACTTCATCACTTAACTGATGTAAAACGGTCAAATCATCAATCAACCAGAACCCTCTACCTTGAGTAGCGGCAATTAAGTGATTGTCTTTTATAGTCAAATCAGTGATCGGTACAATAGGTAAATTTAACTGGAAATTTTTCCAGCTAGCACCATCATCAAATGAGATATACATTTCAGTTTCCGTTCCTGCATAAAGCAATCCTTTTCTTTCCGGGTCTGCTCGTACCACTCTCGTAAAATGATCATTTTGAATCCCATCGACAATTTTTGTCCAGCTTTGACCATAATCTTTAGTTTTGTATAAATATGGTTGATAATCTCCGTTTTTGTAAGAAGTAGCGGCTATGTAAGCGCCACCTTTCGTGAACGGGTCAGCTTCAATGCTATTGACCATAATCCATTCTGGCATTTCTTTTGGAGTTACATTCTCCCAGTTTTTACCACCATCTTTGCTGACATGCACTAACCCATCGTCAGAACCTGTCCATAATAAACCTTCCTCATAAGGAGATTCTATTGCAGCGAAAATGGTGCAATAATATTCCACGCTGGTATTATCTTTTGTGATTGGCCCGCCAGAAGGACCTAATTTGCTTGGGTCATTTCTCGTTAAATCAGGACTAATGGTTTCCCATTTGTGGCCTTCATTGGTAGTGACATGCAAATGATTGGAAGCGGTATATAATTTATTGGGGTCGTGCGGAGAAGTGAATATTGGAAAATTCCACTGGAAGCGGTATTTCATTTCCTCTGCTCCATGTCCCATCGGGTTGTCTGGCCACACGTTTATAGCTCTTATTTCTTCTGAATCATGATTGTAGCGAGTTAAAAAGCCATCGTAACTTCCGCCATAGACTACATCATTATTTTCTTTATTAACCGCTAAATGTGCACTCTCTCCACCAGCTGTTGATTCCCAATCTTGCTCACCGATTTCAGAGCCAGTGGTTCTATGTGCAATTCTTACTGTTGAATTATCTTGCTGAGCTCCATAAATCCTGAAAGGGAAATGATTATCGGTTACCACTCTATAGAATTGAGCTGTATTTTGATTCATATAAGTACTCCAATTTTCACCGCCATCAAAACTAACTTGAGCGCCACCATCATCAGCCATTATCATTCTTTGGTTGTCATTAGGGTCAATCCACATATCATGATGGTCACCATGAGGTGCTCTGTTAGATGTAAAAGTTTTACCACCATCTTTGGATTGATGATAGTTTACATTCACCACATACACCATATCTTCATCCTGCGTATCAGCATAAATTCTAGTATAATACCACGCTCTTTGTCTTAAAGCTCTATCATCATTGGTTTTTTGCCATGTTTTTCCGGCATCATCCGAACGGAAAACACCTCCATCTTCATTCTCAATAATTGCCCATACTCTGTTAGAATTTTGAGGAGAAACTGTGATTCCGGAGATCCCCCATACTCCTTTCGGTAAACCTTTATTTTCTGATAACTTCTCCCAATTTTCTCCGCTGTCGGTTGATTTCCAGATATCGGAACCAGGTCCACCACTTGAGAAATTTGATGGGCTTCTTCTGACATTCCAGGTAGAAGCATACATGATTCGAGGATTGTTCGGATCTAATATCAAGTCAACAGCACCAGCTCTATTATTGACAAATAATTTCCGCTGCCAGGTTTTTCCTCCATCTATAGATTTATAAACTCCTCTTTCTTCCGAGTCTTTGAAAATATCACCCATCACGGCCACATATAAAATGTCTGGATTTTGAGGATGGATTCTGATTCTGCTGATATGACGGCTGTTGTCTAATCCGATGTGCTCCCAATTTTTCCCTGCATCCACGGATTTGTACATTCCGTAACCGTAAGACATATTTCCGCGCAAAGTTTTTTCTCCACCACCCACGTAAATCACATTGGGGTCACTTTCCGCGACTGAAACGGCTCCAATAGATCCGCCAAAATGACCATCTGAAATACTTTCCCAGGTGCTTCCGCCATCTTTAGTGCGCCAAACACCACCGCCTGTGGCACCCATATAATATAAGTTGGGCTGCCCAACTACACCTGTTACAGCAGCCGACCGACCTCCTCGGTAAGGACCAATTCCTCGCCATTCTAACGCATCATAAATCTTTTCATCGTAAGATGTTGTGTTCTTTTCTTTCTTCCTTTGAGCCTCCATACTGAATGGAAAGCATAGAATAGAAGCTAAAATGATATAATATAGTTTCTTCATAAATAAATAGTTTAAAATGAAATATAAGGTCTCATTCCATTTTTTCCGAAGGATATTTTATGAATGGTAGACTTTGCAGACTTTTCCAGTTCGATAATTATAAAATGTATTTTCAAGAATAAGCTTAACAACAAGAGTAATGCTCATCTCAAATTGAAAAGCGGAAATAGAACCCCATTTCACCTGTAAGATTATTAAGTATATCAGTTGAAATAGATGGCACATTTTAAAAGCCTTTAAAATAGGACGTCTTAATATATTTAACATTCCACTATACTTTAAATTATTGGAATATGGTGTTATGGAGATAATGATACATAAATTGTATTTTTCAGAGAAAATGGGAATAGTTCAGTTAGAATCTCATGTTTATACATACATATGTTTGTAATTCCTTGAAACCCAAAAGCATATCATATTGTACCTACCTAAAATTGGGTATTTCTAAACTTATTTTATTTGATAATATTGTATTTGAGTTTAAATAAATTAAATTAGTACCATAGAATAATTAAATAACAATATAAAAAGTGATTAAATTAAACTAAAACAATGACTATGAGGAAACAATTAATGCTTTTAACTGCATTGTTAATGCTTTCTTGCCCTATTTTTGCTCAAGACGAAAGTGCTGAGGAAAGTAGTTCGGGTGGCATGGCAGGTGCGGGTGATCTCCTCTTTGAGGTGACAGGTACTCCCTTCGGAACAGATGGGAGTTTATTGAACTTTTCGGAGTTTAGGGCACGCTATTTCATCAGTGAAAATTTAGCGGTTCGACTAGGAATGGATATGGCACTGAACAATGATCAACTCAGCCCAGATTTAGTAATTAATGATAGCTATTATGGTCTTATGCCAGGTGTAGAATATCATTTTGTTAATGATGGTGCATTTCGTTCGTATGCTGCTGTTGATTTAACTTTTGACCAACAAATCTCAACTCGTAAATCCACTACAGGTGCTAACGTAATTGGTGCAACTAATTATGTTGGAAGCAATGGACAAGAAACCATTGTTGGTAGAGGGTACATGCAATTTGGGGGTAGACTATCAATAGGAGCCGAATACCATTTCAATTCACGATTTTACATCGGAGGAGAATTAGGTTTTCAATATGGTTACAGAATGAACGATGAAGTTATTGTAGATAACGAAATAGTTCAAACTTCTACGGTAACTAATCTAGGCTATTTAACCACAGCCAATTCAATCAAAGTTGGATTCAGATTTTTGACTTTATAAACTTAAAGATAAAACACAATGGAAAATATTATACTACAAAAAACACGCTATCTCAAAGCAATGCTGCTTACGCTCTTCGTAGGCTTTTTTGCGTTTGGGGCTAGTGCGCAAGTCTTTATTTCTTCTACACCACCTGCTACCCCATGGTATGCTGGGCAGGAAGCCACAGTCTCTTATGAAGCAGAGACTTTTGCCGTAGGGACATCTTTCATTTTATGGGACGATGCAGACAATGATGCTCAAATTGATGAGGACGAACAAATTTTCGGCCAATCAACAGTTCAAGATGCTTTGGAAGAGATTGATTTTTCATGGCCTGAAGCTGGTAATGTCAACTTAAGGTTTGCTGCTTTCTCAGGAAATTCTGTGACAGGAGAGGTTATTGCCTTTACCAATGCAGATGTTGCAGCTATCGGTACCAACTCAGGAGGAAATTTTCTAACCTTTGATAGGGCAAGTGCTCGCTTTTTGACTACCAATGCTATAGATTTAGATACTTCTGAGCCTGTTGTATTAAGCTTAACTTACGATGGAGCTTTTGCTAGTGGTCCAGATGCTAATAATCCTGTCGAAGTTTTGTATTCAACTGATGGTTTTGCTACAGCAGGAACAGCATTGATAGATGATAATTTAGCAGTTGATGAATTTGAAAATATCTTTCAAGTGCTTGAGTTCACACTTCCAAATGGTGCTAAAACTGCTAATACTAGTTTTAGAATTCAACAAACAGGTACAGTGAATTACAATACTGATAAAAATTGGCAAGTTAGAACATCGCCTGCAGCCGGTGCTATTCAGGTAGAAATAGGTAAAACATATGCTAACATTGCGGATGAATTTGTTGATAATAACAATGTGCTTCTTCCGGAATTAACCATTAACAATGTATTGGATGCCGATGATGTGGCTGGTGGGAATATTTACCCTGGCGATGGTATTACCGTAGAAGCCGAATTACAAGGAATTGATTTAACAGATTTGGATTTTGCAGTTAGGCTAACCAATACTAATACTGGTGAAACCTTCTTATTAGAAAGTCAAGTTGATAATTTCGATAATGTAACTAAAGAAATAACTGTAGAGGGAGATGTCCCTACCAATATTTCTTACTACAATGCTGGTTTGGGCTGGAATGTGGATATTTATGCATATGATGGTAATGATATCCTTTTTGGAACATCAGAGTTTTATGATTTTACTGGTGGTTTACCAACTGATTTCGAACAAATAGGTGGTGGTCAGGATGGATCAGGTTTAACATTTGATGAAGCCGGAGATAGGAGCATAACAACTGTCCCTTATAATATTTCTACAGAATCAGATGGAGTATTAACCTTTAATGCATCAAGAGCTAATGATGTATTGAGCCCAGCGGGCACTGACCTGATTGTAGAGTATTCTACAGATGGTGAAACCTACACAGAATTGACAAGCGTTGATCTTAATTCTTTGTCATTTGGAGGTTCTACAGAGGTAATCTTTGATGCATGGCCTGCGGGAGTTGTTTCCGGATCTACCCAGTTTAGGATCAGACAAGTAAGCAATAATGGAGCTGGTCTAGATGCTTTCATTATTGAAGATTTAGATATTCAAAGTGGCACTAATTTAATAAGTGAATCATTTATTGGTAGAGGACTTGCTTCTGTTGCAGCAACTGTTCAGTCGCCTAATATTACAATCAATAACTTAGATGTAGGAGGAGACGGTCTGGCTTTCCCAATGGAAGCACTAACCTTAACATATGATATAACTGATGGAGCTTTTCCTGCCAATACTGAGGCAACTGTTTTGGTACAAAGAACAGGTGATCCAGATTTTGATATTATCATAGGTGAAACCACAGATATAAGTGGTGAGTCAATTGCTATTACAGTACCGCCATTAGAGGCTGGTGACTATACAGTTTATATAGCTACGCTCAATGGAGAGACTTATTTTAGTACTACTTTATCAATCTTTGACTTAGGTCTCAATATTACAAGTGTAGAGTATAATGACCCGGTAATGGTAGCGGGTGATGAGTTTACTTATCCAGGTTCAGCCATTACAGTCAATTACACTTTACAAGGAACCGCTGGAGCCGGAGCTGAATTAATGGTTAGTGTATATGATAATAATCCAGAAGTTGATGATTGGGTAATGATTGGATCAACCACAACACTAGATGGAGCTGTAACAGCAACATTACCTACAGGTATTGATTATGACACAAATCCTGATGTTAGATTAAGTATTGGTACAAGTGGAACTTATGATAATTTATTTTATGAAACCATTGTATCTGAAGATATTGAGGGGGATCCATTACCAAGTTCAATCTTTGAATCTTCAACTGGTACATCCAATAACTTCCCAAGCAAACCAGATAGCTTTACTGGATCAGGAGAGAGATCAGCTACTACAGTTCCATTTGATTTTTCTTATGGCGGCAGGGTTGATATTGAAATAGATGAAGACAATGGTATTCATTTAGGTACATATGATGTCAAGTTACAAGGTTCTATTGATGGAACTAATTGGGTAGATTTGGATGAAGAAGGTGTTGGTGCAGGGAGTATTGTTACATTATTTGCTAATGTACCTAATTCTTTGTGGTCAGCCAATACCCAATTTAGAGTTATTTATAATGAGGATGGTGCATATGGAATAAATGAAAATGTAATTCAAATCAATGAAGTTATTATTGAGACTCCAGAATTTATGGAAGCTTCATTTGATGATGAACCATTCAACTTAATCAGACCTTCTTTAGCAGTTAGTGATTATGACAAAACTGCCTTTGTAATGGGTGAAGAGGTTAGCATTAATTATAATGCTGTGGGATTCCCAGCAGCCACTGAATATGCGGCCGTAGTTGAACAAGGCGGTGAATATTATGTGGCAGGAACTTCAGCAGATGAAGGTGCTGCAACTATCATAGCAGTTATGCCTATTGCTTTCGAAGATCCAATGACTAATTATAGTTTAACCATTGTTCCTTTTGAACCTGCTACAGCTGGTGGTGATTACAAACAAGGGGAGACTCTACAAATTGACAATGAAGAAGACTTTTTAGTCATTAGTGGACAAGATCCAAGTTGGGCTAATAGTTATTCTATTTTTGATTTTGATCAAATAGGAGATAGAGAATTGCTAACCAAAGCGTACGATTTATCTGGTACTTCTTCGGCAACCTTAAATTTTAATTTCAATAATACCTTCGGATACGGTAATTTTGATGTTAATGCAAACAAAAATACAGTCCCACGATTAGAGATTTCTACTGATGGTGGGGCAACTTTTCAGGTGGTGCCTGTTTACGAATTAGAAGAAGGTGAAGAGCAAATTTATGATGATGGTTTATTATACCTTCAACAAGGTTATAGTGTAGAATTGCCTGCTTCTGCACTTACTGCAGCAACTCACTTTAGATTCTCGCAACCGTTGAATTTGGGGGCAGATGCTAATCGTTGGAGCGTTGCTAATCTTTCATTAACACTGAATGATGATAACAGATTACCGGATTTCCAATTTGATGATAATATCAATGGAAATAATCCAGAAACTATCAATATCACTGCACCAGATTTAAATGGTTATGCTTGGATGCAAGCTGATTTGGATGATGCAGTATTCAATGGTGAAACATTTCAATATAGCTTTAATATAGCAGATGGATTCAATGCAACTGATATAGATGCTTTTCCAGCGGGAACGGAATTTACTTTTACTTTAAATGGAGTGACGGATCCTGATACAGGAGAAGATGCAATTATTGGAACTACTACAGCATTGGGTACTTTTGAAGGAAATGTTCCTTTATATGCTGGTAGTGGTAATTTTACTATCAACATAAGCGCGTCTATGATGATAGAAGGAGAAGAGTTCTTCTTCTATGAAGATCAAGGATTTTCTAACCTTGAAGTCTTCAACCAAGTGTTAAAAACTACTTTCAATGGTGACGCAAATGGCGTTTACTATGCAGGTAATGAAGTAACAGTTGATTACGCATTTGAAAATGACCTCTCATCTACTACGAATACTGAAATTGGTGATTTAGTTTATAATCTAATCTTAGAGTTCGATGGTCAGGATTGGTTATTAGCAGTAGATGAAACATTAACAGGAAGCTTTACAGTAGATATGCCACCATTTGTTAACGAAAATTATGGTGCGGTTGATTTTGAAGTGAGAGCTAGTGTAGGCGGACCTTTAGGAGTAATAGGTGAAGCTTTAGAAACCTCTTCTATCGGATTCTTAGACGATGCTGCTGATTGGATTAATGATGATGTAGCTTTGGAAGGATTTCCATTTGGATTACCTGGTGCTGGAAGTCAAGCTCGTCTGCTTAACGTCAGTGGACAAAGAGTATTTACTTCAACGGATTTTGATTTAGTAGAAGCTAATGCTGCAAGATTAAGCTTTAATCTTTACTTAGCAGCTGATAATTTCCCTACAGCAATAGAGGAAAATGATGTATTGGAAAATCAACAATTGATTTTTGAATATTCAACCGATGGTGGTGCTACTTACACTGAAATTGAGACTTTCCTTACTGAAGGTGATGAAAATGGTGATATTCCTATCAATCTTTCTAGAAACTATTTGTTAGATGGTGATATATTGTCAACATCGACTAGGTTTAGGTTTAGACAAGATGAAAGCCGTTTTATAATTGGTGTTGAGGATATGCAAATCGTAGCAGCAGATGAAGCACAAATTGAATATGTAAGTGCAGATGATAATGGATTCGTTCCTTCTATCAAACCTCAGGCATTTCAAATTACTTCAGTTGGTGCAACTGAAGCTTGTATTTCCGATGATATTACCTTGAATTATGAAATCAGAGGTAAGTTTGGAGCAGATAATGAAGTGACTGTTCAATATACGGGTGATAATGATATTCCTGGGGTATTTAATTTAATTGAAGGTTCTGGAAGTATTGATGTTTCATTACCAACTGATATACTCAATGCTGGTGATAACAATCAAGATTTCAAATTCAGATTGCAAGCAGAAGACAGAACTTTTGATGATTTAGGTTATACTACTAACGTAAATGGAACATATACTGAAACAAATGTTGAAGTAGTTGCTCCAATTGACATAGATTCAGATTTCAATGTTGATAATCAGCAATTATGTGATGTACAAGATGTAATGGTTACCATTATAAGTCCAAGGGATTATTTCACTTACCAAGTGATTGACGCTTTGAGCGGAGACGCAATTGGTAGTCCTTTAACTTATGATCCTGACTTAGGTGAGAATGAAATCAACCTTGGCGAATTAACTGATGAGGTTCGATTAGGATTAGAAGTAACTTCGGCTTCTTCAAGCGGCACTACTTGTAATACAATCACATCGACTTACGAATTTGATTTCTTTGCACAGCCTAACTTCGTATTGTTCATGAATAATATTCCAGTTGAAGCTGGAACTACCATGAATACTTGTGGTCAAAATATTAGTTTAACAGCTTCTTATTTTGATAACAATGGAAATGTTGTGTCCGCTGGTGCTGGACAAGTAGAATGGTTTAGAAATAACTTGCAGACTCCTATAACCACTAACTCAACTTTATCTTTAAACAACAGTAGCCGAAGTGGAGATTATTTTGCAAGAGTTACAGATGGTTCTTGTATTTATACTACAGAATCTATTACGATTGAGTCGGCAGTTCGACCAGAACAACCGCAAGTTACTGTTGTAAGTGGTGACTTGGTTTCATGCGATGCTGATAATGAGGTAGTATTACAAGGTCCTGAAGGATTTGCTGTTTATCAATGGACCAGACCTGGACAATCAGCAGCAAATGTTCCAGTAGGTACAAATCAAAGAAAGATTACAATCAGACAAAGTGGAACCTATCAATTGCGAGTTTCTAATGCAGCTGAAGCAAATAATTGTAGTTTGAGTAATTTCTCTGAGCCGGTAACGATTAGTAATGCAGCTAACGATCAGGTAGTAATCAATATTCAGAACTTTGGACAGGCATCTCCTGGTCAAGTTTATGATGTTTGTGATAATACTTTACCTAATGTTTCGGCTGAATACTCAGATGGTGTTACACCTTTTACTAATGAAAACGTTACTTGGTTTAAAGATGGCGTAGAGTATGAAGCACAAACAAATGCTAATGATTCAGTAACAGTTACAGAATCTGGTGTTTATTATGCCGAGGTAACGAATGGGCAATGTTCATTCACAACGCCTGAAGTAACGTTCAACGTTCTAGAAGCTCCTGAAACTGCACCAACACTTACATTTACTGGTGATTTAACATTCTGTGATGGTGAAGGTTCTGTTGTTTTAGAAGGGCCAGAAGGCTTTAATTACTACCAATGGAATGGAGTTCAAGGTTCTGGTGCGATTACTAATGGAAACACAATTGAAGTGACTCAAGCAGGAACTTATACCTTACAAGTTGGTAATGTGTCAGATGACGGAGCAGTGAGCTGTTTAAGTCCAGTTTCCAATACTGTTACAGTAAATAGTAGAGCATTGCCTTCTGTCCCTCCATTATTTAACCCTAATGGTACTCCTGGCGTAGCTATTGCTGATAATTCATGTGGAGATGGTCCAGTAACTTTCGTATTGACGAATGGTGTGTCCAATAACGTTAGCTATCAGCTAATCAATGCGGCAACTGACCAGCCTTCTGGCGTGGCCGTAACGGGTAATGGAGCCAATAATACGTTCCTTACTTCCGATGTGATTACTGAAGAAACTACTTTCTACATTGAGGCAACTTATGCAGATGGTAGTGGTTGTACAGTTTCTTATCCAGAAACCAGAACCTTCAGTGCTACTCCTAATAATGTAACATTAGAAGTAGAGGGTAATCAGTTAATTGCTAGTTATAATTCTGGTATTTCAGACGTAAGATGGTATAGAGATGGTGTATTGCTAACAAATGTAAATACGTCAACTTTTAGTACATCAAGTCGAATTACAATTTCCGATGCTGCCGAGTACAGCATAGAAGTAGAGTACGCTTCAGGTTGTATTGTGACTGCTAGTTCTGCTGATATTACTGGTAAAATATTGGCGAATCGTGATGCAATGGCAATGAAAGTTGTTTCATATCCGAATCCAGCCTTATCAGATGTTACTTTAAATGTGCATAGCCAGTACATGGGTCAGCATGAAGTAATTATAACTTCTATGACAGGTCAAGTGATGATGCAGTCGAAATTTGAGAAATCAAGCTTTGAAGCAAATCATGCATTGAATATTGCGAGCCTTGAGAAAGGAATTTACAATGTTCAAATCCGTCATGACGGTTTAAGTCAAAATGTAAGAATCATTAAAAAATAAGAATCATGAAATGAGCTCAAATTTTATTCCTCTTAATTTTAAATTGAAAGAGGAATAAAATTTGAAGCAAATTCCATGTGGCGATTTAAAATTTAAATTATACACACATGAAAAGATTATTAAATTATATGATGTTCATAGGGATAGCCATTGCGGCTATCTCCTGTGCTGAACCTGAAGAGCCAACGGCTTCACAGCAGATAGTGGGTACTTGGGTGGTGTCAGAATATTATGTTTCTGGACAATCCGGTGGAACCAATATTATCGAGAAATTAGTGATTGAGCGCGATGAAAACTTCATCATGGAGGATGATAATGGCGTTTTGACAGTTGGGCAATGGTCTGCTGACGATGCAGCATTGACTTTGACTCCGACAGAAGGATCAGCTATTACGCTATCCATCGTAACCTTAACTCGTGATAAAGGTCATTTTATACAGAATTTATCTAGCCCAGTGATTGGTGATGTTGAAATTCGGTATTTGATGAATAATCTAGGAGAAAGGGATTATGGTTTTAATCCAAACAATTCAGATGAATTTTTAGATTAAGTAAGTTGAGTTTTTTGATTTAAACCCTGACAAGCCCTGCTTCGTCAGGGTTTTTTTTGTGATTTTGTTTCTAAAATTAAATTGTCATTCAATATTGGTAGAATTTATCAGGGATTCTAGTATTAAACTTCTACGGTAACATTATATATATGCCTTCGTTGTTTTATATGAGAATGTTGTAAACTTCTAATTGATAAACTAGTAGTTTAATTTTTTTAATATTAACTAAACTTACAAATCAATGAAAAATTTAAAATATACACTATTCATCTTTTTAGGATTAATGGTCTTTATAGGGTGTAGCCCATCTACAAATATCACCGCGACCTGGAAAAATCCAGATTTATCCGAAAGCGGATTTAACAATATTTTAGTTACTGCCATGGTAAATAACGTCTCTGCACGTGAATCATTAGAAACTGAGTTGGCTTTACAATTAAGTAAAAAAGGGGTTCTTGCCACGCAAGGGATGAATTTATTTCCCCCTGACTTAAGAGATGAAAAAATGGGTAGCAAGTCAGAGTTGTTAAATGCTATCAATGAAAATAAATTTGATGCCTTAATAACCATTAATCTGGTTGAGAGTGAAATGGAAACTAGATATGTTCCAGGAACAACTGCCTATGCACCGTTGAATAGCTTTGGATATTATGGTAACTTTTGGGGATATTATAATTATTGGTATCCTACTGTTTATGACCCGGGATATTATGACACTGTAAAATCATACTTTCTGGAGACGAACCTTTATGATGCCGAAACCGAAAAACTGATTTGGTCAGCACAATCAGAAACGGTTAGTCCAGGTACGATTGAAAATCTTTCAGAAGACTATTCCAATATAATAACAAGAAAACTTATGAACGAAGGTTTGATTTCAGCCAATAGTAATGGATCAGAAATGTAATTGGAATAAACATTCTTAATCAATTATATGCACAGCTAAGAGTTTTTATAACTCAATTGCTGTGCATTTTTTATGATACGTCTCAAAGGATAAATTTCCAGATTTATATAAAAGAATAACTGGAAAAAAGGGCATAAAAAAAGCCCGAAGCATGTCCGGGCTTATTTATCAAATTTTATAGTGCAGCATATAAGCATAAATGTTATATGGGGCACTGTGTCACAAATGTATCAAAAATATTTGATACTTGTATTCTTTAAACAAATTTATACCCTATTTTAGTTTCAATTATATGTTTTAATTTATCATTGCTGGCATTTTCTGTTAGCAATTCAGTAATGTATTGTTTCAATTCATTTTTTCGTGAAGTCGAAATAGAATCCAACATAAAATATAATAATTTAAAAACTCCGTTGAGTGAATGTCTATCATTATCTAATAAATTCAATTTCGGAATTTTTGGAATACCTTTAGGAGTTTTAAAATCATAGAGCTGACCACCGTGAGCACAAATATTTCTAAGTGTTAAGAGCGTTTTTATGTAATCTTTGAAGATTTGTACGTTTCTGACACCATATTGATTGCTTATGGATTCTTGGCATTTTTTATTCTTTAATGCTCTGAAAATGGCTAAAATAGAACCAAATGGAAGGAATTCTAATGTTTTCCATGCAGGAGCAAATCGATCATTTATATGCTTTTCATGGTGTTTTTTGATAGCTTTATTTTGATTGATGAACTGCTCTGTATAGTAATTATTTTTTAAATTATAGATAAAACTGTTTTGCATGCTATGAGAATCTGCAAACCAAGTAGGGGATTGTTTATAGTAATTTGACACTATGTAAATGACCTGAGTTCTAAAGTGAATCTCAAACCTATTCAGGTACTTTAAAAGGAGATGCCGTAAATCCACATCTAGATAATATAATGCTACTACATCAGAAAATTTAGTGTTTTCTTCAAATTCATGTGCCTTATTCTTCTCAAAAGGATGCCAGTAAAACCCTAGCCTATAGTAGCCAATATCCATAAGTATTTCTTTGACCTTATCCTTGCTTAGGTCGAGAATCATACCTCTTGCTTCTAATAATAGTATTTGCTCATCTATGGTTGTGGCCAATTTACCCATTGCAATGATTTTCTGGTTGTGATTTCTTGTGAACTTCAACTAAAGTACAAAGTGAATTTAGCCTCTTTTTAACTAACACCAAGTGTGCATGAGTTAATTTTTACCGTAACACCCACTTTACACCCTTATCCAGCACCCTGCAAGGCCGATAGCGTAGCATCTAAACACGGAGTTAACCCCCTTTCATTTGCATGCACTGATAGGTCTATTTTTCCATGCTTCGAATAAATTACCCGTCTTCAAATAATTGAATCGTGATTTCGGTGAAACTGTGCCACCCTAATGAAGAATACAATATGCTCAGAGGGTTTCAGAATATTGTTTGCCCTTCAATGGCAGATTTAGCATTGATATATCCTCCTTCAGCAATATGAGATTTTACAGCTTCAAGATCGCTGGCAAAACTGTGGGTAAGTCTGCCTAAGAGTTGGCGGTTTGGGAAAGTGAACTCTTTGTCTTGTGGGTTCATAAAATTGCATTATATCAACCCTCTCAATTTCTCTCCCAAAGCTACAATATGCTCATTCCTCCATCCACTGCTACCGCTTAATTGATTGCAGATTACAATGACTTGGTTTTCAAATGTAGCTATTGCTATATATCTATCCCTTTCTTTTCCATACTTCCCGATGGAAACTACCTCAAAATCAATACCTTCATATATCTCAGATACAACCTTTTGTGCTTTCTTGCCTTTTTCAGGACTTCCAATTGCAAAAACTACCACCTTAAAATCTTTAAAGAAGGGATTACTTAATAATTGCTCTCTTTCTTTCGATAAATAAAGACCTGAATTGCTGACGGCAGGAGTTACATTTAATTCGGTTGTAAATGCCTTATCAAATAAAGTATCTCTAGAATTTTGATTCCAATGCTTTTTCATGTTTTCATGGCAGGAACTAATGCCATAAAAAGCATCTGTTAAGATAGAATACTTAGACCACGTATGATTTCCTGACCTTCCTTCATCATGCAGTTTTCTTGGGTTTCTTGGGTCAAAATTGATTTCTGATAAATCTCCATTATTTATAATCTTTGACCATTGAAATGAGTTGTTGATGCTTTCATAAAGCATTAATTCAGGATTATTAAATGCATTAAAGGCTTTTTCCTGACCCACTATCAGCAAATCAGCTTCTGGATTACCAAAACCTATATAATAAGGATTGGCAACTTTATTGAAATCTTTAATTTCCTTTAGTTTTACTTCAATATTTTCCCATGCTTCTAATCTTTCTTGTTCTGTTTTGAGGGTAAAGAAGTTCTCAGGGAAAAAACGGTCAACACCTTTAGTTTTTAGGTACTGGACATAACTTTTGTCAGTTGCAAGTTCTTCGATAAGGCTTTTTAAATTTTTAAACATTAATTTCTAATTTACTTAGCATGGGATTATTCATTTACAACTATCCAATATAATGAAACAATAGGGCTAATTTTTTCATGCATAGAAATAAAGAGTGTTAAGGTTGAAATACTTAGCAGACATCAAAAAAAATTAGATCTGATTTTGAATTAATCTAAAAATATTGCTGTTTTACAATTGAAAACGCTTTTAGCATTTTGAAGGCTTACGTACTACGTAGGATTTTATTAGGAATGCTTGGAGCGTTTTTTGTTTTAATCCCTCTCTTTAGACTCATGCTCCTTAGGGATTTTAAGGCATCACAATTATTTTCAATCAACTGTTCTATTAATAGTGTACCCCCCCAAATAAAAAAGCCTGCTTAATTTGCATTAAACAGGCTTTGTGGTAGCGGGGACAGGACTCGAACCTGTGACCTTTGGGTTATGAGCCCAACGAGCTACCAACTGCTCCACCCCGCGATATAAACTTTTGATTTTAACACTTTTTCTGGTGTTTCCCTCAAAAGGATTACAAAGGTATGATAAGGTTTTCGAAAAATCAAGTACCTTTGTAAAATAAATTTTAATTAATGTCAGAAAATCAGCACAAAGCAGGATTTGTAAGTATAGTAGGTAAGCCTAATGTAGGAAAATCCACATTAATGAATGCTTTGGTCGGTGAACGACTTTCTATTATTACTTCCAAAGCACAAACCACTCGCCATAGAATTATGGGGATTTTGAGTGGAGATGATTTTCAAATCGTTTATTCTGACACTCCTGGTATTTTAAGCCCGCAATATGAGCTTCATAATTCTATGATGCGTTTTGTGAAATCCGCTTTAGAGGATGCTGATATCATGCTATTCGTAACAGATTTATACGAGAAATATGAAGAAGGAGATGTCCTGATTGATAGAATTAAGAATAGTGGAGTTCCTATAATATTGATCATGAATAAAATTGATCAATCAAAGGGCTCTCAGGCAGAAGATAAGATGAAATATTGGGCTGAAATTATTGAGCCCAATTATCAAATTATGGTTTCGGCTTTAGAAAAGGTCAATATTGATGGCCTTTTTAATCAACTGATTGAATTACTTCCTATACATCCGCCTTATTTTCCTAAGGAAGAAATGACGGATAAGCCGGAAAAATTCTTTGTAGAGGAGATTATTAGGGAAAAAATATTTCAAAATTACAAAAAGGAAGTGCCTTACAGTTGTGAGGTGGTGGTGACAGAATTTAAGGAAGATGAAAAAATCATCAGAATAAGAGCTGAAATATATGTAGAAAGAAAGTCCCAAAAGGGGATTATCATAGGGAAAGGTGGAGAAGCACTTAAAAAAGTGGGCATTGAATCCCGTAAGGATTTAGAAACCTTCTTCAATAAGCAAATCCACTTAGAGACCTTCGTAAAAGTAGAGCAAGACTGGCGAAAGAAGGACTTGAAGTTGAAAAGATTTGGCTATTAGGTAATTACGAATTACGAATTATCAATTATGAAATTTGAGATGATATTTATAGATTTTATTAACTTCATCTCATAAAAAGTTTTCAACTAAATATATCCCCAAAAATGAAATCACAAAATGTTATTCAATTAAAAAGTTATCAATTTGCTTTAGAGATTATTAAAATTGCTCAATTATTAAAAAAAGAAACTCATTTTGAAATATCTTCTCAAGTTTTAAGGTCAGGTACTTCCATTGGAGCAAATGTGGAGGAAGCAATTGGTGCTCAATCAAGAAAAGATTTTACTGCAAAACTATCAATTTCCTATAAAGAGGCTAGAGAAACACATTATTGGTTAAGGTTAATAAAAGATTCGGGTTTATTAGAACCTAATACCGCATTAATATTGATTAGTAAATGTGAAGAAATATTAAAAATCATTGGTTCAATTCAAAAAACTATAAAAGCGAAAGCGGAATAAAGTGAATTGTTCTTTTCCAAATTCGTAATTAAAAAATTTATAATTCGTAATTAAAAATGTCAAACATAGTAGCAATAGTAGGGAGACCGAATGTCGGTAAATCCACGTTTTTTAATCGTTTAGTGGAGCGTAAGCAAGCGATTATGGATAATGAATCAGGCGTAACGCGTGACAGACAGTACGGTGAGGCGCAATGGATCGGTAAGAAGTTCACCGTAATTGATACCGGAGGTTACGTAACAGGTTCCAACGATATATTCGAAAAAGAAATCAGAAAACAAGTAAAGGAAGCTTTAAAAGAAGCAACTGTTATCTTGTTTATGGTCGATTGCCATACAGGTTTAACCGATATGGATAAAGATTTTGCCAATGTAGTAAGGGAAGTTGGTAAACCAGTTTATGTGATAGCCAACAAAGCCGATAATACTGAAAAAAGCTATATGGCAGGTGAGTTTTACAGCTTAGGGTTTGATGAAGTTTTTAGTATGTCCTCCGCAAGTGGTTCCGGAACAGGGGAAGTTTTGGATGCAGTAGTTCAACTTTTTCCTGATGATGATCATAAAGATCCATTTGAAGGGATTCCAAGACTAGCTATTTTAGGGAGACCAAATGCTGGTAAATCATCTTTTTTGAATGCTTTATTAGGTGATGAAAGAACCATTGTTACGGATATAGCCGGAACAACTCGTGATTCTATTAATACGCATTATAAATTGTATGGTAAAGATTTTATCTTGACGGATACAGCAGGATTGCGAAAAAAGACCAAATTAAAGGATGATATTGAATTTTATTCTACCATTCGAGCCATCCAAGCTTTGCAGGATAGTGATGTTTGTATAGTAATGATCGATGCCACCAGAGGCTTTGAGTCTCAGGATATGCAAATTATTGGCTTAGCTCATAAAAATAAGAAGGGGCTCATGATTATGGTCAATAAGTGGGATTTGATAGAAAAGGATGGTAAAACACATGATAAATTCAAGAAGGAAATTCAAGAGAAGTTAGGACCTCTTGACTATATCCCAATAATTTTCACTTCAGTAACGGAAAAGCAAAGAATTTTTCAAGCCATTGAATTAGCCACTAAAATTTATTTTAGTAGAAATGAAAAAGTAAGTACTTCAGCATTGAATGAAGCGATGCTGAAAGAGATTGAAAAATATCCACCACCAGCGTTGAAAGGAAAATACATTAAAATAAAGTACGTAACGCAGTTACCAACTTACACTCCAACCTTTGCTTTTTTCTGTAATTTACCACAATATATCAAGCCACCATATGAGCGTTATTTGGAAAATAGATTGAGAGAGCACTTTGATTTTGAGGGAGTTCCAGTGAAGTTAGTTTTTAGAAAAAAATAAATAGATAGATACTTTTGTAAATCTAATTATTTATATACATTTGCACCTTAAACAATAATCATTATTACTATGAAAAAATTATTCACATTATTTTTACTCGGTGCTTTTACATTAGCGGTAGTTTCTTGTGACAACAAAAGCGAGAAAGAAGAAGCTAAAGACCAGATCGAAGAATCAGCCGAAGAAATGGGTGAGGCAGTAGAAGATGCTTCTGAAGAAGTAGGCGAAGCTGTTGAAGAAGTAGGCGAAGCTGTTGAAGAAGAAACTGAAAACATTGAAGAAAAAGCAGAAGAAGTAACTGAAGAAGTTGAAAACTAAGAATACTTAAATCTATAATTTCAAAGGCTGCCTAATGGTAGCCTTTTTTGTTTAATAGATTTTATAAATAATTCCATCATAGCTAAACAATTTAATCTCTTATTGATTAAGTACATAGATATATTTTTTTGAACAAAACTTTTTAAATTATGTTATCACAATTAGTATACGTTAGTAACAGAACAAATAAGCCTTCTGAGAAAGAAATCGAAGACATTTTAGAAGCCTGTAAAAGGAACAACCCAGATTTGGGAATTACAGGTGCTTTGCTCTATTCAGATGAAAAATTTCTTCAATTGGTAGAGGGGGAAAATAGTACAATTATGGGTCTATATGATAAAATCAAGCAAGACAAACGTCATGAGAATTGCGTGATGTTATCTTATATGCCTATTAAAGAAAAATCGTTTCCGAGTTGGCATATGGGAAGCAAAAAAATTAAAAGTGATAGTATAGATTACAAAACCAATATCACTCCTGAGGATAAAGTAATTTTTTCTAGTTTATTGAGTGGGAATGAAGCGGATGGTAGTAAGACTAAAGAAATTATTCAGAAATTTTTTAAGTAAAAAATAAGCTTGTCTCAAAAGTTTCAGCTTTAATTAAAGCATTACATTGAATGAATTAAATTCAATTAGCTTTATTCCTATTAAAGTTTTACTTCCAAGACAAGCTCTTTTTATTTTACTTTCCGATGTATTTTAATTAGTCAGCCCTTAAAAACCCCATAATATATCCCTTTTAATGGTAAAAAATTTTGATAACAGATGAAACAGCTTTGATACATCTTTTGTAAATAGAGCCAAAGAGATGATTTCCATATGTTCATCATCCTTTTGAAG
>NZ_DASSWQ010000010.1:0-30502 GCF_035704835.1 Marivirga sp. | reverse complement strand
TTTCTTTTTAACTGAAGTAACCCGGAAATATTCGAGAATCCCTTCTGGCAAAAACAACTCAATTAAACTCTGATCCACTTTGTCTTTTTTTGACAAAGTTAATTCTTCAATCCTAAATCCCCAGAATTATTGCTTGATCCCAGGCTGATGATCAAAATTTTTTAGAAAACTTTGCCCTTCCCAAGATTTTAAATGGACAAGCTGCTAACAAAATCCCCGGGGTTTGGGGTCAGAAGGCCATAAATGAAAATGACTATTTGGAATATTGAGTTTCTTTAGTAAAAGGACAATTACAAATCCATTTGAGCTCAAAAACATTGTGACTAGTTGTTTTGCGAAAATGTGAAATATATATCAGCAATATATTGCCGAAAATTTAAATATTCTGCTTTAATATCCTCATAAAACCTATAATCGGCAAAATATTGCCGTTTTTTTTTGATTTCGAATCTTTTTTATTGATATTTGTCCGTAATCGGCAAAATATTGCTGGAATGGATAAAAAAGAATTAGGAAATAGCATAAGAGAAAGAAGGAAATTCCTCAAAATTACTCAGGAAGATCTGGCTGATATTTCAGGAATATCGGAGAGGACGTTGCGTTCTATTGAAAAAGGAGAAGCTAATCCTGAATTGGATAGCTTACTGAAAATCTGTGAGGTGTTAGGTTTGTCAATTGGTATTAATGTGATGAAATGAGTAGTAGGGCTGCTATATATAACAATAAAGTATTAGCTGGCTACTTAGGAAAAACTAAGGAGGGTGAATATCTATTTCAGTATGAGCAAGAATATCTAGAAAACGCTGAGACCACAGCAATCAGTTTAACACTTCCTAAATCAAAAGAAATTTATAGATCCAAAGTACTATTTCCTTTCTTTTTTGGGCTTTTATCGGAAGGAGTTAATAAGTTGACCCAGTGTAGGCTATTGAAAATTGATGAAAAAGATCATTTTAGTTTATTAATGAAAACTGCTAAAAATGATACCATTGGTGCTATCACAGTAAAAGAATTATCAGAATGAATTGTCCGGGCTGTTTGAAAGAAGTTGAAATTGGGTTTTGCAAAAAATGTTTGCAAGAGCTTTTTGATGGTCAAAAAGTAGCGCAGGAGTTGTATTTTAATTCTCCTTATGAGGAGAAATCTGATTCTTATCTAGAGCATACAAAGAAGATATCTATTTCAGGAGTTCAGGTAAAATATTCACTGAGATTAGAAGATGACGAATTAAAACTGACGGCTACTGGAGGACAGTACATTCTTAAACCCATTCCTACTGGCACATTCAAGTTCTTGGATCAAGCGCCAGCAAATGAGCATCTCACTATGCAAATCGCTAAGCAGTTATTTAAAATGAATGTCCCTGCCAATGCTTTGATGGATTTTAAAGATGGTAGTCCAGCTTATATTGTGCGTAGGTTTGACCAAACGCATAACCACAAAATCCAACAAGAAGATTTTGCACAAATTGCGCAGATGACTTCGGAAACGCATGGGGAAAACTACAAGTATGACTTATCTTATGAGGAGATTGCTGAACTCATCCAAGAATATATTCCTACCTATAAAATAGAGCTAGAGAAATTCTTTAGGATGATCCTGTTTAATTATGTGTTTTCCAATGGTGATGCGCATTTAAAAAATTTCTCAGTTATGAAATCCGAACAAGGAGATTATACCCTTACACCGGTATATGACCTGTTGTGTACTCGTATTCAAGACATGGCGCTGGATTTATTGACAGATGGCTTTTCAAATGCATTCGAGGCTTCTGGCTTCTATACTTACCAAGACTTTTTTGAGTTTGGTCAAAGAATTGGCATTAAAGATTCAAGAATCACGAAAATACTAGCTGAATTTACTAAATCAAATAAGTTGGTTCACCACCTTATTGAGCAGTCAAATTTAAATAATGAATGTAAAAAGCTATATGCAGAGTACTATGAGGATAGATTAAAAAGAATGAATATGAATATGGTTTGAATTTAATTTTACCTAATTACCATCCCTCAATCAAAATCAATTCTTCCTGAGGGGCAGTTAAATATTCAGCACCATTTTCAGTGACTACCACCATTTCCTCAACTGATATGGTTTTTTCTCCGCCTTCAATTTTCCATGCATAAAATCCGTCATAGGCGAAGACCATTCCTTCTCTTAATGGTTTTAGAGCTGCCTTGGAAGGTGTTATTCCTTCTTGTCCGCCACCTAAAGAAGGGCCCACATCATGAGCAACATATCCAACCGGATGTCCCGTGCTCCATGGGACTGGCAATGAACTATTTTCTTTCATCCATTCTCTTTGAGTTTTGTCTAATTCATAACCAGAAACACCTGGTTTCATTTTTTCAAAAACCAGCTGATGGCCTCTTTTGGCTACATCCCAATAGCGTTGGATATCTTCTGGAGCTTTTTCTTCACCCTCTTTCAATACGTAAGCAAAACGCTGTATGTCTGTTACCCAAATGCCATAAACTTTGATTCCAAAATCTGTTTGAATTACATCTCCTGGCATTATAATTTTCTCAGTGGCATGGGAATGTCCTCTGTCAGGACCCGAATTTACATTCGGGTTTTGTTCTGGGTTCCAGCCATCTTCATAGCCATTCTCTCTTATCTTTTCATTTAAAAATTCAGCTACTTCAGCATCAGTAGTTTCTCCAGGAATCACCATTTCATAGGCTTCCAATTCCCATTTTGCAGTTATTTCTGCTGCTTTCCGCATGATTTCAACTTCCTCAGGCAACTTGATGGAAAGCCATTCATACACCAATTCCTCAGCGGAGACAAACTTGTCTTCCCATTCGGAACCAAAGCTTTCCGCCAGTTTCTGATACTGACTATGGCTAAGACCATCAGCGGTTGAATTGGAGTTACTCATATTGATGGCGATTTTATCAGAATTTAACTCTTTGACAAAATCAGTCGCCAATTCAAAAACATCCTGTCCTCTAGAAACACTGACAATGCTATCGTGTAATCCTAATTCTTTTAAAGCGGTAACTTCTCCAAAAGAACAGAAAACTACTGACTTAACATTGTCATCTGATTTGTAAAAGACATAAAAGGAAGTTCCACCTGCATTTTCACCACCGATATGTAGAGCCATAGGGTCATTATTGTTTTCCCGACAAATCACCATCCAAGCATCTACTTCAGCTCTTTCCATGGCCTTAGGTAATAACTCATTTATTCGCTTTTTGCGAATTTCTGGCCATGGGTTTTTACCAGTGAAGGGATTATCTATTTTTACCGTTTGCTTTTCTTCAACCTTTGGATTTTGGCAAGAGAAAGTAATAATGAGGGAAATCAGGATTAGAATAGTGTTTTTCATTGGAAGAATTGATTTAGTATCAATTAGCAATTTACATTTTTAATTGGATTGCATAAAAAAGCCCTTGTCATTCTGAAAAGGGCTTTCAATTCTAATTTTTAATATTTCTTATTTAGCATAAGAAACAGATCTCATTTCGCGGATAACCGTTACTTTTATCTGTCCCGGATATTGCATGTCTTTTTCTATTTTCTGAGAGATGTCAAATGACAACTGACTTGCTTTTTGGTCAGATACGTTATCGGCATCCACCATCACGCGCAGTTCACGTCCAGCTTGGATAGCATAACATTTGTTTACTCCTTCAAATTTCAAGGCAAGCTCTTCAAGCTCTTTTAGTCTTTTGATATAACTATCCATGATTTCTCTTCTAGCGCCTGGCCTTGCACCTGAAATGGCGTCACAAGCCTGAACAATAGGGGAGATTAAAGAAGTCATTTCAATTTCATCGTGGTGAGCACCAATTGCATTTAAAACATCTGGATGTTCTTTGAATTTCTTGGCAAACTCCATTCCTATAATAGCATGAGGTTGTTCTGGCTCTTCTGGCCAAACTTTTCCAATATCATGTAATAGACCTGCTCTTTTAGCCAATTTAGGATTCAATCCTAATTCAGATGCCATGGTAGCACACATATTGGCGACCTCTCTTGAGTGTTGCAATAGGTTTTGTCCATAAGAAGAACGGAATCTCAATCGTCCTACCATCTTGATTAATTCAGGATGAAGGCCATGAATTCCTAAATCGATAACTGTTCTTTCGCCAATTTCGACTATTTCTTCATCAATGTTTTTGGTCGTTTTATTTACGATCTCCTCAATTCTTGCTGGGTGAATTCTACCATCCTGCACCAATCTGTGTAAAGATAATCTAGCAATTTCTCGTCTCACTGGGTCGAAACCGGAAATGATAATTGCTTCAGGCGTATCATCCACTATAATTTCGACACCTGTTGCGGCTTCCAAAGCGCGGATGTTTCTTCCTTCTCGACCAATGATTTTACCTTTGATGTCGTCACTTTCGATGTTGAAAATGGATACACAGTTTTCTACAGCATGCTCAGTGGCGGTTCTCTGTATGGTAGAGATTACAATTTTCTTAGCCTCTTTGGTGGCAGAAAGCTTAGCTTCCTCCATGATATCTTTTATCAATGATGAAGCTTTGGTTTCAGCCTCGTCCTTCAGTGTTTCAATTAATTGCTCACGCGCTTCATCAGCAGTTAAATTAGCTGCTTTTTCCAATATGTTGACCTGCTGTTCTTTTACCTTTTCGAGCTCTTCTTTTCGTTTGGCAATTACTTCCAACTGAGCATTGAGATTTTCTTGAAGTTTTTGAGTTTCGTTTTCTTTCCTTTTTAATTGCTCAATCTCCTTGGAAAAGTTTTGCTCCCTTTGTTTCAGCTTATTTTCATTAGCAGCCATCTGGCTTTTCCTTTGGCCAATTTCATCCTCAAAGTCTGATTTCTTTTTAAGAAAATGCTCTTTAGCTTCGAGCATTTTGTCTTTTTTGGTATTCTCCGCATTTACTTCAGCTTCTCGAACGATCAAAGCGGCTTTATCTTGCGCTTCTCTTTCTAGCTTGGTGAGTAGGCTTTTTTGAGCAATTTTGCTAAGCAAAAATCCCAAAATCAATCCTACTACTCCGGAAATGATGATGTATATAGTTCCCATTTTTATTTATTTTTAATGGGAAGCGGTGATGTGGATATAGAACCAAAATTTAATTACTGAAACGTTTGATGTTTGATTTTGATTATCAGTCCCGATAATTATCGGGATTACAAACGGTTCTCAGGTAATTGCCTAAAAGGCTCTATTTATTCTGATTGGAAGGGTTTATATTGCTTGATTGATTAAATGCTCAATAGATTTTATTTTGTTCAAAACCGATTCGTCATTGCTTTGTAAATTTTCTTCAACGCCAAATCTGTCAACAATAGCATCGAAAGCTACCATTGAAAGTAAATCTTGTTTGTCATCAATTCCGAATTTTTCTCTATAAGATTTCAATCTTTCATTGATTAATTTGCCGGCTCTTCTCACTCTTTCTTCTTCTTCAGCCTTAACTGTCATAGGATATTCCCTGTCAGCAATTTTAATCTTGATTGAAAGTTCTCTCATAAACCGGTTATTATCTATCGTGTTAAGTGCAATATGCACTTATCAATCTCTTTAATGTAATCGTCAATTTTACCCTTCATTTCAGAAGCCTCTGCTTCACTCTTCCCAATACTTCCTACAATTTTACTAATTTTATCTTGATTTTGAAAGTTGTTAATTTTCTCGTCTTTTTGTTTTAAAACAGCTTTCAATTCTTCATTTTCCGCTTTTAAGCTTTTTAATTCATTCTTCGCATTTTGATATTCATTCAAAAGCAATTGAACTTTTCGCTCTAGGGCATTTAATTCGTTATGTGTAGCTGCCTGATTCATTTTATTTCCTGATTATTGCCCCAATTTCGCTTTCGAAAGCCTTCATCAGTTTGTCCATTGTTTTATCTATAATCTTATCTGTCAATGTTTTCGTTTTGTCTTGCAAAGTGAAGGATAAAGCATAAGCTTTTTTTCCTTTCTCGATTTTGTCTCCCTCGTAAACATCGAAAACATCTATTTTACTAATTAAGTATTGTGCTTGTTTCAAGCTTATTTGCCTAATTTCATCATATGAAACGTTGTCATCTATCACTAATGATAAATCCCTTTTTACTTCAGGGAATTTACTCACTGGTTCAAATTGGATGTTGATATTGACCATTTTCAATAGTGCTTCCCAATTGATGTTAGCATAGAAAACATCTTGCTTCAACCCGCTCAATTTCAGGGCTTTTTTACTTAATTTACCCAATTCAGCAACTTCTTTTTGCTTGATTTTTAACTTCAAGCCATAGTCGAAGCAATCGTTATGAAATTCTTCATTTTCAATACTTTCCGCATTAAATTTATTGAAAATTTTTAGAACTGCCGAATAGAGGTCGTGAAATTTTACATTTTCATTTTTTCGAATCCAATTTTCAGCTTCGTTTTTCCCCGTCAGGTAAATCCCAAGGCGCATTTGCTCCTTATATTTGGAATTAATTTTTTTATAAACTTTTCCAAATTCATAGAATTTCAGGTCGGTTTGTCTACGATTGATGTTATAAGCTAACACATCTAGAGCCGTAAACATTAAATCCTGACGCATCACACCCAAATCTTCACTGAGCTTATTGAGGATTTCAACATCTTCTTCCGAATTAAAGCCATCCAATTGCTCACTGAATACCGATTTAGTCAGAGAATTGGTCATGATTTCCTGAAAACCATTAGCAGTTAAGAGTAAACCCGCTTCTTTTCTCATTTTAACCGGGTCAACTTCAGGGAAACTTGCCATATAGCTACTTGAAAGTGTTTCTGGCAGATCAATATTGTTGAAACCGTAAATTCTGATGATTTCTTCAATCACATCTGCTTCTCGGGTAACATCCACTCGATAAGGTGGAACAATTGCTTTGAAACTCTCATCTGTTTTATCGGTAGTTTCAATATCCAATCTGTTGAGAATAGTATGAATTTCATCCTGCTCTAATTTTTTCCCAATCAAACGGTCGATGTTTTTATATTTCATCATCACCTCTCGGTTTGGAATAGCTACTGGATATTCGTCTTGAATTTCACTGCTGATTTGTCCGCCTGCTACTTCCTGAATCAACAAAGCTGCTCTTTTGAGTGCGTAAACAGTGATATTTGGGTCAGTCCCTCTTTCATAACGGAATGAAGCATCAGTTTTTAACTGATGATGCTGAGAAGTTTTTCTCACGCTATCAGCAGAAAAATAAGCGGATTCCAAAAATACATTTTTCGTATCATCTTTTACACCTGAATCTTTTCCACCAAAAACCCCAGCAATGCAAAGTGGATTTGAATAAGCATCACAAATCATTAAATCTTTAGCCGAAAGTTTTCTTTGTTTCTCATCCAAAGTGGTGAATGGATTGCCTTCTGCTAAGTTTTTGACTTTTATGGTATTGCCAGTGATTTTATCAGCATTAAAAGCGTGAAGTGGTTGCCCTAATTCGTGCATTACAAAGTTGGTCACGTCCACCACATTATTTATGGGCTGTAATCCAATACTTTTCAAAGCGTTTTGCAACCAATCGGGGCTTGATGCTACTTTTATGCCTGAAATGCTTACTCCACTGTAACGAGGGCAAGCTGCTGCATTTTCAACCTCTACTTTGATAGAGAGCGATTGATTTTCTACTTTGAAATCCTCAACAGATGGGAATTTTACTTCTTCACCTGTTACTGCTTTGATATCTCTAGCTACACCAATATGCCCCATGGCATCAGCACGATTTGGCGTAAGACCAATTTCATAAACTATATCAGATTCAATATTGAAATACTCAGCTGCTGGAGTTCCGTTGGCTTTATCAGTATCCAAAACCATAATTCCATCGTGGCTTACACCCATTCCAATTTCGTCTTCAGCACACATCATCCCCATGCTAACCTCTCCACGGATTTTAGATTTCTTGATTTGGAAGGGTTCATCAGGATTAGGATAAAGTGTGGAATTGACAGTTGCTACCGCTACTTTTTGTCCTACTGCAACATTTGGGGCACCGCATACAATTTGTACTGGTTCTGCTTCACCAATATCAACTGTAGTAATGCTTAATTTATCTGCATTGGGATGTTTTTTGCAAGTTTTGACTTCTCCTATTACCAAACCTTTCAATCCGCCGGGCACAGTTTCTATTTCTTCCATTCCTTCCACTTCCAACCCTGTATTGGTAAGCGTCTCCGAAAGTTCCTCAGGTGTTTGCGTAATATTTATATAGTTCTTTAACCAGTTTAAAGCGATCTTCATTTCTGTGTTTTTATACTTCTCTATTAATAAATGTGGATTCTTTAGGAGTCCATTTTTATATTCCAAAAACAAAATTAAAGAAATGATTGATAAGGAGAATGATTAATTATGCTTATTCGTAATTTTTCCTGTTTTATTTGCTGTCCTAATTTATGGGACACCCCCCTTTGCCCCCCTCAAGGGGGGAGCCGCACAGAATTTATATTGACTTTTTAATTTGATTTAGCATCACTTTCCCCAAAATTTATGCTTGATACTTGATAAAAAGTAATGAAATTTATTATTTCCTACTGCATTAAATCTGTGAGATTGTCCCCTTGAGGGGACTTTAGGGGTGTTATTATGATACTGTATATCCTCGCTTATTCATAATTCTTCTCTCCAGCATTAATCGGAATGGAAATATTATTTTCAGGCGGAGGAACTGGGCAACTATAGCCTGTAGTGTAAGCGCAGTAAGGATTATACGCTTTATTGAAATCTAAAACGACTTGATTTTGTCCCTTTTTAAAGTCCACTTCCAGATATCTTCCTGCACCATAAGTGGTAATAGCAGAGGTTTCATCATAAAAAGGAAGGAAAAAATGTCCATCTTCCGCAGATTGCAAAAGTGTTAAATCTCCATGCGAACCTACAACATCAAAATGCAAAATGGCAACTGCTTGAAAAGTTTTGATTTTATCATCACTGGTTTGTAATTCGTATACTTTTCCATCCTGAATTGCTTCAACAGATGCTTTTACTTTAAAGCTTTCGTCTATATCGAAATAATTTAAGCCTTTAAAAGTGACATTTTGTTCTACAAAAGGAGATTTCTCATCATTTCGCATGAAGCTGTCTTTTTTATGACGGAAAGCTTTCATTTCTTCCATATAATTGCTCTCCATCTTTGGACTGTCACCCGTATTGAACAAACTAAAAACAGCAATCAGAATAACTGCCGCAATAACGATATAAGTTAAGACTTGGGTTGGCTTCATGTGTTTAATGTGTTTTTTCAATGGTCACATGGAATCTTTGATTGTAAATTCAGCTTCGTCAAAATTAAAGTTTGAAGCTGAATTTATAATGTCGATTTCACTATTAGAAAATTACTTTCCAGATGTCGTTGAAAATAGCAAATGCCATTAAACTTAGTAATAAAACCATACCAACTTTTTGAGCATTTTCAAGGAATTTGTCTGATGGTTTTCTCCCTGAGATAATTTCATAGCTTAAAAAGACTACATGACCACCATCCAATGCTGGAATAGGCAAGAAGTTCATAAAAGCTAATACCATAGAAAGAAGTCCAGTGATTCCCCAGAATTTCTGCCAAATCCATTCACCTCCAAATATTTGAGCAATACCAATTGGTCCTGATAATGATTCAGAAGCGGAAACTTCTCCCCTGAAAATTTTACCGAATCCTTTAATATTTAGCCAAATAACATTGAATGCCTTAGCAGTTCCTGCTGGTATGGATTCAGCAAAAGTGAATTCTTCATGCTCCAATTCCACATCCATTTTAGGCATAAATCCTAACAGTCCATCATCTCCAACCTTAGCTTGAAGATTTTCAATCTTTTCATTCCGCTTCACAGTCAAGCGAATTTCTTCACCTTTATTATTCTCTAATTTTTCTTTAAAGAATTGGAAATACTGAACATTATCTCCATTGACAGCAATGATTTTATCACCTGGCATTAATCCAGCCATATCCGCATTGCTTTGTGGTTTAATGTTATCAACCTGAAATTCATATAATGGAGAAATAAAAGCAACTCGTTGATTGTCTTCAGATATTCTTTCAATCATATCGTTCGGGATAGGAATTACGATTTCCTTACCATCTCTTAGTACAGTATAGTAGCTATCAGATTCCAAAAGCACATCTGAGCTTGTTAGATCACTTACTTTTTCGTAATCTTTTCCATTTACGTTAAGGATGATATCTCCTGTCTGTAAGCCTATTTCTTTGGCAGGCTCATAAGCATAGATACCATTTTCAGTAATGTTTTCTTTTGATTCGTATGTTTCACCATATCCATATTGAAGAAATATGAAAATGATAATACCCGTAATGACGTTCACAATAATTCCCCCCATCATCACAATTAATCTTTGCCAAGCAGGTTTTGCTCTAAATTCATAAGGCTCAGGCTCTTTGTCCAAGTTTTTTGTGTCCAAGGATTCATCAATCATCCCGGAAATCTTCACAAAACCACCTAACGGAATGGCGCTTAATGCGTATTCTGTTTCTCCGTATTTGAAACTAAAAATTTTAGGAGGGAAGCCAATTGAAAATTGTTCCACTCTCATACCAAAAGCTTTGGCTGCCAAAAGGTGGCCAAACTCGTGCAATCCTACCAAAATAGATAAGCCCAAAATTAATTGGGCGATCATAATAACTGTTTCCATCAATTTATTAACTCTAAAGCTTTAATTCTAGTTTCTTTATCTGTTGAAATATAATCTTCCAAACTTGGGGTTTTAATAAAATGTACTTTATCTAGGCAATTTTCTATTACTTCAGACATCCCTAAAAAGGAGATTTTGTCTTCAAGAAAAGCCGAAACTACTACTTCGTTTGCTGCATTCAAAATACAAGCGGCATTTCCTTGCCTGCTAAGTGCGTGAAATGCTAAGGCTAAATTACGGAATGTATCGCTATCGGGTTGTTCGAATGTGAGCTGAGGATAATCCATAAAATTAAATCTCGGAAAATCAGCTTTCAAACGGTCAGGATAGCTTAAAGCAAACATAATCGGCACCCGCATGTCAGGAAGCCCCATTTGAGCTTTTATGGAGCTATCTTCAAATTGCACCATGCTGTGAATGATGGATTGTGGATGCACTACTACATCTACCTGATCTTCTCTAAGATTGAACAACCATTTGGCTTCAATAACTTCCAAACCTTTATTCATCAAACTGGCAGAATCAATTGTGATTTTTGCTCCCATATCCCAATTCGGATGTTTTAGAGCCTGCTCTTTTTTCACTGATTCTAGAAATTTTCTATTTCTCCCTCTAAAAGGGCCACCTGAGGCCGTTAAAATAATTTTCTCAATCGGATTATGGAATTCTCCCACCAAGCACTGAAAAATGGCCGAATGTTCAGAATCTACAGGATAAATATTCACTCCTTTTTCCTGAGCTAATGAAGTGACTAATTCGCCCGCAACCACTAAAGTTTCTTTATTGGCTAAAGCAATATGTTTGCCTGCTTCAATGGCTTTAATGGTAGGTACTAAGCCAGCATAGCCTACTAATGCGGTCAAAACTACATCAATGGTGTCCATTTGTACTACGCTTGCTAAGGATTTTTCTCCTGAATAAACTTTTATTCCCAATGGGTCGAGTATATGAAAAGTTTTATCATATAACGCCTCATTTCCAATTACCACAGCATTGGGTCTGAATTCAATGGATTGCTGTATGAGTAAATCTACATTGTTTTGTGCTGTCAGTACTTCAACTTGAAAATGATCAGGATGTGATTTGATAACCTCTAATGCCTGAGTTCCAATGGAACCCGTAGAGCCCAAGATGGCTATCGATTTTTTATTAGACATAAGTCAATGCGTAAAATTTAATGAGTGTATTTTTCTAAAGCCTCTGCTATTTTTCTGTCATTGGATAGTCGAGGAACTTTATTTTGTCCTCCCAGCTTTCCTTCAGAGCGCATATAATTAATAAATGAGGCTTTTTTGAGCGTTCTGATTTTTAATATCTTCAGGATGCTCCCTGTAATAAGATCGTCATAGTAACTATTTCTTTTCCTAAGATTAATATCTAATTCTTTAGAAAATGCTTCCAAATCAATTGGGGGATTATCAAATTCCACAAACCATTCGTGATGAGCAAGACCTTCTTTTGGCGTAACTTGAGGAGCAACCGTAAATTCAGTGATTTTTACATTCTCATATTTCTCTAATGTTGCTTTCATGGCATTTTCCACTTCTTCACCGATTACATGTTCCCCAAATGCAGAAATAAAATGCTTAATTCTACCAGAAACCACTACTCTGTAAGGATTCATGGAAACAAATTTCACCGTATCTCCAATAGAATAACCCCACAACCCAGCATTACTATTGATAATTAATGCATAATTCTTATCCATTTCCACTTGGTCAATCATTAATCGAGTCGGATTCTCGTCAAAATATTCCTCAGCTGGAATAAACTCAAAAAATATCCCACTGTTTAAAAGAAGCAACAATCCTTCCTCCGTTTGAGTATCTTGATAGGCAATAAAGCCTTCTGAGGCAGGATATGTTTCGATTGAATCTACTTTTTTGCCAATGCTTTGGAATAATTTGTTTTTATAAGGCTCAAAATTAACTCCACCATAAATAAACATTTCAAAATTCGGGAAGATGTCTTTAATAGGTTTGTTGACCCTAGCCTGAATTCTATCAAAATACATTTGTACCCAAGGAGGAATTCCTGAAATCAAGCTCATATCCTGATTTATCGTTTCGTCTATGATTCGCTCCAATTTTTCTTCCCATTCCTCTATACAGTTGGTTTCAAAAGAAGGAAGTTGATTAGTTCGCAAATAATTAGGAACATGATGATTCACAATCCCTGATAAACGACCAGTATTGATCCCCGCTTTTTTCTCCAAAGTCGGAGCACCTGATAAAAAAATCAGTTTGCCGTCTAGAAATTGAGATTTTCCTGTTTCGTGTACATAGCTTAGTATTGCGTTTTTGGCACTGTTAATATGATTGGGAATGGAGTCTTTGGTGATGGGAATATATTTGGTACCTGAAGTCGTCCCACTAGTTTTGGCAAAATAAGCTGGCTTTCCTGGCCAAAGTACATCCTCTTCACCTTGTAGTATTTTATCTACATAAGGTTTTAGGGCTTCATAATCCCGAATGGGGACTTGCCTTTGAAAATCTTCATAGGTTTGAATGTTTTCAAAGCCATGGTCTTTCCCGAAAGCAGTGTTTTTTGCTTTGTGGATGATGCTTTTGAAAATCTTGATTTGGGACAGAGTCGGTTGGGCTGCCCATTTTTTTTGTTGGTTGACTACAATAGCCGCCAAAGGTTTACTTAGTACTGCACGTATTCCCATAAGCCCAAAATTAAGAAAATTATTAGGAACCCTTTTTGATTCTATTGGCTTTTATGATTTAAATAAATAATTGGGAAAAAATTTATGATAAATCTGTGCGTTTTAAAAATGGCTATTGCTCAAACAATTCTGTGAATAAATCAGTCTCAAGTCTAAATCAATAAATTAGAATATCCTTATTATTATATCTCAGGCTTATTACGTACTTTTGCACTTCGATTATGAAGATGAACGGTCCAAAACCGACTTATTATTGAGGTCAAATAGAGCAATGAATTTTGTCTGCCAAGTAAGAAAAATCGAGGAAAAGTTATACAGATGAAGAATATTAGAAATTTTTGCATTATTGCGCATATTGACCATGGTAAAAGCACCTTGGCAGATAGACTGTTGGATTCAACTCATACGGTGAATGATCGCGAGAAAATGGAGCAGCTGTTGGATAGTATGGATTTGGAACGTGAGCGAGGCATCACAATCAAGTCACATGCAATCCAAATGGATTATAAATATAATGGAGAAGACTATATTTATAACCTTATTGACACTCCTGGTCACGTAGATTTCTCCTACGAAGTTTCTCGTTCCATTGCTGCTTGCGAGGGCGCATTATTGATTGTAGATGCAGCTCAAGGTATTCAAGCACAAACCATTTCCAATTTATATCTAGCCATTGAGCATGATTTGGAAATTATTCCCGTGCTGAATAAGATTGATTTGCCTGGAGCTATGATTGAGGAAGTTTCTGACCAAATTATTGAATTAATTGGTTGTAAAAGGGAAGACATCCTCCATGCAAGTGCTAAGGAAGGAATTGGAATAACTGAAATATTGGAAGCCGTAGCGCATAGAATACCAGCTCCGAAAGGAGACCCTAAGGCACCTTTACAAGCCATGGTTTTTGATTCTGTATTCAATCCTTACAGAGGAATTGAAGTTTATTTTAGAGTTTTCAATGGCGAAATCAATAAAGGAGATAAAATTAAATTCATCAATACAGGTAAAACGTATGAAGCTGATGAAATTGGTATTTTAAAATTGACTCAGCAGCCAAGAAATACCATTAGCACAGGAAATGTAGGTTATTTAATCAGTGGGATTAAAGTAGCCAAAGAAGTAAAAGTAGGGGATACCATTACCCAGGTTAATAATCCAGGAACAGCGGTTCAAGGTTTTGAAAACGTAAAGCCAATGGTTTATGCAGGAATTTATCCTGTTGATACCTCTGAATTCGAAGAATTGCGAGCTTCTATGGAAAAACTCCAATTAAATGATGCTTCATTAGTTTGGGAACCTGAAACTTCTGCAGCTTTAGGATTCGGTTTCAGATGCGGCTTTTTGGGAATGTTGCACATGGAAATCGTGCAGGAAAGATTGGAGCGTGAGTTTGATATGACGGTGATTACCACCGTTCCATCTGTGCAATTTCATGCATATAAGAAAGGTGGGGAAATGAAGAAAGTAAGTGCTCCATCAGAATTACCTGATTTAGGAGAAATTGACCATTTGGAAGAGCCATATATCAGAGCCCAGATTATAACAAAAGATGATTTTGTCGGACCTGTGATATCCCTTTGTATGGAGAAAAGGGGAGAAATTAAAAATCAGGTTTACCTTACGCAGAGTAGAGTTGAATTGACTTTCCATTTGCCTTTAGCCGAAATTGTTTTTGATTTCTTCGATAAATTGAAAACCATTTCTAAGGGGTATGCTTCGTTGGATTATGAATTGGTAGGATATCATGCCAGTAATCTGGTGAAATTAGATATTCTATTAAATGGAGATAAAGTAGATGCCCTTTCAGCTATTGTTCATAGGGATAAAGCTTACGAATGGGGTAAAAAATTGTGTGAGAAACTGAAGGAGTTAATCCCGAGACAACAATTTGAAATCGCAATTCAAGCGGCAATTGGCACTAAAGTGATTGCCAGAGAATCCGTTAAAGCCCTTCGTAAAAACGTATTAGCTAAATGTTATGGGGGAGATATTTCCCGTAAAAGGAAGCTTTTGGAAAAGCAGAAAAAAGGTAAAAAGAGAATGCGTCAGGTAGGAAATGTTGAAATTCCACAGGAAGCATTCATGGCTGTTCTTAAGTTAGACTGACCCCCAGAAAATAAATTATCATTATTTAAGCATAATATCATGCCTATTTTATTAGACGGGAAGAAAATTTCTTCTCAAATAAAAGAAGAATTAAAAGCAAAAGTTGACGAGATAAAGAAAGAAGGTGGTAAAGTACCTCATCTTTCTGCTATTTTGGTAGGGACAGATGGAGCTAGTCAAACTTACGTTGAGGCAAAAGTGAAAGATTGTCAGGAAATAGGTTTTGAGTCCTCAAAATTGCTTTTTGATGCTTCGATTTCTGAACTTGAGCTTTTGCAAGAGGTGGATAAATTGAATAATGATGACAGAGTAGATGGGTTCATCGTGCAATTGCCGCTTCCAAAACATATCAATGTAGATAAAATTTTAAATGCTATCAAACCTGAAAAAGATGTGGATGGTTTTCATCCCATCAACTTTGGAAGAATGGCTTCCAATTTACCAGCTTACATTCCTGCAACTCCATTTGGTGTAATGGAATTATTAAAACGCTATGAAATCCCAACCAAAGGAAAGCATTGTGTGGTAGTAGGAAGAAGTCATATTGTAGGTTCTCCAGTTTCTATTTTAATGGGTAGCGCTAATTACCCTGGAGATGCTACGGTAACTTTGACTCACCGATATACAATAGATTTAGAAAAATACACCAGGCAAGCTGATATTTTAATTGTAGCGGTTGGAAAGCCGGGCTTGATTACCGCTGATATGGTAAAGAAAGATGTAGTGGTGATAGATGTTGGAACTACTCGTGTACCAGATGCAAGTAAAAAATCAGGATTTGCATTAAAAGGAGATGTGCTTTTCGAAGAGGTTTCAAAAAAAGCCACACATATTACCCCCGTTCCAGGTGGAGTTGGACCAATGACAAGAGCTGGTCTATTAATGAATACATGGTTAGCCGCTCAAAAAGAAATTTATGGAAAAGAACTCGTTTGATCCAAGCGTTGAGCTCCCATTAATGGAGGCTTTTTATACTATTCAAGGAGAAGGAAGTCATAGCGGAAAAGCAGCTTATTTCATTCGCTTGGGTGGTTGTGATGTCGGCTGTATCTGGTGTGATGTAAAAGATTCCTGGGATGCCGATAAATGGCCACTTAAAAAAATTGATGATATCGTTGATGATGCCTATCAGTATGAATCTCGTTTAGCAGTCATAACTGGAGGTGAGCCTTTTATGTATGATATGCATGGATTAACCAAACGATTATTGCAAAAAGGCTTTCATGTAAATGTGGAAACTTCAGGAGCATATCCTTTTAGTGGAATGGTAGATTGGATTTGCCTTTCGCCTAAAAAATTCAAGGCGCCATTGGATCAATGGTATAACCGCGCAGATGAATTAAAAATCATCATTTTTAATAAATCAGATTTCAAATGGGCAGAAGAACATGCTCAAAAAGTAAGTGCTGATTGTAAATTGATGATTCAGCCCGAATGGAGTAAGCGCGAAGAAATGATGCCCCTGATTGTAAATTATGTGAAAGAAAATCCTAAATGGAGTATTTCTTTGCAAACACATAAATATTTACAAATTCCTTAAGCGATAATTTTCATAAACCTAGTTCAACTTTTCAAAAGTTAATTTTCCCTAAATCAGAAAGAGGTCTAATGAGCTTAGTAATTTTTACAATATTAAACTTTGGAAAAGTTCTACCTATAGCTTAAATCAAGAATTGCTTTTGAAATTCTCCCTTATCAGCTAAATTGGGATATGAATTTCAAAATATTAGCACTCTCTTTAATAATCATGTTTTTCAACCTGACTTTATTCAGTCAGGATTATAAATGGAGAACAGAACGTTTAGTCGAAAAATCTAAAGAAGCACTTTATCAAAGAAATTGGGATGCTGCTGTTCAATATTTGGATGACGCCATAGAAATTGAACCTGATAATCACCATCTTTATTTGGAAAAAGCAACTTTATTTTATGGGATAAATGATTTGAATAAAGTGGTTTCTTCATTGGAGAGGGTCTTTTCTTTGGAAAAAAACTGGCCTGCCAAATATACAGACTATTATTTCATACTTGGTAAAGAGTCTTTTGATCGGGGTAAATATGAATTAGCTAAAGAGCCACTTGAAATTTATCGGCAGAAAGGTGAAAAAGAAGATTACCTTGAGATGACTGAAATAATCACTCAATCTATTGTTTTTGCTTTGGATGAGATAAAGGAGCAACCAACAAGTAATACAGACATTAAAACTATTGAATCAGCTAATATTTTTAGAAGCATATATTTTCCATTTTTCACTCTTTATCCATCTGAATTTTTGTACTTCACGGGTCAAAGAGTTGGAAGTTTGGCGGAAGGGATTTATCGAGCTAAATTATCAGGTAATCAATTTCAAAATGTTGAGGAGGTTCCAGTCATAAATACCAAAGAAAATGAAGGAGCAGCTGCTATTTCTGCAGATGGACGAGTAATGGTCTATACGGCTTGTAATAAAAGAGACGGCTTAGGAAGTTGTGACTTATATATTTCTTATTTCGAAGGTGACGAATGGCAAAAGCCTTTAAATTTAGGTGCCAAGGTTAATTCCAGCGCTTGGGAGTCGCAACCATTTCTATCCTCTGATGGGAGGTTTTTAATTTTCAGTTCTAATAGAAACGGGGGATTTGGTAAAAGAGATCTCTATTACTCCAGAAGAGTAAATGGGGATTGGAGTGAGGCCATTAATCTAGGCGATAAGGTAAACACTTTCGCAGATGAGATTTCTCCTTTTTTAACTTTATCCAATGACGAATTATTTTTCAGTTCAAATGGAAGAGTTGGCATGGGAGGTTTTGACATTTATAAAATCAGTTGGCCTGTTAACAGACATGCAGTAGAAAATATTGGATTACCAATCAACACTTTTAGCAACGAGCTGTCTTATCATCAAAAATTTAGTGGAGATATTTATTGGTCTCGCGAGCAGGCATCCGAAGAAAAGTATCCGCCAAGCCGTGTTCATTATATAGAGATGAAAAATAAATCTGATTTAAATTTGGTATATGGCAAAGTGGTTTCATCAGAAGATAGCTCCGCGATAAATGCAAGGATTCAAATATATGATCTAGAATTAGATAGTTTAGTACAGGAAACTTTCAGTAGTGCTGTTAGTGGTGAATATAAAGTAATTGTACCTAAGCCTTCAGATTATTCATTTTATGTGGAGGCGAAAGGGTATTTATTTAAATCGCAAAAGCTTCAAGTAAAAGAGGAAAAGGAGGAAATAAATTTTTCTTTAAATGCTATTCGTAAAAATGAATCGGTTATTCTTAATAATATATATTTTGAATTTGACAGTTACCAGGTAAGTGAAAAGTCGCGGAATGAAATTCGTAAAATCGCAGAATTTTTAATTCAAAATCCAGAAATCAAAATAGAAATTGGTGGATATACAGATAATGTAGGTTCATCACAATATAATAAAGAGCTTTCACAACAAAGGGCAGAAGCTGTTTTGATGGAATTAATAAGATTTCACAACATCGACTCCAATAGAATTGCAGCAAAAGGATATGGAGCACAAAAAACGCCTTCAGGGCAATATTTAAAGACAGTTATTTTCAAGGTGATGTAATTCAATTTTATCTTAGAATATTAATTCTTTGTGAAATTTATCAAATCACTCGAAAATATTGTCTTAAGCCTAAATATGTATACAATAGACTATAATACACTGAAATATAAATTTTTTATTTGGCGAATAATTTTCAAGAAAAATTTATATTTCGTTAGGTTTTTTAATTAAATGTTATGTACATTTAACTTTTAATTATTATTAACCTAAACTAAAATAAGTATGAAGAAGATTCTACTAACATGTTTCATGTTGGTGTTCGTGCTACACGCATGGGCACAGGATCGCACCGTAAGTGGTACAGTTACTGACGCTGAGACAGGCGAAGGCTTACCGGGTGTGAACGTTTTATTAAAAGGTACTGGTACTGGTCAGAACACTGATTTGGACGGAAATTATAAAATTTCGGTACCTTCTGATGGTGGTACATTAGTTTTTTCATTCATTGGAATGGCTCAACAAGAAATCGAAATCGGTTCTAGATCTGTAATTGATGTACAGATGGAAGCTGATGTTGAGCAGTTAAGTGAAGTTGTGGTTGTTGGATATGGTGAAACTACCAAGCAATCATTCTCTGGTTCATTGAAAACAGTTGATCCAGGAGCTATCGAGAGAAAAAGTGTTTCTAACATATCTCAAGGTCTAGCTGGTGAGGTTGCAGGTGTAAACGTTGTGAACACTTCAGGTCAGCCAGGTACTGAAGCAACTGTACGTATTAGAGGTATTGGTTCCGTAAATGGAAACAGTGCTCCTCTTTATGTATTAGATGGTGTACCTTACTTTGGAAGTATCAATGCAATTAACCCTAATGATATTGCTTCAACTACTATTTTGAAAGATGCTACTGCAACTGCAATTTATGGTTCTAGAGGTGCTAATGGTGTTATTTTGATTAACACTAAAAAAGGTAATGCAAATGAGTCTTACATCGAGATTGATGGTAAGTTTGGTCAAAACCAAAACTTATTACCTCGTTATGACAGAATTTCTTCTCCTGAAGAGTATATCGCTTTAGGTTGGGAAGGTTTGTATAACAGAGGTCAAATCTTAGGTAGTACAGATCCTGAGGCTTATGCAAATGCAAGACTTTTTAGTGGTAATGGTGTAAGTCCAAATTATAATATGTGGAATGTTGCTAATGCTGGAGAATTAATTGATCCTGCTACGCGTTCAGTTCGTCCAGGTGTTACTAGAAAGTATGACCCTGAAAATTGGGAAGATTATGCTTTTCAACCGTCTACAAGACAAGAAGGAAATATTAGATTAGGTGGAGGTAATGAGGCTGTTCGTTACTTTACTTCAGTTGGTTATTTGAAAGATGTTGGATATTCTATCAATTCTGATTTCGAAAGAGTTAGTTCAAGATTCAATTTGTCTCACCAATTAAAACCTTGGTTATCTGGGAGTGTAAATATCGGTTATACTCGTTCTGAAACAAACAATGGTGGTCAAACATCGGATTCAGGTAGTGTTTTCTGGTTTGTTGATAATATTCCATCAATCTATCCATTATTTTTAAGAGATGCTGAAGGTAACAAAATTCCTGATCCTTATTATGGAGGTAATATTTACGATTACGGAGAAGCTGGTAGAGGCTTTGGAGCATTAACTAACTCAATTTCTGATGCTAATATTAATGTTCGTAATAGAGTGAACAATGAATTGAATGGTAGTGCTAATATTAACATTGATTTCAATGATGATTTATCATTTGAATCAACTTACGGATGGCAATACTTAAATAGTAATAATGATCAGCAGAATTCTCCATTTTATGGATCTTCTGCTAGTACTAATGGTTCTATTTTCAAGACTAATACTGAAATCTTTAACTATACCTTTACTAATTTAGTAAGATATCAGAAAGACTTCGGAGTTCATAGCATTTCAGCATTAGCTGCTCATGAGAGTAACAGATGGGAGAGAAGCTTTACAAGTGGTTTCAAACAGCAATTGGTTGATCCATTCGGAGTAGAATTCAGAAACGCAGTTGTTAATATTAGTGCAGATTCATACGTTGATGATTATTCAATTGAAAGTTATTTCGGTCAAGTTAATTATAACTTTAATCAAAAGTATTACTTAACTGGTTCAGTTAGAAGAGATGGTTCTTCACGATTCTTAAAAGATAAGTGGGGTACTTTCGGTTCAATTGGTGGTTCATGGGTAATGTCTAATGAGGAGTTTTTAAGAGGAGCAGATTTTGTTAAATACTTGAAATTAAAATCTAGTTACGGTTTAACTGGTGATCAAGCAGGTGTTGATTTCTATCCTGGATACGATTTATTAGATATTGCTAACTTAAATGGACAACCATCTTTGAGCTTAGCTACTAAAGGTAATCCTGACTTAACTTGGGAAGTTTCGAATCAATTCCAAACTGGTTTAGAATTTAACTTGTGGAATAGAATTGATGCTTCAGTAGATTACTATGTAAAAACTACTGACAACTTGATTTTTGAGAGAAGAGTAGGTCCTTCATTGGGATATGCTTTAATTGACGTGAATGATGGTGCACTACGAAATAGTGGTATCGAATTTGATGTTACTGGCCATATCTTAAAAGGCAAAGATTATTACTTAGATTTATCAGTTAACGGTGAAATCATTTCTAACGAGTTGTTGAGATTACCAATTGACCCTGCTACAGGTGAAGAAAAAGAAATTGATATCGATGGTATTTATGGTAGAACTGCTGGAAGATCAATATTTGATTTTTATATGAGAGAGTTTGCTGGTGTTAATCCTGAAGATGGAGCATCAGAATGGACCTTACATTATAATGATGTTAATGGTAATGGTGAGTTTGATGCTGCTGACGAAGGTATTAGTTCATTATATGAATATACATCAAGAAATCCTGATGCAAATATCCTAGAAACCACTACCACTTCTTATGCAACTGCAACTCAGAAGTTTCTTGATAAAACAGCAATACCTGCTGTTAGAGGTGCATTCAACTTAGCTGGTGGATGGAAAGGGATCAATGTTAGTGCATTGGTGTTGTATAGTGTAGGTGGTTATGCTTATGATGGTGCTTATGCTACTTTGATGCACAATGGTCAAGCAGGATCCAATAACTGGCATACTGACATTAGAGATAGATGGCAGCAAGAAGGTGATATCACAGATGTACCTAGATTATCAAATGATTTAGATTTGAGAGTTAACTCTGCTTCTTCTAGATTCTTAACACCGTCTGATTTCTTAAACGTATCTAATATTAGAGTTGGATATACTTTCCCAACTAAATTGGTAGAGAGAATTGGTGTTAAAAGCTTAAGCATATTTGCTGCTGGTGATAATTTAGCATTATTTTCTTACAGAGATGGGTTTAACCCAAGCACTGCTGTAACAGGTGCTTCTAGCATGTACAGATATTCTCCTTTAAGTACCTTAACTGGCGGTTTAAAAGTTAAATTCTAAAAAGAACGCAATATGAAATTAAATAAAATAATTATAGCAGCATTCTTCACTATGGTCTTCGTTGGTTGTAGTGATGATTTCTTGGAAACAGAACCTACCGAGTTCATCTCAGTAGAGCGTGCTTCAGAGATATCAGAAATAAATCCTGGTATCCAGCTTTCAAATTTGAGAGGTGCATATTCTTTAATGTATCAAACTGGTTCAGGTGGTACCACTAATCATGATGATTTTGGTCAGAAAGGTTATGACATCTTTAGTGATATGTTATCTGGCGATATGGTTTTATCGGCCAAGATATATGGTTGGTATGGTCAGTTATCTGATTATCAGGTAACTATTGACTTCACAAACACAAGAAATTATATGGTATGGAGATACTACTACCGTGTGATTTTAGGTGCCAATACCATCATAGATGGTTTGGGTGGAACAGATGCTGAGCCTGAATTAGTAGAGGGTCAAAGAATAATGGGACAAGCAAAAGCTTTAAGAGCCTATGCATATTTTTATTTAGTAAACTTTTTTGCTGAAGATTTAAGTCTTAATGAGCCTACTATTCCTCTTTATGATAATTCATTATCACCAAATCAACCACTTAGTACTTTAGACGAAGTATTTGCATTGATAGAATCTGATTTAACTACTGCGGTAGAATATTTGGAAGGTTTTAGTAGACCAGGTTTGTTTGCGATTGATGAATATGTTGCTAAAGGATTATTGGCTTACACTTATGCCGCTTTAGATAGAAATGCTGAGGCTGCTGCTTTAGCTAAGGATATAATTGATAATAGTGGTTATGATTTATTAGCGTCTGATGAAGTAACAAATGGTTTCAATACTATTGAAAATAATAATTGGATGTGGGGAGTTGATTTGACTGAGGATATTGGATTAGATCTAATTTCTTGGTGGGGTCAAATGGATATTTTCACTTACAGTTATGCATGGGTTGGTGATACAAAAACTATTAATCCAGTTTTGTTAAATTCTATGTCACCTGATGATGCAAGACTTAGTCAATTTAGACAAAACTACTACCTAGGATACTGGGAGCCAACTGGTAAGTTCTATGCTCCAGATAGAGTAATTGGTGGTCAACGTACGGTTACGACTGATTATGTTTATATGAGAATCGAAGAGTTCTATATACTTCACGCTGAAACTGCTGCCAAGGCAGGTGACTTAGCTGGCGCTAGAACTTCTTTGACTGCTTTGATGGGTAATAGAGTTCCCGATGCAAGTTATATTGGCGGATTAGGACAGCAAGCTTTAATTGATGAAGCTATTCTTCAAGGCAGAATTGAGCTTTGGGGTGAAGGTAAAAGCTACCTTTCAGTTAAAAGAAATAAGAGAACAATTACTGTAGCTCCTAATCATTTAACATTCCCTGGTGAACAGATTCCGGCAGATGATGACAGAATGACTTTTGATATTCCTCAATTGGAAATTCAAAATAATCCTGAAATTGACTAAGGATATATTTTTTAAAGTAAAAAGGCGACATATTTATGTCGCCTTTTTTTTTGCCTAGTTTTTAATTCTTTTCTTTTTAGAATCTATTACCTTTAAGCTGTGAATCGAATTAGACCTATATTATATTTATTTGGTGGTGCTATAATACTATATTTCGTAAGCCTACTTTTCTCTGATATATTTATATATATCATCATTTCTTTAATAATCTCTACCATTTTAAGGCCATTAGTAGGCTACTTGAATAGTCTTTTTTTTTATGGCTACAAAATGCCTAAAATTCTCACAATTATTATAGCGTTCTCTGTTTTCATAGGATTTATAGTGCTTTTTGTTGGGCTTTTTATTCCTTTAGTGTCTGAGCAAATTCAAATTCTTAGCCAACTTAATTATGATAACCTTTACGATAGAATTACCACTCCAATACAATCAGTAGAAATCTTTTTAATGAATTCTATTCCTAATGTTGGAGAAGAAGGGTTTATCATTGACCGATTAAAAGAAAGTATTTTAAATTTTGCCAAAACAGTAGATTTTAGTTTTATCCTAAATAATTTTATCTCCATAACAGGTAGTATCTTCGTAGCAATTTTGGCAGTATTGTTTATATCTTTCTTTTTACTTTATGAAAAGGGTCTTGCCAGAAGAAAGTTCATCCAATTAATTCCCAATAAATATTTTGAGGTATCGATTGGTGCGATTTATAAAATAGAAAAGCTGCTTTCAAATTATTTATTAGGATTGTTATTTCAAATGATCTCAATATTCACAATTGCTTCTGTTGGCTTAAGTATTTTTGGGATTAAATATGCTGTGACTATAGCAGTATTTGCAGCAGTTGCTAACTTAATTCCATACGCTGGGCCAATTTTGGGTGCATCTTTTGGAATAATAGTAGGCGTTACTACTGGCGGGATTTTTGAATTTAGTAATGAACTCTTTCTTTTGGTAATAAAGATAGTGTCAGTTTTTGCGGTAGTACAGATCACTGACAATATTGTTTTGCAGCCACTAATTTTCTCAAAAAGCGTAAAAGCACATCCATTAGAAATTTTTGTTATTATCTTTGCAGGCGCATCCTTGGCAGGTGTAATTGGAATGGTTGCGGCCATTCCGGTTTATACAGTTTTTAGAGTGATTCTTATTGAACTCTATCAAGGCTATAAGCAATATAAAATATTTCAGAATTAATAAATTATTTTCATGGGATTACAGTGCGGGATTGTCGGTTTACCAAATGTTGGAAAATCAACCTTATTTAATGCGCTTTCTAATGCTAAGGCAGAAGCAGCCAATTTTCCTTTTTGTACAATTGACCCGAATGTTGGTGTGATTAGCGTTCCGGATGAAAGATTAAATATTTTAAAGGAACTTGTTAATCCTGATAAGGTAGTACCAACTATTATAGAGTTTGTTGACATAGCTGGGTTGGTAGAAGGTGCTAGCAAAGGCGAAGGACTAGGTAATAAATTTTTGGGCAATATACGTGAAGTAGATGCCATTGTCCATGTTGTCAGATGTTTTGAAGATGATAACATCACGCACGTATCTGGTCGAGTAAATCCCGTAGCAGATAAGGATATTATAGATACAGAGCTTCAATTAAAAGATTTGGAGTCAGTTGAGAAAAAAATTCTTAAAACTGAAAAAGTCGCTAGGTCTGGAGATGCAAATGCAAGAAAAGAACTGGCAGTATTAAATCAATATAAGGATGTTTTGCAGGATGGAAAAAATGCCAGAACTCTAAAACTTAGTAAAGAAGAAAAAGAACCGGTAAGGGATTTACTTTTATTGACCGATAAGCCTGTAATTTATGTAACAAACGTTGAAGAAACAGCAGCGGTAAACGGAAATGCTTTAGTTGATAAGTTTAAAGAGTATGTCAAAGACGAAGAAGCAGAAGTAATTGTAGTAAGTGCAGCGATTGAAGCTCAAATTGCCGAATTTGATGATGCTGATGAAAAGGCTATGTTTCTTGATGAATATGGATTGAAAGAGTCAGGCTTAAACAAACTTATAAGGGCCTCTTATTCGATATTAAATTTAATTACGTATTTCACTGCAGGTAAGCAAGAAGTTAAAGCATGGACCATTAAAAATGGTTGGAAAGCTCCTCAAGCCGCAGGTGTTATCCACACTGATTTTGAAAAGGGTTTTATTAAAGCTGAAGTCATTAAACTAGAGGATTATCAAAAATTTAAAACCGAAAATGCTTGCAAAGAAGCAGGTAAAATTTCGATTGAAGGGAAAGAATATGTGGTAAAAGATGGAGATATCATGCATTTTAGGTTTAATGTGTAATTTTTTCTATAAATATTAAAACAATTTAATTGCACGAGTAGTCTACCCACAAAAAATAGGAGGCTGTGAGAGTTAGATTAATTTTTAAGAATAAGGAAAAAGGAGCTAACGTTCCCTTTCATCATCAATACTATTTGTTTAGATTTTTTAAAGGCCTAATCAAAAAGTGTGGAAAAGAAGAGTTTAATACTTTCAAGCATTATAATTTTTCAGGCTTGAAAGGACAAACTACAGTAAGTAAATCTGGGCTGCATTTTTATAGTTCTAAGATAACCGTTGTATTTTCATGTTCCAATCAAGATTTCATTGATTCAATAATTGATGTATTATTCAGTTTGCCAGAAATTAAGCTGAATGGATTAACTATAATTCCGCATACGGTTGAATTGGAGCATAAAGTTGATTTCTCTGAAGAAACTAAATATATCTGTTTGTCACCTATAGTGCTTTTAACACCAAAATTTTCTAGCGACACTGCGAAAAAATTTATTCATCCCGAATCGAATGAATTTATTGAGATATTAAAAATTGCATTACAAGAGAAAAATGAGGTACTAAACCTTGGAGATTTTGAGTTTTTGCCTGACGGTAATTACTTAAAAAAATTAGAGGATAAGGGAAAAAAATATTCCAGAGTATACCCAATTTATGACCAAGATGTCCCTTATGAAGTGAGAGGTTATACGTTTCCTTTTACTTTAAATGCTTCTCCAGAATTTCATCAATATATTTTTGAAAATGGCTTAGGTTTATACAATGATAAAGGGTTTGGCATGTTAGATTTAGCGGAAGTTACACCAGGAAGTCAAACCGTTCCATATTTCACTGGGCAGCTCGAGAATTAAACTTGGTGTATCCGATTAACCTATCATATCTAAGTTGAGGGTTTTTATAGTATATTAATATATCATATGAGTTTTCTGTGTTAAAATAATTCCCTTCAATGGGATTGTCATCTCTATTTTCAACATAATAATTGTATTCGTAATATCCTTGTTTTAATAATTTTCTATTTGAATACATTCCAGTAGTAGGATCGTAGATCATTTTGTTAGAGTTATCTAAATGCCAATTATTAAATTCACCAACTACATAGATATCTCCATATTCTTGAGGTGCCTCTAAATTAAAATTCGTTAAAAAATAATCAGCTACTAAAGGGGTATTCTGTCTTTCACTATTGCCTATTACAAATCCACCATTGCGGTCTTCCCATTCTCTGTAGGATTGTGTTGATCGAGTCTTATCAATTAAAAGTTCAACCGAAACTGGAGTTGTTTCCTTATTTATATTTGCAACGCCATTGCTTTTAAAGTTTATAGTTGAGATATTAAAAAATCTAAATTCGTTTCCGCCAGCAAAATTTAATTCTCCGTCAAAGAATTTATATACTAATCGCTTATTACCATCTGTAATTTTGAATGGGTCTGATATTTTTTTGGCATATAACCAATTATTATTTTGTCTAACCACTGGGTGTATATCTGTCACTGCATTTAGCACATTTATGTTATTTAAAAATACTTCGAATTCTATTTCCTGATGTGTTCTTCTTTTAGATACAATGCTGGAAGCTGAAACCTTATAGCTAATGCCTACATTATTTTCTTGCACCATAAAGCGTTCACTCAGTATAATGTCCTCCTCATTATTATTTTGGTACACCACTACCAAGTAATTTCCAGATATATTAACTTTTGGAACATTCCATTCATAATGAACATATCCCATCTTTGTATCAAAGGAAAATTCAAATTCTTTTATCAGAAACTGATTATATTCTTCCAGGTAATCCATTGACTGGATATTGCTTTTGGCAGTCCAATCTTTATTGCAATGAATTATTTTTGCGAAATATTGCTGTTGTTGGGTATTAATATCATCAAATGTCAAAAGAAGTTGTTCATTTGCATCAAGTTCTATGATAGGATTGTTAGTAGAATTCATTTGGTTATTTCGAAATTGAACGAGCTGAACAGTGTTAATTCGATCCTGATAGCTTCTATTCTCAAATTCCAGTTCAGGATAGCTTCTAGCGGAAGATGATGTGCTTCCTCCTGTTGATTGCACTGGCACACAGGAGTTTGTAGTTAAAATAATAACTAAAAAGCTAATTAAAATATATATATTATGTTTCATTCCAACCTTTAATTTGTAATTTGGGTCTAATATAAACAGAATCCTTAAGGTTTTGTCATGCCTAGAACCAAAGAACTTATAAAGGGTTGCCAAAAAGGCGACAGAAAGAGCCAATATGAGCTTTACCAACAATTTTCCTCTGGAATGTTGGCGATAGCTTTGCGGTATTCAAAATCAACTTTGGAAGCGGAGGATATTCTGCAGGAAGGATTTATTAAAGTTTTTGAGAATATCAAAAAATTTAGAGGGGAATCCAGTATTGGATATTGGATTAAGAGAATAATAATTAATACTGCATTAAATCATCAGAGGAGTAAATTGTATTTATATCCAATGGTAGATGTAGAAGACCTCAAAGAAGGTATGACTTCAATGTCAGTTGATAATTTGGCTGTAGAAGATTTAATGAACTTAATTCAGGGCTTGCCCACAGGATGTCAAGTTATTTTTAATTTATACGCTATTGAAGGTTATCATCATAAAGAAATAGCAGAGATGCTTGAGATAAGTATTGGGACTTCAAAATCCCAATATGCAAGAGCACGAAAAATATTAATGGAACAATTAGAAAAGCAAAGTAAGTGGGGGAATGAAAGATTTCAATAAAGATAAATTTAATAGTGCTATAGAGCGTAAACTTGCAGGGGCTGAGGTTCAGCCGGGAAGTAGCGTATGGGAAGGAATTGAAGCTGAATTACTAAAGCAAGATAATAGGAGGATGCAAAAGAAAGCTTCTTTCTATAGAAATCTTGCTGCGGCTGTTATTTTCATTGCTTTAATTTCCATTTACTTCAATTTACAGGATTTTGCCTATAGGAATAATCAAGAAAGCACTTTTCTACCAGAAAAAATAAATATTTTGGAGGATAGACTTTTATTAGATAGAAACAAGTCAATCTCATCAATTCCTGCGGTGAATAGTAGGAATAAGCAAAATGACTCTGAACAAATAGGTGAAAAAACCATAGGGAATAGGCTGTCAAACGAAAAATCAGGTAATGGGAATGTATTGATTGCTTCCAATGAAATTGAGCGGTCAAATCTGCTCAGTACAGATGAAAATGCTCTTCCAATACTTGAAAAATTGGAAATCAGAAATCCTGCATCCTTATCTGAATTACCTAAGTTAGATTATAAAATAGAAAAGGTATCTTACTTTGCTGTGAGTAATGTGGATAAAGTAAAAGAAAGGTCAACTGTTAGATGGAATTCTAATGTTAATGTGGGCTCTGGAAATTTTAATCCAAATTCAGAAATTACAGAAACACCTATATTTTCAACAGTTTCAACATTAAACAATGCAGGAACTAATGCCCGAACACTAACTGATCAAAGCTCAGCTACTAGTCAAGAAAGAAATGCAGTGGAAGATTTGAGTTCGGCCCCTATGAAAGGTAATATGTCATTCACATTTGGGCTTAATTTAGGGGTTCAATTAAATGATAGATGGAATATTAAATCAGGTGTCCAATATGGTGCATTTCGTTCTACATCCTCCAGCAGCACTGTTTTGAGAGATAAAAATAGTGACAAACTATATCCTTATCATGGTGCAAGTAGTTCAACCGAAATTTCTGATGGACGAGTTGTAAATGCTATTTCTGAATATGAATTATATAATGATTTTCAGATTATAACTTTCCCATTGATGTTATCATATAAAATTATTGATTCGAAATTTGATGTTTCACTGGTGGGCGGTATTTCAGCTGATTTAATCCTGAGAAATACGCTAAAAGGTGGTAGTCAGCAAATCAACGAAATTGAATTTAATCAAAATGATAGGCAATCTTATAAAAAAGTTTTTGCTAGTAGCATTGCAGGTTTAGATATTAGCTATCCATTTGCTGATAAATATGCCATTAGTATTATGCCGACCTTCAAAAAAGCATTGTCTAATATTACTACCGAGAACGCTACTTTTGATAGCACACCAGCATTTTTGGGATTAAATATGAGTTTGACCTATATGTTTTAACTGCACTTATAATGAGTGATAATTAATCCTTTATTCTCCATCACTTTCTCCTTTATTAGCGAATTTATTTTGAATTTCTTTAAAGGCCATACCCATTTCATTAAAATCATAAGCTGATTTAATAAATTTTGCTGTTTTCTCTGAAACAATAATGGGTGTTTTAATTAGCTGAGGGTGTTCTTTGAGTAATTGTAACAGGTCATTATCGTCAAAATCTTTACCCTCTATTTTATCTTTATAATAATCATTATTTTCATC
>NZ_DASSWQ010000013.1:0-2002 GCF_035704835.1 Marivirga sp. | reverse complement strand
TTTTTTTATTGGATTCAAACTTTTATTAAACTGCATAGCTAATTCACTTATTATGTCATTTGGTGTCGATACGCTTGGAGGGTTGAGTGAAAAATTAAAACAATTAGTAAACGAGACTCAAGACCATTATGAATCTTTTATTGATGATGCTCAACTTTACAAAAAAGGAAAAATTGGTGATAAAGAATTTTTCGGAAAAGTTGCAAAATTCATGATATCTCTCTCTGCACTAAATTTTCTAGCTATTAGAGTAATATTGGAAATGAAATCAGCAGTCGACAAAGGTTCATCATTAAAGAATCCAACTGGCGGAATTGCAGAGCCTTCATCTGGTTCTGGATTTGGAGTCAATGCGTTTGTAGACAGCGGTGGTAGTATCGGTGGCAACAGACCATCAAATGATAGTCAATATTTACTTCCTGCACCTGATCGACTAACCGAGCCAACATTCAAACCTGTCGACATAACAATTAAGCCCGAAGCTAAAAACCAGGATTCAAAAAAGAATTGTGTCCATTGCAAGTCTTCAATTCCTGTTACTGCTAAATTCTGTCCCAAGTGTGGGAATTCGCAATAATTAAAAACTCCATTTTGTTTTAATCTACTATGGAGATCTTTAATGGGAGAGCTGCCACTGAAGAGTATATGTCCACACATTCCCTAACTTTTTCGACTCCTGAAATGACATTAAAAAAATTTGCATTGTGGTTAGGTGATCAAGTTAATGTTCCTGGAAAAAATAAGACAGTACCTCGCTTATTGATGTATATTAATGATGTCAACAATCAATCAAACAATTCTGATTTCCTTCCAGATATTGATGAATCATTCAAACCAAGTGGAGCAGTTACAGATATGTTCAAGGATCTCACACAGGGATCGACGACCAAATGTCACAATTGCAATTATCCTCTCAAAACAGCATCAAAATTCTGTCCTAAATGTGGATCAAAACAGCAATAGGATTATCACAAAAATCAAGTATGTATTATGATTAACGGAAGATATCACGTACGGCAAATGTAAACCTTTTCTGTTCATACAGTATTCACTAAATGCTTTAAATTAAAGAAATAAAGTTTATAGACCATTGCCTGGAAATCTAGGAATTGAATCTAGAGCTTTTGGCTTTCTTTTTATCAGTATCGCTATAGCAGTTCTAACTGGAACTATAATTAACGAATTCTTATCAACTCATGGTGTTCCAATTTACTATCAACTACTTTCATGGATTTTGGTATTTGCTTTGATTTTGGGAATAACCTTTACAAAAATGAATAATCTGTTTCAATCCATAAGAAACAGAATGAAAAATAGCATAAAATGGCCTTTTCATGCAAAGATAATTAATGGTCTAAGCTGGGCAGGACCTTTTTTAGCCATTCCAATATTCTACCCATTTTCACAGTACTTGATACTCTTAGGAATCGGTACTGGTAACATCTCCACATTTCTTTTGATTAAATATTATAGTAATTACAAAAATAAGGAACAATTTATTGTTGGAATAATTGCAATTATTATGATCCCAGTTTTATTTCTAGTTGATGTATTACTTTCTTCTGTTTTAGTTCATCAACATATATTGGCACTTTCTAGAATATTTGTCGCAATATCATATGGAGTGGGAGGTATCTACGCATTAAATGAAAGATGAAAAGATTGCAATATGCATAATGAGTGGCGGGCTGGATTCGCTCTGTGCTGCTGCTTATATCAAAAACTACAAGAAATATAAAATAAAAATAATTACATTTTCTTATGGTCAAAGAGCCAAACGCGAGATAATTCAGTCAAAAAAGCTTGCCAAGGCCTTGAATTCAGATGAATACCGTATAGTAGACATTAATTTTATGAAGGAATTGTACGGTAGTTCAAACGTACTAACCAATAGCAAATTATCAATTCCATCCAAATTCGACCATAGTATAGTAGTGCCCATTAGAAATGCAATTTTCATAACAATTGCCACAGCCTGGGCATTTAGTCTTGATGCTAATTT
>NZ_DASSWQ010000003.1:0-16243 GCF_035704835.1 Marivirga sp. | reverse complement strand
TTTCTTTTTAACTGAAGTAACCCGGAAATATTCGAGAATCCCTTCTGGCAAAAACAACTCAATTAAACTCTGATCCACTTTGTCTTTTTTTGACAAAGTTAATTCTTCAATCCTAAATCCCCAGAATTATTGCTTGATCCGATCAAAGGGCTTTTGGAATTAATTTCCCAAATTAAAAAGTAGCAGCTTAGATATAAGGTTGCTTATAAACAACAACAGCAATGATTGCTATCAAAAGCAGATTTGTAAAAAGAAAGAGATAAATCGTTTGAAGATTTGTGATTAAGGTTACTAATAACCTGCAAAATTAAATTAGATTTTTCCATTTTCGTCAATTTATATACTCCAATATTGGATCAGGAATTAGCACCTTGACAAGTGTCAGGTTGCTAGTGCGTCATTGAGCCTGTCTCTACGCACTTCTTTATAAATCAATTATTTTGATTTGGTGTCGTAAAGGTAAAATGCTATTTTTATAATTCAAATAGAACTGAAAAAAAAATTAAAATATTTAACAAAAATGTATGCAGACAGGATTAAAATTCTTTGCAACAAACTGTAGAGTATTATTAGCAGCCCTAAATTAATAATCTTTCAAGTCGAGATAATTAAGGGGTGTTTTTTATTAGATCTAGCATTTAATGAACCTGATTTTTACCTTATATTTGCATAACATTAAAAATCGATTCCCAATGATTCAAAGAATTCAAACTATTTTTTTATTAATAGCAGGTTTAGCAATGTTAATATTTTTAATTGCACCTATCTGGCAAAAAGGAAATGCAAATACTGATGCTACTTACACTTTAACTGCATTATATTTAGAAACCATAAGCGCTCCTGAAGAAGGAGCAAAAAATGAGTATATGCCTTATGTAATTCCTGGTATTTTAGGATTTTTATCAGTTTGCGCTTCTTTTATAGCTATTGGTTTGTACAAAAATAGAATGCGCCAAATAATGCTTACGACACTTAATTCCCTTTTGATTGGAACAGCCTTAGGTCTTTCTGCTTATTGGTCAACCCAAGCAGAAGCTGATTTATTACCGGGGATTCAAGGTACATATAGTTATGGTCTATTTTTACCTGCCATCGCCATAATTTTCAATTCTCTTGCAGCTCGCTTTATTAGGAAAGATGAACGATTAGTAAGATCAATGGATAGATTAAGATAAGTTAACGCTCGTTTTTTAACTTCATTTTTGTTTAATTTAAGTTGTAGCATAACTAAACTTTTTCAATTATTACCTAATTTAATTTTCCTTAAATTCACCTTACTGCTTTTGCATGTATTATGGAATGAATCATTATTTTCAAAAACTTTATATAGTGAATAGAGTAAATTATGAAGGTAAGATTGAAAAATTGAATCATTGAAGCTTTTTAACTAACAAACATTTAAAAAAGGTAATATGAAAGAAAGCAAAAAACTATTGATTGTGGATGATGATCCCTCATTTAATGAGATGCTTTCCAATTACCTATCAAGAAATAAATATCAAGTTGAATCTGCTCATTCTGGTCATTCTGCGTTAGAATTATTAAAAAAACACAATTTTGATTTGGTGCTCACTGACTTCCGACTACCAAAAATGAATGGGCTTGCCCTAATTGAAAGAATTAAAAAAAATCAGCCCCAAACCCCAGTAATTCTAATTACTAATTATGCTGATATTCGAACAGCTGTTCAATCCATCAAATTAGGAGCTTTCGAATTTGTGAATAAGCCCGTGAACCCAGATGAACTACTAAAGACTATTGAAAAGGCGCTTGATTTTAACGCTAAACCAAAAAATACTGGTTCTGATCCAGATCAACCACTTTCGCAAAACAATCAGTATATAATAGGTAATAACCCTTTGAGTTTGGAATTATGGAAGCAGGTGAATATTGTTGCTCCAACCAAAATGAGTATTCTTATCATGGGAGAAAGTGGTACAGGGAAAGAATATGTCGCTAAGAAAATCCACGAATTAAGTAAAAGATCTGATAAGCCGTTTGTAGCTATAGATTGTGGAGTTCTATCTAAAGAATTGGCAGCAAGTGAATTTTTCGGTCATGAAAAAGGAGCCTTTACCGGTGCTCTCACAGACAGAAAAGGGCAATTTGAATTAGCTAATGGTGGTACCTTGTTTTTGGATGAAATTGGCAATCTTCCATATGAGGTGCAATCACAACTTTTACGTGCCTTACAAGAGAAAGTCATTCGAAAAGTGGGTGGTGGAAAGGAACTGGAAATTGATGTGAGGATAATCTCTGCCACAAATGAAAGGTTATCAGAAAACATTCAGCAAGAGGCTTTCCGTAACGATTTATATCATAGATTAAATGAATTTGAAATTTATTCACCTTCTTTGAAAGAAAGAATAGACGATTTAGAAGAGTTTATAAATTTTTTCTTAAAAGAAGCCAATAAAGAATTGGGGAAAGAGGTCAATGAACTTTCGGAAGAAGTATTACGAATTTTCACAGAATACGAATGGCCAGGAAACTTAAGAGAACTAAAAAACATTATTAAAAGAGCCGTATTATTATCTGATACTTCCAGAATAGAAGTGTCAAACTTGCCTGTAGGGTTTAATCAGAAAACAGAACTTAAATCCGAAGATTCAGTTGAAGCCAAACCTCTGAAAAGTACAGGTTTAGATTTAAAAGAAATGCAGGAAAATCAAGAAAAAAATGCCATTAAACAAGCCCTTATTCAACATAAATTCAATAAATCAAAAGCTGCACAATCTTTAAACATTGATAGAACAACATTATATAAGAAGATTAAATCTTATAATATTGATTCATAGTTTATCACATACCTTCCAACACTTTTTTTAACTTTGGCAGGAGAACTTCTGCTTCTTCAAAAGCCCTTTCATTTTTATTGAGCTCCACATAAACTTCAATGCTTTGCAGAGCTTCACTAAAATCTTCTATTTCGATTTGTTCAAAAGCAGATTTCATTTGGTGCGCCAAATTAGAGAGATTTTTAGCATCTTTTTCAATCATTACAATTTCAAAAGCATTTAGTTTTTCCTTTAAAGATAACTTGAAATCTGAAATTAATTTGCGGTAAACTCCTTCATCATTTCCAGCAAAAGCCCATAATCCTTCATATTTAGAAAGATTCTCCTTTTCAACATCTTCCATTTTATTAAAATACTGATTCAGAAGTTTAATAATATCATGTGGTTGAAAAGGTTTAATGATTACATCTGAAAACCCTTTCGACAACATCTCTTCTTCTTTATTTTTCAAGACATGAGCAGTTATTGCAGCTACAGGCATTTCATATCCTAATTTTCTAATCTTCTTAAAAAATTGAACCCCATCCATACCCGGTAAACTGATATCTGTCATAATAAAATCTACTTCCTTTTTTGTAGATTTTAAATACTCTAGAGCTTCTTCAGCATCAATACATACTTTAAAATCAAGCACCCTGTCTTTCAAAATATTAATCATCAATTTTGCATTCCAAGGGTCATCCTCTACTATTAGTAAGTGAATATCATATTTTCCATCTGAAATTTCATTACTATTTATCTCTCCCTGTTTTGCCGCTTTTTCAATTCCATTATCAATATGAACTGGGAAAAATAAATAAAATCGAGTTCCTATATCTGGAGCACTTTCAACGTTAATTTGACCACCAAAAGCTTCTATGATGTCTTTGCTGATAGTCAATCCTAAACCAGAACCAGTCAAACTACTGGACTTAGCATGTTCTCCTTGTTCAAATTGATTGAATATCAATTCTTTTTCTTTATCAGTAATCCCTTTTCCTGTATCTTCCACTGCAATATGTAATTCTTGCTTATGGTCATTAAATTCCTTTATAGAAAAAATGATTTTCACATATCCTGAGTCAGTAAATTTCACCGCATTCCCAATCAAATTAATGAGTACTTGCTTCAATTTCAAACTATCAACCCATACCGAATTTTCTTTAAGCTGCTCTTCCACCTCTATTTCGAATTGAAGAGATTTCTCCAAAAACTTATACATAAAAACTTGATGAAGCTCATTGGCCAGATAAGGGATGTGAACAGCTGATTTTTCAATTTTAAAATTTCCTGAGTCTATTTTCGATTTCTCTAATATATTGTCAATCAACTCACTTAGATAGCGATTTGATTGAGAAATTGCATCTAAATATTCTTTCTCCTCATCAAGCATATCAGCTCCAGAAAGTAATTGTGTAAACCCCATAATATTATGAAGTGGTGTTCTAATTTCATGACTCATCTTGGATAAAAAGTCTTCCTTTGCTTGAGCCAAATTGAGTGCTCTTTCTTTTTCAACTTGAAGATTTTTTCTCAATTGATTAGCTTTTGTTATATCTTGGAAAATTAGAAAAAGAAAAATCGCACTTAATAGAATTCCCACCCCACCTATCATAAATATTCGTTGAGTGGCTTGATTCGTTTCACTTAAAACTATTGCGGAATTTTGTTCATTTTTAGCCCGTTCCTGCTCTAAAATCTCCTCGACTATTATTTTTATATTGTCGATGAGTTTTTGATCTTGCTCATAGAGTTTAAGCTCTGCATCATTAAGTTGATATTGCAAATCAATCTCCTCCGTTAATACATCCACTAGTATTTCCTTTACAGCGAATAAGGTAGTGTCAATAAAATAATCCCTTACAATACTAGTATCAATTGATAGCTCTAAACTGTAATCAATTTGTTCCTCAATGGTTCGTATAGTATCGACTTCAATATTAGGTTTACCAAATAATTTTCTAAAAAAACCACTAATTCCCTTAAAATCATCTGGCTTTCTAATAATTTCTTGCCTTTCCACTGAATCGAGAGATGCTATCAGCCTTTCTTTACGCAATAAAGCCTTTTCTATAAAAGCCGAATCATTTAATTGTCTCCCGATTCGCTTTAAAGCTTCGCTAGTAAAAAAAGAATTACTTTGCTCTTTTTTTAATCTCAAAATAATATTTAGATACTCAGACTTTTCCTCAATTATTCGATTTAAGGAATCAAGATTTTTTAACTGAACACTGTCATTAAAGAAATCATTTTTGAGCGAATGCATTTGATTCTTTACAAGAGACATTTTCTGATGATATGAATTTAGCATGCTACTATCATCCGTTAAAATGAAAGTATGAAAAAAATTATCCGCTTCTATAATTTCTTGAAATACTTTATTTATCTGATTGTTTTTGTTATTTGGCTGAGCTATTGTCGCAATAGATTCATTTATGTTAACATAATTAAGATAACTCCAATAGAGCAAAGAGAAGGAGCTTACCCCAATGATAAGTAAGACAATAAAAACTTTTATCCTAGATGAAAACATTGACTTAATTACGGTATTTACTATATGAGTATCCTTACGCAACGTAAAAATACCTTCTATAAGTTAAAAGATAAATTAAGAACTCTCAAAAACAGTGCAAGTCCTACCTACTAGTAAGGTGAGAATTATATAAGTTATTGTAGATCAACGTGCAAAAGAATGACTTAAAATAAGGCAATATGTGGTTTTAAACCACACAATTTATGAAAATAAATAATCAAAGTGCCTTTTAAAGCAGATTTTAGCTATGGAATGAATTTTGGCTTTCTATACACAAAACTATTTAGATATGAACCTGAAAGACCAAAAAAAATATTCGACAGATAGAAAAAATACTTTGTACAGTTTTCTGTTTCCTTTACCTCTTCCAGTCACTGAAAATAAAAAAAGTAAACAAAATCAGTATGATCGGAAATCTTATGATTTTATTAGTGGTATAAAAGGATTTTTCACAAATAATACTGGAGCTATAATTCTGATTGCTACTTTTTCCATTTTAATCAGTGCTTTAATTTCATTTTTCTATTTACAGCCACAATTAGAATTATTGCACAATAATAGATTAAACTCCGTTTGGGGGACAATATTTATTATTACAAGTTTATCTTTATTAGGTTTTAAACTACTTTTCTACCTATTTATCTTTGTTAATTATTTAAAATACAAAGCCGTTAAAGCAGTTACTCCTAATTTATTACCAAGCTGTACTGTAATTGTTCCTGCTTATAATGAAGGAGAATTGGTTTGGAAAACCTTGAAAAGTTTGGCTGCCAGCGACTACCCTGCTGATAAAATGCAAATCATTTCTATTGACGATGGAAGTAAAGATGATACCTGGGAATGGATGAAGAAAGCTAAATCAGAATTGGGTGATAGAGTAGAAATTCTTAAGCAACCCAAGAATATGGGGAAAAGACATGCTTTATACGGTGCGTTTAATATCGGAATAGGGGAAATTTTCATTACCGTGGACAGTGATTCAATCGTGAATCCTGATACACTGAAGAATTTGGTATCTCCTTTTGTTACTAATAAAAATTGTGGGGCAGTGGCAGGAAATGTAAAAGTTTTGAATAATAAAAAAGCTATAATTCCTAAAATGCTGAATGTTAGTTTCGCCTTTAGTTTTGAGTTCATTCGATCTGCTCAGAGTAATTTGGGTACTGTACTTTGTACTCCAGGTGCTTTAGCTGCTTATAAAAGAGAAGCAGTTATGGGTTGTTTAAATGATTGGATCAATCAAACTTTCTTTGGTAAGCCTACTGATATAGGAGAAGACAGAGCCATGACCAATATGATTTTAAAACAAGGTTATGATGTCAAATTCCAAAGCAATGCACAAGTGCTAACTAATATCCCCGAGAAGTATAATAATCTGCAAAAAATGTATACTCGCTGGGAAAGAAGTAATGTGAGGGAAAATATAATGATGAGCAGGTTTGCATTTACAAATTTCCGAAAAGGATCTAAAATTGGAACAAGAATTCTATTAATCAATCAATGGGTAAGAGTTTTGACCGCAATACCAGCTACACTTATAATGTTGTTGTTTATAAGCTTTCATCCATTATTATTTATTAGTACCTCATTGGTGAGTGTATTAATATTTTCAAGCATCCCTGCATTCTTTTACGCAAAAAAACATACCATTTCAGAATGCTTTTATATGTATGCTTACAGTATATTTTATGCTTTTGGTCTTTTTTGGATCACACCTTATGCCATAGCAACCGCAAATAAAAGAGGATGGTTAACAAGAGGATTACCTCAAAAAAATTAAAAGATAAAAATTCACTTCAAATATGACACCTTGATGAATGACTGAATCATTCAACATTATATAGACAAAATCAACAAACTGTTGGTTTTGTCTACATTGCTTTAATTCAATTTATGAAAAGAAGAATCAATTCCGAAACTGGAGCTCACCATGATTTTTACCCATTTCATAAGATGCTTTTATATTTTTATCTTTGACATTCTATTTTAGTAAATTTATAAACATAATAAAATTAAATATTTTCATTGGCATGATTGTTTCCTTAAAATGTAATTTCCAATGCGAATGAACTGGATAAAATTGTAATAATGGTAACACATAATAGATTTATTATTGTCCTAATAATTATTGTAATCAATGCAACATTATTAAATGGACAAAACATCCAAAGTTATGATAGTTCTTATACCATAAATAATATAAAATACTTAGCGAAATACGAATTCTACATTAGTGGTAATGATACTATTTATGATGGGGAATTTGAACTATCGCAGCAATTTGAAAATCAAGAAGATATACATGAATATTTGTCAGTTGAAGGCAGTTTCATAGAAAACAGAGCAGATGAAAACTGGAAATTGAAAAAAGGTGCCTTTGAACCTACTGGCAAAGGTTATTATAAAAACTACACTTATTCTTATGATGTAAATGGTCATGAGTTTATGGCTGAAGGTAAATTTCTGGCAGGAAAGAAAACTGGTGAATGGAGAATTTATGATTGGCAAATACGCAATTCTAAAATAACAGACACCACACTTACTGCTACCATTAACTTCAAAGAAGATGAAGCCCAAGGAAACTTTCGATTACAAATTAATGAAGATGTTTTAGAAGGTGAATTAGAAAAAAATGAAATGACAAAAGGCATTTGGTCATTTTATAGAATGAATGAAAATGGAAATAGAAAGCTAGTAAAAGAATGGGTTTTTGAAGATAATACTTTAGTGGCCATGCGGTTAAGAAGAAATGACCAAGTGGAAGAGATTAAAATTCACTACCCGGGAAAAAATGACTTATCAGGAAAAATCATTCCTTTAGATGATGAATTTTTAGAAATTATAGAGCTAAAAGCTCGAATTTTTAATGAAAAACTATTAGAAAAATATAAAGAAGAAGATAAAATCAGTAATTTATATTTCACCTTATTAGACAACCTAGACCTAGTTGATAAAACATTTTCACCTATTACAAAATCCACTATTAAGCCTACTATTTCAAGTAAATTACTGGCATCAAATATTAAGGCGGATGAGGAAAGCCTTCTAAAGAAATTAAAATATAATTACGAAGCAAATCAACTTAAAACTAAAACACTATTAGATAATCCGCAGATTAATATTGCAAGTCTATCTACCAAAAAAGTAGAATTATATAGAAATGTACTACAGAAAATTAATCAAAATTTTCTTATACCGACTAAGGAAATTTTGTCTTTGTATGATGATAACCAACTCAAGTTTTTTGAGCGAGATGAATTAATTCAGTATAAAATTAAGCTTACTGATAAAGAAACTATCAATGGACTTATCAATTCAGACAGTTTGTCGGAAGATTATCAATTTCAATCTGATTTAAGCTTCTTAAAGAATTCAACAGATTCAAATCTATTTAAACTATCCGCATTTATGGAATCAATTGAAAAAGAATTGAATAGTATTAACGAAAACCTTCGCGGATACATAGCTGAAATCCAAAATGAAGAAAAGTTAGTAGAATTGGAAGATGCCATGTTAGTGAAATATGAAAAAATTAAAACTCTGGCTGATTCACTTATTACAGGAGAACATGATAACTTTGCACGAATAGATGTAGCGCAGGCTATTAAAGATTTTGCAAATTCAGAGTTAGAAATATATTCCAACCTAGCCACACCTGATGATAAAATAAACGTGATTGAATCCTTAATAACTTGCTTCTCAAAAGCAGAAGAACTAATCTATACGATACAGAAATCAACTGAGAGTATTTATAAAATAAATGAAGCCTACACAAAAGAGGTTTTCAATCCGTACACCTTTACTAACATGGAGGAAAAATCGAAACCATCAATTTATAAAGCTTTTAATAAATTGATACTACCTAGCATTTTCAAAAATATGCGAACCTTAAATTGTGATAATTTGGAAGCCTACAAAGCCAATTTCAAAATATTATTTGATGAAATGATTATTCTACTGAATGAAAGCAGTACCAACAGAATGGAAAGAAAAGTTAAAAGAGCTAAAACTGCAGAAAAAGCAGCTGAAATATTGGAAATGGAATTAAGCTTTTAATGGTATGAGAAAATTTTTACTACTTATATTTTTAGGAACTTGCTTCAATATTTCAGCTCAAGAATTTGAACCTCAAGTTGAAGAGCTTGGTACCAATATGTGGCTGAGCTCCTACAATAAATTCAGGATAGCTGAGAAGCTTTATTGGGCAGCTGAAATGCATTACAGAAGAACTGGTAGTTCTGAGAATCCATTTATTGATAGAATGGCTCAAGTGTATAACAGACACGGCTTAAATTATGTGGTCTCACCCAACTTCAACTTTACTGTTGGAGGAGTTTTGAGATTAAATTTCACACCTGAACCTAATAATACGGAATACGATCCTATTTATATTGAACCCAGAGTTTGGCATCAATATCTATTTGTACTGCCTTTTCCTAGGTTTATGCTTTATAATAGAATTCGGATTGAACATCGTTGGAAAAGAGGTGCCGCAATTAGTAATGATGAATTCAAATTTGGTAATCGTTGGCGATACAATTTCTATATGAAAATCCCTATCAATGGTACTAAACTAAAGCCTGGGACTTTTTATGTTTCTCCTAGTATGGAATTAATCATGCAAAGTGGAAAGAACATAGTAGGGAGCTTTGTAGAGGATCTGAGATTATATGGAAATATAGGCTATATATCAAGCCCTCGAGTAAGTAGTTCATTAGGAGTAATGTACACTACTGGTCAAGATTTGTATGATCCCACCCTTTACAAAAGAAGAATTATTTTAAGATTAAGCACATATATTTCCTTAGATTTTAGAAAAGAAGAACAAAAGATTCCGAATGTGAAACTTTCGGATTAATTAGAAATGAATAAATTTAAAAATATATCTCTATACGTTTCAATTGCAGTAATCATTGGTTGTTTAATAGCTATTTTCCTGGTTAGTAAAAGGAAAAATCATTTCAAAGAAATAGCTCACAACAACACAAATGAGTTGATGAAATTAGAGAGGCAAAGCGCCTTGTATCGACAGAAATCTAAAGCAGATGAGCTCTTTATAGCTGGTAAATATAATTCGGCAATGGATATTTATATGCAAATAGTGGATTCAATCGATGATAAAAGCTTTATGAAAAGCAGAAAGGCTACTATTGCCAGATTTAATTCTTTACGGTCCAAACTCGATAGTACTCAAAATGTGAGCAGCTCTCAGATGGCAAATATGGAGCGTGAATTGGAACATAAAATCAATGAAGTAGAGGAAAAATATCAAAACAGATTTGAATCCATAAAAACAGATTTGAATAAAGAAATTGCAAGCTTAAAAAACACTATTGAACAAAAAGATAAGCAAATTCAGTATAAAGCTGAGCTAGGTCGATTAACTTTTTACAATGCTAATGGGACTAAAATCGCTTATTTTGGGGAAGTGAAATTTGGTAAAGCCAATGGAGAAGGTATTGGGCACTACAGCTCTAATAGTGTATATGATGGGGATTGGAAAAACAATATGAAGCACGGTAAAGGAACCTATAAATGGGTAGATGGTCATAAATATGTTGGTGAATACCAAAATGACAAAAGAGAAGGAACTGGTACCTACTATTGGAATACAGGTGAAAAATATGTAGGAGAGTGGGAAAATGACAAAAGAAACGGTCATGGCATCTTGTACGACAAAGACGGGAAGATAAAACTAGAAGGCGAATGGAATGAAGATGAGTTAGTGCAGTAATGAAAAATAATTCGTGATTATTACTTAATCATCACCCTTAAATAAATCCATCAATTCTACAAACTTAAGCTTTCCATAGAGCTGAAACACCATAGAATAAGGCAATTCATTATTTTCAGCAAAATCATTTTCATAGGATTGCAAAGGAACAAAGCTGTAATTAAATCTTGCTCCAATAGTATAATTATTATTTAGATCATATTCCAGACCAAAGACAGTGGCATAATCCATAGCACTTACTCGTCCACTTAAGCTCTCTTTTTGCTGTTGCCCATCAATAGAATATATATAACTCCCACCTAAGAAAACTGATGGTTGGATTCCAATATTTATTGTAAATTTTTCATATGCAAGGATTCCAAACATGACAGCAAAATCAAAATAATATAGATTAATATTCTTTACATTATTGCTATCCCAATTCCATGATCCTTTTTGAGTGATAAGCGCTTCCATCTGAACGAAAAGCTTTTCAGTCGCGCCAAAGTTTTTATAGGCACCTAATTGCATACCAGGCTTCAAACTCTTATTTCCTTGACCGTTAATAGTAGAAATTACAGCTCCTGCCTTAAGCCCATAATCCTGAGCATGTAATTTATTAGGTAATTGAATAACCCAAATTGAAATTAATACTAATACAAATAATAACTGCTTCATAATTTAATCGTCTTCAAATCATCGTTAAAGAATAAGTCAAACCTCATCAAAATTCATGCAGTTTTTTAAATTATTGCTGGGCAAATACCTTTTTCAAAATATCATTTATCCTGGCTGAAGGATTATCTCTAATGTCTTTTTCTTTCAGCGCTATTTTTTGGAACATTCCATCCAAAGCTCGTGATGTCACAAATGAAGCTAGATCCTGCTCATTTATTGGACTTAAGTTTAACGCATTGATAATATCATTGCGTTCAACATCATTATAAGTTTTTACGAAACTACTATATAGTTGCTCAGGACTTCTATTATATACGATTGGCTCATCCAAAACATCTTTTATGTCTGGTTTAAAAGCATTTACAAGTTGGCTAAAGGTTTTATTTCTCAAATAGGTAGTAGCTGCGTTATCTGATCCTTTTAAAATATCAAAGCCATCCTGAATCGTCATTGACGTAATGGCATTTACAAATATAGGCTTGGCTTTAACGACTGCTTTTTCTGCAGCGCGATTTAAGCTTACAATCATATCCGCTTCAATATCTTTAATCAATTCATCATAAACTTTTCTACCAGCTGCTGTTGACTTTAATTGAGTAATAGCAGATTGCAACTCTGCAGGTAATAATAATTTAACAGCTTCATCTTGCAGGTAACCATTGGTTTGAGCTAATTGATCCACTCCTGCTGTGGTGCCGACCTCAAGAGCAGATTTCAAGCCTTGAATTACTTCTCTCTCGGTTAACTGAGCAGTAATGGTGGGGTCCAAATCAAAATCTTTAGCGACCTGTTTCAAAACCTCGCAGGAATTAATCATAATAAAGCAAAAAATGGCAAAGAAAATTACGGATAACCTGTTCATAATATGATATTTTTTCAGACGATGCAATCTACGCATAATTTTTCTGCCAAGCTGACAGCAAATATGAATTAATTTATAAATGGAATAGGAATTGTTGATTGCGAAGTAGAATATCAAATATGGCTTACAAGACATTTATACATGAAAATTTTATCCCTATAATTTTTGGAATTAAAATTAGTATGAAATTTTAAGTATTTATGACACTAAAATTAGATTTAAAATAAAACTATAAACAAAATGCAAGAGAAAGGTAGTATTTCGATCCACTCGGAAAATATTTTCCCAATCATTAAGAAATTTTTATACTCCGACCATGAAGTATTCCTTCGTGAGTTGGTTTCCAATGCAGTTGATGCCACTCAAAAAATCAAAAGCCTTGGTACGCTAGGAGAATATGATGGCGATTTGGGTGATTTAAGCATTGAAATTAAAATAGATAAAAAGAAAAAGACTTTGCACGTCATCGATAAAGGTATCGGGATGACTGGTGAAGAAATCAAAAAATATATTAACCAAATTGCCTTTTCTGGTGCCACTGAATTTGTGGAGAAATATAAAGAAAAAGGTGAAGGTTCAGGTATTATCGGTCATTTCGGTTTAGGATTCTATTCTGCTTTTATGGTAGCAGATAAAGTGGAAATCAAATCACTTTCTAGAGAAAAAGGAGCAGAACCTGCTCATTGGATTTGTGATGGAAGCACCGAATTTGAATTAAAAGACGGTGACAAAAAAGAAAGAGGTTCTGAGGTCATTTTGCACATCAATAAGGACTCTGTTGAATTTTTAGAAGAACACAGAGTCAATGAAATATTGACTAAATATTGCAAATTTTTGCCTATTCCAATCATTTTTGGTGAAACCGAAGAAACGGTTAAAGAAGGAGAAGGCGATGATGCTAAAGAGAAAAAAGTTAAAAAGCCGAAAGTAATTAATAATACGGCTCCTCTTTGGACAAAAGCTCCCGCAGACCTAACTGATCAAGAATACAAAGATTTCTATAAAGAACTCTATCCATTTAGCGAAGACCCATTATTCTGGATCCACCTGAATGTAGATTACCCATTCAATTTGACAGGAATCTTATATTTCCCTAAAATCAAGAATGATTTTGACATCCAGAAAAACAAAATTCAACTCTATTCTCGTCAGGTCTTCATCACCGATGAGGTGAAAGATGTGGTACCTGAATTCTTGATGCTGATGCATGGTGTCATCGATTCTCCAGATATCCCACTAAACGTATCTAGAAGTTATTTGCAATCAGATAGTAATGTGAAGAAAATCAATAATCACATTACTAAAAAAGTAGCAGATAAACTGGCTGAACTTTATAAGAATGATAGAAAATCATTTGAAGAGAAATGGGATAGCGTTGGGCTTTTCGTGAAATACGGAATGATGAGCGATGACAAATTCTATGACAAAGCGAAGAAATTCTGCTTATTGAAAAGCATAGAACAAGGTAAGCATTTCACCTTAGATGAATACAAAGAAAGCATTGCTGGAAATCAGACTGATAAAGATGGGAATGTGACTATTTTATATGCCACTAATCCTGATAAGCAAGATGCTTATATCACATCTGCTCAGAAAAAAGGCTATGATGTTGTTTTATTGGACAGCCCTATCGACAGTCATTTCATCAATCAACTGGAGCAGAAATTGGAGAAAACCAATATGAAGCGAGTAGATGCTGACATAGTGGATAAATTAATTGATAAAGACGAAAAAGCAGAAAGTGTATTATCTGATGATGAAAAAGAAAAACTGAAAAAGGTTTTTGAAGATGCTATCAATAATTCTTCCATGACGGTGGCTGTTGAGGCCTTATCACCTGATGAATTGCCAGTTTCCTTAACTATGCCAGAATTTATGCGCAGAATGAAGGATATGCAACAAACAGGTGGAGGAATGCCTTTCATGGGTGGTATGCCAGACCAATACAATTTGACCATCAATGCAAATCATAAAATGGCTTCAAAAATATTGAAAGCGGAAAACGAAGAAGAGCAAAAGAAAATTGCAAAGCAGAATTATGATTTAGCCTTGCTTTCACAAAATATGTTGAATGGTAAGAATTTAACTAACTTCATCAGCAGAAGTGTGGAGATGATGGAGAAGTAAATAATTATGAATTTTAAAATCTTCATTCGTAATTCATAATTGAAAAATTTAATAATTATTAGAGGCAGCCCGGAATTTTCAATAACTTCGGGCTGTTTTCGTTTAGCATAATATGAAGAAATTCCTACTGATATCTATACTGTTTTTTGGTTTATCTACCTCCCTATTAGCTCAGGAAGAAGAAATTCCTCATGATACGATTCCCACTCCTTCAGATACTATCAAAAAGACTTTCCAATTCTTAGATGGAGCACCTGTAACCATCGATTTGAACGCGGAAGAAGAGGAGGAAGAAGAGGATAAATCAAAAAAGAAGGAAAAGAAAAAACGTAATTTTTACTACGATAAAAAAGTAAGGAAAAACTACACTTTGTCAGGATTTGGAAATAATGTAACTCGAGAACTTTTCAACTATCTTAAAAAAGAATATGTGGAACCCGACCCCTATGTCAGGGACTTTTACTGGTATGATTTCAAAAGAAAAGAAATCAGAACCACCAAAAATGCTGACCCAAAATTTTCGGGGATTCTTCATGGCCCCTATGAAAAGTTGAAAGACGAACAAGTAATTGAAAAAGGCATGTTTTGGAATGGTTTAAAGCATGGAAGATGGATGCGATATGACCAAAATGGAATTCTTTTAGATAAGCTTGTATATTTTAAAGGTTGGCCAATAGATTCCAAAATCGCTTATTACGATGAAGAAAATAAGGAAAGAGTTAAAGAGGTAATTCCTATTGAATATGGTGAGAAAGAAGGAACCTATCTTTATTTTCATCCTAATGGACAAATAGCAGTTCAAGGAGAATACCGTTTCGATCAGAAAGTGGGTTTATGGGTAGAATATTATGACCAAAGAAGAAGAAGAAAAAAAACAATTCAATATAGTAGGGATCCTTTTGATAAAGATTTTGAGCCTTACATAAACCAAGAATGGGATGCTACTGGTGAATTGGTTTATGATAGAGAGCAATGGAATCGTAAATTCGCTTCTAAATGATTAAAAATTTACTCTTAGTTGGATTAGGTGGTGGTTTGGGAAGCATTGCTAGGTATGCTACATCTCATTTTGCGGAAAAGTATTTATCTAATCTTCTCCCTTATGGAACACTATTAGCTAATATTGTAGGTTCATTTTTAATTGGAATAATGTTAGGGTATTTAATTGAAAACCCTTCTCAGTATTTCAAATTACTACTGGTGACTGGTTTTTGTGGAGGCTATACTACATTTTCCACCTTTACAATTGAAAACTTTAGCTATCTACAAAATGGACAAATAGGATTGTTTTTATTGTATGCTTTAGGAAGTATAGCTATTGGTTTATTGGCAGTTTTCATCGGGTTTACTTTAGTGAAATTGGTTTAGAGAATATGCATATCCTTCATCAGACAATATCTTTTCCAAAATTCGACACTATCCCAAAAAGTGTGTAACTAAAAATTTTGAAGATAGGGTTAAGATTCATTTAATCTGACCCTATCTTCAAATATAATAAGAAAACTGTTAAGTATTACTCCCCAGTTTCTAATAGGCTGAGTCCATTTTTTACT
>NZ_DASSWQ010000026.1:0-32871 GCF_035704835.1 Marivirga sp. | reverse complement strand
TTCTTAATTTATTAGTCATGTAACGGCTTTGGTTCTTGGCTGGGGCTTTTGGTACTAGTATTTGGGTATCTTCAATTTTACTAATGCCTCGGTATCCTCTGTCTACTGTTGCTATCTTCGGGAGTTTGCCGAGCATCTTTTTTACTTGTTGCAAGGCGGGCTCTAATGTATGTCCGTCATAGGGATTCCTAAAGCCCATTGCACCAACAATTACCCCAGTGGTTGTTTTAACGATGGATGCCTTATTGCCAAACTCATATTTTTTATGCTCTTTACCCTTAGAGATACAGCAGGTATCTGGTTCGTGAAGAGAGTATACCTTGTCTTTATCGGTTCTTTTCTGTGCTAACACTCTTTTAAATAATTCCAAGTCTATTTGATAAATCGAATTGGGAGGTAGATTTCTTTCCAGCTCACGAACAAGTCTACCTGCTATTGTTTTTATCTTTTTGTCTGCCTTGCGTGCCTTTGCCTTGTTTTTCGGATGGTTCCTGAAGCGTTGATCCCGGCTTAGTGCTTTTAGCGTCCTGGTATAGGCTTGGCGAACCGGCAATTGCTCCCTATCAGCTATCTGCCTGCATTTATGGATGATCTTTTTGTGTAATTTTGCATCTGTAGGAAAAGTGATGTTCTTTTCTTGAACGGTGGTGTCTATATTCACTTGATCATCATCTTTATCTCTTCCATTTACTCTAATGCTCTCCTGCAATATCAATTCTATGCCTGCTTCTCCGATCCTCTTACGGAAGTGAACCAACTCAGATGGCTCACATGGCACACTACACACAAAAGAGGATTCTCCGCAAAAGTATTGATAGTAAATGTTCTCGCTCCATTGCTCTACCACACTCTCGTCAGAAATATTGCGCAAATGTTTAAGTATCAACAACCCAACCATCAGGCGTATAGGCTTGGCAGGACGACCATTGTTTTTACAATATAGGTTCTCAAAGGATTGCTCAAAAAGCGACCAGTTGATCTGGTTTGCCAATATGAATAGTGGATGCTTATGATTTAAAGTACTCTCAAAAGAGAAGAACAGACTGGTTTGGTTTTGAGCTTTTTTAATGGGTTTCATGCATTAATATTTGCAAGGTTTCTGTCAGGAAAATACGAAAACTTGCAAAAAAATCAAAGCTTTTTATTAATTAAATAATTGATAATCAATGTATTAATTAGTTTTTAAGGGTCGACTTTTTAGTAAGTATTCCGCATAAGGCTCTAGTACAGTTAATAAAAGTATCGTAAGAATTAAAATCAAACTGAGAAAAACAGCGGAAATTATACCTGCAATTTTTAGGATTTTTTTTCCTACAGTTTTCTTCTTTGATAAAGCCATTGGGTTCGATAGAGGTTATTAAAAGAAATGATATACTCTATCGTACGTACTAGAATCAGTAAAGATTTAAAAAAATAAGAAAAGGTACATCTATCATTTTGGTTTAAGATGTTGATAATTAACCTAAAAAACACAGCTGATTAAAAGAAAATTTGACTGTTGTCAACCAAATGAATAAGAAAAATATCTTAATATTTTATTTTTTCATACAAAGGTACGAGTTAAATAGTGCGAGTAAACAGAAACTTTTCCAAAGTTGAGGACTTTGGAGAAGTTATCAATTCTTAGATATTTCAGCTAAAATGGTCCCATCCTTGTGCTTTCAATGGAATAGGATTTCCTTTCGTAGTAACCAAATTTAGCCCACTTGATTTTTCATTGATATAGCCAATAAAATGAATATCAGGATGGTTTTTCACTTTTTCAAAGTCATCTTGAGTTATAGTGAAAAGTAATTCATAATCTTCTCCACCATTTAAGATGGCAGTATTCGGGTCCAGTTTAAATTCAATGGCAGTCTCTTGTGTATTAGTAGCAAATGGTAATTTATCTTCATGAATATTGATGCCGACACCAGAATGCTTGGCAATATGATGCAGTTCAGAAGCCAATCCGTCTGAAATATCAATCATGGAAGTAGGGATTATTTTCAAATCTAACAATTCATGAACAAGGTCCATTCTAGCTTCAGGTTTTAGCTGTCTGCCTACTATATATTGATATTTATCCAGCTGCGGTTGCATATCAGGATTCTCTAAAAATACTTGTTTTTCTCTTTCTAGAACTTGTAAACCCATGTAAGCACCTCCTAAGTCTCCTGTTACACAAACAATGTCATTCACTTTTGCGCCTGAGCGGTAGGCAATTTTCTCCTTATCAACTTTACCAATAGCAGTAATTGAAATCATTAATCCTGATGGAGAGGCGGTGGTATCACCTCCTACTAAATCGACTTTATATGCCTCACATGCTGCCTTTACACCTTCATAGAAAGCGTCAATAGCTTCTAACGAAAATCTATTGCTCAACGCTAAGCTTACTGTGATTTGCTCTGCTATCCCGTTCATGGCCGCAATATCCGATACATTAACGGCAACAGCTTTGTAACCTAAATGATGTAAAGGAAAGTAGGAAAGGTCAAAATGAACCCCTTCTACCAGCATATCAGTGGATACCAATTGAAAATAATCACCCACATCAATTACGGCTGCATCATCTCCTATCGCATAATGTGTAGAATTATTTTGTTTACTGAACTTTTCTGCGATTGTATCGATTAGACCAAATTCACCTAGTTTATTTATTTCTGTTCTATTTTGATCGCTCATTTTAATATCTTTGAGTTTCTAAATTGAATTTTTACTTTTGTGTTATGAAGACTAAATTATTTAAAACATTCATTTTCATGCTTTTAGGCGCATTCCTTTTTTCAGCTTGTCAGAAAAGCTCTTTTCAGACCAGACAAGGGAAGAAGAAGTTGAAATATTACAATAATATTCAACATCAGTAATCATTTTTTGATTTCCTGACATAATTCTATAAGAACGCCATTGGTGCTTTTAGGGTGTAGAAAGCAAACTAACTTATTGTCAGCCCCTTTTTTAGGGGCTTTATTGATTATTTGAAAGCCTTCAGTTTCCAGCCTTTTCATTTCTGATTCAATATTTTCTACCTCGTAAGCAATGTGATGGATGCCTTCCCCTTTTTTCTCAATGAATTTGGCAATGGCACTGTCCTCATTTTCAGCTTCTAGCAATTCGATTTTTGTTTCTCCCATTTGGAAAAAAGAAGTGGCAACTCCTTCGCTTTCCACTTTTTCTAATTTATAAGGAGTTTTATTAAATAGTTTGCCGAAAAGTGAATTAGCACTTTCCATATTTTTTACTGCAATACCAATATGTTCTACTTTCAACATGCTTTTTAAATTTGTGATACTTATTGACTAACTTTGCATTTGAGAATGCAAAAATGCAGAAACTTTTCCATGGATAAAAAAGTTGGGATACTCAAAGTCATTAATTAAATTTCAGATAGGTAATAATTCAGGATGGAAACATCAGCAGATATACATGTAGAAAGTGCCAGAGTGCAGAAAGAAATCAAAAACTATTTAGGTTTAAATAGTAGTGAATTGGTTTTTGAATTTGGAACTCAAGATGGTAAGGTTAAGTTAGATTTAATCACTATAAATCCGAGGCACAATCAATCCTTTTTATTTCATTCTGAAATGGGCTATGATAAGTTAGAGGCTTTGAAAAAAATGATGGATTATGTCAAAAACTTTAGGGAAAGAGAAAGCTCCTATACCATTCAGTGGCAAACAAAAGATGACAAGCAATTGCATACCTCGTATTTCAGAGCAAGCAATATTTTGGATAGTTTAGACAAACTTTACTACGGAAGAGATCGTAATACCATTACCGTTTTTAGTGTAGTGCTTAATCCGGTATCATAAATAAATAGTATTAATCATGATTATTGTTACAGACAAAGCAAAAGATAGATTAGGAAAGCTAAAAAGCGAAGAGGGACATAGTGAAAGCAGTAATGTCAGAGTTTCTGTGAAAGGTGGAGGATGTTCTGGCTTAATGTATGATTTAAGCTTTGATGAAGAGTTGAAAGATGGAGATGAAGTTTTTGAAGATAAAGGCATAAAGCTTTTAGTAGATAAAAAAAGTATGCTTTATCTTTTAGGAACTACATTGGATTTCTCGGATGGCTTAAATGGTAAAGGATTTCAGTTCATTAATCCAAATGCAACCCGAACTTGCGGTTGCGGAGAGAGTTTTTCTATCTAAGAAATAGAAATCGAAAATATGTAAGCAAACCCTTGATGTTTTAAATGTCAAGGGTTTTTCTTGATTCAAAAGTAAGGATTTAGTTGTTTCTTTTTTATAAGTTTGAAAATCAGTTATTTTGTCGTCTAAATCATTTAAAATGCTTCTCAGTAATCTGAACAAAGAATATCTGCAAACTAAAAATCCTAAACTCAAGAAGCGAGTTGAGCAATTTGAGCAATTAGTTGAAGCATTGAGCGAAAAAGAAATAACAGCGTCTATAGAAAAAGCAATTAATACAGAAATTGAGAAGCTTAATAACAATCAATCAAAATCATCATTACCTCTTCAGTTTCAGAAATCAATTCAGGAAATCCTAAAAGTGACGGAGAAGGAACTCAATTTAGTTGCTGAGAATCATTACACCTTCCTATGGATTGTCCTGGGAATGGCGGCTTTTGGATTACCTATTGGCATTTTAGTTGCATTAGCACTTGATAATTTAGCTTTTATGAGTATGGGTTTGGGTATTGGAATGGCCATTGGCGTTGGGGTAGGCGCACAGAAAGATAAGCAAGCAAAAATAGATGGCAAACAAATAGCCTTCAGGAAGTAGAAATTTATCTTCACTTTCTTATTTATAATTACAACTTCTCATCTTTGTAGTATGAATACAGATAACTCAGCACCCATAGGTATTTTTGATTCTGGAATAGGTGGGCTTACCGTTGCTCATAAAGTGAAAGACTTAATGCCCAATGAAAGTATGGTTTACTTTGGGGATATTGCCCACTTGCCATATGGCGATAAATCTGCAGCAGCTATTCAAGCTTACAGCATAAAAGTGACGGATGTGTTGTTGCAACAAGGTTGTAAATTAATTCTGATAGCATGTAATTCTGCTTCCTCTGCAGCTTTTGAGTTGGTTCGTGAATATGTAGGGTCTAAAGCAAAAGTTTTTAATGTGATTGATCCTGTTGTGGATCATGTGTCTAAAAACTACAGTAATCAGAAAGTCGGACTGATTGGTACTAAACAAACAGTGAATTCAAATGCTTATGAGTTTCGATTAAAACAACTGAATCCCAGCATAGAATTAAAAAGCTTGGCTACTCCACTTTTAGTTCCCATGATAGAGGAAGGTTTTTTTGAAAATAGAATTAGCCACGATATAATTGAGGCCTATCTAAAAAACGAAGAATTAGATGATATAGAAGCTTTAATTTTAGGTTGCACCCATTACCCACTCATCAAGAAGGAAATCAATAAATTTTATGAAGGGAGAGTTGATATTTTGGATTCAGCAACTATAGTGGCAAAAAAATTGCAGCTTTTCCTGAAAGAACAGAATCTGCTAACAGAGCAGAAATTTTTAAAGGATAGGTTTTTGGTTTCCGATATTACAGCATCTTTTGAAGCTTCAGCTAAAATATTTTTTCATAAAGAAGTGCACCTAGAAAAATGCCCTATTTGGGATTAATAGGAATTTTTATAGTAAATTGAGAGCCTTCATTAATGGTAGAGGTAACTGTTAATTCTCCAGCTAAAAATGATATAGCTTTATGAGCTAAAAATAATCCTAAGCCAGAACCTTGTGTTTTATTGCTTAATTTAAAATAGGGTTTGAATAAATCATTGTAATATTTTTCAGGAATTCCGAATCCATTATCCTTCACATGAATATAAAAGAAATAATTTCCTTCATCAGTAAAAATTTCTATTTCGTTATCTTCAGAACTTTGATAAAGCAAGGCGTTTTCTATAATATTATCCAATGCAATTCTTAATAATGCCTTATTTGCTTGAACGATTTTGGCATTTTCATTGATTTTCACGGTAACCTTTGAGTGATGCTCTTTGATTTCAAGCGACATATCATCAATGCATTCTTTGGTTAATTCTTCAATATTAACCTTTTCTATACCATGAGAATTATTAAGTTCGTAAGCCATTTGCAATTTAAAAAGCATTTTATCCATGCTCATGGCAGTAATATGCACTTTCGTAAATAGCTCCCTCATTTGCTCTGGATCTGTATTAATTTGAGCAATATTATTCAATCCTAATAATGTTCGTATCGGTCTTCGGATGTCATGTGAAGCTCTATACAAATAAGTGTCTAATTCCTTATTGATTTCCATTAGACGAGCCGTTCTTTCTGATACTTTCGCTTCTAGCAATTCATTTAATCGGTCAATTTTCTTGTTCTTATTTCTTAGGGTAAAAACATACCATAATACAACTAGAAGAGCAATGGCAATTATAATAAGCATTGAAGTTCGTAATTTCAGATGAGACGCTTGTAACTCGTTTGCATTTTGAAGCAATTCCAGTTTACTAATTTCTTGTTCCATTAAATGCTGCTCATGTAAGCTGCTAACATCATTACTTAAATTAATGGAGTCTCTGATTTTATCTTGAGCGATGTAATTTTTTAAATATTGATTAGCCTTTGAAGTGTCTCCTTTTAATTCCGCTACTTTTGCTCCAACTTTTAAATACTCAGCTCTTGAACGAGGATCAGTTATAGGATATTTATCTACAACTTTTTGCATTTTTTCAAATGTTTTATTTAATGAATCTAAATTATCCATTTCAAGATATATCCAACTTAAATAGATTAGAGCATTCAACCCACTATTGTAAACACCTGATTTAATACTGGTTTCAAAATCTTTTTGAAGTAAAGGAATGGCTAATTCATAATCTCCTTTTTCATAATAAATTGTGGCTTTATTCCCATTATTTAAGGCTAACCTCACCGAATCTTTTAATGCTGAAGCTAAAATTAAGGCTTGATTGATATTTTTTAAAGATTCATCAAATTCATGATTACGCCTGTAGGCAACGCCATTAATTTCATACAAACCCAATAGCGATAATGAATCAAGTTTACTATAATTTTCAATTTTATTTAAAGTATTTAATCCTTTATTCGCATATTCAATACTAATCGTGTTATTCCACCCATTCATATTAATTCTACCTATTCGGTAGTAAGTATAAGCTAAATAAGAATATTCATTTGCCTTTTCTAGTAAGGAAGATGCCTTTAAATAAGATTCTAATGATGCAACAGTTTTGTCAAGCTTTATGTAAAATTGAGCAAGCTTTAAATAAAAAAACGCTTGATATTCGGGGATGGATTTTGTTTGTGGTATTATTTTAGAAGTCAGTTGAACTCCTAAATCATATTCTTTGTTCCCTTCGATTAATGCTGTAAACTTTAAATATGGTTGAAGTTCAGAAAAATCTGAAATGGAAGAGATTTGAATATTGTCAACTTGTTGAGTTAAAGATTCAACATTTTCAGAGGAATTATTCAAACCCTTTAATTCATATTGATAATATTTATTTAAAGAATCAAGTGATATATTCTGGCTAATGCCTATAAATGCAGTTGAATAAAGTAAAAAAATTGATAATAGAATAGTCTTAATCACTTCTATGCTTAGTTTATGTTTTGGTTTGAAACAGAAAACATCAAAAATTAAAATCAAAAATACGGTTTATTTCGAACTTAACCTGTACCAATTAAGTAAATTCATAATAATAAAACTATACTTCTATCAAATATCTTACTTGCATTATTTTTAGTTACGGTCTTATTGAAAGAAAAACATTGAACATCAATTATAATAAACTTAACTTTGTTCTTTAAGAAAAAATCATGAGCGACTCCATTAAACACGAATGCGGAATAGCCCTTATCCGCCTGAGAAAACCACTCCAATATTTTATTGATAAATACGGTCCGCTTTACGCCATGAACAAATTATACTTGCTCATGGAAAAGCAACATAACCGTGGACAGGATGGTGCTGGAGTTGGAAATGTGAAGCTAAATGTTGATCCCGGTCATCGTTATATCAGCAGATACCGCTCTGTAGATAGCCAACCTATCACACATATTTTCAAGAAAATTTCTAAGAAATATAAGAAAGCTAAGAAAGAAGGCGGTAAATTACACAAGCAGGAAAAATGGCTTAAAGAAAATTGTGCATTTACTGGAGAAGTTTGGCTGGGTCACTTAAGATACGGTACACACGGTCAAAACGCGATTGAAAATTGTCACCCTATGCTGCGCCAAAACAACTGGAAAAATAGAAGTTTGATGGTGGCGGGTAACTTTAACATGACAAATGTTGAAGAACTATTTGATATCTTAACCGAGCTAGGACAACACCCTAAAGAGAAAGTGGATACGGTTACCGTAATGGAGAAAATCGGTCATTTCTTGGATGAAGAAAACCAAAGAATTTTTGAAGAGTACAAGGATGAATATAATAATGCTGAAATCACCCAAATAATAGAAGAGAAGCTTGATATGTTGCAAGTATTGCAAAGAGCTTGTCGTGATTTTGATGGGGGTTATGCTATGGCGGGTATCACTGGTGCAGGTCATGCTTTTGTAGCAAGAGACCCTTCTGGTATCAGACCAGCCCATTTTTATGCAGACGATGAAGTAATTGTGGTGGCATCCGAAAAAACAGCTATAAAAACAGCCTTCAATGTTAATTATAAAGATATTAAAGAAATAAAACCGGCCCATGCACTAGTCATCAATACTAAAGGTGATTATAAGATGGAGCAATTTACAGAGCCTTTGGAACGTAAGTCATGCAGTTTTGAAAGAATATATTTTTCCAGAGGTTCTGATCCAGAAATCTATGCAGAGCGTAAAAAATTAGGGAAACTGTTAGTTCCTAAAATTTTAGAAGCTATTGATTATGATTTACAAAATACGGTTTTCTCTTATATTCCTAATACAGCAGAGACTTCTTTTTTAGGAATGATGGAAGGGATGGAAGAGCATTTGGCTAAAAGACAATTGAAAGAATTGCGAAGTGCTCGTGAAGATGACCAAGCTTTAGAAAAATTATTATCCTTCCGCCCAAGAGTTGAAAAATTGGTAATTAAAGATGCTAAACTAAGAACTTTCATTACCGATGATCAACATAGAGATGAATTAGTAGCGCATGTTTACGATACTACTTATGAGGTAATAAAAAAGAAGGTGGATACCATTGTGGTAATTGATGACTCGATCGTGCGAGGTACTACTTTGGAAAAAAGTATCTTAAGAATGCTTGATCGTTTAGGACCTAAGAAAATAATTATCGTTTCTTCAGCACCTCAAATACGATTTCCCGATTGCTACGGAATTGATATGAGTAAAATGAAGGATTTTATTGCCTTCAGAGCCGTTCTCGCTTTATTAAAAGAAACCAAGCAAGAAAATATTCTAGAAGAAGCCTATCAAAAATGTTTGGTAAGCGATAACTCCGAAAATCATGTCAAAGATGTATTCGCACCTTTTACGTATGAACAGATTTCCCATAAAATTGCTGAATTAGTAAAAGTAGATACTATTGAAGCAGAAGTTGAAGTAATCTATCAAACAGTGGAAAACTTGCATCAAGCAAGCCCGGGTCATTTAGGTGATTGGTATTTTACTGGGGATTTCCCAACTAAAGGAGGAAATAGAGTAGTCAATAAAGCTTTTGTTAATTTCATGGAAGGAAAAGAAGTTAGAGCTTACTGATTCTTATTATAAAACCGTCCATTTTAACATTTTCTATTAGTAAATGCTACAGAATAGAGGAGTTAAATAAATGATTTTAAAGTCATTGTTTAACTCTTCCCAATTTCTTTTCCTTTCCTAAAACCTTTCCGATTATCAGGCTGTTACACTACAATAATTACAACTTGAATTATGGCAAAAAAGCAAACAATAAAATCAGCTGATTTAAAAATAAAAGAAGCCTATATAGACTTTGTCTTAGAACATGGAAAAGAACCTGCTTCTATTTACAAATTCGCAAAGGATTTGAAAATGAAGGAAGTTGATTTTTACAATCATTTCAATTCTTTTAAAGCTTTACAAAAACATATTTGGGCTGATTTTCTGAAGGAAACGATAGAAAATTTACATTCAGAAGAAGCTTTCGTAGAGTATTCATCTCGTGAAAAATTATTGGCTTTATATTTCACATTGATTGAAGTATTGAAAACCAATCGCTCCTACGCTATGATGAATTTGCAGAAGATGCGTAAAGGAGATTTAAAACCTGCTTTCTTAGATGCCTTCAAAAACCATTTTTACAAGTTTGTAGATGAAATATTGCTTCAAGGAAAAGAAACTGAGGAGGTAATCGATAGACCAATAATTGGTGATCGTTATGCCGAAGGATTGTGGATTCAAACGCTTTTTATTCTTCAATTTTGGGCAAATGATGATAGTAAGGATTTTGAAAAAACAGACGCAGCTATTGAAAAAGCTGTAAATGTTGCTTACGATTTAATGGGTAAAAGTCCACTAGATTCAATGTTTGATTTTGCCAAATTCTTATTCCAAAACCGTAAATCATGAGTGAAAGAAAAGAACAATCTCGAATCCCTATCTCTAAAATTCAACGTGCCAGCAAATTTGTTTCTACTGGTGCTAAAGTAGGGGGGAATTATATAAAACATTATTCTAAAAAAGCCTTCAATCCTAAAATGGATAGAACTCAGCTTGATTTAGATAATGCAGAAGATATTTATGACTCATTAAGTGAATTGAAAGGAAGTGCTTTGAAAGTAGCACAAATGCTTAGTATGGACAGAAATTTGTTACCTCCTGCCTATCAGGAAAAATTTACCATGTCCCAATATAGTGCTCCGCCATTGTCTTATCCTTTGGTGGTGAAAACTTTTCAAAAAACCTTAGGCAAAAGACCAGATGCCATTTTCGATACGTTTACTAAAAGCGCAGTAAATGCTGCTTCCATGGGGCAGGTACATCAGGCTACAAAAAACGGTAAGACTTATGCCGTGAAAATTCAATATCCTGGCGTTGCGGATAGTATCAGTTCTGATTTAAGATTAGTTCGACCTTTTGCCACTAGATTATTTAACATGAGCAATGCCGAACTAGACCATTACATGAGCGAAGTAGAAGGTAAATTGATGGAAGAAGCTGATTACGGATTGGAGCTGCAACGATCTAAAGAAATTACAGAAGCCATGGCAGGAAAGATTGAAGGTCTGTATTTTCCTAAATATTATCAAGAGCTATCTGGAGATAGAGTAATTACTATGGATTGGTTGCAAGGAGTTCACTTGAAAGAATTTTTAGCTACAAATCCATCGCAAGAAATAAAAAATAAAATAGGTCAGGCGCTTTGGGATTTTTATAATTTCCAATTTCATGAGTTACGTCAGGTTCATGCCGATCCGCATCCAGGTAATTTCATGTTTATGGAGGATGGAACGATGGGGATAATTGATTTTGGCTGCATTAAAGAAATTCCTGAAGACTTCTATGAAAATTATTTCAGTTTGTTGAAGCCAGGCTTCATGCAGGATAAAGATGAAATTGATAAACGCTTCAAGGCACTAGATTTTTTTCATGAAAAGGATACGCCTTCTGAGAGAAAAATATTCAGTACTGTATTTTTAGAAATGATTGGAATGCTAAGTAAGCCTTTTCAATATGATACCTTCAATTTTGGTAACAACGCATTTTTTGAAGAAATCTATGCGATGGGCGAACGAGTTTCTAATATGAAAGAAGTTAGAAATAGCAACGGAGCAAGAGGCTCTAAACATGGTCTCTATGTGAATAGAACCTATTTTGGATTGTACAATATGCTAAATCAACTGGATGCAGAGGTGAAAATCACAAAGCCTGAGTGGTTAAATGGAAGTACTGAGAAAGTAGCATAAAATTTCATCATATTTATTTAAATAAGGAAATAGCCAAATGAGAGTTTGGCTATTTTTATTTTACACTTTTTATAATGCTGTTATTTAAATATTATTGATGTGTTCTTTTATATTTAGAAAATGATTAGAGATATTGAAGCTTTTGTTCTTTTAGTGTTCACCTTATTTATTTCATCTTGTGGTAGAAATTATAATGACGAATACGCTAGCTGCAATCAAAGAATGGGTGCCTGCTTTGAGGGTGAAGGAGCGTATTGTTTATTTGGATATGCCTGGGGTTTAGATAAATCTTTTTCCCCCTATGGTTATGATGTGAATGGGCCAGAGATTTCTAATAAAGTTATTACTTACAGTTTTATGCCTCAGAATTCAGTACTCAATACGCATAGACAAACAGATTTAAATTCTTTTAGCTTTGAAAAATTGCCAGATTATTCAAATGAAATGATTCGTAAAGGATTTTCTGCTTGGGCAGGAATTGGAAATTTGAGTTTAAAGGAGGTTGAAAATGGTGAAGAAAGTAATATAAAAATATATGTTGCAGATATTCATGTTTCAGCTATAGGTTATCCAAATATCACGGATCAAAACTGTACTGAAATTGCTGGAAGTCTAATAATTGATAAAGATTTTAATGATTCAGAAGAGATATTTTATGCTTTGGTATTGCATGAAATTGGTCATGTATTAGGGCTAGGTCATGTTGATTCTGATAATATTATGAATCCTAATAAATGGAAAGATTTCAGCGAAATACAGAAAGGTGATAGTATGGGAATCAGGGCATTATATTTTTCAGATCGGGATTGATTTTGAGATATTAATTTGATAAAAAGAGCCTTTGAATCTCCTCAAAGGCCTTCTTAAATTTTAGTCATTTCCAGGAATCAATAGTGGTGTTTTGCCATCGGTGACTATCACTTTTGCATTTGGGCTATTGGCTAACTCTTTAAAGGCTTCAATACTTCGCAATTGAATAATCGCATCATTTAAGCCTTCGGCTAGAATTTTCTGTGCATCTCTATTTCCTTCAGCTTCAATTCTTCTTCGCTCGGCTTCTTTTCGTTCGATTTCTAAAATAAAATCCATGCTCATTGATTCTTGTTCTGCTTTTAATTTGCGTTCTATTGCTGCAGACAGTTCCTCAGGTAATTCAATACTTTTCATCAGCACTTCTTCAATTATAAAACCTCTTTCTCCCAATATCTCAGTCATTCGTTCTTTAATATCGGTTTCAATCTGTTTTCTTTTTCCGGAATGCATGTCTTTAGCCATAAAGTTTGCAGATATATCCGAAGCAGCAGAACGGAAAACGGGAAGAATTGCATTTTGTACATAGTTTTGACCTATATCTTCAATAATGAGAGGCGCTTTGTCTTCTTTAATTTTATATAAAATAGAAATTTCGGAGCGGATGCTCAAGCCTTCTTTACTAGGTAAACTTAGATTTAACTCTAGATTTTCGGTTCTAGTAGGCGTCTTTAACATGACTGCAAATAAAGGATTGACCACATACATTCCTGCGTAGTATACGTTAGGATCAATTTTTCCGAATTTTCGTTTTACACCAACTTCACCTTGGCGAACAACGGTACAACTACTGATTGTCAATAGCGCGATAAGTAAGATAAAATTATTTTTCATGGTATTTGAGTTTTTGGAAAAAATAGACCGAAAACTGTACCGTTTCTTTTAGTTTATGAATTTTAAAAAGCAATTGTATTATCATTAAGCATATGGAAATTAATGCTAAATAGTTATATTAGAATATCAATTCGATGATTATGGCAGAGAAAAAATACAATAGCTTCAAAGAATTTTATCCATATTACTTATCAGAGCATCAGGATCCAACTTGTAGGAAATTACATTTTACAGGCACTTCATTATTATTTGCCATATTAGCTTGGGCTTTAATTACGCAAACTTATTGGGGGCTTGCTTTGATACCAATTGTAGGATATGGATTTGCTTGGGTAGGTCATTTCTTTTATGAAAAAAATAAACCCGCTACTTTCACCTATCCACTTTGGAGTTTGGCATCAGACTTTAAAATGTTTTTTCAAATATTAGTAGGTAAGCAACCGATTAATCCTCAGCAATAATTTTAGGATACAATTTGAAAATCACTATTCCGCAAAGTAAGCTGAAGAGTAATAATCCACTGGCTTTTAAGGTATCTCCATAAATAAATAATCCGGTGCTGAATAAAAATCCATAAACACCCATACTTCCAGCAATCATACAAATAATTCCGGTGGGTACTTTCCATTTCTGAGTTTTTGGTTCAATTAAGCCTTTTTTTGATAATCTGGCTATAATTTTCTTCCATCCGGGCCCTCCAGGATTCACTTTATTTAAGAAATTGGCTAATTGTTCATCGGTGGTTTTTTCAGTGTAAAAACTAGCCAATACCCAAGCAACTGTAGTAATGCTAACTCCAATTATTAATTTTTGCCATGATAACAACTCCTCAAAACCAAAAGGATGATTTGCAAAGGCAAAATATATCGCAATTAGAAAGCTGACTACCATGGCTACAATTTCACTAATGGCATTTACTCTCCACCAGAACCAGCGAAGGATATAAATCAGTCCTGTTCCAGCTCCAATTTGCAGTAAGATTTCAAAAGTCTGTAGTGCATTTTCTAAGACTAAAGCCATTAACATACTGAATATCATCAAAATTACTGTTAGTAATTTTCCTAATAAAACTTGCTTACTCTCCGATGCTTCAGGATTAATAAATCTTTTGTAGACATCATTTACTAAATAGGAAGAGCCCCAATTTAGATGAGTGGAAATCGTACTCATATAAGCTGCGACCAATGAAGTAACCACCAAGCCCAGTAATCCCGCGGGAATAAAAGTCAGCATAGCAGGATAACCCATATCATGAGTGGCAACTCCTGAATTTACTGCAGGAAAAGCCTTTGCAAAACTATCCAAATCAGGAAAAACAATAAGGGAGCATAAGGCTACGATGATCCATGGCCAAGGGCGAATGGCGTAATGAGCGACATTGAAAAATAAAACTGATTTGATAGAATGATCAGCATTCTTGGCTGCAAACATTCTTTGTGCTATATAACCACCTCCCCCTGGTTCTGCTCCGGGATACCACGTACTCCACCATTGAACCAACAAAGGAATAATCAAGAGCATTACCCACATTTCAGGATTTGAGAATGAAGGAAAAAATGATAATTTATCTACTACATTTTCATGTGTTAATAGATTATCTAATCCCCCGACCATAGGGTGATTTAAAGCAACATAAGCCGCAACTAATGCTCCACCTAGTGACAGGAAAAATTGCAGGAAATCTGTAAATAAAACACCTCTTAATCCACCTAAGCTGCTATAAATTACAGTAATTAAGCCAGCTATCACTACCGTTTCCACTGGCCTTAGTCCTAATAATACGCCACCGATTTTAATGGCAGCCAAAGTTACTGAGGCCATAATCATCACATTAAAAAGCAGCCCTAAGTAAATTGCTCTAAAACCTCTTAAGAAACGAGCAGCTTTGCCGGAATATCGTAATTCGTAAAATTCAACATCAGTTAAAACGCCTGATTTTTTCCAGAGACCAGCATAAACAAATACCGTCAACATACCAGTTAATAAGAATGCCCACCAAGCCCAGTTTCCTGAAACACCATTTTGCCTTACGATATCGGTGACTAAGTTAGGAGTATCTGTAGAAAAGGTTGTGGCAACCATAGAAACCCCTAAAAGCCACCAGGGCATTTTACCACCTGCGGCAAAATAATCTGAAGCACTCTTATTTTGCCTAGAAGTCCAAAATCCTATTCCTAATGAAATAAGCAAAAACCCAATCAGAATAACCCAGTCAATGGTATCTAATATCATAATGAGACGTTAAAATTTTGCTTGAAGATAGAAAAGTTTATCCTTCTTTTAAATTATTTAACAGCACATCATTCTATAATTTAAGTATGTACAATGGCTACAATTATAATAAATGAAAGCATTATTAATTCATTGTTAAGTTAATTCAATTTGACAATAAGCATTTTCTAATTTTTATTTTGCGTGTTTTCTCTTTTTTACTTTAGATAGTAATAATGATTAAAATAATAGAAAAGTATTTAAATTTATGCAGATAACTTATCGTCTTTTGAGTTGTTATAATTTATCTTCTCTTTTTTCAGTTTATTTATATTTGCCTAAATTTTAATTTTAATAGAAGGTGTTTATGAAAAATTCTGTGGAACATCCCATTTTTACAAATTTATTCTGCTGAACGAAGAAAATTTTAAATTAAAATAATATTATTACTTACATTGGTGAGTAAAAAAATGTGATTTTTCAAAAGTATTATTAACTTTAGCTGCAATAATTATATAAAGACAGCAGAGTGTATGAATAATGAATAAAGTCTAACTGCTTACTTATATCATAAAAAACATAAAACTTAAAAGTTTAAAACTCGAAACATGTTAAAAGAACAGCTAAAAATCTTAATAAAACTAGCCACAATTGATAATGAATTGGCGGATAAAGAGGCTAATTTGATTGAAAAAATTGGTAAAGCCAATGGTGTTTCTGAAGATGAAATCTATAATATGATGAAGAATCCACAACCCATCAAAAATTTAGATACTTTATCTGAGGATCAACGTTTTGAATACTTGTATAACATTGTTCAATTGATGAAGATTGATGGTAAAGTGTATAAAAGTGAGATAGTTTTTTGTCAGGAAATAGCTGAGAGACTAGGGTATAAGAAAAAAGCAGTTGCAGAGCTTTCAAAAAGCATTTACAGCGATCCAAGTATCACTAGCGATAGAGAACAGCTTAAAACACGTTTAAAAAGATATTCAACAAAATAAGAAATAGGCCTCTGAAAAGAGGCTTTTTTTATGAAAAAGACTTTTTTTAAAATAATCGCAAAAATTAATAAGAAAGTTCTCCCAAGCTTTGCCAAAAAAGATCTGACTAAACTTAAAAAGTGGGAAAAGGCTATAGTTGGTTATAGATATTACGTGACCAAAAATTCACTGGGAGATTAATAGTCAAAATTATTTTCAAAGAATTCCTGACCTTTTTGAATATACTTAGCATCTACTAATTCAAAATGTTTTCGAGGTGTTCTCTTAATTAATTCTTCCAATAACTTTTCTGAACGTGAAATTTCATCTATTTCATAGAGTAGTTTCGCATATAAATAAACGTTTGCGGGATGTTCAGGAGCAATTTGATAGGCTCTTTCTAGTAATTTTTCGGCTTCTTCATATGAAGGCCAACTTAATATTAATGGAATGCTCGGGACTTCTAAATGTATGCCTCCTAACAATCGTAATGCACCTGCTTGATTATAATATTCATCAAGTTTAATCGCTTTTTCTGCTAAGGATTTAATTTTATCAATAACACCTTCTTGTGCTGCTTCCGTAATATTTAGTAAATCTGCTCTTCTGGCGTAGTTTGCCACATGCCAATAGGCAATAGCTCCGTTTTCTGGAAAATCTATCGTTTTATTTTCAGCAAGTGTAATGGCTTTTTCATACAATGCAAGCTTTTCATTTTTTGACACATCGGTCCAGGAAGCTTTAAATTCATAGCTTTTTAATAAACCAATGGTTCTTTCAGGTTCAGCATTACTTTTTTTGTAAAATTTAATTGCATCATCAATATTTGAACTATTGGCTTTTCCATTATCGATAATTTCGCAACGAACTGAAAAATACTTTTCCGCTTTCTCTAATGAGGTTTGGGCAAATATTGGTGTTGATTGAATTAGTACATTAATGAAATTAATGAAATAGATAAAAATTAAGTGACGCATTTGGGTTTATGATATTTAAGATTGAATGATTTTAAAAAATTAGTTGCCAACTTAACGATCAGATCTCATTTTTGTTGGTTGTCAATAAAGATCAATGGTAAATTAAAAAATTCTTAAATTAGAAGTTTTAATAATATTGTAATTATATGAAAGCAAAATCTGCTCAAAATTCAAGAACTACTATAACAGAATTAATGATTCCATCTTATGCTAATTTTGGCGGAAAGATTCACGGAGGCATACTGCTTTCTTTGATGGATAAAGTGGCTTATGCAACAGCCACCAAGCATAGTGGGGCTTATTGTGTAACTGTTTCTGTTGATAATGTAGATTTTCTACAACCTGTGGAGGTTGGGGAACTAGTTTCGATGATGGCATCAATAAATTATGTCGGTAATTCTAGTATGATTATTGGCATAAAAGTTATCGCAGAAAATGTGAAATCTGGCTTAGTCAAACACACCAATACGAGCTATTTTACAATGGTTGCCAAAAATGAAGACGGAAGTTTGATGACCGTTCCTTCCTTAATTCTTGAATCGAAAGATGATGTCAGAAGATTTGCGGAAGCGGTCAAGAGAAAACAATTGCGAAAAGGTTATCAGGAACAGTTAGAAGCTGAAAAATCAGCTTTCACCTTTGATAAGCAAAAAGAACTGATTGCAAACCAGCGCTGTGAAGTTCATATTGAAAATGAAAAGTAGTATTTCTAAAATAAATGAGATTAAAGAAATACTACTTTCTTTAAAATTTTAAGCTTGTTTCGATTTTAGCCATATTTTGGCATCTTCAACTGTTTTAAATGTAGCCATTTCAAGTTTACCTGCAATATTTATATTAAGCTCCTTAGCAGACATTTCTGAAAACGTATTGGCAGAAACGACATGTGCATAATATTTTAGCCCTGCTTGCATTACTTTTGGAATAAGCGTAGACTCTATCCAGTCCATCGCTTGAGTCCAAGGGCCAGTAGATTTGCTATCGTCATTTAATAAATAAGCGCATTTAGTATTTTTTACTAAATCAGCAAATTCTAAACCCCAGCTTTTGATGGCATCCACATTCGCATAACCTTCCCAAACGCAACAAAAACAGTTATTATCTTTTTCATACGTTGTTTTACAAATGATTTTATCGAGGTTGTTTTTGGTATTAAAATTCATTTTGGTCAAAAAATTTAAAGATTTAATTTACGATAAAATAGGGCTTTATTTTAGTAAGTAAAATGAGTAGGCCGTGTAAAATTTAATTTTTTTTTGCTTTACTTTATGAGTGGTGTTTAGTTTATAGCGTTTAATGAATAAATCAGGGGATATGAAAAAAATAATTTTATTAATTGCTGTTGTTATTATAGGATTAATTTTTTATTCTCTTTTTTCTGTGGAGAATATTAATTCTTTAAATGGAGATTTTAAAGAACTAGCCTTTAACAGAAATGAAAATAATACTGGGCCAGTGAAAAGAGTTTATGCATTTTCCATTGAAGACACTTTATGGGCTGAAATGAAAAAGCATGCGGATTTATTACCACACACAAAATATGGAAGTACAGAAGTATTTTATTTTTTGGAAAATCAGATTTCAGACAAAGAGGTAAAAGTTACTCTAAAGGGTATAAATTCTGATTTTCAGAAAGTTTGTATTGGTTATTCCATGAAAGATGGTCAATCAAGACTGAATTTTAAAAAATATCCTTTTCAAAAATTATAGTTTTAATAATACTTTCCATGCCATCATAGCTTTATTCTCTTCCAACAATTGATGGGCTATTTCATGCTGCTCCTTAGCGTTGGGGTTCTTTATGATGTCTTGATAAGGAACAGGCAAAAGTATTTTTTGTAATTCTTCAGATGTGGGTATTTTTTCAATATTACCAAGCTTTCCTAAGTCATTCCCAGTAAGTACGCTGCTATTTCTTATTTCTTCAGGCAACGCATCAACTCCGATTCCGAGTTTTTGAAGTGGTTTTTCTACTTCAAATAATGCTTTTTTCGACCGGCTGTACCAATTTCCTCCTAATCTGCCAATAGGGTCTAGTTTGAATGGGTCAATTTGCCCCTTTTCATCCAAAATTTCTTCATTCACATGTATATGAATTACTTCACAAATTACGAGATTTCCAGCGCCACCATTTTCGCCAGTTTCAATAACTTGCTTAACTTTACATTCAAATGCAACTGGTGACTCAGCAACTCTGGGAGGTTTCACTTTCGTAGATTTTGCCTCCGTAAATCCTGCCTTCACAAATTCATTTACTCCTTTTTCATATTCAGTTGAAGCCAAGGACATTTGCTCCACCATTGGATAATTAGCAATATTGATAACCACTTCCGCCACTTCTTTCACATTTTCATAAGAATGTTTGGGGGTATTATTTCGCCCCCTTCGTGCTGGTGAAAAAATTAAAATTGGGGGGTTGGCTCCGAAGACATTGAAAAAACTAAAAGGGCTTAGATTCACATTTCCCTCCTTATCGATGGTGCTGGCAAAAGCAATTGGACGTGGAGCAATAGCGCCTAATAATAAGCCATGCAATTCTGGTGTTTTAATTGATTTCGGGTCAACTTCTTTATAACTCATATTCGAATTTTGTTAAAGTTTTCTGATTATTCAAGTGATTTATCATTAGTCATTCTTTTGAAGCCAGATTTCCAATACTAACAAGGCATAAATCATATAATCAGTATTTCTTTCCTGAAATTTAATGCCATTAATAAGCATCATAATTTCCGTATAATTTACATAACGATAGATTTTTGCTTGTGGACTCAACAGCAAGTCATTAATTATTTCTTTAAAATCATCCCGCAACCAATTATCCAATGGCGCTTCAAATGAAGTTTTTGGAGCTCTTGTTACAACTAATGGAAGTTTGTCAGCATAAATTGATTTCAAAATATGCTTTCTTCTGAAACCTGATATTTTAAATGAGTCGGGCAATTGATTGCTGATTTCAAATAAATGATGATCTAATAAAGGCGATCGAGCTTCAATGGAAAACGCCATGCTCGCCCTGTCCATTTTAACGAGGATCCCAGAAAGTAAATTGAAATTTCTATCCCAGTGCATGAGTTGATCTAAATCCGATAAATCCGAATTGAAATAGGAATTTAAAAGCTTTTCAGATTTATTTTTTAGTTCATTTCGGTTGTTCCAAAAAGTTGAAATATCATCATCTTGAAACATATCGGTAGTATATAATAGATATCTTTCAGATGCAGGTAGAGCTGAAATTCTTGAAATTCTACTTAAAAATCCAAGTTTTGAACGCCTCGCACCCAGCGGAAGGATATGCAGTAAATGTTTAGTAATGCTTAGTTTTTGAATATTTTTCGCAGTAAAATAACGCCTATATCCACCGAAAAGCTCATCACCTCCATCACCATTTAACATGACTTTCACATGCTGAGATGCTGATTCAGCTACAGCTAAATTTGGAAGAGCACTGCTATCCGCTAATGGTTGGTCAAATGTGGAAATAGATTTCTCTAATAGCGACAAAGGGCTTTTATCAATCCTAATTATTTCATGAGTCAAACCAAATTGATTTGCCGTTTCTTTAGCAATTTGACTTTCATTTTGTGTTGTTTGAAAAGGATATTCAACCGTAAATGCTTTTAGGTTTTTTTCGTGTTTGGATGCTTCAAAAGCAATTATGGAACTATCCCAACCACCTGATAAAAATAATCCTTTGGGTACATCTGCCCTTAATCTGATTTTAACAGATTCTTCAATCGTATGCTGTATTTTTTCTTTCGCATCAGAAAACGAGATTTTTTCTTTTGGGAAGTATTGATGCTCCCAATAAGTCTTTATCTCTAATTTTCCATTTTGGTATTTCAAGTATTGCCCCTGAGGAACTGCAAAGACATTTTTATAGATAGTAGAGGGTTCAGGTATATTAGAAAAGCACAAATAATGATAAATGGAATTTTCATTGATTTCAACTGCTATTCCTTTTAATTGCATCAGTTTTTTTAAACTTTTCAGTTCTGAAGCATAAAGTAAACTATTCTCATCTTGATAATAATAAAGCGGCTTTTGTCCCATTCTGTCTCTGGCTAATAGGAAGGTCTCTTCGATTTCATTATAAAACGCGAAAGCAAACATTCCTCTTAAAGTTTGCAGGGTGGAATTTATTCCTTGCTGAATTAGAAGCTGGAAAAGGACTTCTGTGTCAGATAACGAGCTGATAGAAAGCGACTGGGCAATTTCGGGATAATTGTAAATCGCTCCATTAAAGGTGAGAAAATGACCTGCCTTATCTGTTACAGGTTGTTGACCACTTTCCAGGCCAATAATCTTTAATCTTTGAGTGCCTAGAATTGCGCGGCTAGTTTTTATAGAATGGCTTTCATCAGGCCCTCTGTGTTTCATTAAACCAAGTGCTTGGTCAAACTTTTCTTTATCTAACGTCCCGTTTTTTGACCAAATCCCTGCTATGCCACACATTTAAAAACGATCTTTTTTCTCAGTTTGATAAAGCTTTTCTTGAATCCACCACATCAAAGTGTAGTAACCGAAAGTTCCCATTGTGAGAGAGATGAGGAGAAATATCATCAAATCGTTAATAAGAAATTCGGTTTTGAATGAGTCATAAAAAAATATAAGCGCAAGATTGAAAATGAAAACGAATAGACCAAAGACAGTTCCATGCGTGATTGCGTATTTCAATCTGCCAATTTTTCGGGTTTCTGCCCAATCAGAATTCGGATTTTTTTCAAACAGCTTCATATTTTAAAAATACGAAGAAAATTTAGAATAAAAACCACTGATCTTTTGCGAAATCTTCTTTGTAAATCAGATCATCAAAGCGATAGAATTGTGCGGGTTTATGAGAAACACCTGTTTCCTTTTCATTAAGGGCTACTAAAAATCTATTTCTTAGCATTCTTTTTCTGAAATTTCTTTTATCTAACTCTTGCCCAACTATAGCTTCATAAAGTGTTTGTAATTGTCGTAGTGTGAATTTTTCAGGCAATAATGAAAATGCAATAATCGGTTCTCTTTTGATTTTCTCTCTTAACATTGCCCAACCAGTATTGGCAATTTCATTGTGATCGAAAGCAAGTTTTTGTGGTTTTTCTATAGGATGCCATAGTACATCTTCTGCAAAGGATGAAGGCTTGTATTCAAAATCATCTGTTTTCACTAGTGAATTATAAGCAACAGTTACTACTCTAGCTTCCGGATGTTCTCTTACTGATTTAATCCATTCCACATCCACAGGATTAGAAGTTCTATCAGGGGAACCAAAGGTTTTAAATTGCTCTAAATAAAGATTTTCCATGCTTGTAAGTTCAAAAAGCACTCGAGCAGCGGCTACTTCTAAGTCTTCACCTTTCTGAACTAAATCTCCTGGTAAAGCATAAACATTTTTACCTTCTTGCTTTCTCTTTATCAATAAAATATTGATCTTTTCATCATCAAAGCCAAAAATGACGCAATCAACTGAAATATGTGGATTGTAATGGAATTCTGACATTTTTCTATACAATTAGTATTGCAAAGATAGTAAAATACTATTGGCTAAGTGTACACATTACACTATCTTTGGCAAGCAGAACAATTTTTTTTGAATGAACAAGATAAATCGAATTGGTGTTTTTACATCTGGTGGAGATGCACCAGGAATGAATGCCGCAATACGAGCTGTTGTAAGAGCAGGTATTTTTTATAACAAAGAAATTGTAGGGATTTACCGTGGTTATGAAGGTATGATAGAAGGGGATTTTGAGGAAATGGATGTACGTTCTGTTGCCAATATCCTGCAAAGAGGGGGTACGATGTTGAAGTCCGCACGTTCTAAAGAATTCAGAACTCCTGAGGGTAGAACAAAAGCTTTTAAGCAATTGAAAAAGCAAAATATTGATGCCATAATTGGAATTGGAGGCGATGGTTCTTTTAAAGGGATGCATCATTTATTTTTGGAACATGGAATGCCTTATATCTGCATTCCAGGGACCATAGATAATGATATCGCTGGTACGGATTATACCATAGGATACGATACTGCTACCAATACCGCGGTTGAAGCAATTGATAAAATCAGAGATACAGCTTTATCACATAATCGCTTATTTTTTATTGAAGTTATGGGGCGAGATTCTGGCTACATTGCCATAAGTAGTGGTATAGCTGGAGGTGCAGTTTCCATTATTATTCCGGAAGAGGAAACTTCTATTGATGAGTTAGTCGAAAAACTAAATAAGGGTGGAGAGAAAAATAAAACTTCCAGCTTAGTAATTGTGGCAGAAGGAGGTAAATCGGGTTCAGCAATGCAAATTGCACAGAAAGTGAAAGAGAAATCCTCTTATTTTGACACGAAAGTTACTATATTAGGACATCTTCAACGTGGGGGGACACCTACCTATTTTGATAGGGTTTTGGCCAGTAAAATGGGCGTGGCAGCAGTTGAAGGATTAGATGCTGGTAAAACAGATTCAATGGTAGGTATCAGACACCATGACATTATTTTTAATAAATTCGAGGAAATAATGAAACAGCCAAAAGATATCCACAAGGATGATTTGCGAATTGCTAAAATTTTATCAATATAAATTATGATTTTAATAGGCACAAGTGGTTCCACAAAATGCGATTGGCAGTTAGTAGATGCTAAAAACATATTGGTAAAGAAAAGTACTAAGGGTATTAATCCTTTCTTCATGGATGATGTAGCAATTAGTGATATTGTAAAATCATTAGGTGCTGAAATTATTGGTCATAAAGAAGAAATAGAGGTTGTTTACTACTTTGGTGCTGGATGTTCCAGTAAACATTTTGCCTCTATGGTGGAAAGAGGACTTTCAAAAGTATTCAATAAATCACATCTTTATGTTAAAGAGGATATAGTAGCAGCTGCTTTTGCAACTTTTGATGGAGAGCCTTCTATCACTGCACTTATGGGGACGGGTTCTAATGCTTGTCATTTTGATGGCGATATTGTTCGTCAGGAAGTAAGCGGAATGGATTTTATTCTTGGAGATGAAGGAAGCAGAAGTCATTTTGGGAAAAAACTGTTAAGTAAATATTTAAAGAGACAACTACCCGAGGATATTTCAAGAGATTTAGAGCGAGATTTCCAGCTAAATAAAGAAGAAATTTTACTAAGCGTTTACATAAAACCATATGCAAATGTTTATTTAAGTAGTTTTAGTCAGTTTATTAAGGAGAGAATTGACAATGCTTATCTTCATGAAATGGTAAAGAGTAGTATAGCGGAATTTGTAGAAATTTATATCTGTAGTATTAAAAATTATGAAAATCTTCCGGTTCATTTTGTAGGTTCTGTACCCTACTTTTTTGAAGATATTGTTACTGAAGTAGTAGAGGAATATAAATTGATAAAAGGAATTTTTGTGGAAGAGCCTATTGATTTGCTTGTGGGTTATTTAATTAAAAAACATTACAAAACAGATATTGCGAATTGAGCAATTTTAAATAGAGAGCAGTATGAAAGTTAGCATTGGGATTGATATAGGTGGCACGGGTACTAAATTTGGAATCGTAACTTTAGAAGGGAAAGTTTTATATCAAGGTGCAATTCCAACTCAAACGGAAGAAATTTTCGCAAATTATATACTTTTACTTTCCAATGAAATTCGTAAGGGCCTTGACCCTGAGCGGCACGAATTGATTGGTATTGGAGTAGGTGCGCCTAATGCAAATTATCATAAAGGAACTATTGAACACGCGCCCAATTTAAGATGGAAAGGAATTTTACCATTAGCAAAAACGCTTGAAGATGAATTCGGTGTTCCGGTAGTAGTCACTAACGATGCAAATGCAGCGGCTGTCGGGGAGATGATTTTTGGCGGTGCCAAGAATATGAAGGATTTCATTGTTATTACGCTAGGTACTGGCTTAGGAGCTGGAATTGTGTGTAATGGTGAGTTAGTAAATGGAGCAAATGGTTTCGCAGGTGAATTAGGACACACTACCGTTACCTATGGAAATGGTAGATTCTGCGGATGCGGAAAGCGGGGTTGTTTAGAAACTTATGTTTCAGCTACTGGAATTAAAAGAACTATTTATAAATTGTTAGCCGATTACACGGAAGAAAGTCCTTTAAGGTCAGTAAGTTTTGATGAGTTAAGTCCTGAAATGATAACTAAATATGCTTTGAAAGGAGACATCATTGCAAAGCAAGCTTTTGAATACACGGGAAGAATTCTGGGAACCAAACTAGCTGATACAGTTATTCATACAGATCCAGAAGCGATTTTTATTTTTGGAGGATTATCACAAGCAGGAGATTTAATTTTCAATCCTGTAAAGGAACATCTGGAATTGAATTTAATGCCAGTCTTTAAAGGAAAAGTAAAAGTGATTTCTTCACAGTTACAAAATCAATCTGCTCCTATAATTGGAGCTAGTAGCTTAATTGTTAATAAATTGAAGAAAGATGAAATCTCTTTAAACGAAGGAAACTAAAGGTTCATTAATGTATAATTCTCAATGTTAAAGGCTTCTTTAAAATAAGAATCTGGTTGAGTCTTTAAGTTATATTCCAGAGAATAACCATCAATTATTTTAGGTATAATTTTTTCGTAAATAATCTCTTCTGGTAATTCACTGGCCGCAATTTCTACATTTTTCTCTTTTGTTTTCAAGAAGATCCGTTCGATCTCTATTAGATTTAAGCCCACATGAAAATCCTTTAAATTTTTCTGCTTATCGGCTTTTAAAACCATTTTAGTATGGTTTTTGGCATTTGTAGCATTTAATTTTGGTGAAAAAGGTTTAAACTTTTCTTCAAAATCAATTCTCTTTCCTAAACTTATATCATGTTGTTTAAGTAATTGATTTATCATAAAAAAAATCCCTTGTTCTTTTAAATCGATAAGTACAGAATTTAAAACTTTAATTTTCTTCCAGTCTTCTTTTAAAATATTGAAGTAAATTTCGAAAGCTATCATAGTTTTCAATCTTCTACAAATCTCAAGTTTGATTTCACCAAACATGCTTTCCAGCTCTTTTTCGAATCCACTTTCCAAGCCAGCGATATGCTTATTTTGTCGTAAAATATCTGAGAGAGATTGAAATTCAATATTTCCAGTAAATTCAGATTGCGTTGTTGTAGCAACTTTGAATTGTTCTAAAAACTGAATAATTTCATCTGAACTGTTTACTAACTTAAAGTGTAAATCAAAGTATAGTACAGCTTTTTCTGTTTCTGAAGACATATAAAAACCTATTGTAACTTTAAAAAATGTAAGGGCTGGTTGATGTTTTGATAAAATAAGTAGGCAGATACTTATGGTTAAATACTGCTCTTATCTTTATATTTAAAAGTCATCAAAGGTATAAAGTTTAAATTGTACAATAATGAACAGTTGTAACATTTAATTTCCTTTAACATTTAGCTTAAATACAGGTTTGTTTTCTGGTTTTTCTTTTTGATTATCTTCTTTAGTAACATTTGGCAATCGTAATTGTTCGTTAAGAATTTCTTCAGTTACCATCCTATTATTAAGGGTAGAAGCATAACTTCTTGCCTTTTTTTCTCCATAGTTTACAAATGCTTTCCCTGCCCATTCATGAGCTAAATATAAATCTCCGATTATTTCATATCCAACAGCAATATTATATGCTAATCTACCAGCAACTTTAGAACTGGAAGTTGATTGCAACCCATTTTCCCATGTATTTATAGCAGATTCCCATTGATTTACACTGGCCTGTCTGGCTCCTTTACTCAAATAAATATTCTTTTTAGGCTTAGCGAAATAGCTTCTTGAAATTCTGACTGGCATTGGAGCGATTTTTCCTGCATAGGTATTTCCAACAGATTGGGCCAAGAATTTTGTGGCTTGCGATTTGTTGACAAGTTTTGCCAAGGCATCTTTTAAATTTGTAGCAGAAGCCTCCCAGGTTTTATTTTCAGTGTAAATATCTTGATCAATTACCGTTCTATTTTTGCTATCGTATAATCGAATACCGATTCTAGTATTGCCAATTCCTTCTGCAAAAAACTCAGTATATTCTTCCTCGATTTTATTTCCATCTTCATCCTCTACCGTTCGGGTATTTTTGCGCTTTCCATTCGTGATAATGAAGTTGCTATCAAAAATTTCAATCGCCAAAAGGGCATCCGTATTGTATTTTCGGGTTAATTGGTCGACTTGTCTCCAGTTTAGCGGATCAGGAAATGAACCCAGAATAGTTTGCCCTTTTAATTTTTTCGCTTGCCATCACCACATTAAATCTGGGAGAAATGTCCAAACTATTTTTTAAGCTAGAAAACATCGCCATTATACCATCCTGGTCTTCATTTATGCCCTCTCCAGTTAGTATTCCTTCTACTATTCCGATAGCATCTTTCTCATAAGCGGTTCTATCAACTAGCACAATAGATTGTACCTCATTAGGAATGTGAATATCTGCGGGCCGTAGGGTATTAATTGATACAGAACGCATGCATGCAGTGCAAGCAAACGTAAGTACGATTAAAGAAAATTGAATCTTTTTCATAAATCTCTAATTAATGCCAATAATTTTCTGATTAGCTGAATAAAGTTAATTAATTAGCTATAATTTTGCTTCATGTCGATTGAAAATATATTTAGTCCTCAAGATGTTCCTATTCAAAGAGTGGAATTTGGCGGGTTGATATTTGATGTCTTAAGATTAGATAAAATCCATGAGGGGGCTTCAGGAAACAAATTTTTCAAATTGAAATATAATTTCATTGAAGCTTCAAAAAATGGGTATGATACTTTATTAACTTTTGGCGGTGCCTTTTCAAATCATATAGTCGCAACTGCAATTTTAGCCAAATCTTCAGGATTTAAATCAATTGGTATCATTAGGGGAGAAAAAGTTACAAACCCTACTTTAGAATTGGCACAGCGCCATGGAATGGAACTTCACTTTATAAGCAGGGAAGAATATAGAATTAAAGACTCAGATGAATTTCTGGATAAGTTGAAAGCTGAATTTCAAAATCCTTATATAATTCCAGAAGGAGGAACCAATGACCTAGCGATAAAAGGAACCCTAGAAATCCATGATTATATTCCGAAGCATTACAATTTAATAGCAGCTTGTTTTGGTACTGGTGGCACATTAGCTGGTCTAATTAACGGAAAAGCAGCTCATCAAAAGGTACTTGGTTTTTCTGTTTTAAAAGGTGATTGGGTACAGGATGAGGTCAAAAGTTTAATTGCAAATGAGAACTCTAATTGGCAATTGCTTACTCAATATCATTTTGGCGGCTATGCTAAATGGAAAGAGGAGTTAGTTGATTTTATGATGGAATTTCATGAAAAAACAGGAATACCATTAGACCCCATATATACTGGTAAAATGATGTATGGATTATTAATGGAGTGGAAGAAAGATAAAATTTCATCAGATGACCATATTTTAATCATCCATTCTGGTGGCTTGCAAGGAATAGCAGGTTTTAATCAACGCTTTGGCTTTGAATTGGCTGAAAAATAGTAGTTGGAAATAAGAAGTAAGAACTCGAAGAAATTATTTCGAGTTCTTACTGCGGCTTTAATTATCAAGCCATTGTAAAGCTTTTTCCTTATTATCGAATTTTTGTTTTGGCATACCACTTTCATTCGAAACACTATCTAATTGTACACCTGCAACTCCAGATCTATGCAATTCGGCTACTTTTTTCACACCTGCACTTACTATTTTTTGTTGCGCTTTTGAATGTACATCTCGAACATCTCCAGGGTGGATAACCATTTCAGTTGCATCTGTTAAAAGGGTAAATCCTTTAGTTAGTTTATTCAAGGCCTCATCCCAATCTTGTAAATAACCAGGAATGTCTTCTTTATTTCTCCAGAAACCATTAATTTTTAAAAAAGCTCTATTTTTGGTGATGTCCACCATTAAAGAATATTGCTCGTTTTTTGCAATTGTAATCATCTTAAAAAGTTTGTTTGTGCAAATATCCGAGAAAAATGTAACTTTACTGAATAGAGAGATTGATTTTCGATATTCTTTGGTTTTAACAGGACGAGTAGTTGTATTATATTAATATTGTTTTGATTTGCTTCGGGATACCGCTTTTATTAGGATATTTTAAGCCATGGTGGACCTTGTGGTGGCATGAAGCTCCGAATAGAATCAGAGTGATAATATATTTTGGTTTACCCTTTATGATTTTACTCCTCATAAAGTATTTGCTATTCTAAATTTACTCATTCCTTCAAACAATAATAAAAAAAAACGACAGCTATGAAAGACTGTCGTTTTCCGGATATTCTTAACCTAAACTTTAATTATCCTCCGGCTCTATTCAATTCATCCAAATTGGTGTTTCGTTGTTTTGCTTTGAATTCTTCGCCTTTGCTAAATCTGTATCTCAAAGAAAAGCCGATGCTTTGCTGCCCAAAATACTGGCTTATCTCATTAATATTTCCGTTGAAATTAGAGTTACCTACAAATTTTCTGGTTCTAAATATATCGGTGATGTTCAAAGAAGCATCAAGCTTTTTATTCAAGAAGCTTTTATTTACGGCAAAATCAATGCCCCATTGAGCTCCAATTCTGTAAACTCCCCAAACAGTATTCGACCTGTAATCTGCATTTAGTTCTAGCTTAAACTCATTTGGAAGAATGAAAGTATTTCCTGCTCTTGCAAAAGCAGAAGTTGCATTATTTTCTACTTGATTTCCATTTAAGTAGGTGGTAAATTCCTGATGAAAAACCGATAAATTCCCATTAATTGACCACCATTTAAAAGGTTGAGCGGGAATAATGGCCGTTGCACTGTAATTGATTTGGTCATCAATATTTTGCTGCATGAAGACTGTTGTTCCATCTTCAGGATTCTGTATCGGTACTTCTGCAATAAAATTACTGGTTAACCCATAATCTAGTACTAAATTGTATTGCCCTAAGATAGTCTGAGTAACTGACATAGAATGTGTTAATTGTGGTCTCAAATATGGGTTTCCTTGTGCCCAAGTGTAAGGATCCAAATACATTACAAATGGATTCAAATTACTGTAATTCGGTCTGTCAATTCTCCTACTATAATTATAATTTACTTGATAAGCTTCTGAAATATTATGCTGTAGAAAAAAGCTAGGAAAAAGTTTAAAATAATCTCTTTCATTTACTGTGTTTAATGTAATGGATTCACCTTCGGAGTACGTTTGTTCGGCTCTTAACCCTGCTTTATAAGAAATTTTCTTGTTAATATTCCCGGCTAAACTAGTGTAAGCTGCAAATATCTGCTCAGTATAAACAAAATGATTAGTTCTGTTGGGGTCCAAAATACGTTGATTGTCTTCTATTTCATAAAAATTGATTTCATTGTCCATCACAACATGGCTCGCTTTTAATCCAGCTTCCATTTTAATATTATCCATGAGCTTTCCTTCAAAATCTACTTGTGCGGAATAAATATCATAAGCGAATGGATTTTCGTTTTCCAGTTTTTCAACTGAATAGGGCTCAGAATTGCCTTCTTGAAAATAACTATTTGTAAATGAAGCTCCACCCTGATTGAATAATTTTACATAATTTAAATCTGTGGTAATTTGAGTTCCGTTTGTATCTAACTTATGTACATAGTGCAAATTGGCTTGAGTGTTTAGAAATTGATAGTCAATTTGATTGTCAGAATTAATCATAAATTCATCTTCTCCCTGAGCTAAATCGGTGTCTAAAATGAAATCATGGTAAACATCCTGACCGTAAAAATTCAGCATTACTCCCACTGATTGCATATCATTGATGTCGTAATCCGTTCCAACTCTTAAAGAAGGAATCAGTCTGTTTACATACTCTTTTCCATTTTGATCCAGGTTGGTTTGAGTACCATTGGTTTGGGTGATTTCTCTGTAGAATCCCGCATCTCTAATTCTACCTCTTTGCGATAAATCAGCATTTACGAAAGAATTCCAGGCACCTTTTTTATGGTTTAGTTGCAGTCCTGTATTATAATTTTGCATTTCATTATATCGATATCCTGCATTTAGGCTACCATTCATACCTTGGATGTTGTTTTTCTTCAAAGTGATATTGATAATACCTGCATTTCCTTCGGCATCATATTTAGCTGAGGGATTATTAATGAGTTCAATATTTTTGATGTTGTCTGCCGACATAGCCTGAAGCATATTTTGAAGGTCAGTAGCAGATAAATAGGATCTACGACCATCTATCATTACTTGCACGCCTGATTTTCCATTCAGCTGAATATTTCCATCTTGGTCTACAAACACACCAGGTGATTTTTCTAACACTTCATAAGCCGTTGCTCCAGCCGCCATAGCTGTTCCTTCTACCGTTACAACCATTTTATCAGCTTCCACAATCACATGTGGGCGCATGGCTTTTACTTCAACAGCATCCATAACTTGCACATCTTCCTGCAAAGTAATAGTACTAAAATCAGCGGTCGGAGTATTTGCATTTATCGAAATTGGTTTGGAAAGATAGGTTTCAAATCCCACTGCCGAAATTTTCAGGTAGTATTCACCATATTCCAGTTTGATAGTGAAATTACCTTCGGTATCGGTGATATTTCCAGTTACTAAACTTGAATCCGAAGATTGATAAACCACTACATTGCTGTAGGGAATAGGCGTTGTTTGATTGTCCTTTAAGAGACCTTTTACGGTTCCATTTTGCGCCTGGGCAAATCCTGTTAAAAACAAGGTTAGGGTTAGAAGAGTTACAATAGTTTTCATGGTTTGGAGCGTTTGCATTTTCTGTTCTTTAGTTAATAGATGCGTTCATGCCAATTCTAGATGCACGGAATGTGCCATATTGTGTAAAAGGCTTAATTTGGGTTTGGAAGGTGTTTTAAGGAAGATTTAAATTCGGATGTGTTCGAATATGAACAATTGAAAGCTTCAAAACCGAACAAAAGGAACACTTAGATTTTCTTAAAAGGAAATTATTTGGTATGAAGCAATTTCTGAAGGTTGAGTCAAATACTTTACTGCAAAGCAATTATCAAATAGAGCTGGTGTTATGAGATTTCGATAATCTCTTGCTTAAGAGCAAAGACCCAATATATCGGCAGGTCGAATTTTACTCCGCTAATCAAGATTATTCGCTAAAGTTTTGCTAAATCGAAAACTTAGTTTGACTGGGAGATCGATTTTTTGGGTAATGATGCCAAAAATAGTTGGTGATTTTTATCCAAATATTGTATTAAATTGGGAATGTAAATCTGAAGAGGAAGTAGGCTCTGCTGAGGAGCAACCTACCAGCAATAAGGTTTACCAACTGGAATGACCTCCCTTATG